>NZ_FNHH01000022.1 GCF_900103545.1 Daejeonella rubra
GAATCCTTCAGAATAACAACGGGTTTTCTTGATTTGCTGTAAATTTGCTTTCATATAACTTGACTTTTATGGTCAACCTATATCAGGGACGTACATTCATCCTTACTCTTTGCTCCTTGTTCTTTGCTCCCTGAAAAAGCGTGAATCCAATAGAATAATTCAAAGCCAGACAACTGACAACAGAAAACTTATGATAATGCAGGATAATCCGTATACCCCCTGGCACCTGGCGTATAAAATGTTGACTGATCAGCCTGATTCAATGGAGCATCCGTTTCAAAACGTTTCACCAGGTCCGGATTCGCAATAAATGGAACACCAAAAGCAACCAGATCCGCATCACCATCCTCTAGCACTTTGATAGCAGTTTCCTTCGTAAATCCTTTATTGATTATAAGTGTGCCTTGATATAATGGCCTGAAATGTTTGGCAACTTCCGTTACGGCAAAGGTTATATGATCAACCGGAGCAAAAGGCTCAGTTAAATGTATATAGGCAAGTCCATATCCATTCAGGCGATCAATTATATAATCGAAGGTTGGAATAGTAAGTTCATCCATGGTCATCCCCATAATGCCATGCATGGAAGGATTAAAACGAACGCCTACCCTATTCATATCAATAACTTCCTTCATTTGATCAAGCGTTTCAAACAAAATACGGCTTCTGTTTTCAATACTGCCACCATAATTATCTGTCCGGTGATTGGAGGTTCCATTAAAAAACTGATGAAATAAATAGCCATTTGCAGCATGTATTTCAACCCCGTCAAACCCTGCTTTTAAAGCATTGGAGGCTCCATTTTTAAAATCCAGAATAGTTTGCTGAATATCTTCCACTGTCATTTCCTTTGGAGTGACTGTGTCTACAAATCCATTGACGGTATATGACTTTTCATTCGGGTTAATTGCCGAAGGCGCATGCGGTAATTCTCCATTGTGAAAATCAGGGTGCGACAATCGGCCAACATGCCATAATTGAGCGAAGATCTTACCTCCCTTTACATGAACAGCTTCTGTAACCAGTTTCCAGCCTTCTACCTGGGCATCAGAATAAATACCCGGCACATTGATATAACCTACGGCCTTTGTACTCACAGGAGTACCTTCAGAAATGATCAGCCCGGCTGTGGCACGCTGTTCATAATATTCAGCAGTTAAGCTTGTCGGTAAATTACCCTGATTGTCTGAGCGGCTTCTGGTCAAAGGCGCCATAACCATTCTGTTTTTAAGTTCCAGGCCAGACATAGTATATGCTGTAAATAGGATTGATTTATCCATTATAGATTGTTTTTGTTATTATGAGTACTATTAAATAAAAGAGGTGGCCTGATAAAGACCACCTCTCTAAAATATTTAGCTTTATCTGGAAGACTCTTCTGCCTGCCAAAAAGCTTATCAATTATGCCAGATCGAAACGATCAAGGTTCATCACTTTTGTCCATGCTGCTGCAAAGTCCTGAGCGAACCGCTCCTTATAATCGGCAGATGCATAAACTTCTGCAAGGGCACGTAACTCAGAATTCGAACCGAAAATAAGGTCGAAACGAGTTCCAGTCCACTTGATATCTCCTGTCACACGATCGCGGCCTGTAAATGTATCCCTTGAATCAGATGAGGTCTCCCATTTAGTGCTCATGTCAAGTAAGTTGACAAAGAAATCATTACTAAGCGTTTCAGGATTCTTAGTGAAAACACCATGCTGGCTACTGTATGTATTTGCATTAAGAACACGCAGTCCGGCAACTAAAACAGTCATCTCGGGTGCTGTCAGAGTAAGCAACTGAGCTCTGTCTAACAGCATTTCTTCTGCATAGCGATCAATTACCGGCTGATTTACATGATTGCGGAATCCGTCAACCTTAGGTTCCAAGAATGCGAATGAATCTACATCGGTTTGCTCCTGCGTAGCATCCGTACGACCCGGAGTGAATTGAACTGTCAGATTCTGATCAGCTTTTTTCGCAGCAGCTTCAACACCTGCAGTTCCACCTAAAACAATCAGATCTGCTAAAGAAACTTTCTTACCTCCAGATTGCTGGCTATTAAATTCTGCCTGAATACCTTCAAGAGTTTCTAAAACTATAGCAAGCTTTGCTGGCTGGTTAATCTGCCAGTCTTTCTGCGGAGCAAGTCTGATACGTGCACCATTTGCGCCACCGCGCTTATCAGAACCGCGGAAAGTAGAAGCAGAAGCCCATGCGGTTGAAACCAACTGAGAGATAGACAATCCTGAATTAAGGATTTTAGCTTTTAGGGCTGCAATGTCCTGATCGTCAATTAGTATATGATCAACTGCGGGTAGTGGATCTTGCCAGATAAGAGTTTCCGCAGGAACCTCTTTACCAAGGTAACGGGAAACTGGTCCCATATCACGATGTGTTAATTTGAACCATGCTTTCGCGAAAACATCTGCAAACTCAGCAGGGTTTTCGTGGAAACGTCTTGAAATTTTTTCATAGATCGGATCAACTCTCATGGCCATATCCGCAGTAGACATAAAAGGAGCATGTCTTTTTGATGGATCATGAGCATCAGGAACTAAATCTGCAGCTGCACCATCCTTTGGAGCCCATTGATTTGCACCGGCAGGACTTTTTGTCAGCTCCCACTCAAAGCCAAATAACATATCAAAGTAACTGTTATCCCAAGTAGTTGGAGTTGGAGTCCAGGCACCCTCTAAACCACTGGTAATGGCATCAACACCTTTTCCTGTACCGAATTTACTGATCCAGCCTAATCCTTGTTCTTCAATGCCTGCACCTTCAGGTTCAGGACCAAGAAGCGCAGCATCACCTGCCCCGTGAGTTTTACCGAATGTATGTCCGCCAGCAACTAAAGCTACAGTTTCTTCATCATTCATTGCCATCCGGGCAAATGTTTCGCGAATATCTCTTGCTGAACCCGATGCATCAGGATTTCCGTTAGGTCCTTCCGGATTCACATAGATCAGACCCATCTGCACAGCTCCAAGTGGATTATCCAGTTGACGATCACCTTTGTAGCGCTCATCGCCTAACCAGGTAGACTCAGGACCCCAATAAATATCTAATTCCGGCTCATAAACATCTTCGCGACCACCTGCAAAACCAAAGGTCTCAAAACCCATCGATTCGAGGGCACAGTTACCTGTAAGGATCATCAGATCTGCCCATGAGATTTTGCGTCCGTATTTTTGCTTGATCGGCCAAAGTAAACGGCGTGCCTTATCCAGGTTTCCGTTATCAGGCCAGCTATTCAGGGGTGCAAAACGCTGAGTTCCGGAAGAAGCACCACCACGACCGTCACCCACGCGGTAAGTACCCGCACTATGCCATGCCATACGAATAAAGAAAGGTCCATAATGCCCATAATCTGCTGGCCACCAATCCTGAGAATCGGTCATCAATGCAAAAATATCTTTCTTTAAAGCATCAAGATCAATGCTCTTAAACTCTTCTGCATAATTAAAATCCTTACCGTAAGGGTTTATCAAAGGCGAATTCTGATGCAGCATTTTCAGGTTTAGCTGATTTGGCCACCAATCTGCATTGGAGAGAGTTCCGGCTGCCGTATGCCTGTGAGATGCTGCCAGGAATGGGCATTTCCCTGCATCAGATGATGTGCTATGATGTGTATTTTCCATATTATTATTATAAGTATTCTTTCTAACACAAATTTAAGATAATATCTGGTCAAAGGACTTCAATAAAATCTATATAACTATAGATAAAATTGATATATACAGGGAATATTATAGACTCGTCAAATAGATTTTAAAGAAGGATTTGACATTTAAAATCTAACCATTGCTTTAATAACATGATTTTCAGAATCCAACTATCTATCAAAATTATCAGCTATTTAATCAAACTGAATTGAATGAGTAATATAGTCATCAGGGGCAACCAGGCCTATTTACATGGATGGAATTACGTGGTCAAAATCCAAACTGGTAAAGTTTCTGCTACCTATACCTACATTTCCTGTGACTACACTTTGAAATACTCATATCAGATTTCCACAAATTTTGAACCTGATCCGAATTAAGCTTAAAGCTTCGCTTTCTTCTTACTGGGTGAACAGTCCATAAACGACAAAAACCTCTTTAGAATTAACTAAAGAGGTTTTCTGCTTGCTCCCAAGCCTGGACTCGAACCAGGGACCCTCTGATTAACAGTCAGATGCTCTAACCAGCTGAGCTACTTAGGAATTTCTGGTTATGAAACCATCTGGTGGTTTCGTCCCTTTCGGGAGTGCAATATTCGGGATTTTAAATTATTTATGCAATATTTGTGTGAAATTTTTTTTAAATAAATATGAGTTTAGTAATTATTGGGTCTGTTGCCTTCGATGCAATTGAAACTCCTTTCGGTAAAACCGACAAAATAGTGGGCGGAGCGGCCACATACGCAAGTTTAGCAGCATCCTACTTTTATAAGAAAGTTAAAATTGTTGGAGTGGTTGGTGAAGATTTTCATCAGGAAGACATCCAAAACTTCAACGATCATGGTATAGATACAGAAGGTTTGCAGATAAAAAAGGGAGAAAAATCATTTTTTTGGTCAGGAAAATACCATAATGACATGAACAGTCGTGATACATTGGTCACAGAATTGAATGTTCTTGGTGATTTTGACCCGATCATTCCTGAGAACTATCAGGATTGTGAATTCCTGATGCTTGGTAATTTAACCCCACAGGTTCAGCAAACTGTGATCAATCGCATGAAGAACCGCCCGAAGCTGATCGTTTTGGATACCATGAACTTCTGGATGGATATTGCACTTGATGATCTTCTTGCTGTAATTAAAAACGTAGATGTTTTAACCATAAATGATGCTGAAGCAAGGCAATTGTCCGGTGAGTACTCATTGGTCAAAGCTGCGAATAAGATCATGGCTATGGGACCTAAGTATCTGATCATTAAAAAAGGCGAGCACGGCGCCTTATTATTTAATGAAGACCTTATATTCTCTGCTCCTGCATTACCCCTTGCTGATGTATTCGACCCAACCGGAGCAGGAGATACTTTTGCTGGCGGATTTATCGGATACCTGGCTCAGGTTGACACGATCAATTTCAATAACATGAAAAATGCTATCATTTTTGGGTCTGCATTAGCCTCTTTCTGTGTCGAGAAATTCGGAACAGAACGCATCAAAAATCTAAGCGAAGAAGAAATTCAGGCAAGAGTTCAACAGTTTGTAAAACTGAGCAGCTTTGTGATCGAAAAATAGAATGTAATAGATCTTCAATATCAAGGGTACTTCATTTAATTGAAGTACCTTTTTTTGTGGGTAAAAATTCTCAACCCCTATTCATCAAACCACTCTCAGACCTCATACCTCAGTCCTCATACCTCAGACAACAGACAACTGACAACAGATAACCAATTCCCTCAAACCAACTTCCCAACCACCTTAAACTTCGAAAACACCGTCTCCGTATGTGGTGCATCCTTAAGTTCGTCTGTCAGGTCCTGCCCTGCCCAGTGTTCATAATGCTTGCCATTTTTCCATAAGCGACTTTCGCTGACATCATAGATAATACCATTTAAGGCTACCCATATTTCAGGTTTATCCTGTCCGTTTCGAAGAGCAAGGTATGACCTGCTATATTCAGGTAAGGTGATCATGCAGTTAACTTTCCCTTTTTTCTGAAATATTCAAACAGAAGAATATTGATCAATAACATAGACATCGAGTAGAAATGATCTTCCAAAGGAATGGTTCCCACTCTGAATGCCATATTCTCAGCATCGTTATACATTACAATAGGAATGGAGGTGAGTATTCCATTGACAATATAGAAAGGTAACAGGGAAACCAGATAGGCTAAATAAAATCGGCTTAGTATGCTGCTTTTTATAACAAATTCAGCAACTATTAACACTGCTGCCAGCAAACCGAATGTGATCAGTGTATATACCCTGTCATAAAACAGGAAAAGCATCAGGACTGACAATCCGATTAGTACATAACTAATATAAGCTGAGAAGCGCTGTAAAAGGTCTTTCCTGACATAGAAATTAAGGCATTCGTATACAAAAATACAGGCGAAGGGAACCGTAACGAAAAAAAGTATCTCCTCCAAAGGAAGATTGAGGATATAAAACCCAATAATATATTCAGGATTAAAAGACCATACCCCGTAAACCGTGAATATATAATCCCATAAAAGAAACAGGAGTCCGGTTATGAAAAGTCCCGGGAAAATAAACTTCCAGCTTTTAAAAAATTGTACCCGCTTATCAAATGAAAGAATGATCGGAAAAAATATAGTTAAAAAATTGATCAGCAGATAGGCAAATTTCATGCATAAAATTAAGTATTCTTATCCATTAGCACCCATTAAGCGGTTAAAAAAGCTTCGCATTGGCTATAAAAGCTAATTCTTTTATGTGTAAATCAAATACTACCATGGCAGAAGCAGGCCGGGAGGAAAAACCTCCCAGGCCTTTGAACAAAAAATAAGAGAAAATCAATAGCACTGAGAAAAACATGGTTCTTTAGTTGAACAATTCAGGCACTAATTCAGATATACCAGCTTATTAACTTGAGGATTATAATCATCCAATGATTTTTTCAGAAGTTTTCTTGCCACATGGATTCGTGTTTTAACAGTTCCAATCGGAATTGTTAAATGCTCAGCGATCTCATGATATTTATGCCCGTCAAAATACATGGAAAAGGGAACATAATATTCATCAGAAAGTTTTTCAAGTGCAGTTCTGATATCTTCCATGATAAATTTTGATTCCCCAAGATTTTTACTGGCACTATACATTAGATTTGAATAAGGAATATCATCTGACTGGATCACCATAGTTCCTATCTTAACATAACGCCGATATTTATTAATAAAGGTGTTTTTCATGATGGTATATAACCAGCCTTTCAGGTTTGTACCTTCCTTAAACTTATTGCAATACGATAAAGCCTTCAATATCGTATCCTGAACCAGATCATTTGCATCCTCACTATCATGAGTAAATCGGAGAGCATAAAGTTTTAATGATTCGGCCTGACGTGTGACCATGGTGTTAAATTCAATGGTAGTCATGTTGTTTAGCTTAGATGTTAGTACTCTGAAACACCGCGAAAATCGGTTTTCAATTAGAAGACATACTAAATAAAACAAATGCTGTGCCTGATTTGAACCTAAGCTAAATTCTGTAAAGGGTTCTGTTAGGATTGTATACTAATTGCACACTATATGACATTAACTTCCCGCTCAAGCCGAATTCCGAACCTTGAACTGACACTTTCTATAATGGTGGCAGAAAAGCTGAAAATCTCATTTCCAGTGGCTTTCCCATGGTTAACAAGTACTAAAGCCTGATTTTTCCAGGTACCTGTATTACCCACAACTTTCCCTTTCCAGCCACAATGCTCAATAAGCCAGCCTGCTGAGATCTTTACAAATCCCTCACCTGCAGGGAAATGAACGATGTCCGAAAAATGGGACTGTAACTGTCTGAATTTCTCAACCGGTATTACCGGATTCTTGAAAAAACTTCCCGCATTACCAATAGTAGCTGGATCTGGTAGCTTACTTACACGGATATGGGATATCACCTGGGATACGTCCTTTATACTTGGTTTAGCAATACCGCGGTCATGTAATTCTTCAATAATTGCTCCATACCTAACATTAGGCTTAAATATTCCGGAAAGCTTAAAGGTAACTTCCGTGATGATAAACAATCCTTTTAAGGCTGATTTAAACACGCTATCGCGGTAGCTGAAACCACAATCCTGCTTACTGAACACTTTGATATTACCCGTTGAAATTTCAAATGCTCTGCAGGAATGAAAAATATCCTGAAGCTCAACACCATAAGCGCCAATATTCTGAATGGGCGATGCCCCAACTGAACCGGGTATCAGGCTCAGGTTTTCAATTCCCGCAAATTCGTTATTTACACAGTAATTCACCAGATCGTTCCATACAACACCTGCTCCGGCTGTGACAAAAATACCATCACTCTGAACTTCAGCTTTTAATCCCTGAATTTTAATATGCACGACTAAACCTTTGAAATTACCGGTAAAAAGCATATTACTGCCCCCTCCCAACACCAATCTCGGGCAATTCTTCCACTGCTCATCAGAAAATAATAATTTGAGATCATTTTCATCTTCAATGTCGACAAACCAGGCTGCATTCGCTTCTACCCCGAAAGTATTCAGTGCTTTAAGTGGAAAATTTTCAAGTACCTGCATATAAATCAATGAGAAGATTTGGGAGATTGGTTAAAGTATTTTTTGGATGCCAGAAGCAATCCGAATTCTTCAGAATGATCCCTTTCTGTAGATTTATGATGGATCTTATGTGCCCTCCGGATACCCAGCAAATAGCTGTTACTGGTTTTAAAACTCTTCAACCTGTTGTGTATAAACCAGTCATGGAATATAAAATAAATTATTCCATAAACTGTTATACCAACACCGATCCAGAATTTAACATCCAGATCTGTCCTTCCCATCCATATAAGATACAAAGAGATTGCGGCAAAAAGCAAGCTGAAAATATCATTGAACTCAAACCATCCGGACCTATGCTGATGGTGGCTTCGGTGAATAAACCAAAGAGGACCATGAAACAAATACTTATGCATAAACCATGAAAATGCTTCCATACCTGCAAGAGTTCCAAGGAGTATTGCAATGGGAAGGATTATTTGCATGGCCTATTTTCAGTTGTCTGTTATCGGTTATCTGTTATCAGTTGTCTGTTATCTGTTATCTGTTATCGGTCGTGCTTTATCCTTTTAGCTTTTAGCCTGAGTTGTCAGGGAATAAATCAATTATCAAAAAAATTCAACTATTGAAACAGAATTCAGCTTTATCCTTTTTGCTTTCAGCTTTGACCTTTCGGCTTTCAGCTTAAATATGTATCGCCCTGTTCTCAGAAGCGGCCATACTTGCCTCTCTGAATGCTTCAGTGTAGGTTGGATGTGCGTGTGAGATCCTGGCAATATCTTCTGCAGAAGCTCTGAACTCCATCGCAACAACTGCTTCAGCGATCATATCAGCTGCTCTGGGGCCGATCATGTGAACACCAAGAATCTCATCTGTTGCAGTATCTGCCAACACTTTAATAAACCCATCAGAATCATTGCTAGCGCGAGCTCGTCCGCTTGCTTTAAACGGGAAAGATCCCACCTTATATTTGATCCCACTTTCTTTAAGCTGTTCCTCTGTTTGTCCAACACTTGCCACTTCCGGCCAGGTATAAACTACTCCTGGAATTAGATTATAGTTGATATGAGGTTTCTGACCAGCAATTACCTCGGCTACGAAAGTTCCCTCATCTTCTGCCTTATGAGCAAGCATTGCTCCTTTCACCACATCTCCAATAGCATAAATTCCCGGAACTGAAGTTTCAAGATGCGCGTTAACCGGAATCTTCTTACCACGCTCTTCCAGGGTAATTCCTATATTTTCTAGTCCCAGGTTTTCAGTATAAGCAGTACGGCCAACCGCAACAAGGCAATAATCACCTTCAAGACTTATTTTTTCGCCTTTGGCATTATCCGCAGTCACTGTCACTTTCGATCCCTTAACTGTTGCTCCGGTAACTTTATGGCTTAATAAAAATTCCATCCCCTGTTTAGCAAGAACTTTTTGAAGTTCTTTACCCAGACTCTTATCCATTGTCCCAATGATAGAATCCATGAATTCTACCACAGTAACTTTTGATCCCAATCGTGCATAAACAGAACCCAGTTCAAGGCCGATAACACCACCGCCAATAAGAATCAAATGCTTAGGTATTTCCTTTAAATTCAGGGCTTCAGTAGAAGTAATGATACGTTTACCATCAGTTTTAAGGAATGGCAAGGCTGTTGGCTTTGATCCGGTAGCGAGAATAATATTTTTACCGGTCAGAGTCTCCGCTGTTCCATCAGCTTTAGTAACCTTTACGGTATTCTTATCAACCATGGATCCGATACCCTGATAGGTGCTGATCTTATTTTTCTTCATTAGAAATGAAATCCCGCCGGTAGTATGAGCAACAACCTCATCCTTACGCTTAACCATTTGGGCCAGATCAGGCGACAAATCCTTCAGATTAACTCCATGCTCTTTGAAGGTATGTAATGCATTGTGATAATGCTCTGATGAATCCAATAAAGCTTTTGAAGGAATACAACCTACATTTAAGCAGGTTCCTCCATAAGTGTTGTATTTTTCAATAAGCGCTGTCTTTAACCCCAGTTGGGCACAACGTATGGCGGCAACATAACCACCAGGACCACTACCAATAACTACTACGTCAAATTGCATGTAAGGATATCTTTAAAATTCAATCAAAGTTAATAATTATCGACCCTTAAAAAAATCTGATAAATAAAATGTACACTCATACATGTAATATTTAGTATACATTATTTAATTAGATTTGAGAATCCAATTATAAATGTGCAAAATGTTAAAAAAATATGCTCTGACTGCTGTACTGGCATGCCTGATCACTTCAGTTTCATTTTCTCAAAGCCCGGGAACTCTATATTCAAGAGCTGATTCTCTAAGAGGTACTTTAAGTGATCTCAGGAGTTCCTATGACATTAAATATTATCACCTGAATATCAAGCTCGATATTGAGAATAAATTTATCAGCGGATCGAATCTTTTCAAATTCAAGGCTACAACTGACCTCAACCGTATACAATTCGATCTTTTTGCCAATCTTCAAATCGAGAAAGTACTTTATCATGGACAGGAGCTTCCTTTTAAAAGAGAGTTCAATGCAGTCTTCATTGATTTTCCGGGTACCATAAAAAAGGATACTCAGGATGAATTCACCGTATTTTACAGTGGTAATCCAACGATTGCTGTCAGGCCCCCCTGGGACGGTGGATTTACTTTCTCAAAAGACAAGCAAGGAAAACCTTGGGTAAGTGTATCCTGTCAGGGATTTGGGGCAAGTTCCTGGTGGCCTAATAAAGATCATCAATCGGATGAAGTAGATAGCATGATGATCAGTATTACTGTGCCCAGGGGATTAATGGATGTGAGTAATGGTCGCCTTAGGTCTGTCCAGAATATTGATGCCGATTATACCCGTTTCAACTGGTTTGTGTCTTATCCCATCAATAACTATAATGTAAGCCTTAATGTAGCTGATTATGAGCATTTCGAAGATTCATACGCCGGCGAGAATGGTAATCTTACATTGGATTATTATGTCCTGAAAGAAAATCTTGAAAAAGCAAAAAAACAATTTAATGCGAATGTGAAACCCATGTTTAAAGTTTTTGAAGGCTGGTTTGGTGCATACCCGTTTTATCGTGATGGATATAAGCTGATAGAAACTCCTTACCTGGGAATGGAACATCAAAGTGCCGTAGCCTATGGAAATAAATATTTGAACGGATACATGGGACGCGATCTCTCAGGAACCGGCCTGGGATTGAAATGGGATTATATCATAATACATGAAACCGGGCATGAATGGTTCGGTAATAACATCACCTCTAAAGATATTGCCGACATGTGGATCCATGAAGGATTCACCATGTATTCTGAAGCACTATATGTTGAAAGCCGGGAAGGAAAAGATGCCGGCGCGAAATACATTGCAGGTATCAGGCAAAATATTCAAAATGACAAGCCACTATTAGGTCCATATGGAGTAAATACGGAGGGCTCTAGTGATATGTATTATAAAGGCGCAAACCTGATCCACATGACACGTACAATGATCGATGATGATCAAAAATGGCGTGAAATACTGAGGGGATTAAACAGTGAATTCGGACTTAAAACAACAAGCACTGAAGAGATAATAAATTACCTGAGCAATAAATCAGGTAAAGACCTAAGCAGGATCTATGATCAGTACCTGAGATATACCAATATTCCGGTACTTGAATATAAAACTGAAGGGAAACAGATCTTATATCGCTGGCAGGCAGATGTTCCGGGTTTTGATATGCCTCTAAGAATTAAATCCGGCAGAAAGCATTTATGGATCAAACCTGAGAGCGAATGGAAAAAAATCAGGCTTAAATCAGGGTTTACGCCCGATGTAGAAAATTTCTATATTAAGGTTAAAGAAGTATAAGAACAAAAAAACATATAAAGTGCAACGTTTTATGAGAATTTGCGTCTGATATTTTAAACGAGCCCTAACAGGGAATTTATAGCTTAAAATAAAGACATGAAAAAAACACTCAGATACTTTGCACTTGCATTATTAATGGCAAACACTGCAGAGCTTGCCACTGCAAACACCCTGATCACAGTAGTTAAAAGCAAAAAAATCAGTTCAGACGAAAACCGGACAGTTTCTGGTTTTTCAGGTATTTCTTCTTCAGGAAGCTATAATGTATTTATTACCATGGGAAATAAAGAAAGCCTTCGCTTGGAAGGCAGCTCAGACATTATAAGCCAAATAGAAACTACAGTTGAAAATGGTATTTTAAAGATCCGCAATAAAAAGCAGATGAATATGAGAAACTGGAACAGTGGCGGGAAGGTGAATATCTATATTGAAGCGAAGACCCTTCATGGCATTACGCTTAGCGGATCAGGCGATATTGATGTACGGGGCATGGTGAAATCCACCCAGCTCACAAACACGATCAGTGGTTCAGGAAGTATTTCTCAAAGTATGGATGTAGAAAATTTTGTTGCCGTAATTAGTGGATCAGGAAAGATCAATGCAAAAGGCAAGGCAGAAAATGCAAAAATAACTATTGCAGGATCGGGAGATTTTGAAGGTAAGGGACTTCAGACAACTAATGCAAGTACAAAAGTTAGCGGATCAGGAAACATCACCATCAGTGCCGATAAAAGTTTAGAAGCACTCATGAGCGGTTCCGGGAATATACAATATAGTGGTAACCCAAGCCTTAAATCTACAAAAAGCGGCTCTGGCAGTATTTCGAGATACTAAAAAACAGGTGCAGACTTGTGGATTGGGTTGCTGAATAAGTACCTTATTCAGTCCTGAAACAGAGTCTAATTCAGAAGCTTAACATTCAGGATAAAATAAAAGGCCTGCTCATTTTAAATGAACCGGCCTTTTATTTTATATTCCAGAACGCAAAACGTTCAAATCAATTAAACTCCCAATAACAGTCTGGTTGGATCTTCCAGCAATTGCTTAACTCTAACTAAGAAACCAACTGATTCTCGTCCGTCAATTATTCTGTGATCATATGATAGAGCCACATACATGATCGGACGGATAACAACCTGACCGTTTACTGCTACAGGGCGCTCAACAATATTGTGCATACCTAAAATCGCAGACTGCGGAGCATTGATGATAGGAGTTGACATCATTGAACCAAATACTCCCCCATTTGTAATTGTAAAGGTACCACCTGTCATTTCTTCCAGGGTTAGTTTACCGTCGCGGGCCTTAACTGCTAATGCCACAACTGAAGCTTCGATCTCAGCAAGTGATTTAGCTTCCGCATTCCTGATAACCGGAACAACTAATCCCTTTGGGGCTGAAACCGCAATAGATATATCTGCAAAATCATTAAAAACGATCTCTTCACCCTCAATGCGTGCATTTACTGATGGAAAATCTTTTAATGCTTCACAAACAGCTTTGGTGAAGAAGGACATAAATCCTAAACCCACACCATGCTTTTCCTTAAATTTATCTTTGTATTTGGCACGTATATCCATGATCGGCTGCATATCTACCTCATTAAAGGTAGTCAGCATGGCAGTTTCATTTTTTACAGTAACCAAACGTTTAGCAACTGTTTTTCTCAGAGATGACATTTTCTCACGTCTTTCCAACCTTGCACCCGGAACAGAAACAGCAACAGGAGCAGTTTTTGCGGCAGCTGTATCCGGCTTCTTAGCGGTTTCAGCTTTTAAGGCATCTTCTTTCGTTAACCTGCCACCAACACCGCTTCCCTTAACATCTGCAGCATCCACACCCTTTTCAGCCAATATTTTTGCAGCAGAAGGTGAAGGAGCACCGGAAGCATAGGTGCTTCCTTTTACTTCTTCAGATTTTGCTATTGGTTCTTTTGATTCTGCTTGTGGAGCAGATTCCTTAGTTTCAGCTTGTTTTCCACCCTCCTCTATACTACAAACAGGTGCTCCAATTTCGAGAGTATCACCCTCATTGGCAATAGTTTTTAAAGTCCCTGCCTTTTCAGCTGTCAGTTCAAAGGTTGCTTTATCAGATTCCAATTCGGCAATTACTTCATCCATTTCAACATAGTCGCCATCCTTTTTTATCCACTGGGACAATGTAACTTCGGAAATAGATTCGCCAACAGGCGGAACTTTGATCACTAAACTCATAATGGTTTTTGTTATAACTATTAGTCAATATTAACAACTTTTTTCGTTGCTGCTTCTACTTGTTTTTTATCTTTCGGACTAGCGGCTGATTCAAATGCACTGGCTACAATATACAATTGCTGAGCAATATGCTGTTTCGCATAACCGGTTGCAGTACTACTACTTTCCTTACGGGATATCAGCTCAAAGTTAAATGATGAATTACGGAATTTTCTTGAAATATAAGGCCATGCACCCATATTTTCAGGCTCTTCCTGAACCCAAACAAATTCAGTTGCTTTTTTATACTTACTTTGAATTGCTTCAAGCTGATCATAAGGCATTGGATATAATTGCTCTAAACGAACAACTGCTACATCCTTCCTCTTATCTGCCTGTTGTTTTTCCAGAAGATCATAATAAACTTTACCACTACAGAAAAGTACTCGTTTTACGTCAGCTGCTTTTACAAACGCATCGTCAATCACTTCATTGAATTTACCATCAGTGAATTCTTCCAGCTTACTTACACATTGAGCACTTCTTAGCAAGCTCTTTGGAGTAAATACAACAAGTGGTTTTCGGAAATCGCGTTTAAGCTGTCTCCTCAATACGTGGAAGAAATTTGCTGGTGTGGTACAATTAACTACCTGGATATTATCATCAGCGCAGGCTTCCATAAAACGTTCTATCCTGCCCGAAGAATGTTCAGGGCCCTGACCTTCAAATCCATGAGGCAATAACATAACCAGACCATTTGAGCGCTGCCATTTAGTTTCTGCACTGGTGATAAACTGATCGATCACGATCTGAGCACCATTGACAAAATCGCCAAACTGAGCCTCCCAAATAACCAATGCCATTGGGTTTGCAAGAGCATATCCATACTCAAATCCTAATACGCCGTATTCAGAAAGGTGAGAATTGTAAATTTCAAATTTGGCTGATTCATTGTTAAGCTGTGCCAGTGGAATATATTCTTCTTCAGAATCCTCCAGTGTCAAAACAGCATGTCTGTGAGAGAAAGTTCCTCGTTCCACATCCTGCCCGCTTATACGCACTCTGAATCCTTCCTGCAATAATGTACCGTAAGCCAGTAATTCGCCCATTGCCCAATCAAAGACTTTGGTATCAGACATTTTTCTACGCTCATCAAAAAGTTTTTCAATCTTCTTAAAGAACTTCTTATCGGTAGGTAAAGTGCTTATGGCTTTTGAAAGAGTAAGCATATCCTTTGAAGGCACTTTAGTATTGACAGGAACAGATATTGCTCCGGGTTTTGCTAATTTCAATCCTTTCCAGGATCCGCCAAATATCTGATGAACGGCAGAATAAGTTTGATCTTCTTTGGCTTCGTTTAATCTTTCCTGAAGCAAGGCACGGAAATCTTTTTCCATTTCCTTAGCCAGATTAGCATCAACAGTTCCTTGCTCTAATAATTTTTGGTTGTAGATCTCACGGGGGTTTGCATGTTTCTCAATGGCTTTATATAAAAGCGGCTGAGTGAATTTAGGCTCATCCGCCTCATTATGGCCATATCGACGGTAACATAAAATATCAATAAATACATCGTTATGATACTTCTGACGATATTCAACTGCCATATTGATAGCGTATACTATCGCTTCAACATCATCTCCATTCACGTGAAATACAGGAGAAAGAGTCACTTTTGCAAGGTCAGTACAATAAGTTGATGAACGTGCGTCCTTGTAATTAGTGGTAAATCCTACCTGATTATTAATCACCAGGTGAATACTTCCGCCTGTCCTGTAACCATCCAGCTTAGCCATCTGCAGCACTTCATAGGTTATACCCTGTCCTGCTAAAGATGCATCACCATGAATCAATATTGGTGCTATGCGCTTATAATCTCCTTCGTATTTAAAATCAATTTTAGAACGAACCATTCCTTGCACAACCGAATCAACGGTCTCAAGATGTGAAGGATTAGGACATAAACTCAGGTGTACACTCTTACCAGAATCAGTCTTAACATCTGTAGAATAGCCCAAATGATATTTAACATCCCCTCCAAACGGGGTATTAACATCAAAGCCCTTACCTTCAAATTCGGAGAAAATATCTTTGTAGGTTTTGTGCATAATATTGGCGAGGACGTTTAAACGACCTCTATGTGCCATACCAATCACAAATTCTTCTATTCCAAGCTCAGCACCTTTCTGGATCACTGAATCCAATGCAGGAATCACTGCTTCGGCACCTTCAAGTGAAAATCTCTTCTGACCTAAAAACTTGGTTCCAAGAAAATTTTCAAAGACCACCGCTTCATTCAGCTTGGCTAAGATCCTTTTTTTGGTATCTATATTGAAATTTGGTGTATTTCGCTCAGTTTCCATCCTAAGCTCAAACCATTTCAGCTTTTCAGGATTTCTGACATATTTATATTCTACCCCAATTGACTGGCAATATGTTTGCTCAACCAGGGCAAGTATATCTTTTAATTTTGCTGATCCCAGACCAACTTCAACACCGGCATTGAATACCGTATCAAGGTCTGAATCATCTAAACCGAAAGTAACAAGCTCCTTTCCAGGAAAATAGGATCTGCGCTCACGAACTGGATTCGTTTTTGTAAACAAGTGTCCGCGCTGCCTGTATCCATTAATAAGATTTAAAACTTTTATTTCTTTAAGAAAGTGGTCAGGAGTTTCAGCACTAACTACTCCCGCTTCAGATCCACGACCAAAATCGAATCCTTCAAAAAATTTCTGCCATCCAAAATCTATTGACTCCGGATCTACTTTATATGACTGATAGAGAGAATCGATGTAGGCAGAATTCGCGTTACTGAGGTATGATAATTTATCCATTTAAAAACAATGTCTTTTACGACACAAAAATAAGATTTTAAGCATAGAATCGTGTAAAAGTGAGCGCTAATTTGAAATTTAGCATCAGCACTGAAACTCAAAGAATCTACGGGTGAAAATTAAGAAAAAATGTTCAGAAAATGCCCGGAACAAGCTAAAAGCAATCAATAAATAACAATTTTCTATTTACTCCCTTTAACAGCAACAGGTTCAGGGGCATATGCAGGAGATTCCATGTAGCCTTTTAACTGAGATTCAGCACGTTCAATCTTCGACAGCTTCCATGGCTGATGAATTTGGGCCGCACTAATTGTAGCAAGCTCAGGAATCCATAAACGAATATATTCACCCTGAGGATCATATTCCATAGCCTGCTTCAGGATATTGAAATGCCTGTATTCTCTGGGATCATTCCCCACACCCGCAATATATGCCCAATTTCCCCAATTATTGGCCGGGCAGTAATCGATCAGTTTTTCCTCGAAATAAGCTGCACCCCACATCCAGTTTACTTTGAGATCCTTTACCAGAAAACTTGCCACATTCTGGCGCCCCCTGTTGCTCATAAAACCTGTTGAATTCAATTCACGCATATTCGCATCGATGAATGGAATACCCGTTTCAGCATTCTTCCAGAGATCGAAAAATTCCTGTTGGTTTTCACCTTCTTCCGGAGCAACGCCTTTAAATCCTGCCTTCTGAAAAAACTTGTTACCGTACTTTTTGAACATATAACGGAAATAATCCCGCCATAATAATTCAAGATAAAGACTATATGTTGAATCGCCGGTCCCGTGAACTTGTTCGTATTTTTTTATTTCCCAGTAAACTTCGCGTGGTGAAAGGCATCCCATAGCGATCCATGCTGAAAATTTTGAAGAATAATCAGCTCCAATTAATCCATTTCGGGTTTGCTTATAGGTTTTTACTGCATTCGTAGTCCAGAAATAATCCTGCAATCGTTTCAGTGCCTCTGTTTCTCCTCCCTTAAATTTCATGACCGACCGTTCATCAAAAACCTCGGTATCGGCAAAACCAAATTCAGATAAGTCAGGTAGTTCCCCGGGATCTATATTTTCCGGAAATTTCATAGTACCCGGTGCTTCGAAACATCTTCTTACGGAACTATCTCGTTCGACCTTTTTACGGAAACTGGTAAATACATCCGGAATATTATTGATAGGAAATGGCAGGTCTTCCTTATGATAAAGTGTATGGCCTATAAAATGTCTTAAGTTTATTTTCAACTTCCATAAAGCATTTTCAACTAAGGTTGAAATCCCTGTTTCCTCAGAGGCCACTTCCCGGTGATGATAAACTTCATGAACTTTATATTTAGAAACCAGGTCGGGGAGAATAGATTCAGGTTTACCTACCCGGATGATCAGGTCGCCCCCTGCATCCTGAAAGGATCTGCGCAGATCAGAAACACTCTCCAAAAGAAATCTGGCACGGATCAAACCTGTCTTGTATGTATTGAATGGAGTTAATTCGAATTGCCTGGGATCAAAACAATAAACAGGAATGATCCTATCACCTCTGCGGACTGCTTCGGTCAATATTTCATTATCGTGAATTCGTAAATCCTTTCTAAACCAAACTAATATGGTTTTCCCGCTCATATGTTTAAAGGGCTATCCCTGAATTGCTTTTTAAAAGCAGAATTAAACTGATTTTAAATTTGAGCCAAAATACGTCCTAGAATTGGTTTTAATGATCATTTTCTTGTAAGATTTTCAATATATGTAAATCATGCTCTGATATGGTGTACAACTCAATGAAGCTTCAGGGTATCAATCATCAAAATAACTTCTTAGTTCAGCCAGGATTTTTTGCCAACAGAAATAAAGAATTATTATTTATATTTAATTAAGCTAATATATTCTGCTATGAAAACTGTAAAGAATATCATCCAAAACAAATCAAAATCCATTTACTCTGTTACTCCTCAAACATCTGTATTAGATGCATTACAGGTAATGATGGATAAAAATATCAGTGCTTTACTTGTTATGGAAGGCCCCGATCTTAAAGGAATATTCACTGAAAGAGATTACGCCAGGAAGATCATATTGCAGGGAAAATCCTCAAAAGAAACAAGTATCCAGGAGGTAATGACCGCAGAACTTGCGATAGTTAGGCTCAATACAAGTATTGACCAATGTATGCAGATAATGACAGAACGACATATCAGGCATTTACCAATTGTTGAAGACGGGATGGTTGCCGGGATGATCTCCATTGGAGATCTTGTGAAATTTGTAATCGAAGACCAAAAGCAAACGATAGAACAGCTGCAGAGTTATATTAGTAGTTAGTGTGGTCCGGTCCGGATCGGGTCCGGACTGACAGCAGAATTTTAAACGATAGCAAATAATGTCAGTCCGGACTTGATCCGGACCGGAATTACTGTTTTACGTCCGTTACCGTGATATCAAAATCAAGGGCTGAGAATGCAGGTATTGATGGAGAACTTCCATCTAATCCATAGCCCAGTGATGATGGAACAATTAAACGAATACTTCCACCCTGCTTGATAAGCGGCACTGCCTGACGCCAGCCTTGAACCAAAGAATTAAGTGTAAAGGTTGCTTCACTTCCGGCAAGAGCTCTGTCAAAAATAGCACCATTAAGTAATTTACCAGTATAATTTGCAACGATAGTAGAATCAACTGTAATCGGGCTTCCTGTTCCAGGCTGCCCTATTTTATAATACAAACCGGTTGTAGTTCTTGTAAATCCGGTCAATGAATTTGACTCCAGGTATTTCCTGATCGTAAAATCCTCATAATCAATCAATTTTGAGATATCCAGCACTCTAACCGTTATATCCATAGAAGCATTACCAGGAATACTACCTGAACCATTTCTGCCAAAAGCTAAACGTGAAGGAATGATCATCCTTATAGTACCGTTTGATTTTTTCAAAACTTCTTTTACCCCAACGCGAATTCCTTCAGGGTTATAATATCCCAGAAAATTATAATACCTGTTAGCAACATTAAAAGTATCGACAGACACATACTTACCGTCTAATGAACGCATAGTAATTATTGCGGGAATTCTGTCTGAGTATTGAACTTCAGGACCGGTACCAGCAGTTACAACCTGATAATAGATACCAGTTCCCTGATATTCCTGAACATTTAATTTATTCTGCTGTATATATTCCTGAACATTTCTGTCATCAATTACATCTATGGTCTCATATTCCTTTTGGCATGAAATAAGGATAGTCAATAAAAGAAATCCAGGGAAGGCATATTTAAAAAATTGTTTCATTTCGTCTATTTATTATTGAACATCAACCAGTTCTATATCAAAATCAAGAACTGCGTTAGACGGAATTCTACCTGCACCATCTCGTCCATAACCGTACCCGGAAGGAATCAGCAATCTGATCTTCCCACCCTTTTTAATTAAAGGTACACCAATCTGCCATCCAACTATTACATTTCCAAGCGGAAAAGTAAGGGGCTGAGTTGTAGTTTGATCGAATACAGTTCCATTTAGTAATCTGCCGGTATATTTTGCGGTAACCTGAGTTGATGCAGAATAAGTTGTTGAACCACTACCAGAGTTTAATATCTGATAATATACTCCGCTGGCATGCTTAATTGCTGTAATATTGTTATCAGCAATAAACTTAACGATCAGGGCATCATCTAATCCAGCCTGCACTGCAGGATCATAATCATCACTTTTTAAACATGAGCTCAAAGTGAACATCATGATAAAGGATAAAATCACTAAATTTTTAATCTTCATATTGCTGCAAATTTATCCTTTTAAATGTTAAAAAGTAAGTATTAACATTATTTAACAAAATATTTAGACAATGTGGCTTTCCAGTCCTGTATCAATAGAATAAAAAACCTATACAGAACATATTTTAGTAAGGAGTATTAATATGAGGTTTCCAGGTATCTGTTCTTACGATTGCTCCCAGTTCATGAAGCATATTATACAAACCAAAGTTAGTACGGTTTACATAAATAAAATGTTTAACACCTCTGGCCTGTTTGAATTCAGGCATTCCAGCAATTCTTTCGCCATAATTATAGAGATTATCGAAATATCCCTTCTTACTGAAATCAAAAGTCTCGGACATATATGGCTGGGCAAATAATTCGATCATTTCTTTATAAACCTGATAGAAAAATTCTATTTGTGCAGGACTATCATTTACACGGATCATCTCCAATTCACGGAAGGCCTTAATAGTCTTAGTTTTATCCTGAAGCATATCTGTTGAGGTCAGGGAAAAGAAAGGATCATAAAAATCAGAAGGCATTTCCTTTATACAACCGAAATCAATAACACCTAATTTCCCATCAGGGGTGATCAGGAAATTTCCCGGATGAGGGTCTGCATGTACTGCTCTTAACTCATGCTGCTGAAAATTATAAAAATCCCAAAGAGCCTGCCCAACCTGATTGCAGATCTCCTGTGAAGGATTCGTTTTCATGAACTCCTTCATATGCAACCCATCCAGCCAGTCCATAGTAATGATACGTTTAGACGACAGATCAGGATAATAGGTAGGGAAAACAAGATTTGGAATATTCTTACAAGCTTCAGAGAATTCGATTGACCGTTTTATCTCAAGATCGTAATCAGTTTCTTCAAGCAAACGATCTTCAACCTCAGACATATAAACCTCAAGCTCCTTCTGGCTCATCCCGAGTAAACGGAAGGCAAATGGCTTAACCATTTTCAAATCTGATGAAATACTATCCCCAACACCGGGATATTGAATTTTAACCGCTAATTTTTTACCCTTGAGGCTCGCCTGGTGAACCTGACCAATTGAAGCTGCATTTGCAGATTTGATATTAAACTCGTCAAATATCTGTGAAGGTGTCTTTCCGAAATATTTAGTAAAGGTTCTTACAATCAGGGGACCCGATAAAGGCGGAGCATTATATTGGGATAAAGAAAATTGATCAACGTATGCTTTTGGCAAAATATTCTTATCCATACTTAGCATCTGTGCTACCTTAAGAGCACTTCCCTTAAGCTCGCTCAGTGATGTATAGATATCGGTCGCGTTGTCAAGATTTAACTCATCTTTATTAAGAGCAGGGTTAAATAATTTCTTAGAATAATGTTTGATATAATTCCCCCCAACCTTAAATCCTGTTTTGACAAATTTTGCAGATCTTTGTGTTTTTGAGGTTGGGATGCTATCTTGTTCTTTCATGCTTTTTGGCAAAATGCCAATCTAGATTAGATTAAAACTTCATGTTTTGTTTAATACCACCGTTGTTCATCATAAATTTCCCGTAGTCAAACAGACTATCCAGGGGAGATTTTTCGAACAGATCAAAGGTCACATTAATACCTCTTTCAATGGCTTCATCGGTCTTTTCAAAACCGGCGCTGTTATCCTTTGTCCAGAAATTAAGAATGAAACCGAATTGTATCCAAAGTGCATCTTTATACTTCCCTGTAAAAAAACGTCTGTTTGCCAGTTCACCCGACTCAACTCCTTGATCTATAATTCCTGTAGCAAATGCTTCAAAAATATTTTTCACACCAGTGATGATGGATGGAGTTCCAATCATCTGACCTGAATGCTTAAGGCTGTACAAAACAAAACTTCTCTTACTTTTAAGGAGTTCAATAAATGCAAAAAAGAATGCCAATGCTTTCTCTCTTGAAGAGTATTGCGACCATATCTCCTGATTTTCAGCCTCAGTGAGTGCCTTTTTACAGAGACCTGTCCAGATCGACTGCTCTATACCTTCAAAAGAACCGAAATAATTGTAAAATTCTTCCTCTGTAAGATTGTTCTCCTTAGCAAAAACATAAACAGATTTCGGTTTGTTGCCTTGCGTTAAAACATGATCTACATAAGCATTTTGCAATTCCTCTGCAGTGATCAAACTCTTTTTCTTAGCCATTTTACAGATCAGTTGAATTCTGGTTACCCGCGTTTCTCTTTAAATTCATAGAATTATTAACTCTTACAGGGGCAAAAGTCAATTGCTTTCCTTTATGATTTGAAGTACTGTTATTCTTAAAAAAGGAATAATATTTCTTAATAAGAGATACTATTAATCCGGGCATTAAAAGATTTCTGAAGTTCATAATCAGTGTATTAATTGTTTAACAAATATCGGAAATACAGGAAAGGAAAATGATTTTGAAGGTTGGATTATTGTCATTTTTCAGAGCAAAATGACTGGCTTTGAAAAAGATTGACAAAGCGATGATAAAGGAAATATACTCATCAGACCAGAATGCCTGGCCTGATGAGTTAAAAATTTAGTAACAGTATTTATTGGCTTCGATCAGTTGCTTAGCAACACGCTGCCTTGTTTCTTTGATATTAAATGGCTCAGTTTTGGTAAATCGTCTTAGTCCGACAAGCATCATTCTAAGTTCATCACCCTCTGCAAAAGAACAAAGTGCTTCTTTACCAGCCACAGCAACCTTATCAACTGACTGATACAGGTAGATTCGCATCATATCCAACTGGCCTTTGCATGCCTCTTCTCCTCTTAATTTTACCAGTTTCTCCACACGCAGGATGGTTGACTCCAGCACATAAACATATCCGATGATATCAGCGATGTTCATCAGTACTTCCTGTTCTTTGGAAAGCGTCATCATCAGTTTCTGAACTGCTGCACCAGCAATCATTAAACCAGCTTTTTTAAGGTTTTGCAAGACCTTCTTTTCAGCGGCAAACAGAGTTGTATCTTCTTCAGCAAAATCAGGGATCGACATTAATTCTCCTGCCACTGCCTGCGCAGGTGTCATCAGATCCAGTTCTCCTTTCATAGCGCGTTTCAATAGCATATCCAGGATCAGAATACGATTGATCTCGTTAGTACCTTCAAAGATTCTGTTAATACGGCTATCCCGATAAGCGCGATCCATTGGAGCCTCAGCTGAGTAACCCATACCACCATAAACCTGAACACCCTCGTCAACAATATAGTCGAGCATTTCAGATCCCCAGACCTTCAATATTGCACATTCTACGGCAAACTGTTCTGTAGATTTTAGTTTTGCCTGGGATGGATCCATTCCTTCAGCAACAAGAACATCATAGGCATCATCAATATTTTGTCCTGCGCGGTAGGCAGCACTTTCAATCGCAAAATTTCTGGTTGCCATTTCGGCCAGTTTATAACGGATAGCTCCAAATTTAGAGATCGGCAAACCGAACTGAATACGCTCATTTGAATAATTGATAGCATGATTCAAAACTTTACGAGAAGAACCAATTGCAGCAACACCAAGTTTGATACGGCCTATATTCAATATATTAACGGCTATTTTAAACCCATTTTCACGCTCTGAAAGCAGATTTGCTACAGGAACAGGGCAATCATTAAAGAATACCTGGCGGGTTGAAGAACCCTTAATTCCCATTTTATGCTCTTCAGGATTCATAGTGATACCACCAAAACCCTTCTCTACGATAAAAGCAGAAAGATTTTTATCATCATCAATCTTAGCAAAAACGATGAAAATATCGGCGAAACCACCATTGGTGATCCACATCTTCTGACCGGTGATCAGATAGTGGGTACCTTCAGCATTTAGAACTGCTTTTGTTCTTCCTGAATTTGCATCTGAACCTGAATTTGGCTCAGTCAGGCAATACGATGCTTTCCATTCTCCTGTTGCAAGTTTCGGGATGTACTTATCCTTCTGTTCCTTATTTCCATAATATAGAATTGGCAAGGTGCCAATACCAGTGTGCGCAGAAAGCGCGACTGCAAAAGAGCAGCCGGGCCCTACTGAGTCGGCAACCAGCATTGAAGTATTGAAATTCTTTCCAAAGCCTCCGTATTCTTCAGGAATAGACACTGCCAATAAACCAAGCTCGCCGGCCTTATCCATCAAATTGACCATAAGTCCCTCTTCCTGATTATCGATCCTGTCCAGATTTGCATAAACCTCAGATTCCAAAAAATCTTCACAGGTTTTCCTGATCATCAACTGCTCCTCATCAAACTCTTCAGGAATGAAAATATCTTCACATGCAGTTTCGCGAATTATAAATTCTCCGCCTTTGATTGATTTGCTTTTCAATGATTCCATATTTTTTTAATTGACAATATTTTTTTAATTGATTAAGGAACAAGGAGCAAAGATTAAGGACAAATTTGTTTCAATGGACTATTTCTTTAGTCTTTGTTCTTTCATCATTGGTCTTGGTTCCTTGTTATTTGCTCCTTGCTCTTTCTGCTTTTTTACTTTATTCCAGACTGGTCAAAAATTTAGTTAACATTTTTTGAAGCTTTACTATTTTAGGCACAAGGTTATTTAATGTCTCCTCTCTTATAATTCCAAACTCATTTGATAGTATAAGCTGGGTTTCCAATTCAAATAAAGAACCTAATGCAACCTTGATAAAATATGAAAACTCCTTATTTGATGTCCTTCCAGATCCTTCTGCAATATTTGACGGAACTGAAATAGAACACCTGTTTATCTGTGAAACCAATCCATATTTTTCCTCTTTAGGAAATTCAGAAGTGATAAAATAAACTTCCTTTGCCAGTGCCATCGAATCCAACCATATATTCAGCTTCCTGAAATTATGCATAACCTTCGTTTTAAATTGAAATATGAACAAGGAGAAAAAAATAAGGACAGATTCGTTTTAATAGAACTATTTCTATCATTTTTGTTCCTTGTTCCTTGTTCCTTGATCCTTGTTCTTTAATCTCCCTTCAACATCACATTATCTCAAATATCCCAGCAGCACCCTGCCCTGTTCCCACACACATAGTAACCATTCCAAATTTCTTTTCTCTTCTTTTAAGCTCATTGAACAATTGAACAGAAAGTTTTGCGCCGGTACATCCCAGAGGGTGGCCGAGTGCAATAGCTCCACCGTTTACATTGACTTTGTCCTGATCAAGATCCAGTTTTCGTATAACTGCCAATGACTGAGAGGCAAAAGCTTCATTCAATTCGATGAGATCCAGATCCTGCTGCTTCATCCCTGCTTTTTTCAATGCAAGTGGAATAGCCTCTATCGGACCGATACCCATGATTCTTGGGGGCACACCTGCCACACCATAACTGACCAGGCGGGCAATCGGCTGTACATTTAATTTCTTTAACATTCTCTCTGATACCACCAGAACAAAAGCTGCACCATCAGATGTTTGCGATGAGTTTCCTGCAGTTACCGAACCACCGGCAGCAAATACCGGTTTTAATTTTGCCAGTTTATCAATAGCAGTATCAGCACGCGGACCCTCATCGGTATCAACAATAAATTCTCTGGTTTTCTGCTTTAGATTATCATCAAGATAAGTTTCCTTCACAGTGATCGGAACCACACCATCTTTTAAATGGCCATTTTTAATTGCTGCGATAGCTTTTTGATGGGAGTTAAATGAAAACTCATCCTGATCTTCGCGATTTACGCTATACTCTTTGGCAACCGCTTCAGCGGTTAGGCCCATACCCCAATACCATTCAGGGTTATTTTTAGCCACATCAGCATTGGGAACGAGTTTCCATCCGCCGAAAGGCATTCCGGACATCACTTCAACACCTCCAGCAATAATACAATCAGCCATCCCTGCCTTGATCTTTGCTGTTGCGATGGCAATTGTTTCCAATCCTGAGGCACAATAACGGTTCACTGTAACACCCGGAACTTTGTCGGTATCCAATCCCATTAATGAGATCATACGCGCAATATTTAGTCCCTGTTCAGCTTCAGGAGTCGCATTTCCAACAATTACGTCGTCAATTTCAGCCGTATCCAGATCAGGCACAGATGCCACCAGATGCCTGACCACTTCAGCCGCCAGATCATCGGCACGTGTAAAACGAAATACACCACGAGATGATTTTCCAACTGCGGTTCTGTAGGCTGCTATGATATATGCTTGTTCCATCTTTTTAGTATTTAGTATGTAGTAGTTAGTAATTAGATATAAGTACTCATACTTTCTGCTTAAACTTTGATTGAATAGAGTAATTCATTTTTTGTACTTCCTCGATTTGCTCTATTAAATGATTTAATTCTTCAACTGATAAATAATTTAAATTCTTTGATATTATTAATTGAGTTTCCAGTTCATATGATGATGCATGAGCAATTGACAAAAACTGAATAAACTCTTTATCTGAATTTCTTCCGGCACCCTCAGCTATGTTGGATGGAATTGAAACTGCCGACCGATTTATTTGAGAGACTAAGCCAAATTTTTCACCTTGAGGAAAAGAACTAGTCAATAAATATACAGATGTGACTAAATCAATTGACTTTTGCCACAATTTCAATTCCTTATATTTATGCATTTCTGAAAATATTCACCGATCTGATTTCTAACTACTCAGTACTAATTACTTTGTACTCTCGACTAAATACTAATTCCTCAAGGGCTTCCCTTTTGTCAAAATGCTTTGAATACGTTCTAAGGTTTTCTTTTCTCCGCACAGTGAAAGGAAAACTTCCCTTTCCAGATCAAGTAAATATTGTTCTGAAACCAGTGTTGGCTGTGAAAGATTTCCTCCGCACAAAACGTAACCCAATTTTTCGGAGATCTTTTTATCATGTTCAGAGATAAAGTTACCTGCGAACATGGAGTTAGCTCCGGCATATACAATTCCCATTCCCTGTTTACCTAAAACGCGAATATCCTTACGTTTTACAGGCTGGGTATAACCATTTTCAGCAAGTTCTATCGCCTTATTTTTGGCATCGATGATCAATCTGCTTCGGTTCATGGTGATACTGAATTTATCTTTTTGCAGATAACCCAGTTCAGCTGCTTCAACTCCTGAAGTTGAAACCTTAGCCTGACCAATAGTTAAAAAACGATCTCTGAGAGCAGCCTGTTCTATCTGCCCATCTTTGAATTCATCTGAAAGGCGGAGAGCAAATTCTTTTGTTCCACCACCACCCGGGATCAGTCCAACACCAAACTCTACCAGACCCATATAAGTTTCTGCGTTGGTTTGAACATGATCAGCATGCAGGCATAATTCGCAACCACCACCTAAAGTTAGATTATGGGCAGCCGCTACAACCGGAATACTGGAATAGCGCATCCGCATCATGGTATTCTGAAACATCCGGATAGCCATATTGATCTCATCCCAATCCTGCTCTACTGCAGCCATGAATATCATCCCGATATTAGCACCTGCAGAGAAGTTGGCACCATCATTCCCTATGACCAAACCTCTGTAATCCTTTTCAGCAAGATCAATTGCTTTATTCAATCCCTGAATCACTTCCCCTCCTATGGTATTCATTTTTGTATGAATCTCAAGGTTTAGAATTCCATCACCAAGATCAGTAATGGTTGTTCCTGAATTTTTCCAAATGGTATTTGTTGGGCGAATATTATCTAAAATGATAAAGGCTTCAGAACCTGGGACTGCTTTATAAGACTTTGAAGGAATATCGTAATACTTTTTAATGCCATTCTCTACTTTATAAAATGACTCATGGCCGGCAGCAAGCATTTCATGTACCCATGAGGCTGCCTCATTGCCATATTTCTTCATACCCTCTACAGCATTTTTGATTCCAAGCGAATCCCACACTTCAAAGGGACCAAGTTCCCATCCAAATCCGGCCCGCATAGCATCATCAATACGGTACAATTCATCAGAGATCTCAGGTATGCGATCTGAAACATATTCAAAAAGACCAAAAAAAGAAGTTCTGAAGAACTCTCCAGCCTTATCCGTTCCTTTGGCGAATACCTTCATCCGTTCCCGCAAATTTTCAACAAGCTTCGTTGCCTCGAGTGTAGATGATTTTATTTTTTGCTGTGCTTTATATTCTAATGTTTTAAGATCAAGTGCAAGGATCTCAGATTTTCCATCTGCACCCTTAACTTTCTTATAAAAACCTTGTTTTGTTTTATCTCCAAGCCACTTGTTTTCCTGCATTTTCTTAACATATTCAGGAAGTTCAAACAGTTTATGAGCTTTATCATCAGGAAGATTATTGAATAATCCACCGGCAACATTGATCATTGTATCCAAACCAACTACATCTGTGGTGCGGAAGGTTGCCGATTTAGGTCGGCCCAATGCAGGACCGGTATATTTATCAACCTCCTCCACAGAAAGATCCATCTTTTCAACCAGATGAAGCAAGGCCATGATAGAATATACACCTACCCTGTTTGCAATAAATGCTGGCGTATCTTTACAAAGAACAGTGGTTTTCCCAAGGAATTTATCCCCAAAATGCATCAGAAAATCAACGATCTCAGGTTTTGTTTCGGGAGTTGGAATTATTTCAAGAAGACGAAGGTAGCGTGGCGGATTAAAGAAGTGTGTTCCGCAAAAATGAGCCTTAAAATCTTCAGATCTGCCCTCAGCCATCAAATGAATTGGAATTCCGGAGGTGTTTGAGCTTATCAGAGTTCCCGGGGTCCTGAATTTTTCAACCTGATCATAGACCAGCTTTTTAATATCCAGTCGTTCAACAACTACTTCAATTACCCAATCGCACGAAGCGATATCCTTCATATTGTCATCGAAGTTGCCAGTGCTGATATTTGATACAACTTTTTTAGAAAAAACCGCAGAAGGATTTGATTTTAAGGTACTTTCAAGTGCGGCATTAACAATTCGGTTCCGAACATTCTTATTGGAAATATCGAGACCTTTGGACTGCTCTTCAGGTGTCAGTTCTTTTGGAACTATATCCAAAAGCAGGACTTCAACACCAATATTGGCAAAGTGACACGCTATCCGGGATCCCATTATTCCCGAACCCAATACAGCAACTTTTCTGATCACTCGTTTCATATACATTCATTTTCAAGTTTCACTACCCGGAATCTCCGGGTAGCAAAACTGAGGTTTATAATCAGTGGTTAGTTGATTTATTTTATTTAAGGTTTTTATTAACTGAAGTCTCTCCTTATCGGATATATGCGCGTTCAGGTATTCATTAAATGTGCGTACCACATCTTTAGCGATCTGCCGCTTTTCTTTTCCGAAAGGGGTTAAAAAAATCTTAACTGATCTCTTATCATTCGCATCGGTCTCCCTGAAGATCAATCCCAATTCCTCCATGCTCTTCAGCATCCTTGAAAGGCTTGTTGACTTTACTCCCGACAAGGCAGCGATCTGAGATACCGCTGTGCCTTCTTCATGAATATTGATCAGCATATAACCCAAGGCTTGCGTGATCCCGAAATCCGAAGCTATCTGATTATATTTATTAGCAACAGTTTGCCATACAATCTTTAAAAAATAATCTACAGTTTCTTCAGGCTTCATTCAAAATTACTATGCAAGCATAGCAAATCTATTAATTAGAAATTTATAAAACAAGGGCTAAAGCATAAATTATTTTTAGATTAGGGAGGCTCCTTCGATTAATTATTAAGCTTAGCTTTGAGCAGAGATGAAGAAAAACAAATTATATGTACTTATAATTTCTGTGATTGCAATTGCCACCATGCTTTGGAATGCATTAAGTGAACCTGGAATCAAAGGATTAAAAGGCAATCTAAAAGAGACGGCATTTATCCGTAACGAGCAGAATACCGGTCCGGTGATCAGGATATATGCAATAAGTATTGATGAAGAGAACTGGAAAGACATGGAACAATACGGCAATTATATGCCTCATAACAAATATGGAACAACCCGAGTCTATTTCTTTTTGAGTAATAATCCCTATGCTGGAAAACTTGAACTCGGAGACAGCAATATAGAGGAAGAATATAAACAACACTGCATCGCCCTATATGAAAAGAACGGCATGAGCCAGTCTTCATTTGTAAGGTATCCATTCAGGAATTGATTTTCAACAATTTAAAATAGTACCTTAACTTATATGAAACCTGCATGAGCTTACCGCTCACAAACCGGAATGAATAAGCTCATGCAAGCTTCATAACCATTAAAAAACAAATTATATTCTGATGAAAAATAAAGGACTGAGATTAATACTACTGTTTCTGCTTACCGCAGGCTGGTTCATGTTAATGAGACAAATGACCGCACCATTAGATCCTGCCAGTATTCTAAAATTTGAGTTTATTGGGACAGCCGAAAAAGCAGTGAATTTTCTAAACGGTCTGAGAGAATCAGGTCAAATAGAACTTATTACTCTCAGCATTTACCTGGACTTTATTTTCCCACTTTTATATGGAGCTATGTTCTATTATGGCAGTGCATGGGCCTGCAGTAAACTAGCTAAAGGCCATACCCTAAACAGGTTCAAACTATTAAGCAGTTTGACGGTAATTGCTGTTGCCTGCGACATGATCGAGAACATCTCACTCCTTCAGCTGATCTATTTTGAACCTACAAATATGTTTGCCAGTGCAGCATTCATTTTTGCAGGGATAAAGTTTTTGCTGCTAGCAATTGTCTTGCTACACTTTCTTGTCAGCACATTATTACCAGGCAAAGGGAGTAAAACCAATTAAAATCTGGATTTTAATACAGAATCAGGGTATTACCAGCCCAGTTTTGTATCATCTCCCCTTGGATCTGCACCGCCTTCATAATAACCCCATTGGGTCTTTAGGATCGCATCAACACGTCCTATCGCTCTTCTTTCTCTGAATTTATAGCCTTTTTTCTCAAGCCTGAGCCTTGCCAGGCTATCCAGGCCACCCTTCTCAACCACTACTTCATCAGGGAGCCATTGATGGTGAAACCTTTTGGCATTCACGGCACTTTGCATCCCCATATCAAATTCAATAGTATTCAGGATAGTTTGGAAAACAGAAGTAATGATAGTTGATCCTCCAGGGGTCCCTACCACCATAAAAAGATCACCATTTTTTTCAAGAATTGTTGGAGTCATTGAACTTAACATTCTTTTCCCGGGCTGTATTGCATTGGCCTCGCCACCCAGTAGTCCGAACATATTCGGGGTTCCGGGCTTTACAGAAAAGTCGTCCATTTCATTATTCAATAAAAAGCCGGCCCCCTTTACGAAGACCATTGAGCCATAGCCTCCATTCAGCGTTGTGGTAACTGCTGCTGCATTCCCTTCACGATCAACGATAGAGAAGTGGGTAGTTTCCTCAGTCTCCTTTGGTACTTCACCTGCCTTGATATCGCTGCTCAATGTTGCCTTTTCCCAATTGAAGTTACTCATACGGTATTTAGAATAGATGGGATTAATAAGATATTTCTGGGGCACTTTGTAAAAATCAGGATCCCCAAGATGGGTTGCTCTGTCTGCATAAACTCTTCTTTCAGCCTCAATCATTACCTGCATGCTTGAGTCGGAATTGAATCCATAGCGCTTAATGGGATATTCCTCCACAGAACTTAAAAGTTGCAATAATGCAATTCCACCACTCGAAGGCGGAGGCATAGTTATTATTTTATATTCTTTATAATTTCCAACAAGCGGCTCGCGCCATTGTGCCTGGTAATTTTTCAGATCTTCTTTGCTGATCATACCACCCCCGGCAAGCATTTCAGCTACGATATGATCGGCTACTTCTCCAGCATAAAACCCTTCACGGCCTTTATCTCTGATCAATTGAAGTGTTTTAGCAAGATCTTCCTGAACCCAAACATCTCCTTTTGCCCATTTATCTTTAATAAAGTAGGTTTTACCGGGATTATACTTTTTTATCGGCTCCTGGATTTCTGCAAATTCTTCAGCCTGACTTTCAGTGATAGGAAATCCGTTTTTGGCAAGATCCAATGCAGGTTGCACTACCTCAGCCCAGCTTAATTTACCAAACCTGGCATGAGCCTTAACCATCCCATCCACGCTACCCGGAACACCGGCTGCCAAATGACCAAATATGCTTTTTTCTGTTATGGCATTACCTGCAGAATCCAGATACATGTCACGGCTGGCCTTTCCTGGTGCTTTCTCTCTGAAATCAAGAGTTGCTGTTTCACCTTCTGCAGAACGATAAACAAGGAAACCTCCACCACCAATATTTCCGGCATCAGGATAAACAACTGCCAAAGCAAACTGCACAGCAACTGCCGCATCTACTGCATTTCCACCTTTCTTAAGAATATCAAGTCCAACTTTCGAAGCAGCAGGATGAGCAGAGACCACCATACCGTTTTTATACTGACCGCTATTATTCCTGCCTGTCTGACCACCAACACATCCTGAAAACAATATGCCCAGAGAGAATACAATTAGTAAACCCTTAACAGATCTGATCTTAATATTTTTATTCATTTCTATATATTTTATCAACCAGTGTCTTATATTTTTGTAAAATTATTTTTCTTTTTAAGCTTAGTTTAGGAGTTAACTCCCCCCCATCTATACTCCATTCATTTACCAGCAGTTCAAACTTTTTCACCTTCTCCCAGTTTCCGAAATCCTGGTTAAAATGATCGATCACTGACTGGATCTTATCAATAACCCGCTGATCTTTGATCATTTCCTCATTCGTTGTGTAGGTGATATCAGATCTGGTGCACCAGGCTGATAAGGCAGGGAATGATGGGAGGATTAACGCAGCGGGAAAACGCTCGTTTTCACCTATCACGATCACCTGCTCAATATAAGGTGATTCTTTAAATTTATTCTCAAGAACCTGTGGGGCTATATACTTTCCTCCGGCAGTTTTAAAAATTTCTTTTTTACGATCCGTGATCCGCAGATATTTGCCTTCTAAAAGTTCTCCAATGTCTCCGGTATGGAAAAAGCCATCCTTATCTATTACTTCATCACTAAGATCAGGACGATTATAATAACCTTTCATCACATTAGGGCCCTTACATAAAATCTCTCCATCCTCGGCAATTCTGACCTCCACATCTTTTATCACTTTACCTACGGTGGTAAATTTTGCCGCTCCCGGGTCAAGTCCGTTAACTGCAATAACAGGTGAAGTTTCAGTCAATCCGTATCCTTCCAAAACAGGCATATTCGCTGCCCAAAAAACCCGGGCAAGCCTTGGCTGCAATGCAGCTCCACCAGAAACAATTGCCATGATATTTCCGCCTAAGGCTTCACGCCATTTTTTGAAAATGATCTTATTGGCAATTTTAAGCTGAAATTCATAAAATGCACCATTTTTTCCGTCCATTTCATATTTAAGCCCCAGATTCAGTGCCCAAAAAAACAACTGTTTTTTGATGCCTGTCAACTCTGACCCTTTAGCTACAATACGATCATAAACCTTTTCCAGCAAACGCGGAACTGTTGTAAAACCATGTGGTTTTACTTCAACCAGATCCGCAGCAATAGTATCCATACTTTGTGCGTAATAAACAGATATCCCAAGGTAGAAATACATGTACAGTACCATCCGTTCGAAAATATGGGAAAGAGGCAAAAAGCTTAATGCTTTTGAGAAATTCTTAGGATACATCACTGAAGAAGCAATGCAATTACTAACCAGATTACCATGCGTTAGCATCACCCCCTTAGGTGTTCCTGTGGTTCCTGAAGTATATATTAAAGTCAGAAGATCACCCGGTAGAATACGATCGCGATAAATTTGTAGATCAACAGGTTCAGAACGGCCTGCAATTTCAGACAATTCCATCCAATACGGAACACCTTCGATCTTATCAAAACTAAAGATCTTGAAATCAAGTTCCTCTAATGTCCTAACGTTGTTTAGTTTTTCATACAGTATCTTATCCGAAACAAATACAATTTTGACTTCTGCATCTCTCAAAATAAATTTTATATCATTCTCGGCGAGAGTCGGGTACATCGGTACTTGCGTTGCACCGATCTGCATGATGCCAAAATCACATATATTCCACTCAGGCCGATTGGGCGACATGATAGCAATTTTATCATTCTTGCCGATTCCGGAAGCTATAAGTCCGGAGCTAACTGCGTTAACAAGCCCAACAAATCTCTCAGTTGAATACTTTTCCCAAACCCCATTCTGCTTGGCTGCTACCATATCATCCTTCTGATACTTTTCAACAGAAAGCTGTAGAAGATCAAAAACCCGGGTTATCTCTGCCATAAGAACATTTATTTTACAGTGTTAATTTAGCAAATTAGCTAAAAATAAGAGCTCTGCAAATAAGAATAAATTAAGTTTCATAATTTCTCATCCTGGATATAAGGAATAAAAAATATTTTGATCAGAGTTTTTATTTCATCCATTCATAGAAAATTCTTTTCCAACTATAAGGTGTTGGCATTGTATTTGAAATCAATATTGCATTAAATACAATAATTATGAAAAAACTACTTTTACTATGCTTAACTGCTGGATTTTTGCTTATCGCAAACACGAATGCAAATGCCCAAAACTATGAGAATGCCATTGGTGTTAGATTGGGTTCTTACAATGGTTTAAACTATAAAACCTTTTTAAATTCAAATAAGGCACTTGACCTGAACTTATCATTCAGAAACAACGATGACCTTAAGCGTTTTATATTTACTGGTCTTTATGAAGTACATAACCCAATTGCAGGTGCTCCTGGTCTTCTTTGGTATTACGGAGGTGGTGGTAGCATCGGATCCTACAAAAGAAGAGATTTTGAAGGCGATCTATTTTTGAGTGCTGATGGCGTTCTAGGTTTAGATTATAAGATAGATGGAGCTCCCTTAAACCTGGCAATTGACTGGAGACCAAGATTGGAACTAACTCCAAATACTGACTTCCGTTCAGGCGATGTAGGTTTAGCAATACGATTTACATTCTAATTGAAATAAACATTAAAACAAAAAAAGCAGCTTAAGCTGCTTTTTTTTGTTTTAATTAATTTTTAACCATCGCTTCCTCACCGCGATCTGCGATGGATTCGCAGTTTCAATTGCAGCAATTCTGAACTTATGATTCGGGTTTCTAACAAGTACAATGTCAATATTCATCAATCGGCCGTCACGGTTAACCAAAACCCGGATCTTATCACCAGCGCGCTTATTAGCAATAAACTTCTCAACCTCAGACAATCTAGGATCTGAAACATTATTTATCCGCTGATCGTCCATAGCCAGAATTTCATCATTTACATTTAAACCTCCTGTCCACGCCGGGCTTTGGCGGGAGATATTCGTTACAACAATCTTTCCGTCTTTAAGCGAGGTTATCGCACCCAGATAGGCATCATTTCCAGCAGCTGCATCATCAATTAATGTCAAGCCTGCATAGTTTAAATACTTATTGTAGTCAATGGTTTTTACTCCGTTTATATAATCTGCGTACATAGCATCAAATGATTTTCCTGCTATCTTCTCAGTCATCGCTTTAAATTCTGCATCTGTGTAACCCTTTGATTTCTTGACAAAATACTCGTCATACATCGCCTTCATTACCTCATCAAGACCTGATTTACCGGCTGTAGAATTAATGATCTCCAAATCCATGATCAATGCAATCAAAGCACCTTTACTGTAATATGAAATTGTTGAATTTGCTGAATTTTCATTCGGGCGATATTGTTTGATCCAGGCATCAAAACTTGCCTGACTGACAGGATCTACACGATTTCCGGGCTGGTTCTCAACCAAACTAATAGAATTTGCCAGATTCATAACATAGCGCTCAGGACTTTGCAATCCGGCTCTTTTGGTATAAATATCCTGATAATAGGCAGTGAAGCCCTCAGCGATCCACAAATTAGTTGTGTAATTTTCTTCGTCATAATTGAAAGGACCTAAAGCAATTGGCCTCAGGCGTTTGACATTCCACAGGTGAAAATACTCATGAGAAACAAGGCCCAAAAAACGCAGGCGGCCAGCTTCCGTATTGTAAGAATTACGACTTGCACCCAATACAGTTGAATTCAGGTGTTCCAATCCGCCGCCACCTGAATTGAAGTTATGGACAATAAACACATACCTTTTATTGGGGTTAACACCAAATGTTTTGGTCTGCTCCACAACAATTTTTGTCATATCCCTTTTTAGGATCTCTTTATCATAATTACCGCCACCATACATGGCTACTTCATGTTTTACACCAGCTGCATCAAACTCAAACACATCCTGATTTCCTATTTCAAAAGGAGAATCATAAAGTACATCAAAATCAGGCGCAATAAAGGTATTTGCCTTTGATCCGGTCAGTTCAAGACCCGTAGATATTTTTGTCCAGTTTTTGTATGGGATGATAGTGATCGTCGAAGCCGAGTTCAGTTGTCCATCAGGATACATGAATATTCCGGTTGGGGATAAAAAAGCATGCGATTCATCCACAAAACTCGTCCGGACAGATATTTCAAAGGAATACACACGGTAAGTTACTTTGATCCTGCCATTATTCTGAGTGTTTACCCTCCAGGTATTTTTATTTATTTTCCCGGCATTTAAGGCTGAACCTGTAGTACTAAAGGCCTCAAAAGATTCAACATTTTTTGCAAACTCCCTGATCAGGTAAGATCCGGGAGTCCAAACAGGCATCTTCAGATCGACATATGCACCTTTTAGTCCTGAAATTTCCATTGCTACATCTACATAATGTGCCTGAGGTTCTGAGAAAGAAACTTCAAAAGCAATTTTATTCTGGGCACTTAAGGAAGTAGTCATAATTGCAATAAAAAAAAGTGATATCAGATATTTCATAAACAGATTAATAATTGGTTGCGCCAAAAATAACTTTTTAATACATTTTTCAAGAGGCAAGTAAATTGAAGGCTGTAAAATAGTTGCTACATACAACTAATTACAAGGTATAAAAATAGATTTGTACACTAATTATGCAAGAGCCCCTCGCAAATCCATTATTATCTGCCTCTAAAAAATACCTGAATGCCCTTTCAAAAATGGTCAATCAGTTATCTATAGACCGATATCATTATGTTCTGGTATTGATAGACTTTCATGAGGAGAACCTATCACAGAAGGCACTTGCCGAAATTTTACATATTGATAAATCTTACATGGTCAATATTTTGGATTACCTGGAAGAAAAAGAATATGTGATTCGGGAAAAAAATCCCTATGACCGGAGAGAGCAGCTGATCAGACTGACATCCAAAGCTCAAAAAGACATACCTGTCATTAAAGAAGCTATTGAAGAGTTAAACAACAAGTCGCTTCAAAATATAAGCGAGTCGAAAAAGCAGATCTTCAATGAAGTTCTGGGAATTATTCAGGATAACCTGATAAAAATTGAGCCTAAGCAAACTAAAAAGCCACATACAATTTTAAAAAACTATAACTAATTATATGAAAGTCAAGTATATCGTATATATAATCATTGTAATTCTTGTTGGAGGAGCAGTTGCATACCGGTTTACAAAAAATAAAGCCCAGAAGCCTGCTGAAGGTGGCCGCGGTCCCGGCGGACCCGCAGCGGCATTAAATGTAAATGGTATTGTCACAAAAACTGAGAGCTTTTCCAATTCACTTTCAATTGCAGGATCAATAGAGGCCAATGAGCAGGTTGATATACGAAGCGAGATCTCTGGTCTTGTAACAGCCATACAATTTTCTGAAGGAACATCGGTCAGCAAAGGAAAGGTATTGATAAAGATCAATGATCTTGAGCTTCAGGCTCAACTATCACAGGCATTAACCAAGCAGAAATTAGCTCAGGAAACAGAATACCGGGCGGGTATGCTACTTGAAAAAGAGGCCATCAGTAAAGAGGAATACGATGTAGCACTGGCAGAACTTCGGTCATTACAATCACAAACACAGTTAATTCGTGCTCAACTTGCAAAAACTCAGGTCCGTGCTCCATTTAGCGGGAAAATAGGCCTGAGAACTATCTCTGCGGGTGAATACATTACTCCTTCGAGTAATATCGCTCGTCTGGTTAGCACAGATCCTGTAAAGATTCTGTTCTCTATTCCTGAAAAATATGCGGGCACTATCAAATTAAACACGAAGATCTCATTTACAGTGGCAGGCTCTAAAGATTCGTATACCGGAACTGTCTATGCCATTGAACCAGGGATAAACATATCAACCCGTACCTTACAGTTAAAGGCCAGAGCATCCAATTCAAAAGGAGAGCTATTACCCGGTTCATTTGCGAAGATCGATCTGCCATTGAGTAATATAAATGATGCGATCTTAATCCCTACACAATCTATTGTACCTGTACTTATGGGTAAAAAAGTTTATATCAGCTCAAATGGGAAAGCCAAAGAAGTTATGGTTGAAACCGGAACCAGAACTGAAAAATCTGTTTTAATAACCTCGGGTTTAAGTGTGGGTGATACCGTCCTGACAACAGGAATCATGTCATTAAAAAATGATGTCCCGGTTGTAGTTAAAATTGTCAATTAATAAAGAAACAGTTTACGAATCAGGGTGATCAGTTTAAATAAAAAACAATAGAGCAATGAGTTTATCAACCACCAGTATAAAAAGGCCTGTACTAGCAATCGTAATGAATCTATTACTGGTTCTTTTCGGGATCATCGGCTTCAATTTTTTAGGTGTCAGAGAATTTCCGTCTATTGATCCTCCCATCGTATCTGTACGTACCAGTTATCCTGGGGCTAATTCGGATATTATAGAATCACAGATCACCGAACCTCTTGAGAAAGCAATAAACAGTATAGAAGGAATAAAAAGTGTTAGTAGCTCAAGTAACCAGGGTACCAGTAATATTAATGTTGAGTTCAACCTTGAAAAAAATCTGGAAGAAGCCGCGAATGATGTCAGAGACCGTGTTTCTCAGGCTGTAAGGCAATTACCAAAGGATATTGATGGCTTGCCGGTAGTTTCTAAAGCTGATGCAAATTCAGAAGCGATCTTATCAATGACCCTTCAGAGTGACAGAAGAAATCAATTAGAGTTAAGTGACTATGCTGAAAACGTAATATCTCAACGTTTGCAAACAATTCCGGGAGTTAGTGGAGTGCAGATCTGGGGTCAAAAACGTTTTGCTATGCGTATCTGGATCGATCCGGCAAAACTTGCTGCATACAGGCTTACCGCATTAGACGTAAAAAATGCTCTCGACAGGGAGAATGTAGAACTTCCATCAGGCAAAATCACCGGTAATTCAACAGAACTCTCAGTAAAAACACTCGGTAACTTATCAAATGAGGAACAATTTAACAACCTGATCATTCAAAGTTCAGGAGATAACATTGTTCGGCTGAGAGATATAGGTACAGCTGTTTTGGGCCCCGAAAACGAGGAAACCATGTTACGCCAATCAGGCACCCCGATGATCGGGATAGGAATTCTTCCACAGCCAGGCGCCAATTATCTGGAAATATCACAGGAGTTTTATAAACGATATGAACAATTAAAGAAAGAGCTTCCTGAAGATTTTGTAGTTGATATTGCTCTCGATACCACCGTTTTTATCAAGCGTTCTGTGACTGAAGTTGCTGAGACCATTCTAATCTCACTCATCCTGGTTATCCTGATTATCTTTTTGTTTTTCCGCGATTGGAGTATCGCATTCAGGCCACTGATAGATATTCCCGTTTCCCTGATATCCACCTTTTTCATTATGTACCTTTTTGGCTTTTCCATAAATGTACTGACGCTACTTGCTATCGTATTGGCAACTGGTCTGGTAGTTGATGATGGTATTGTAGTAACAGAGAACATCTTTAAAAAACTTGAAGAAGGATACAGTCCAATTGAGGCTGCAATTAAGGGCTCTAACGAAATATTTTTTGCAGTTATCTCCATATCAGTTACCCTTGCCGCCGTATTCCTTCCGGTAATCTTTTTAGAAGGTTTTGTGGGGCGGCTCTTCCGGGAGTTCGGCGTCGTCATTGGCGCGGCAGTACTGATCTCAGCATTCGTATCACTTTCTTTGACACCTATGCTGAATGCCTACATGATGAAGGCAAATAAAAAGAAAACCAAATTCTATAATTGGTCGGAGCCTTATTTCGAAAATATGACATCAGGGTATTCTGAGTCGCTGACCCGTTTCATGAAAAGCCGGTGGCTGGCCTTCCCGATCATTGCGGTCTGTATTGGACTAATCGCATTATTCTGGGTGATCATTCAAAAGGAAACTGCCCCATATGATGACCGAAGTGCTGTTAACATTCAGGTTAGTGCCCCGGAAGGTTCTTCTTATGATTATACCGACAATTTTATTCTGCAGTTATCCAAAATGGTGGAAGATTCTATTCCTGAGAAGAAAATAAATCTAACGATCACCTCACCCGGATTTAGTGGTTCAGGGGCAGCAAATACCGGATTTTTAAGGATCAGGCTCAGCGAACCCAATGAACGTAACCGTACACAGGCTCAAATTGCCGATAAGCTTACAAAAATCACCAAAGGATATAATGACGGACGGTCTTTTGTTATTCAACAACCTACAATTTCGGTAAGCAGAAGAGGGGGACTACCAATATCATATATTATTCAGGCCCCGAATTTTGAGAAGCTAAGGGAAAAAATTCCATTGTTTATGGAAGAAATCAGCAAGGATCCAACATTTACCGCAACCGATGTAAACCTTAAATTTAACAAACCGGAGATCAACATTTCTATTGATAGAGAAAAAGCAAAAAATCTGGGTGTATCTATCCTGGATGTTGCTCAAACGCTGCAATTTGCACTTAGCGGACAGCGCTTTGCCTATTTTCAGATGAATGGAAAACAGTATCAGGTTATAGGACAATATGAGCGTATCGATAGAAATGACCCTCTCGATCTGACCTCTATTTTTGTCAGAAATAACAAAGGAGAATTAATACAACTGGATAACCTTGTTCTGATGGAAGAAACCAGTACTCCGCCACAGCTTTACCATAACAATCGTTTTATGTCTGCAACAGTTTCTGCCGGTTTGGCTCCGGGAAAAAGTATAGGAGATGGAATTGAATCAATGGATAAAGCAGCTGATAAAATTCTTGATGATACCTTTTCAACAGATTTGGGTGGAGAGTCCCGGGATTTCCAGGAAAGCTCTTCAAATACTCTCTTTGCATTTGCATTAGCACTGCTATTGGTTTATCTGATATTAGCTGCCCAATTCGAAAGTTTTATTGACCCCTTCATCATCATTTTAACTGTACCAATGGCCGTAGCCGGAGCCTTTCTATCACTCTGGCTTTTCGGACAAACCTGGAATATCTTCAGTCAGATAGGGACGATCATGCTCATTGGTCTGGTAACCAAGAATGGAATCCTGATCGTAGAATTCGCCAACCAATTGAAAGAACAGGGTAAACCTCTTGCCGAAGCGATCATTGAGGCCTCTGTGGCCCGTTTAAGACCTATCCTGATGACAAGTCTGGCAATTGCCCTTGGTGCCTTGCCAATTGCAATGGCATTGGGTGCTGCAGCAAAGAGCCGAATGAGTATGGGAATCGTTATTATAGGCGGAACATTATTTTCCCTGATCTTAACACTCTATGTCATCCCTGCTATCTATTCAATGTGGTCAAGAGAGCATAAAGAAAAACCAGAGATGACCGGCATAAAAAATCCTCATCACGAGGAAATGGAATTGTCTGAAAATTAACAGATCCTAATCGGAAAAATGGAAAACGCATGTTAAAAAGTATATGAACAGAAAAAACTTTAAACGATATATATTCTTGATTTTATTACTGGCAGGTAATTTACAGGCACAGGAAAGATTAAGTCTTGAACAGGCTGTACAATTGGCACTTGAGAACAATTATGATATCAAGCTTAATAAAAACGATGTAGAACAAGCTAAAAATAACGTCAGCCGTGCCAACGCAGGAATGCTTCCTGTAGTAACAGGAAATTTTAGCACCAATAATACTGTTTCAAATACCAAGCAAACACTTTCCAGCGGTCAAACTCAGGAAAGAACAGGAGCAAAAAATTCAAACCTGGTATATGGCCCTGTACTCAACTGGCAGGTATTTGATGGATTCGAAATGTTTGCCAGATACGACAGGCTTAAAGAACTGGAGCAATTAGGTGAAGCTAACTTTAAACTTACTGTACAAAACACCCTTGCTGATGTGATCAACAACTATTATGACCTGGTTTCACAACAACAGCAAATAAAAGCTTTGAGCGGAGCACTGGATATTTCAAGATTGAGGCTCAAAAATTCGAATAACAGATTCAAGATCGGAAAGGCTGCTAAACTTGAAGTGCTTGCGGCAACGGTTGATCTGAATACAGATACTACTAACCTTCTCCGGCAGATTGATGTGTATCGCAGCACAAAGATCAGACTCAATGAATTGCTTGCCAGAGAAATTTCAACTGAATTTAAGGTATCTGATTCGATAATTATTGGGAACAACCTGATTCTGGCAGAATTACAAGCTTCTGCATCCCAATTAAATCCAAACCTGCAGTCGGCATTAATTAATCGTCGAATCGCAGAGATCAATCTGAAGGAAGTCAAGGCAAACAGATACCCGGATATTAATATCAACTCAGGATATAATTTCAGTAAATCTACTTCGGAGCTGGGATTTGCACGTACTTCAACCGGAAGAGGACTTAATTACGGCTTAAGTGCATCTATTAATATCTTCAATGGATATCTTCAAAAGAGAAATGAGAAAAATGCCTCTCTGCAAATTGAGAACAGCAAACTTCAATATGATAAAATAACCCAGAACATTTCTTCACAACTTGCTTCATTATACCAGACCTATCAAACAAATCTGGAGCTGGTCAGACTGGAACAAGAAAACCTGGGGGTTGCAAAGCAGAATATGGACATTACTCTTGAAAAATTCAGGATAGGCAGTGTCGCACCTCTTGAGTTCAGAGAAGCTCAACGCAATTATATTGATGCCAATGCCCGATTTACAAGTTCACAATTTGACGCGAAACTAGCAGAAATTGCCTTGTTGCAACTATCAGGCAAACTAAATCTTCAATAAATATTAGAAACCAATGATTTGCTTTAATGCAAAGAATTAGTATTTTTGATTGAATGGATATCTTTAAATATAAAAATGTACTGCTTATTGATGATAGCTATATCGACAATCTGATCAACAGAAAGATATTAGATAATTGTAATTACGCAGAATCAATTACTGTCATTGATACTCCAAATGAAGCCTTCAAACTAATAAAAGATTCCTTACAAACCGGAGCCGTACTACCTGAGGTGATATTTCTTGACCTTAGAATGCCACTGATGAATGGTTTTGAGTTTCTTAAAGCATTATTGGAGCTTCCTGATCTTGAGCCTGGGAAGATCAAAATATATGTACTGACCTCTTCCCTTGACCCAAAGGACATCAAAAAAGTAAAAGAAAATCCATTGGTATCAAAATTCATAGGGAAGCCACTAACCAAGCAAATACTTCAGGAAATATAATATACTATGTTATTAGTTGCAGATAGCGGCTCGAGCAAAGCCGATTGGATATTAACGCTATCAGAAAATCAGACAATTTCTTTCAGAACAAGTGGAATAAATCCATTCTTCCTTTCTGAAAAAGATATCATCAAGATATTTCAAAACACTCCTGAAATACAGCCATACACTGACCAGGTCAAGGAAATTTATTTTTTCGGAGCAGGTTGCTCAAGTCCGGATCGTCGTGAACTAATTTCGAACGCTTTATCAAAAATATTTAAAAATGCATTTATAAGCGTTGATATTGATATTATTGCCTGTATATACGCTACTACGGGAACATCCGATGGAATTTGCTGCATATTAGGTACTGGCTCGAACATCTCTTATTTCGATGGGAACAGGATACACGACAGCAAACACGGGCTTGGTTATATTTTAGGTGATGAGGGTTCAGGAACCTATTTTGGCAGACAACTGATCACGGGATATTTGTACGGAACAATGCCTTCTGAACTTTCCGGAGAATTTTATAGAAAATACAATATTGATAAGGAAAAGATCATAAAACGCATTTATCAGGAGCCATCTCCCAATTTTTACCTTGCGTCTTTTGCACCATTTATGAGTGAACATTTAAGTCATCCATACATTATAGAAATATTAAAAAGGGGCTTTAATGAATTTATTGAAACAAATATCAAATCCTATCCGGATTACAAAACACATACCTGCCATTTTGTAGGATCCATTGCCTTTCATTTCTCTGACATTTTAAAACAACTTTGTCAGGAAAAGGGAATTAAGGTGGGGAAAATCCTTAAACATCCCATAGAGGAACTATCCCTGTTTATTTTAAGAAACGGAGAGAAAATAATCCGATGACGGATTTACACCAGTTTTTATCCAAAAACACCCTTTTTAAGCAGGCAATTCAGGACTATAGCTGATAGAATCCTGATAAGCATCACAAAGCTCCTTTAAAGAGTGAACTTCAAAATCAACACCCCATGGGTTCCATGATATAAATCTCAGTTTATCAACATTCTTTCCTTTATTTGATATCTCTTCATAAATACCAAAATTACCTAAACTGTAGTAGTTGATCTTTACCGCTTCATTATTCAGATCATGCGACTTTATCAATTCAAATCCCATTGTTTTGATCCAATTTTTTATTGCCGAAATTTTACTTAGTACCATAATTCAAAATGTAAGGTTTGACTAATTATGAACGAAAATTAGGCCAGAAATATTTCAAACAATGTGACAAAAGTCACAAAAGGCCAGGGCATTTCTTAAAAATCACTTTCACAAACATTCAGTGGCAATTTGTTGGTTAAAAAATTGCAAACTAATGACTTACAAATTTTTAACAATCCAAATAATAAACATTTTATGATACAAAAAAGAAACATAGAGTGTATACTAAACTTAACAGTGTCTTGTAGTTGATCCGGGAAAATCAAACAAAAACTTTCACTGTGCAACTCTTGTTACAAAGGCTATGCTATCTGGTTCGTAACTTGCGCAAATAACAATTTAGGCATACATGGAATTATTGAAATATATCAGATCCAATATCAGTAACCTGATATTTATTTTATTTATCGCTGTTATCTTCTTTAGTACAGATGCCAGAGCAATACTTATCAGGGGAATTATGTTTACTGGTCTGTTTAACGCTGAAGCAAGCTCGGGTATAGATAAGTCAGCCGCTAACAGATCGATACCTGCCAGCATGACCTTCAGATCGGAAGATGGTGAGCTTATTAATATTTCTGAAAACAAAGGAAAAGTATACTTCATTAACTTTTGGGCAACCTGGTGCCCTCCCTGTCGTGCAGAGATGCCCTCTATTAATGCTCTGGCATCCAAAATAAAAAACAAGGATAAGATCAGCTTTATTATGGTAGATGTAGATAATAAAATGGATGCATCAGTTAAGTTTATGAAGAAACGCTCGTTTAACCTCAAAGTTTACACGAGCGAAACACCTATTCCGACGCAAATTTTTAATGGAACACTCCCAACCACTGTAATAATTGGTCCGGATGGTAGCATTGTTTTTCATCACACAGGGATGGCAGATTACGATAACAAGGAAATGATCAATTTCCTGAATACACTCACCCGCTGATCAGATAGCAATCCTTAAATCTTTAAATGAACAAAAAATCATTATTTTTGCTGTTCAAAACAATTGAAAAAATAAACAGATGAAAAAAATCCTGCTTGGCCTTCTTTTAAGTATAAGTGTCATTTCCTTCAGTAAGGCACAGACCGGTATAAATACTCAGCAATCACTTGACAAAAGAGACACCTGGACCCAAAAAGACCTGATCGAACCATCTGCCCTAGCCGCTATTATTGCAAATCCAAAAGCGAAACAGGCAATGGTTTATAATATCGGGGTTGTTGAGAACATAAAAGGAGCTAAAAATTTTGGTGCTGCAAGCGAGAAAGAAAATCTTGAAAAATTCAAAAAAACATTGGCTGGACTACCTAAGACCTCTTTTGTTGTTGTTTATTGCGGATGCTGTCCATTTAATAAATGTCCAAATATTCGCCCTGCATTTAATACGATGAAGAGCATGGGCTTTGTTAATGGTAAACTTTTAAACCTGCCAACAAATCTGAAACAAAACTGGATCGATAAAGGTTATCCACTGGCATCAAAATAATCTATAAAAATTTTTTTCAATCAGATTTCTTGTAAGAATTACAAAACAATAAACCTGAGATAAGATACTGCTGTTCTTTTTATTCAATATGCTTTTCATTCAAATGCATTTAATTAGAATCGCATTAACAACTGAATAAATTAAAAATGTAACATAGCCGGTTTACATCGGTAAATATTTTACCATAATTGAGGAAGCTTTTCCCCAATATTCCGGCAATAAATTCCACACTTTTTCTAAATTCGCCCATACAGAGTGTTTATTTGCATTGGCACTTTCATTGTTAGAATAAAACGTTAATTAATAAGCTAATTTCAATTTAATGTTTAAGTGAATTTTAAAGAAGCATTTGTTTTTCCAGAATGAGGCAGAATATTAGCCAAAATCCTGATAAACAATTGTTTATTAATATTTACGCTTAATCATTTTGAGTGAGATTTAGTCTATATGAGTTTTATGAGAAAGCAAATTCTGGTTGTTGATGATGAACTAAGCATTTTAAAATTGCTTAATTTTATTCTATCAAAAGATTATGACCTGGTGATCAAGCAGAATGGCGCAGATGCTATCTCCTGGCTGGAAGATGGCAATGACCCGGCACTAATCATATCAGATCTTGAAATGCCATATATTGACGGAGGATCCTTTATCAGAAATTTAAAAATTAGCGGGTTTTATAGAGACACCCCTGTCATTCTTCTCTCAGGAGCTGACAATCTCGATAATATTGTTTCCAGTATGCCATTTCAGGCAGATTGTTATTTCAAAAAACCATTTAATCCTGCAGAATTAAAATCTTCAATATTAGAGGCCCTCTTATATAGCGATGTCAAAAATAATTAAGCAGGATAGCTGTTATCTTAATATAGGCCTTCACTTAAGTATTGCCTATATGGGCACCCAATCATGCGGTACAATTCTTTCTGAGCTGCCTGTAGCATTCAATATTTCTCAAAACAGAACTCTGGAAGAATTAAAGAATTATCTGGACAACCAATCTATTCTAACACTTCCCGACATTATTATTATTGAAGCGGATACAAAAGGAGAATGCTTCAATTTTATAGAGCAAATAAAAAAAAATGCATTGTGGCGTGAACTTATTATTGTTCTCATCTCCACAAGTCATAATAAAGAATGGAAAGCCCGGGCATTGCAATTAAAGGTTCATGATTTTTACATCCTTCCTTTCCCCATAGAGCATTTAATTGAGAGATTAGCATTCCTTGTCAAATTCAAACTGATCAAGCCAACGTTATCCATTTTAGAAAATGCAGATGTTGTTTATAAATTACCATTGGGAAAGAGATTGTTTGACATTCTTGTTTCTACTCTAGGTATAATCCTGGTTTCTCCCATATTAATTATTACTTCTATCCTGATACGGCTTGACACTAAAGGCCCTGTACTTTATAAAAGTAAAAGGGTTGGCACAGGTTATAACATATTTGATTTTTACAAATTCCGGTCCATGCGAATCGATGCTGAAAGACAGTTGGAAAATCTTTCAGAATTAAATTTATATAAAGCGGATGCCGATGAAGAAAACTCAGGTAAAAAATCTGTTTTCGTTAAACTAATTGATGACCCCAGGATCACCCGAATTGGAAATTTTATCAGAAGAACGAGTATAGATGAACTTCCGCAACTTTTCAATGTAATAAAAGGAGATATGTCGCTTGTCGGTAACAGGCCTTTACCACTTTATGAGGCTGAAATGCTAACATCCAATGAATGGTCATTAAGGTTTATGGGCCCGGCAGGAGTTACAGGACTCTGGCAGATAAAAAGTAGAGGAAAAAGAGATATTTCTGAGCGGGAACGAAAAAAATTTGATAACTTTTACGCCTTGAAGTATTCATTCTGGTTTGACCTGGAAATACTCATAAAAACATTGCCTGTTATATTGCACAAAGAAAAATTTTAATTTATGTTCAGGAAATACATTTTATTAACGTCATTACTCCTATTAATACAAAGCGGAACCACCAAAGCACAGGAATCAATGATGACAGATATTTCTTATGTATTTCTGGAAAAACTGATAGCAACAGCAAAGGAAAATTACCCAAGAATGAACAGTTTTGAAGGTCGTATAAAAGTTGCTAAAACCACTGTCGGGCAGGAGCAATTATCATGGTTGGATGCTTTCTCATTTAGTTATGTCTATAATCCAAATAATACAATTGACCTTGCAGAGCCAAGATTCTTCAATGGATATCAGGTAGCTTTCAACTTGAACCTAAGTTCTTTTTTTCAAAAACCAGGAAACGTAAAGCAAGCAAAAGAGAGTGTAAAACTAGCACAATATGATCTTGATGAATATCATCTTACTCTGGAAACAGAAGTTAAAAGACGCTATTTCAGCTACGTACAGGCACTTGCCAACCTCAGACTGCAAACTAAAGCATCTTCAGATGCATTGAACATTAGCAGGGAGATAAAGACCAGGTACGAAAAAAGCGAAACAACATTTGAGCAGTATACTATGTCTCAAATGTCTTATTCAGGGGCTCTGCAATCTAAGATAGCTGCTGAATCAAATTTTCTTATTGCAAAAGCTTCTCTGGAAGAATTATTAACCAAAAAAGTGGAGGAAGTTCTGTAGAGGTAATATGGAGGAAATAAAGAAATTTATTGATTTATTATTACGTTATAAATTTGTTCTTATAACCGTACCGCTAATTACGGTCATGGTTACCTTTTATATTGTCAGAAATCTTCCTGATGTTTACCCGGCACAAGCTCAGATAGCCACAGGAATAGTTGATGAAACCCAACAAATGGCTCTTTCTGAAGCCAGTTCACTCCAGGAGTCACGAATCAATCAGAAGTTTGTCAATATGGTACAAGTCATGCAATCAAAAAGTATGCTTGACCTTGTTTCATATAAACTTATCATTCATGACCTGACAAGTAAGCCTTTCAAAGAACCAAGTGAACTATTGAATACCCTAAACCTGGAAGCAAAAAAACATGCATTAAGTGTCTTTAAGGAAAAATACAGGAAAAAAGAAGGCCTGAATTTAAGAAATGATGATGAGGAAGGCTTGCATAGAATTCTTGGATCCATGGGCTATGATGAACTATCCCTAAAATGGGATATGCTGGTGTACCGTGCAGGAACAACAGATTTTATTTTCATTGATTACCAGTCAGAGAATTCGGAGTTATCTGCATTCGTAGTAAATACCTTATCAAACGAGTTCACAGATTATTATACTGTTCTGGTTAAAGAAAACCAGCGTTCATCAGTAAACTTTCTAAAAAACCTTTTAAAAATCAAATCTGATACCCTTCAATCCCGCATTAGTGGATTACGTCAATATAAAATTCAAAATCGCATACTTAATCTGACAGAGCAATCCTCACAGATCTATTCCCAGACTGCAGATTATGAACAGAAAATGCTGCAAGCAGAAAAAGATATTGTTTCGCTGAAAGGTACCATTGCAAGTATAGATAAAATGTTCGATCCTAAAGACCGCCGGTATATGGAATCGACCTTTACCAATATTAACCAGAAAATAATTGGTACCAAAGCAGAAATGAATGCTTTGCAGGATAAATACATAAAAAACGACTTTGACGAAAAATATAAAATTTCAATAGACTCCCTTCAGCAGGTTATGAGTGCACAGATCAATACCATGTCTGATAAGTACACCGACAACCCACTTAATTCAAAAACATTACTGATCCAAAAAAAGCTTGAACTTCAGATTGAACTAGACCGTGCAGTTTATGGCCTTAACTCGCTCAAAAAACAACTTGACGTAATGAGCAACAAATTTGAAATGCTGGTACCTCATGAAGCAGTAATTCAATCTTTTGAACGGGACATTCAAACAGGAAGTGAAGAATATCAGGATCTTCTGGCCCAATACAATAAAGTTACCATGGAATCTGAGTTTCCGGTCAAATTAAGACAAGCTCAGATTGCTATGCCCGGACTTCCGCTTCCTTCCAAAAAAATGCTTCTTGTGATCATTAGCGGGATTCTAAGCGGAGTTTTCTGTGTGATCATATTATTTGTCATGTTCTTCCTGGATAACCGTATACGAGTACCCGGAGATCTGGTACTTATTACAAAAGCCCCTGTACTTGGATATTTAAATCTGGTAGGGAAATCTACCCTTGACCTTAAAGGAATATGGAAGAACCTGCATGGCACAGCAGAAATGCGGGAGTTTAAAAAACAATTGCGCTCAACCCGGTTTGAAGTGAACAGAGAGCTTGCCCAAACTTCAGAACGGGGACAAATATTAAGTATAACAAGTATTACTGAAGGTGAGGGTAAAACACTGATTTCTGCCTGCATAGCCTATACTTATGTAATGGTGAATAAAAAGGTTTTACTGATCGATGGTAATTTTGATAGTCCTTCGATCACAAAAAATTCAAACACCAAACTCTTCCTGGAAGACTACCTGCATTCCGGAGATCTGGAAGGAATCAATTTCAATACCGGTATCATGGTCATGGGAAATCGCGGGGGTGATAAATCCTTATTAGAGGTAAGCAATGAAGAAACCATACTTCAACGATTGGAGCAACTACGCTCCCATTTCGATATCATCCTTGTTGAAACACCTCCGCTTGATGCATTGAACAAAGCAAAGGAATGGATCTTATTCACAGATAAAACGGTCAGCGTTTTTGAAGCTGATCAGACTATCAATGAAATGAAAAAGCAGCATATTAATTATCTGACCAATCTGAATGGTCAGTTCATAGGCTGGATATTAAATAAGGTAAAGCAACAAGGAAAATTTGAAGAAAAAATAGATCATGCAAATGTTCTAGAATGATATGCTGCATCCCATCATAATATATATATGGACATTGATCCAGATAGTGATCGGATATAACCTCATTTTGCCATTGATATTCTTTTTTTTTTACCTGCCAATTCACCTGATTAAAAAAAAGCATACAGCGTTCAGGTCAATTCCGGAAAATGACTATGCGATCATAGTTACTGCTTATCAGCAAACCAGCCTTATCCCTGAAGTGATCGATTCTATCCTAAAGCTTAATTACGGTAATTTCCTGGTTTATATTGTTGCTGATAATTGCGATATCTCTGATTTAAAATTCAGCGATGAACGTGTTATTCTGCTTCGTCCGGAAACGATAATTGCAAGTAATACCGGATCTCATTTTTATGCAATAAGCCATTTTAAAAGGGATCATAAACTGCTAACGATCATTGACAGTGACAACCTGGTTCATAATGATTATTTAGTGGAACTTGACTATTATTTCAGCCTTGGTTTCCAGGCAGTTCAGGGTTATCGTAAAGCCAAAAACCTGGGCAGCAGCTATGCGGCCCTTGATGCCGCCAGAGACATTTACTATCACTTTTATGATGGCAAAATACTTTTTGGCCTGCAGTCATCAGCAACACTTTCCGGATCAGGTATGGCATTTACCACTGAACTTTATAAAGATTGCTTTAAAAATACTGAGATCAAAGGGGCCGGATTCGATAAAGCCCTTCAGTATGAAATTGTGAAACGCGGATTAAGAATTGCATTTGCAGAAAACGCAATCGTATATGATGAAAAAACATCGCAGCCTGAACAATTAGTAAAACAAAGATCGCGCTGGATAAATTCCTGGTTCAAATACTTTAGCAATGGATTTAAACTGATAAAGAAAGGCATCATTCACAAAAACATTAATCAGTTGCTTTTTGGAATTGTACTTCTTAGGCCACCATTATTTATTTTTCTTATTCTATCCTTGATCTGTCTTATTATTAATATTGCAATAGATCCATTTACTGCTTTTATTTGGCTGATTGCATTTATATGTTTTGTTTGGGGTTTTGGAATTAGTATAGTACACAAGAATACTGACCCCCTGATATACAGATCACTGGTAAATATCCCTAAATTCATTTTTTATCAGATCATCTCCCTGCTAAAAATACGGTCGGCAGATAAAATTTCTGTTGCCACAGAACACAGCCATAAAAAAAAACTAGATGACCTGGTCAATTAATAACAATGATTTAAAATGAGATATAACCATATAAAAGACAGAAAAACTACCAAGGAGATATTTTTACTGATCAGTAAAAATGCATCCATGGCTCTGGCTTTTATTACTGTTTTCTTCTTTTTTATTAAAATTCTGTTTCTCTGATATTGGATTTTAAAAGATGAAACTGGATTTTAAAAATATTGGACTTTCATTAAAAACCCTTGGGAAACCAACAGGCTTTATTATTTTGCTTGTTATCTCAATTATGTTTGCCTATGTAGTTAAATCTGCTCAGATAAAAGGTGCCGCATTGATATTTATTGCATTAATAGGCCCAATCATTGCCTTTGCTGTGATTGCCAAGCCAAAATTTGGGATAACCGTATTATTGATCGCTTCCTACCTGATCATGTGGATACTGAGGTTGAACTTAATAAACTTCCCATTAGGAACAGTAATGGACGGCATTCTTGCTTTGTTGATCATCGGACTGTTTGTTCAACTTAAATATCGGCCCGACTGGTCTTTTCTGAGCAGCCCGATAAGTGTAATGATCATTATATGGATCATTTACAACTTCATTCTGGTAGCTAATCCGGTGGCACAATCTAAAATGGCCTGGCTTTATACCATCAGAAGTATGGCCATCGTAATGCTTACCTATTTCGTATTCAGTTATAATATACGTGACATAAAATTTATCAGGCTTATCATTAAACTTTGGCTGGGACTGAGTGTATTTGCCGGGCTGTTTGGATACAAACAGCAATTCATTGGATTTTTCGCCTATGAAGAAGCCTACCTCTATTCAGATCCACTGATCAGGGACCTATTATTTATTAATGGGGTTTGGAGAAAATTCTCGATTTTTTCTGACCCAACTGCCTTTTCATATAATATGATTCTGAGCGCACTCCTATGCGTAGGATTAATGTTCGGCACTGTTTCAAAAATAAAAAAAGGCATTCTGGGCTGTATGATATTGTTTTTTATCACCAATATGCTTTTTTCAGGAACCCGGAGTGCCTACGTACTCCTGCCTGCAGCAATGATCATGTTAACCATTCTTGTATTTAACAAGAAGATTCTGATCATTACTGCTGCTGCTGCCATGTTAATGGCCGTAATCATATTCATACCGACAAGCAATCCGGTGCTTTACCGATTTCAATCTGCCTTCAAACCATCTGACGATGCATCCTTTAATGTAAGAGCACGTAATCAGAAAATGATTCAACCCTATATCTGGTCGCATCCAATAGGCGGGGGACTTGGATCAACGGGGGTATGGGGAGCAAAATTCTCACCGGGTTCTTTTCTGGCATCCTTCCCTCCCGACAGTGGTTATGTTCGTGTGGCCGTTGAAATGGGGTGGATAGGATTATTCCTGTTTTGCACCCTCCTGTTTGTTATCCTAAAAACAGGTATAAATAATTATTTTGCGATAGAGGATCCTGAACTCAAAAGCTATTGCCTGGCTATGGTATTAATTGTGTATGCCTTAACCATTGGAAATTATCCCCAGGAAGCTATTACACAATATCCATTAAATGTATATTTCTTCCTGGTTGCGGCGCTTATCAATGCAACCTATCAACTTGACAAAGAAAAGAGAGCAGAAAAACAAGCGCTTGCTGATGCAGGCAGCAGTGTATAAACATAATTAATAAAACAAAAATGAATTTAGAGTGGATCAGTATATTGAAGTGTCCTATAAGCGGACAAGAATTATCAGTACTTCAGCCTGCAGAGATAATTGCTCTCAATGAAGATTCCATGAATAATAAACTTTGGCAATTAGATGGAAAACAGATCGGTTACACCATTGAGCTGGGATTGATTTCAACAGACCATATCTATATTTATCCCATCATTAATGGTATTGTGCTATTGCTGAAAGATCTGGCTCTGACAGGTTCTACAGATCATATTATTAGTGGAAAGATAGATAAAGACAAGGCGCTGGTTCAAAATTTTTATAATCAGAAAGGCTGGTTTGTGAATGAAGAAGGCAATTATGAGGATGCTGTTATTTACGAAGATCTGAGGGAGGTATCAAAAGAATATTTGAAAAAATGCCATGATCGGGTATCGCGTTTTTTGAATCCCAAAGGCACCTATATGCTGGATGCTGCCTCCGGGGCCTTACAATATTCAGATTATTTACAATATTCATCCAGTTATAAATACCGGGTATGTGTTGATTTTTCATTTCAGGCATTATCTGAGGCGAAAAAGAAACTTGGCGACAAAGGCATTTATATCCTTGCTGACATGTGTAATATGCCCTTCAAAGACAATGTTATGGATGGATTTATATCCTTGAATACCATTTATCATATTCCAAAAGACCAGCAGGTTTTGGCTATACAGGAATTATACAGACTTTTGGCAACCAATGGTAAAGGAGTAGTGGTTTATGACTGGTACAAACATTCTCCATGGATGAATATATGTTTATTACCCTTCAGAGCATTTGTCTATATTAAGAACAGGCTTTTAAGTCTTTTTGCGAAGCTGGCAAGGCAAAATGAACCGCAAAAAAGATTATATTTCTTTGCACATAACTATACCTATTTCAAACAGAATTTACCACCATTTAAATTAGCTGTATGGCGAAGCCTTAGTGTCCCATTCATGCGCTATTATATTCATCAATCTCTGTTTGGGAAGCAGATCTTAAACTGGGTTTACAATAAAGAGGAAAAAGAACCGGAAGTTTGTGGTTTGAAAGGCGAATATCCAATGTTTATCTTTGAAAAGTAAAAGAATCAGAAAATGTCTATATCATCCATAATCAGATCAAATGATTCTTTGAAAAAGGCTGCCCGCTGGGCGCTTATTTCACCGAATCAATACCGTCCGCGATTATGGGTAAGGTTGCTATTAAATCCCTTTAAGCATAGCAGAGGGAAAGGTTCCATCATCAGGAGAAGGACCAAAATGGATCTATTCCCTTACAAAAAATTTGAGTTAGGCGCCTATTCGGTAATCGAAGATTTCACAACGATCAATAACGGTGTTGGTGATGTACATATTGGAAGCCGTTCATTTATTGGAGTTTCCAATGTTATAATCGGACCGGTTGAAATTGCTGATCATGTAATGACTGCCCAGAATGTGGTCATTTCGGGCATGAATCATAGCTATGAAGATATTCATACCCCTCCAACCATGCAGAAAGTTAGCACTTCAAAGATCACAATAGCAGAAAATGTATGGGTAGGAGCCAATTCTGTCATTACTGCCGGAGTAAGTATTGGCCGTCATACTATCATTGGCGCAGGTAGTGTTGTTACCAAGGATCTGCCTGCCTATTGTGTGGCTGTTGGTAATCCGGCAAAGATCATCAAACGCTATAATCATGATACCCGGCTTTGGGAGAAGGTTAATAATTAATGATCCTGAAGGGTAAACATATCTTTATTCTAGGCGCCACTAAATTTGACGGGCCTGATCAGTCGACCAGCTATAATACAGCAAAAGAACTTGCAAAGAATAATTTTGTCTATTATATCGATTATCCGATAACATGGAAAGACTATTTCAAGCTAAAAGGAACTGAACAGATCAGAACAAGAAAAAAGTATTTCTCTCCTTTTTCTGATGGTTTGACATCAGGCGGAATTGAAAATTTAAAAATCATCATCTCTCCGCCACTAATTAGCATTAATTTTCTACCCGAAGGAAAAATTTACCGTTTAATCCTCAAATTCAATGAGTTATTGATCAGGAAACGTATCAGAAAGGTGATAAAATTGAACAATATTTCTGAATTTATATTTATAAACTCTTTCAACTTTCATTATCCGGGAATTGCTGATTCCCTGAAACCTGCATTAACTGTCTACCATTGCGTAGACCCGATGATCATTCCTTATGATATGAAACATGGGATCATTTCTGAAGATGAACTGGTTGCAAAAAGTGATCTGGTAATATGCACCAGCCGAATGCTTTATGAAGAAAAGTTAAAGCAAAACAGAAATACACACTTCATTCCTAATGCAGCAGATATTGCCCATAGTTCAAAGGCCCTTGATAAAGACCTGCCTGTTAATATTCATTTATCAGACCTTAAAAAGCCTGTAATTGGTTATGCAGGTAGTATTGAAAGACGTATTGATTACGCACTTTTGAAAGAAGTGGCTGAAGCAAATAAAGATAAAAGCTTTGTTTTTGCAGGACCATTAATGCCTGAATTTGTTCCTGAATGGTTTTTAAGAACAGAAAATATCTTTTACATCGGTCGCATACCCTTTGAAGAGATTCCTGGACTGATCAAAGGATTTGATGTAGCCATTATTCCATTTAAAAAAGATGCTGTCAGCCGGACTATCTTTCCACTAAAATTATTTGAATATCTTGGCGCAGGTAAGCCTGTTGTGGCAAGTAATTTCAATCCTGATCTTAAAGATTTTACTCATGAAGTGGTTTCCTATTGTGATAATGCACAATCCTTTTCACTGGCTATAGATGCCGCTCTGAAAACAGAAGATCCCAATTTAATACAGCCGAGGTTGAATGTTGCAAGGGAAAACACATGGGAAAGGCGGGTTGAAGAGATCGCAGAACTAATCTTCAGGAACCTCAAAAAAACCGGAAACTAAGTTTTATTATTTTTTAAGGACCTTGCTCTTAAACACGGAACGGCAGATATCAATAAAAGCAGAAAAGCTTGACATACCCTCACCGCTTAAAGTTCTCTTAACCAGAAAACGATTACATGCCTCTTCATCCCATGGTTTGGTAAAAAAGTCCTTATAATAGGAACTGTCAGGATTTACAAGAACCTCTATATCATCCTTCCATTCATATTTCAAAAGAGTGAGATCACTATGATTTTGCTGCATGATCTTAAACCCTATAGAGTTTTTTGGCAAAAACTCCTGAAATACATAGCCGAAATCCATTACAGGCCTGAAGTCAATCTGTTCCTTTTCATACATTACGATCTTATTATCAATCTCCTGCAATACCCACTTATGCGACTCCTTAGGAATCAGAAACTCACCGATCATGGATGGAGTTTCCATATAGCCAGCAGAAGCAACACGCGTCTGCTCTTTAATAAAACGAACAGGATCATTCACATGTTCCAAAACCTGAGCACAAATAACATAATCAAAAGACCGGTCTTCAAAAGGGAGTTCCTCACCATCGGCATTTAAGAATTGCTGATGCTTCAGCACTTTAATATCCCCGCTTCTGTGGTAATTAGAGTCTACAAATTTATCAACCACCACATTAGCCTTCGGATGCGGATTATGACCTCCCCCTACTTCTAAAACTTTATAATTATCCTTTATGGACAGGTCAAATCGCGAACTTGGATTCCGTATTTTCATTCCCTCTAAGATACGATAAAACGAATTAACTACAAAGAAAAAAGGGCGTTTGAATCATTCTAAGGTGGATGCAGCGCTTTTATAAAGCGCTATCAGCTGCGGACCAACAACTCCGGGATTGAAGTTCTCCTCATAACATAGCCTGGCATTATTTGCCATAGCTATATATTCCTCATCAGTCATTGCGAAGACCTCAAAAAGCGCCTTAGCAATGTCATCATCAGTCTCAACTACATAACCAGCCTTATATGCCCTGATGGTATCACTTGTTGGAACCTGGCTTGAAACAATTACCGGTTTATAGGCAGACAAAGCTTGTATTACACTGATTCCAAAACCCTCAAATCTTGATAAGTGAATATAGGCCCTTGACTCTTTAAATATACTGTTCCTTTCTACTTCATCCACTCTTCCAGTAAATATCACATCCTCCCCCACCTCAAGATCCAGTTCCTTACAAAGTTTCCGCCGCAATATATCTGATGAAGCATCCGCCGGGCCTACGATCTTGAATACTATTCCAGGAGTATCATTTAAAGACTTTTTATATAAATTCAGTCCCTTTAAGGAACGATCGATACCCTTCTGATAAATATCAGAGCGGCCAATAAAACAGACTTGCGATTTTATTACGCTAAGGTCAAGAGGCAAATTCATATCACTAACCTGATTTGGAACAACCATAATCGGGCTATCGGTCAGCAAACGCAAACAAGGCTCGCATTGATTAGTTAAAGCATGAATTAAAGAAGCATGATCGAATACATATTTATCAATAAAATGAACAAACAGGTCTCTATAAACGCGCTTTATCAATGATTTCTCTGATTTAAAAGCATTGCAATACACATAAGAATCATGCGGAGTGATCAGATATGGTATTCTGGCCTGGTATAATAACCTGGCAACCAGATAATTATTAAGATTGTAAATATGATTCAAATGAAAAACAGAGTCAGAAAAATTTCGATTTTTCAACCAATTTTTAAAAAGCAGAGAAAGTTTATAAAAAGGAAGATTTTTAGAGCCAAAAGAATGGATCAGTACTGAATCTGAATTATAAGAAGTATAGTGATCCTGCTCCTTACTTTGATCAAACTCAATAAATTGAAAATCAAAATAGTCCTTTAAAAGCTTTACATTCTGGTAATTGAATTCAGCCAATCCATCTGCCGCACCTGGCCTGTAGTGGCCTAATACATAAATTGTTAAATAACCTTCATTACCATTGCTTAAGTGCATAATGGCAAAATACGCGATTTTGGTCAAATATTAAGAAGCTATAGAATAAACAATAATAAATTGTTACAACACAGTTTCAGAATAATTTGAAATATTGAAAATAACTAAGTAATTGTACTTATTTTTACTAATTCCGGAGCTTAAAATAATCGGGAGTTATAAAAAAATATTAGTTAAAACCATTAAAAGGATTGATCTTTAACATCAATCCCAGACAATTCGTATATAGAGAAGCTCAATCAATTATTTACCTGATGCGAATTACTTTTATTGAATAATGAATATTTTTAAGAACCCAGCCTGGTTAAACCAGTTTCAGTATCCTTATTCTGCTTTCAATGAAATACCTGATCATGTATTTGATAAAATCAATTCAGATCTTGACAGTGTCCAAAGTAAATCTCCAGTAGTAAGTGTTGTGATTGCCGCCTGGAATGAAGAAGTAAATATTCTCAAATGTGTAGCAAGCCTTTCTAAAATGAAAACTTCTATACCATTTGAGATCATTGTCGTAAATAATAACTCTAATGACAACACCCAAAAAACATTAGATAAATTACATATTAAATCATTTTTTGAATCGGTTCAGGGATGTGGTCCCGCGAGGCAACTCGGACAAGAAAATGCATTGGGTAAATACATCTTAATGGGAGATGCAGACTGTTTATATCCCAATTGCTGGATCGATGAGATGATCAAAGTACTTGAACAAGACCAGGTGGTATGTGTTTATGGCAGATACTCCTTTAATGGCAACACTGAATTCCCTCGCTGGAAACTAAGTTTATTCGAGATGATGAAAGATATTGTCGCAGAGTTCAGACATATGAACCGCCCCTATTTCAATGCATATGGAATGAGCATGGGCTATATCAGGGAAACAGGTTTAAAGGTTGGATTTATAAAAATTAACAGAAGAGGTGAAGATGGACAGCTTTGTCTTGATCTTATGCCATTCGGTAAAATTAAGCAAGTAAAATCGAACAGGGCAAGAACATGGACGGGTACCAGGACTCTTCAACTCGATGGCAGTTTTTCAGGTGCGCTAACCATTCGTCTCTTTAAAGAACTTAAGCGCTTTTTTTATAACTTACACTCCAGATTACCGGAAAATAAAAAAGCAGACGGAAGTTCCTGATGCACTTAGCACTATGGCATTACCTTATTTCTTCAAAGACGTCAGCTTATTAATAACCCATTATAACCGAAGCAACTCTCTTGAACGTCTGTTGAAAATCTTCAAAGAACTGAATTGCAGTTTTGAGGAAATAATAGTTTCAGACGATGGAAGTTTGACTGAACATCTGGAATCTGTCAAAGAACTTCAATATTCTTATAATTTTAGCCTGATCACCAGTTCAAAAAACATGGGACTGGGCAATAATATTAATAAAGGGCAGGCAGCTGTAACGTGTCCTTATACCCTATATGTTCAGGAAGATTTTATTCCCTTAGCTGATTTTGCAAAACATTTTCAGGATGCACTTGATATCATGCATAAAAGGAAAGAGCTGGATATTATCCGGTTTTATTCCTACATAAAATATCCACACCTGAAACCTTTTGAACAGGGTTTCTCTGAAATGATCTATAAACCATGGTCGCTCAATTACCTAAAGATCTATTTTTACAGTGACCACCCCCATCTGCGCAGGTCTAATTTTATTGAAAAATTCGGTACATACACTGAACAGGTAAGTGTTGACCGGGCTGAATACCGTATGTGTATTTCTTTCCTTCAGCAAAGAGGCAAGGGCCTTTTTTACGATGACTATCAAGGCTTGTTCGAGCAAATAAATCCCGAAGCAGAACCAAGCACCACAATAAGACGAAAATTTACTTTAAGTAAAAATCCATTTATAAAATTCACCCGGGATATTTACAGGCAATTCAGATATAATTATGATCTGCGTTTTCTTAGAGTAAATCATGGCTTTGCTATTAAATCTGATATTGCAAAGTTAAGGGCAGAAAAAAATACATTTATTGATCTTTCGAAAGCCATTATCAATAAATTCTTAAGCTTGTTTGTCCGGATTTTTTATCCTCAGGCAGTAAGAGAGTTCAAACAATTCTACAAAGACACTTATTATTGTCAGCTTGTACAGCTCAAATATCTTTTCAAAGATTATTTTATCAGGAAAAGATATAAAAGCATTTCATTTAATGGTGAATTTGCACCGGAGCTTCAGTTTGTGCTTCCATTTGCTTACTGGCATTTCAAAAATGGAACTTTAGATAAAACAATATCGTCAAAACTTACACGGGAATTGTATTTCTTCTCTAAAGATCACCAGGAGTCATTTGAAGAACGGTCAAATGAAGGCAATTATAATTTTGAAACGCCCAGAATACTTTACAGCCATAATTATGACATGAGTAAATGGGCTCAGGTGCCATTAAAAGAAACTTATCAGAATTCAATTTATGTTTATGATAAGCCCATTCTTATCATTGCCAATCGCTATAATATGGAATGGGATGATGCTCCTGTCAGTTTTTTAAGCATTCCTGTACTTCGTACTATTATTACAAAACTCAAAGACAAATTCACTATAATTTATAACCGGCCCCGCTCACAGAACATTGCAACAGATGATAGTGTGATCTATGATCTTCATGAATACGAATGGCTGGAAAAAGAACATCCGGAAGTGATCCTGATGGAAAATCTGTACAAGGAAAATAAGGCTAAAGCCAATAATTTCAATCATTTACAATTAATGGTTTATGCCAATTCAAGCCATTTTATTTCCACCCACGGAGGAACAGGTACCCTGGCAAGTTATTTTGGCGGCATCAATCTTATCCTGTCAAAAAAAGGCCCTGAGCATCATTTTAATTGTTATCAAAAATTATATCCAAAACTTTCAGGCGCAAAAATAGTACATGCAAAATCAGATGCTGAGCTTGATAGTGCAATTGAAAAATGCCTGTTAAATGATTGATGAATTAACCTAAATGAAAATATTCAACAAGGATCTATATTGGATCAGGTCAGGTTTTTTCACCTTACTTCAGAACCTTTCAGGAGTATTTTTCAGTATCGGTAGCTTTTTCATCCTGGTAAGGATCCTTGGACCAAATGACTATGGAGTTTGGGTTCTATTTATGGTTACTGTAACCATTCTGGAAACTGTAAGGGGTGGTTTGATTCAAAATGCACTTATCAAATACCTTGCCTCCGAGGAAAATACAGAGCATCCCCGGATCATCTCTGCATCATTCACTATCAGCGCAATTCTTACATTGATCTGTATCCTCCTTAATCTTGGATTTGCTCATATTCTTTCTGCCCTTTGGAAGGCACCCGAGTTGATCCCGATCTTCAACATGTACTGCTTTACGTTTATTATTTCAGGGGTACTGACCCAGTTTAATTGCATCCTGCAGGCAAACTTGAAATTCAAAAGCATATTTGTCAGTTCCTTTATCATGCAGTTTAGTTTTTTTGCCTATGTCCTGGCATGCTTTATTTTCAATTTTAATATACGGCTGATCGATCTGATTCATCTTCAGATGTTTAATTATACAATTTCTGCATTCATAGCATATTTTCAGGTCAGAACCTATTTATCAATTAGCTATTCCCTTTGTGTTGACTGGATCAAAAAACTATTCCATTATGGCAAGTATGCCTTTGGAACATCCGTAAGTGCTATACTCTCTGTAACGGTAGACCAGATGATGCTCGGGGCAATACTTTCTCCAGTTCAGGCCGGTGCATTTAATGTAGCTGTCAGGCTAACTAACCTACTTGATATTCCAACTAATGCTGTTGCTGTAATAGTCTTTCCACAGAGCGCCAAACGCATCGTGACAGAAGGGAAAGAAGGCATCAAATACCTCTATGAGAAATCGGTCGGCACCTTGATCGCTCTCCTGATCCCCGGGATAATCTTATTATATCTTTTCTCTGGAATTGTGGTCAATCTGATTGCTGGCGATAATTATAAAGATGCTATTCCCCTGTTGCATATTACACTTCTCTATTGCCTGTTCACTCCATACGGACGGCAGTTTGGGAATATACTTGACTCCATAGGAAAAACACGTCTGACCTTTCTGGTGGTGCTGTTAGTCACTTCAATAAATATAGGTCTGAACTATCTCTTTATTACCAGATTCGGAGTATTGGGAGCTGCCTATGCTACACTTGCAGCACATATTATTGGTTTTTTCATTGGACAAAGTATCCTTAAAAAAGAGTTGAATGTCAGCGTAAGAAACACCTTGATTTTTGCCTGGCAATTCTATCCTGAATTCTATCAAAAATATATCAAGAAAAATTAACCGAAAATCCTCTGTCTTCCCGAAACCTGCCTTCAGCAGGTGAGGAAAATCGTGTTTAATCCGTAAAATTGGCTCTACGGATAGGTGAAGAGAAAATCTCACAAAGACGCGATTGCTGGATATAAAACAAATGATCATAAATAATTTATAAACCTTTGGTCCTTAGCGTCTTGACGAGCCAACCTGTCGGTAGGTTTCCTATGGTTAGTGTTCTCCGTACCAAATGCAGATGTGCCTATAAAAGATAAAGTCAATCTAAAACGAATGTCATGCCGAAACCTGCCCTTTAACAGGTGAGGTACCTTCGTGAAAACTATAAACTTTTTTCAGCAACAGTCAAATTTTCCTGGACGCCCAGTGTCCACCGCCGGTCTGACTCGTCCACCAATCCCAATCAAACCCGGCTCTATCCTGCTGATATTTTGCAATATTTCTGCCTCTGTTCTTTCGGCGCGATACCCTAACCAGAACCTGAGGTTCCGCTTCTATCGTTTTAAATAACTTTATTTGTAGTTTACTATCTGCCGGATAGTTTATC
>NZ_FNHH01000006.1 GCF_900103545.1 Daejeonella rubra
AATGAGCTACTTAAAAATATAGACTACAAAGATGTCAAAGAACTAAATTGTAACCAACTGTCACTCAGCTTGTTTTAAGTGGACAGTAATGATATTAATTAGTAAATTCATTAGAATTTAATTACACCTTTGTTGCATTTCTTAATTGAACTTACACTTACTGCTTATTTTAAGAGGTTCTTTAGGAATGATATAGTATTCGAAATAATATATTATCATATTATACATGTATTGGATTCAGTCCCGAATACGTCTGCTCTTGCCCAAAATACATTTCCGCTATCCGGGTACCGGGCAAGATCCTCTTCATTTAAATCACCCCTGGCTGTTGTGATGACAAGATGATCAAGGTTTTCGCCCGCAAAAGTACAGGAAGTAACATAAGGGGCTGGGATTTCGATTTTATCCAAAAGGGAACCATCGTGTGGGTTCCATTTATAAATGCCATATCCACCCCAGTGTGCGATCCACAACATTCCTTCCTGATCTATAGTCATACCATCAGGTGTTCCCATTTCGACAGGTATCCGAATTGCATTTTTTTCAAAAAAAATTTCCCCGGTTTCCTCCTTAAAAATAAAAGATTGCACCCCCTGTGTTGGGCTATCAATGTAGTATAATCTTTTATTATCCAAAGACCATACAATTCCATTTGAAATGGTAACCTTATCTATTTTTTTGAGAATATTCAGATTTTTGTCAATACAATATAAAGAACCAGCCCCTTGTTTAAAGTCCATATGCATAGTACCTATCCATAATCTTCCCTGGCTGTCACATGCACCATCATTACAACGGTTTTCTTTTAATTCCGTTTCAATATCCAGAAGCCATTCCAGCCTTTCTGATTTTAAATCAAATCTTGCAATACCACCGTTTAATCCTAAAATAAGATTGTTATTTGTCCCCTGAGTAACCATTGTAACCTTATAATCAAATCTCCAGGTTTTGGTTACTTTACTCACCCAATTATATTCATACAAAATGCCTCTTTCAATATCAACCCAAAAGCAGCATTTTCTTTCCGCATGCCATATTGGTCCTTCTCCAAGAATACATTGCGATGGATATAGTACAGAGGCTTTCATTTATTGATTATGAAATAATGATTACTAATCTGATACTTTTTAACTTACTCCCAGATGTCTTTAAAAAATGCCCTTAGTAGGGTAGTGGCCTTACCATCACCTCCTTATAAAACACTTTACTTTTAGGATCATGCCCCTGTAAAGCAAAGGTTCCATTAGATATCACCCTCCCAGCCTGGTCTTTAGAACGCTCTACATTGTCCGGTTCTATATACTCAACAACAGTCTTGTCGTTTATTTTAATAGTTACCTTTTTACCCCGGACAATGATATGCTCAGTAAACCATTCGTTATCCTTTACTGTAACTTCCTTAACATCTTGAATAGAATACAAACTACCTGTTCTGCGCCAATCGGTATGTGAGTTATTAACCTGCACTTCATGGCCTTTGGAGGGAAAACCTTTCTCCTGATAGTCTGTATGAAAATATATGCCCGAATTAGCACCCGGCATGGTCATTACCCTGGCCTTGAATTCAAAATTTTTGAAATCATGATTCATTACGGTTCCTACATAGAACAAATGTGCTCTTGGTCCTTCAACTATAATGGATCCATTTTCTACTTTGAATGTACCCGGATTTTCACTGGCTTTCCAGCCATTGAGTGATTTGCCATCGAACAGGTTAATCCAAGCACCTGCTTTATTTTTCCGGGATAAGTTTGAGCATGATATCAGAAATAAGCTGATTGCGCAAAGTATAATAAGTTTTTTCATAATTGATCTGAAATTAGAGTCTTGTTTTTTGAATTTTAACATTCTTGTTATAAACTGTTTATAAATAGCAAAATTTTACCTTCGGGATCAAGCCTTTTTAGCAAATGCTTTTCACATGAAAGCCTTCATATACTCAAATTGCACCCCCGAACATAATAATGATAACAAATTTTTTATCCCGCCTCAGGCCATGTCATTATTTTGCCTCTGTCTTCATTTTTAAGGCATTGAGCCAGGGTTTTCTCATCATATTCCAAACCGTATTGCTTCAATACATCTTCCGGAACGCCATCCCAGGCATTGGGCTGGTTGCCCATGTAGTTCATATCCTCAATACCTATTTTACTGGTAAAAAATCCGGAAGCCGTAAGGTTGCGCATCGTGTTAAAGAATGACACACCCTGCATATTTTCAGCTTTAGCTTTATCCGGATATGCAATCAGATCCACCAATTCCAGCTGCTGCGATTTACTTGCATCAGAAAATGATTTTTTAAACATTTTGGATGATTTTATATCCAGCCAGCGTAGTCCGCCACGCATGGGAGTTTGATTTTTAGGCTGATCTTTAACCATAAACTCAATAAATTCAGGCACTTTTGCATCAGAAGCACTGCCCGATTGGCTATCGGCAGGAATGATTATATCACATAAAATAGTGATTGTTGCCATTTCAGAATCGGTGAAGAATTTCTCCTTCATAAGTTTTGTGTCAATTGCCTTCTCCTCTGGTGTGCGACCGTAATCTTCCAGGTTACCTGCTATATTTTTATCGTCAGTTTTTTTATTGCAGGCTGACAATAATGTGCCTGCGCTTAGTGAGCCTAAAGCCAGGGCTTTAAGGGATTCTCTTCTATCCATAATATCCTATTTAATTTAATATTTTCCAGATCTGATTATTTCAGATTATATATTTTGCTTTTTAAGTTCATCAATAATATACTCTGAAGCACGCATAGATAGAGCCAGTATAGTCCAGGTAGGATTTTTATCCGCCTGAGATACAAAAGCTCCTCCATCTACCACAAACAGATTTTTTACATCATGAGCCTGGTTAAATTTGTTTAGCACAGAATGTTTAGGATCATTACCCATACGGGTTGTTCCTACTTCATGAATGATCCTTCCCGGGTTTAAGAGTCCGTATTTTTTATCTTCACCTGGTTTATCCCCATTGGCTACTCCGCCCATCGCCTGAATGATCTCTTCAAATGTATCCTGCATATGCCTGGCCTGTTTTATCTCATGATCACTCCATGTATAATTAAACTTCAGCACTGGTATTCCGTATTTATCTACCACATTAGAATCTATTTCACATAAATTATCAATGCGTGGAATACATTCACCACGGCCAGAAAACCCTACAGACGCGCCATAATAACGGCGATAATCATCTTTAAGTGAGGCACCATAACCACCTGCATCTTTCATCTTCCCATCTTTACCGGCATATTTTCCATTATTCCTTTCAATTCCTGATCCGAAGCCATAAGAGGGCATTCCCATACCTCCGCCAAATTCGATGTGATAACCACGGGCAAAATCCAGCTTTTTATTATCCTTCCACCAGGGGATATACAGATGCATGCCACCCACTCCATCTTCATTGTACCGTTTACGGTCCATCAAGCTGGGTATAAATGCACTGCGGGACGATCCGGTGGAATCATGAAGGTATTTTCCGACTAAGCCGCTGGAATTGGCAAGGCCATTTGGATGTTGTGATGATTTCGAATTAAGTAATAAACGGGCTGATTCGCATGCGCTGGCTGCTAATACGACCACTTTAGCATTAATCTGATATTCCTGCATATCTGTTTTGTCGATATACGAAACACCAGTAGCTTTTCCTTCTTTATCAGTAAGAACTTCACGCGCCATAGCATTGACATAGACCTCTGCATTACCTGTTTTTCTGGCAGGCTTAACTAAACACGTAGAAGAAGAAAAATCAGCGTGAACGGTACAGCCTCTGCTACACTGAGCGCAAAAGAAGCAGGATCCGCGATCTTTATTTACCGGCCTGGTAAGTATAGATAACCTGGAAGGTATAACAGGAATTCCAATGCTGGTAGCCGCTTTTTTGATCATTAGCTCATGCAAACGCGGTTTGGGAGGTGGCAGGAAATGGCCATCTGGCTCATTGTATATACCTTCCTTCGTGCCAAATACACCGATCATTTTGTCTACACGGTCATAAAAAGGTTTTATATCATCATATGAGATCGGCCAATCATCTCCCAGTCCATCTATGCTTTTACGTTTAAAATCATTCGGGCCAAAGCGGAGTGAAATCCGACCCCAGTGGTTGGTACGTCCCCCCAGCATCCGGGAACGGAACCAGTCAAATTCAGTACCTTCCTGCTTTGTATATGGCTCACCATCTATTTCCCATCCACCGTAAGCCGCATCAAAATCGCCAAAAGCACGGTTTGTGTTTGCTCCGCGGCGCGGAGATTGGTATGGCCATTTTAATTGGGTTTGCTGTTCCGGGTTAGCAGGATCATAATCAGGACCAGCTTCCAATAATGCTACTTTAATACCAGCTTCAGACAGTATTTTGGCAGCCATACCGCCACCTGCTCCTGATCCTACGATAATGACATCGTATAATTCACCCTTCTTTTTAATTTCAAATGCCATAAGATTGCTTAATTATTTATAATAATACTTATTTAATTGCTGTGAAAAATTAACCTTATATCTTTTTATTTTTTAGCCAGATTCTCAAAATACCTGATTGTCTGCACCACGTCGGCCAGATTATTATCCATATTATGTTCACACTCTACATAGATCATCCCATTAAAATTTTGACGTTTTAACTCTCTGACAACACCCGGAAAATTGATTACGCCTGTTCCTGCATTTACATCATTCGCTTTTGTATCATTAAACCTGTCTATATCTTTTAGATGTATACCCAGTATATTCCCATTTAGTTTTTCCAGGCATTTTACCGGATCAAGTCCGCTTCTTGCCCAATGACCAAGATCAGCGCAGGCACCCATGTTTGGATGGCCTTTTAAAGCAGCCAGTACAGAATCCGGATGCCAGTAAATACTTGATTCTTTCGAATGTTCATGAATGGCTACTCTGATTTTGTACAGGCCTGCCAGGCTGTCAAGCATATCCCAGTGGTCTTTCTGAGGTTCGCAAACCAAATATTGCATTCCAAGTTCTTTAGCGGTATCAAAAAAGAATTTCCATTCACTCACATTTTTGGCTCCGCCAACATACATAGATTTCATCTTAATGCCTTTTTTGTCCATCATCTGCTTCATCTTACTTATCTCTTCTTTGGAAACAGTGCCCATAGTATTGTTATTAAATTCATTTCCCAGTTTATGAAAGAAGAAGCCTTCAACGTATTTGGCACCTGCACTGTCTGCCTTTGCCAAGGCATTAGCAAAAGAAAATCTGTTAAAAGAATATAAAGCCACGCCTGTTTGCCATTCTGCACTTATTTCAGGAGAGATTTTGCTGCTAGTTCTGCTCTTGTTTATGGGGTTACATGCTGTGAAACAAACGGTGATGATAATAAGCTGCCAGAAATAGTATACAAATCTTTCCATTTTATCAGTTCTACGTTAAAAAATTATTTATATCAAAAAGGTTTATTATTAAAATGGCGATGGGCTAATGCATGACCATCCACCATCAATAATGAGGCATTGCCCGGTTATTTGCTTAGCTTTATCAGAAACAAGGAAGAGGGCTGCATCTGCAATATCCTTTGTAGTAGATGGACGACCCGTAGGAGAAAGTTTAGACCAGGTCGTTTCATATTCAGGGTCTCCCAGTGTTCTTTCTGTTATGGTGGCACCTGGCGCAATTGTGTTGACATTAATTTTATAGGAAGAAAGTTCTATGACTAGATTTCTTGCCAGCATCTCTATAGCAGCTTTAGTCATAGCATAAGCGGCAAGATCTTTATGTGCCTGATGTCCGGTAACCGAAGAAGTAAATAAAATTGACCCTCCCGATGATTGTTTTTTCATCTGGTTAGCCGCAGCCTGTGCCAGAAAGAAAGTGCCTTCCAGGTTAACCTTCAAAACCCGGTTAAAAGATTCGGTGGAATAGGTTAAAAAATCTCCGAATAAAGTAATGCCGGCATTAGCAATTACAATATCCAGATGTCCGAACTGTTTGACGGCCAGATCAACCATGCTCTGAATAAAACTCAGATCACTTGAATCACCCGGAAGGGCAATGCAATTGCCATTCTCCCCGCGAATTTTATTTGCTGCATCCTCTGCCAGATCTGAATCCAGATCATTTAATATGACCACAGCTCCTTCTTTAGCCAATTGCCTGCATATTTCGAAACCAATTCCCTGCCCGGCGCCCGTAACAATCGCAACTTTTTTATCGAAAGACTTTATTTGCATGTTCTAATTTTTGAATTTAATGAGAGTCTCTTGTAACCTCGCTTCCGGAACCACCTTTTAAGAAATCGAAGTCTGCGCCCAAATGCGCCTGTTCTACATTGTTGATGTAGAGGCTGGTATATCCTCTCTCTGCAAGAATCGGGGAAGGCTTCCACTTATCCTTTCTGCTTTGTAATTCCTCCTCGCTGAGATCGACATTCAGTGAACGGGCATTCAGATCCAGGGTGATCAGATCGCCGGTTTCAAGTACACTGAAATTTCCTCCCAGTGTAGCCTCCGGAGATACATGCAATACAACCGTTCCAAAACCTGTTCCGCTCATACGGCCATCAGAGATCCTGACAATATCCTTGATCCCTTTTTCGAGCAGTTTTAAAGGCAAGGTCATATTGCCTACTTCCGGCATTCCCGGATAGCCTTTGGGGCCGACATTCTTTAAAACAAGGATACTGTTTTCATCTACCGGAAGATCCGGATCGTCAATTCTTAATTTATAATCCTCGATATTTTCAAATACTACCGCTTTACCACTATGCTGAAAAAGGTGCGGACTTGCGGCAGTTGGTTTGATCACTGCACCGTTTTCACAAATATTACCATGTAAAACAGCCAGTGCAGTAGCAGTATTAAATGGTTTATCGATGGAGGCAATTACCTCCCGGTTATAGCACTCTGCTCTCTGGTAATTTTCCCGGATTGTTTTTCCGTTGGCAGTGATGCAATCTGTATTCAGGAAAGCATCAAGTTCCTTCAGGAGGGCAGGTATTCCGCCGGCATAATAAAGGTCTTCCATGAAAAATTTTCCCGAAGGCTGCAGGTTTGCCAGAAGCGGAATGGAGGCTGAGAGGCGGTCAAAGTCCCCGATCTCCAGAGGAACGCCGATCCTGCCGGCGATCGCCAGTAAGTGAATGACGAAATTGGTTGAACCACCGATAGCGGCATTTACTTTGATGGCATTTTCAAAAGCTTTTTTCGTCAGAATGCCGGATAGTTTTTGGTCTTCTCTGACCATCTCAACAATTCTTTTACCTGACAGTTGTGCCAGAACTTTACGTCTTGAATCGGCGGCAGGAATGGCTGCATTCTGGGGAAGAGTGAGTCCCAGAGATTCAACCATGCAGGCCATTGTAGATGCTGTACCCATAACCGCACAATGCCCCTGGCTACGACACAAACCCGCCTCAGCAATATTTAGTTCCTCTTCCGACATGATACCTGATTTTACATCATCTGTAAATCGCCAGACATCACTTGTGCCAATATCCCGGCCATTATATTTACCGGTAAGCATCGGTCCGCCCGATACCACGATTGTGGGAATATCGACACTGCAGGCTCCCATTACCAGTGAAGGTGTGGTTTTATCACATCCGCACAATAATACAACTCCATCCATAGGATTTGCCCGGATCGATTCCTCCACATCCATGCTGGCCAGATTCCTGTAAAGCATGGCCGTTGGTTTGATGAGAGTTTCTCCCAATGACATAACCGGAAACTCAACCGGAAAACCGCCGGCTTCGAAGATTCCTCTTTTTACCGACTCAGCAAGCTCTCTGAAATGCGCGTTGCAGGGTGTCAGTTCCGACCAGGTATTGCATATTCCTATTATTGGTTTGCCCTGAAACTCATAATCCGGAATACCCTGATTTTTCATCCAGGCTCTGTAGATTATCCCATCTTTACCTTTCTTGCCAAACCATTGCTGGCTGCGTAAAACCTGTTTCATGACACTTTTTATTTTTTGCAATTAAGATATTCAAATTTTTGATTAAGTGAAGGCCTTTAGCATTTTGTAAAACATTTGAGGGAGAACTGTTTTACATCTACCCCTGACCTGCTAATAAATACACAAGCACTTTATCTATATTTTTCAATGGTTTTCCAGGTAATTTTATGCCATACTGTACCAGCAAGGGATGAGCTTGAACATTTCCAGTAAAAGCCCATGATGAGACATTCAGCAAGTGGAGGATTCTGCAAACCATATCAGCAGAAAATACAAGCATTCCTTAAATCAGTACATTTTCAATCTACATAAAGATCGGCAGAATAAGCAGATAAAAATATTCTATGCTTTGCAGGAATTATAATATACTTAACTCATTTCAAAAATAATGGAAGTATAGGCCACCTAAAAAAAGCGGGATTTTGCTGCTTATCTTAATATTTAAACTATTTAATTCCACTATTTAGCTAATGAATTAATCCATGCAGCAATCTTCAGCCCATCTTCTTTCGTTACCTGTGGCATTGGTGCCATTTCTGTTGGATACTCCGGCCAGTTCTGAGGTTGCGGATTATGGATCAGCTCCACTATTTTATCATTACTGTGTTTGCGTTTAGCAATGTCCGTAAAGGATGGCCCGATCAGTTTCTTTTCAGGATTGTGGCAGGATAAACAAGTATAATTAACTAGAAGTCCTTTAACATCAAAATAACTTGGGGCTTTTCCATTAACCTTCATATCAATGGCCTGCTCTGCAGATGGTTTTACTGTGATGGAAGTTTTAACCGTGGTACTTTTAGAAGCAGATGAGCTTGAAGCTGAGTTATCAGCTATTGAAGAGTTCTTTGTGCTTACCCCATTCATAGACATTTTCTCTCCCTGGGGGATATTATTCAGCGTATAATATGCGGTAGGATGAACCAGGGAATAATAGTTTTCCTTTTCGCGGATGCCGTCAAGTTTAATCGTGTGAATATAATACCTGCGAAGATTATCGACAATAATTCTCACTTTCAGACCATCAGCTGATAATTTCACTCCCTTAACCGTACATTTCTCTGTATTAACCGGCGGACTTCCGTAAACCGGGTGGTATTTATAGATATAACTTCCCACCGAATAAGAAGCCAGGTCTTCCGCAGATTTAGGATCAGCCGGCTGGGTGAATTCAATTTCGAAGCCATCAGGCATTGCCCGCACGGCTTTCATTTCAAAGGGGATCTTATTATTCCATACCAGGCGTTCCAGCCCTTCGTTGGCCTCACCGGCAGAGCCCCATCCGCGATTGGTTTCGCCTACAAAAAGGGAACCATCTTTTGCCCATGCCATACGCAATACCCCTGAACGAAAACCGCTGCGGAAAGCAAAGGATACACCCTGATATTCACCATTCACCTTTTCCATGAATACCCTGGAGATCATACTCATTCCCTGATCGCCTATTAATACCTGCCCTGCAAATGGCCCAAAATTGCCTTCGGGAATGGAAATAGGTTCTGAAGTGGAAATACCCAGGAAACCGTACGGCAGCCAGACAGCTGGTAAACGCAAGTCCGGAATTTCCTTCTTCATGTCAAATAATGTTACGAATTTCTCATTAACCACATTTTCCGGCTTAATGTAACGTCCTTGAGCATCTTTTTCCTGGCGGGGATTAATTTTTGCATAAAACTGCGCGGTTGTCAACTTAAGTGGTGAATTTGGCAAGCCTGTCCAGGCCAAACCACCGGGATTCCCCATAAAATCACCTTTAGCAACCTGCCATAAACCGCCTGATCCTATCCAATCACCCTGATTATCGGTGTAAAATAATTCGCCATTAATCATTCCTAAACCAGCTGGCGAACGCATCCCCGTAGCCCATGGTTCCATACGTCCATCTTCAAAAATATGCATCATCCAACCACGCCCTGGCTGACGGCTTTTCCCCCGCCACCATTCTTCTTTCTCGAAAGCCAGATTGCCCGATACAAAAAATGATCCATCCGGGGCGATTTTTGGCCCGTAACTATACTCATGATAGTTCCCGGATAGTCCCCAGGAATAAACTGTTTCATATACATCGGCCTTGCCATCCATATTGGTGTCCACAAGTTTTGTAAGCTCACCACGCTGGGCACAATAAAATGCGCCATCTTTATACGCCAATCCTAAAACCTCATGCAAACCTGAGGCGAATTTGCGGAAATACGGCCTGCTGCTGGTCGGGTTTTCCACCATGAATATATCGCCGCGACGGGTTGATATACCCAGGTCGCCATTCGGGAGATTAACCAGGCCACCAACTTCAAGAATTATTCCTTCAGGAGTAGCAACCTTCATGATTTTAAAGAAATCTTCCTCCTTAGGTGTTTCCTGTGTAAAGGCAGAAATTCCGGTAAATCCAATAAAAAAGATTACCAGAAATGCTTTGTTTAATTTTATGATATGTTTCATGTTTCTTTTCGGAATTAGAATAAAATTGAATAGCTTAAACTTGCACCGACAGGGATAATAAGCTCTTTACGGCCATTAAGATCGCGTAGGATAGGTTTTGAGCCACCAGTATTTTCCAAACGCAGATAATACGACTTATCATCGATCAGGTACATACCGTTTGAAATTTCTTCAATGGATGCTGCTTCAGCCAGTCGGAAATACAGATCTTTAGTTGGATTAGCCACACTGATTTTCCTACTGATGCCACGGCCATTTTCCATCGCTTTTGTAAAATCACTTACCAGGGAGCCATAGCTCAGGTAACGGAATGCGGGGCTTCCCTGATCATCGATCACATAACCTTTGGGCCTGTAAGAAGTACCTGCAGTATCGCTGAGCCATGCGGCCTGCGGAGAGCCGAGCCTGGCTAAAGCCAGTACGGGCTTACCAAAGCGCTGTACTGTCCCTAATGGAAGGGAGGAACCATCACCCCTGCTATGCCACATCGGGGTTGCATTCAAAAATCCGCCTCTCCAAAGCTGAATAATCATGGCATTATCCATATCATAGGTATAATGCACCTGTTCCGGACTGCCGACAGAAACCGCATGTACCACCCTAGGGCCATCCGGGAGATCAACAAAACTGCGGAGAATGGTATTTACCGGGGCATCAATCAGTATCGGATCCACCACATTAGGATTGTTAGCCACACTTTCGGCCGGGCGTGGCGTATCAAATCTGGTGATCTTAATATTGCGGAAGGCTACCGCACCATGATCGCCCTGGAAACGCAGGGGACCTGTAGCTTTTTCATCATTGCTCATGGCTCCGCGTGTAGGCCCTGACAGTTCAATGTTGTCGTGTATAATCACTCCATTTAGCTCTACACGCAGCATCCTGGCATTTTCAACCTTCTTACCGCCGGCATCGAAACGCGGGGCCTGGAATGATATCTTCAGGTGTTGCCACAAACCCGGTGCACGACTGGCATTCTGACGGGGTGCATAGCCACCGTAACCTTCGTGGCGGTTATCGTCCCAGCGTTCGTATATCCCGCCATTATTGCCGGATGTAGGAGTTTTTGCCCCCCAGGTGTCTTGTAACTGTAATTCATAACGCCCCTGTAAATAAATTCCAGAGTTACCGCCTTTTGCCATCATATAATCAAGTTCAAGGTCCATATCGCCATGTTCGGTATTGGTAAACAGATCGCTCCCATGATTCTTTTCATCCGAAAGATTAATCAGGATACCGGTGCCTTTGGAAGTGTTTAACATGTTTGGCTTGTTCAAATTCACGGTGACATCGCCGACGATCTGCCAGGTTTTTCCTGAACTTTTGAAAGAGGACAAATCTGTGAGGGGAGTATTAGATTGTACCTGTTGGCATAAGGACAAACCGGTGCTGCACAACCAAATAATTCCGGTAGCTGCCACGAAGTTTAAAGAAGTAATTTTCAATCTTAGCATAATTGGATTTTTGAACTTATTTTGTTAAGGGTGAATGTTTATTATTAAAAAATCCCCATCTGCATGATTTACAGATGAGGACTATAAGGAATAATATAAAATTAGTATCCCGGGTTTTGTGGTTTCAAGTTAGGATTATTATTCATTTCTTGAATACCCAGAGGGAATAATAAATGTTTTGTCTGCAGGGGCTGAGTTGTACTTTTATTGATATGCCCAACAAAGTTATCAAACCCATTTGTGCTTTCATTATATACTTTTCGCAGACGGACCATATCAAACCAAGTGATACCTTCATAACATAGTTCATGCCAGCGCTCTCTCCATACGGCTTCCCTGAACGTAGATTGGTTGTATGTTCCAAATGCAGGAGTGCTGAGCTGGGCCCTGTCCCGGATTCGTTTAAAGGCATCATAAGCTGCCATATTAGGGCCGCCCGCTTCATTTTGAGCTTCTGCATAAATTAGAAGTACTTCTGCATACCTGATAAGTGGGACATTAAGATTGTTATTGCGTGTACCAGGTGCACCGGAAGCGCCAAATGCAGTGGTATTAAAGTGCTTAAAAATATAAGGAGCGCCTAATTCAAAGGGAGCACCGCTTCCATTGGTAAAATAGCTGGTATAAAAATAGCCTACCTGATTTTTTGCCCTTAAATCACCGGCTTCATAGGAATTATAGAATGCAGGTGTTGGAATAGTGCTTCCGGTACCACCCGGACCAGAGAATGTCACAGGCTTAAAGTTAGGAAGCATGTTGCCCATAGGGTTGCCCGCCACCAGAACATTATACTGAAGCATAAAAATATGCTCAGTCCTATTCTTCAAACTTTCATTATGAACATCGGCATAAGTAGGAAAAAGGTTAATTGTTCCGGGGTTAGCGTTAGCATAGGTAATAACTTCATACGCTTTATCTGCTGCTAATTTATAATGAGCTGCACCCTTATTCAGGGGTTGTCCGGCCATAGTCAGGTAAACCCTGGATAGCTGTGACTTTACAGCGGCTTGGGAAACCCTTCCGCTAACATCCATCCACGCAAAACCAGCAGCTTCTGCGGCTAACAGGTCTTCGACAATTAACTTGTATACCGCTTCCTGGGGACTACGGGCAGGGCTAAAATCTTCGGACGTTACAGTTTGCGGTTTTGTAATAATCGGCACATCGCCCCATAACCTGACTGCATAAAAATAGGCCCAGGCACGAAGAAAGCGGGCCTCACCTAAAATTCGCTTTTTCTGTGCTTCATTCATTGGAGTAATTGCCGGTACTTTCTCAAGAACCAAATTAGCCTGCGCAATAACCCTGTACAAACCATTCCACCAATTGATCACATGCTGTGTGTTTCCGTCATAGGTGAGTGAATAAAGGTTGTTGAGATCTGAGTTTTGAGCAGTTTCGGTCGTCGAGGTGCCCGTAGGGGCCTCAAGTAATTGCCAGGTCGATGAAAAAATTCCTCCATCACCACCTATAAACCTGGTATCGGCATAAACAGAAGCTATTGCAGCCTCGGCATGGTCCGGTATAGTATAAAAACTTTCCGGTGTCAGGTTTGAAGGGGCTGCCTCATCAAGAAAACTGGAACAGCCAGATCCAAGCAATATCCCTACGGAGAGAAATATTTTGGCTACACTTATTGATATATTAAATTTCATATGAATATCTTTTTAAATTAATTAATTACAAACCAATCTGCAGACCCAACATAAAGGTTCTGGGTTTAGGATAGCCATGCCAGTTTTGTCCCTGGGAGAAGGCATTATCACCATCACCTCCGCGTATTCCTACGGTCTCAGGATCACCATTTACTTCATCGCCTACAATTAGAAAGAAATTTTGTGCAGATCCGTAGATTCTAAGCCTGTTTAATTTCATTTTTGCAGTGGTAGCTGCAGGGAAGGTATAGCCCAATAACAGGTTTCTGCCGCGGATGAATGAACCGTCCTGAACCCAGCGGCTATCTACGTTGGTTACATAACCGGCTCTGGTATCACGTACCTCAGCGATGGGAGAATTTTGATTCTGGGGTGTCCATGCATTCAAAACTGTTTTGTAACTATTTGCCAATGCCTGGCGATCCTCACTTGGATGCAGGGTCATATCCAGCACATCATTTCCATAAGAATATTGCAACTCGGCTGCTAAATCCAGGTTTTTATAGCGGAAGCTGTTTGTGAAGGCCCCCCAGGCTTTAGGACTGCCATTACCAATGATCATCCGGTCAGCATCAGTAATTGCATAGTCACCATTCACATCCTGGTATTTAATGTCGCCAGGGAGGATAGTAATTCCATTACGATAGCTTCTGAATTTTGCTGCTTCAGTCCTTTCGGCTTCGCTCCATGTACCCAATCGTACCAGGCCCCAGAATGAGCCTACAGGTTCTCCAATCCTGATGATATTCGTTTGATTGGTAAAATTAGGTCCCCCAACGCCGAAAATATCAGATGGTGTAGCTAAGGAAAGAACCTTATTACGGTTGAAAGAAATATTAAAGGTGGTATTCCAGGAGAAATTTTCACCATCCATGTTAATAGTATTCAATGCAAGCTCTATACCCTTGTTCTCCATAGAACCCACATTCTTTCTGATGGTTGCATAACCACTGGTTCGTGGAACGGGTGCATCCAGTAGCATATCTGTTGTTTTTCTATAGTATAGATCTGCTTCTAATGATATCCTGCCCTTTAGCAAACCCAGTTCAATACCAATGTCGCTTTGGGCAGTTTTCTCCCATCTCAGATCGGGGTTGGCTAAACGGTTAATCCCTGTTCCGCCTACACGGCCATCATTGTAAACAGTGGAGTAGTTTGAACTTAAAAGGGATAAAGATGAATAAGCCGGTATTTCAGAGTTACCTGTCAATCCAAAACTTGCCCGCAGCTTCAGGCTTGAAATAGTATTACTTCCCTTTAAAAATTCTTCTTCTGAAACCCTCCATGCTAAAGCTGCGGATGGGAAGAAAGCAAATTTGTGATTCTCTCCGAACTTTGATGCACCATCTGCCCGGCCGGTAAATGTTGCTAAGTATTTATCTTTTAAGCTGTAATTGATCCTTCCAAAATAGGAGTTAAAAGCATTTCTTGACGCACCTGATCCTACTTGCGGAAGTAGGCTGCCTGCTCCTAAATTATTAAAACTAAAATAATCGGTTGCAAAGCCCTGTATACTTGCGTTCATATTAAAGAAGTTCGTTTCCTGCCATGAAATACCCAGAAGGCCTGTGAAAGAATGAATTTCCGCAATGCGTTTATTATAGGTCAGATAATTCTCTAAAGACCAGAATCTTTCCTTCCTGTTATTGGTGGAAGCTGTGCCCTGCTGGGTTATTGCTAATGTTCGTGTCAGGGATTGGTTATTTTCCTGAGTAAGGATATTGGCTCCTAATACGGTACGCATTTCTAAACCTTTAGCCAGATTAATATTTGAATACATGCTTCCTAAAGCAGTTTGAGTGTTCAATATATATTTAGTGCCGGATAATCGATGCATCGAACTCATTGTACCTTCTGCAAAAGGATAATCTCTGTTGTTTGCAAAGGTCCCGTCAGCATATTTTACAGGCAGGAAAGGAAAATCTTCAACAATCTGCCGCGCAACTGCATCATTTATATCCACCAGATTTTCCGCTTGAGTTGTATAACTTAGTGTACCTCCGATTTTCAACCATTTTTTTATTTGGTCGTCAATAGTAAATCTGCCTGAATAGCGATTTTGATAGGAATTTTTAAGCAGTCCCTGATCATCCCGGTAACCAAGGGAGAGGGAATAAGTATTGCGATCATTCCCGCCGCTAAACCCTAATTGATGGTTTTGTGAAAGCTTATTTTGAGTTGTTTCTTTCAACCAGTCGGTATCAAATAATGGGTTACCGGAGCTATCAAAAATCCGCGGATCCGTTCTGCGCAGCTTAGGGTTTAAATAGGCCCATTTACCTGCCGCCCATCCGGCCGGGTCATATTTTTCCATATTTTTCCATGCCAGATCTTCTGTAGCCAGGTATTCTTTGGCGTTCAGCACTTCAGTTCTGTTAGGGCCAATAGTAGGAACGCTGAAATCGGAGTCATAGGTTACCCTCCCTTCACCGGATTTCCCACGTTTAGTTGTAATAAGGATAACACCATTGGCACCTCTTGCACCGTAAATTGCAGTGGAAGAAGCATCCTTTAGCACTTCAACAGACACCACATCATTTGGGTTAATATAGTCAATAGCCTGGCTGCTTTGCACTTGGTTACCAATAGGCAGCATAACTCCATCAATTACATACAAAGGATTATTTGAGGAATTGATTGAACTGAAACCCCGTATTCTTATATTTGTTCTCCCACCCGGACGGCCAGAGTTTGTATTTACCTGTACACCTGCAATTTTACCGGATAAAGCTTGATTAAGAGAGGAGGAAGGGCGTTCCTTTAGTTTTTCTTCATTCACAGACCCAACAGCACCTGTAAGGTCAGATCTCCTTTGTGTACCGTACCCAATAACAACTACTTCACTTAAAGATGTGCTGGAACTTACCAAAGGAATATTAATAATTCCTCTGTTGTTCACAGATACCTCTATTGTTTCATAACCGATATAAGCAAAAACCAAAGTTCCATTTTCAGGTGCATTCAAAGAATAGTTACCATTAACGTCTGTAGAAACACCGCTAGTAGTTCCTTTAACTTTCACAGAAACACCTATTAGCGCTTCACGTGTTTTCTGGTCGGTGACCTTCCCTTTTACCGGGATATCTGCTTTGGATCCCCGAACGATATTGTTGCCTGAGGTAATTGCCAGTCGGCCGCTCTGATTTTTCAGAGCTGCTGTTACAGGTAGAAGACTGGAGCTAATAAACAGAGCCAGGGATAATAAGCTCATGCTAATCCTCCATTTTCCTGTTAAATACCTGTTTTTTGGTGTAGTAATTTGTTTTTCCATGTAATTAGATTTTATGGTTTAGTTTATTTAAGAGTAGTTTTGTGTACAAGAATTTATATAGTTTAGTGTTTTATGTACACCCTAATAATCCGGGATAATCCATCATTAAAAATAGGCAGAGTAGAGTGACGGAAATGTCCTGAGCTTAGCAAAAAGTATAATATTCTTACCTCATTTCAAAACAATGATCAGCAAGCTTGAGCCGGTTAAAGTGTTAACAATAAAAAAGGTATTCTTGAAGAATGTTAAGATTAAATTGGGAAATCAGCTTGCGCTTTTATGGATACTGCATTTGTATTGATAAGGGCTTTGGCAGGTATAATCCTTAAAAACCTTACAAAAATGCGAATTGGAAGTGTAACCGCACATATATGCTATTTCGGAGATGGGTTTATCTAACTCAATTAATAATTTACATGCGTGGGTCATACGCATGTCGACGAGGTATTGGGAAAACCTCATTTTGGTCCTGTTTTTAAAGAAGCGGCAGAAAGATGGTGTTGCCATACAGGCAACTTCAGCAACCTGTTTTAAGGAAATAGGTTCATGAATATTATCTTTGATGAATTTGATCACATCGATCAACCTGTCGGAATTCAGACCAGTAGGGGCATTTAGTTCTTTATTGTCAATAAAATTTCTGTCCTGTGAAATGGATATCAGGTGCATGATTTCCAAAAGGCCATTCGCTTTTTCGAAACCGGTTTTCGAAGCCAGCGCAATTAGTTTTTCAGATATTATAGTCCTTGTATCACCAAAGATATTAATTCCTTTTGTAGCCTGCTGGAACATTTCCTTAAGCCCATCAAATTCTGTAACAGAGGCTAGCATGGGCTCAAATATTTTTGGATTAATGTACATAACGATCACCCTGGAGCGTAGGGTTGAATCCTTTTTATAAAAAACAGGATCACTCAACCAGAGATGCGGAACATCGGGACCGATAAATACCATATCACCAGTTTCATACTGAGTCACCTTGTTTCCTATTATCCTTTTCCCATAACCTTCTATAATAAATACCAATTCAAGTTCAGGATGTGAGTGATAGCAAGGCCGGCCATGCAGGGGAGAGAATAAATAGGCCTGATCTCTCAACTCTACATGCAGGCTGTTATTGATAAACGGCGTTATTTCCGTTTGTAATAGCCTCATCCTTTGAAAAGTAATTTATGGTTATTATTCTTCATTTCTTCTGTTTTTATAATCAGCATTTATGTAAAACAAAAAAAGAGAGCAATTATGCAAAGCTGGTAAACTCCTTCAAAAGAAGCATTTCGGTTTGCAATATATAAATTAATAAGGATTCTGAAATTAATTTAATATTATCACTTCTGAAAGTTTGAATATGGGGCTTATCAGGATAAAGATTTGTGAATGTAAGAAAGCCAGTTGATCAACGCAAAATTGTCGGCATTACGTCTATTCCTATTAAAATACATTTCTGCCAAAAAAGTCTACAGGCATTCACTGTTAATTTCAGCAAATGCCTGCAGACCTTAATAGGATTAATATAATAGGAATAATTAATGTTGCCTGCTAAATTCCATTTACTCGCCAGCCTTTGCGATACTTGCGACGCAAGTATTTTTCGGCTTCCGGGTAATTAGGGAACTTCATCCTGGCAGAATCCCATTCCAGCACCTTGCCAGGAACGCGAATAGCTATTGTGCCCAGGATTATAGCCTCGGTCATCGGCCCGGACTGGGCGAAGTGAGATTCGGTCTTTTCACCACCGAGGCAAGCATTTATGAAGTGATGATAATGATTGCGGTTTTCGAGTTTCGGATGTATATAATCCTTAAATTTACTCTCCGGCAAAAGTTTAGGCATCCCGCCATGCGGTATGAGCAAGGCACCTTCAGTACCGATTAGCATCGCTGATTCAGCCGGATAATCTTCCACTGAGTATAGGGCTCGGACTTCTTTTGGCGGATAGAACTCACCGTCGAACCATTCCAGGGGAAGCACATTCGATTCGGTGAGCTGATTGCCAGGAAACATCCATGTAATATGATTGCCTTGAGGCCATGTGTCAGCCCGGCGTTCAGAAGAGTCTTGCCAGGATTTCTGTACTTCTGCCATTACAGATTTGGGTGGTTTCATATCTAAACCTTTCCAGACTGCATCGAATATATGGCAGCCTATGTCACCAGACCATCCAGTCCCGAAGTCCTGCCATGTTCTCCATATGGAAGGATGATAGATGCCAGGTACATAAGGGCGCATCGGTGCTGTGCCGATCCAATTCTCCCAGTTCAATTGTGGTGGCGGCTCCTGTCCCTGTGCTGGACGTGGCCCTTCGAGCCGGTATTTTGCGACAGCACCAGGGCGATTGGAGCAAAGATAGGCATGTTTGATTTTTCCGATAGCTCCTTCTCTAAGCCATTGAACAGCTGTGCGGTCGCCAAAGGTAGAGGCAACCTGTGTTCCGAGTTGTGTAATTACTCCGGCCTTGACCGCTTCATTAGTGAGAATGCGCACTTCCGCGACATCGTGACACATAGGCTTCTGACAATAAACATGTTTTCCATTACGAATTGCCTGTATTGCGATGGCAAAGTGATTATGGTCAGGAACTGTTACGTTTACTGAGTCTATCCTGTTACCCTCCACCTTAAGCAGTTCGCGCCAGTCTGTATAAGTGCGGGCACCCGGAATTGCTTCTGATGCCCTTTTTAAATTGTTTGCGTCCACGTCGCATATTGCAACAATTTGCAGATTCGGATGCATTTTGAAATTTTGCAAGTCGCCCCATCCCATCCCTCCCACGCCAATGCAGGCATGGTTAAGTTTGCCTACCGGTGATGCAGCTTTGGCGGATGGCCTGAGGATCAGGGGCCCGGCAATAGCAGCAGTTGCGGCAGTTAGCAAAAAATGCCGGCGCGATACTAAACGATTCTTACCTTTCATAATTCAGGGATATTTTTTTTATATTTAATTTGCTTTGTTAAACTGTAGAGTAGATGCTTCTTAAAATAGCAATCCCCTTAATTTATGCCGATGATTCTTCGGTTAAACTCATCATTTTTACTGGCTCGGGCAAAATCATCAAATGCCTTTTCAGTCACTCTGATGATATGGTCATTGATAAAAGCAGCTCCTTCGCGCGCGCCATCTTCAGGATGCTTGATACAGCATTCCCATTCCATCACCGCCCAGCCAGTATAATCATATTGAGTGAGTTTACTGAATATCTTTTTAAAATCAACCTGCCCATCACCCGGAGAGCGGTATCTGCCAGCCCGGTCAGCCCAGTTCTGGTAGCCACCAAAGGTTCCCTGTTTGCCTGTTGAGTTGAACTCAGCATCTTTCACATGAAAGGCTTTGATACGTTCGTGATAATGATCGATATATTGAACATAATCCAGACATTGCAATACAAAATGGGATGGGTCGTATAAGAGACATGCCCTGGGGTGATTATTAACCTTTTCAAGGAACATTTCATAGGTCACACCGTCAAACAGGTCTTCACCGGGATGGATCTCATAACAAACATCCACGCCATGCTCATCAAAATGGTCAAGTATCGGCAGCCATCTCTTAGCCAGTTCCTTAAATCCTGCATCCACCAGTCCGGCCGGTCTTTGCGGCCATGGATGCCAGGTATGCCATAATAATGACCCGCTAAAGGTTGCATGCGCATTGAGTCCCATATTTTTAGAGGCAACAGCACCGTACTTTAATTGCTGAACAGCCCATTCTGTCCGGGCTTTCGGATTGTTATGTACCGATGGGGGTGCAAAGCCATCAAACAGCAGGTCATATGCGGGATTTACGGCAATGAGCTGTCCCTGTAAATGGGTCGATAATTCGGTGATCTCTAAGCCGCATTCATTTACTATCCCTTTAATTTCATCCGCATAGGTTTTGCTTTCAGCTGCCTTTTGAAGATCAATACAGCGGCTGTCCCAGGTAGGGATCTGTACGCCGGCGTATCCAAGGCTTTTTGCCCATTTGCAAATGGATTCCAAACTGTTAAATGGTGCTTCGTCACCTAAAAATTGAGCCAGGAATATTCCGGGTCCTTTTATAGTAGTCATATTTTATTAATTAAACTTCAAAATTTGTCCATTTATCATTGCTCAAACTGCTTTTAACTACATTGTCGATAAAGGCCATTCCTCTTACTCCTTCATTCACCGATGGAAAATCCAGAGCTTCAGGAGCAGGTACTGTTCCATCTGTCCGGGCCGAAAGGCACAGTGCAAAATTACGGTAGAGGTTACCGAAAGCTTCCAGGTAACCTTCGGGATGTCCGCCTGGTGTGCGGGAATTGAAGGCGGCAAAGTTTGAAAGATTATGTCCTCCTGTTCTTAAAATTTGCACAGGCTCATCCAGCCACTTCAGAATTAAGGTGTTCGGCTCCTGCTGGGCCCATTCAAGTCCGCCTTTTTCACCATAAATTCGGATCTTTAAAGCATTTTCTTCTCCTGCTGCAACCTGGGATGCGATCAGTACACCGTTTGCTTCATTGTCAAATTTTAGCAGAACGTTTCCGTCATCATCCAGTGCCCTGCCCTCAACCATAATGTTCAGGTCGGCGCAAAGCTTTGTGATTTTTAAACCACTGATATATTCCGCCAGATGTGCGGCATGGGTACCGATATCGCCCATACAACCACTTTTTCCTGACCTTGCCGGATCTGTACGCCACTCAGCCTGTGGATTTCCATCTTTTTCAGATAATCGGCTTAACCATCCCTGAGGGTATTCCACAATTACTTTCCTGATCTTACCCATGGCACCTTCCCGGATCATTTGTTTAGCCTGTTTCACCATAGGGTAACCGGCATAAGTGTGCGTAAGGAGTAAGCTCAGTCCAGTATCTTCCACTTTTTTCTTAAGCTGCTTTGCTTCATCAAGAGTAAAAGTGATCGGCTTGTCGATCACAACATGGAAACCATGTTCCAGTGCCATCATTGCCGGAGCAAAGTGGGCATGATTTGGGGTGACAATGCTCACAAAGTCCATTCTCTTGTCCGCAGGAAGCAGGCTCTCTTTCAGAATCATTTCTTCAAAATTGGGATAGATTCTGTCTTCCGGAAGAAAAAGCGATCTTCCGCTTTCGAGAGCTTTTTCCGGGCTGGAACTGAGTGCCCCGCATACGAGCTCGATCAGGCCGTCCATGTTGGCAGCAATCCGGTGAATGCCGCCGATAAAGGCACCTTTTCCTCCGCCAATCATTCCCATTCTTAATTTTCTGTTCATACTATGTTGTTTAAAATATTAACTAGTATTAAAACAATATGTCAGAAACTAAAGTAATTAATCAGGTTTAGCTAAAATGTCGTTGATTTAACAATAACTATCACATTTAAAACAATTTTGCCTTTTTAAATAATTTGACAGTATATTCTTGGGAGGTGATCAAAAAAAATTAAATTAAAATATCATAAATCAGAAATTGAATATTATTTTTAAAAAATCGCTTTGCCTATTACTAAATAGTTAGTAAAAGCTAACTATTCTTTCTCTTGTTTTTAGTCTTAATTTATAATTAACTCTATAATTCGATTTATTGCTTGTCTTTAATATTAATTAACAGGGATTTAAAAAAAAATATAAATAAAAATGAAGAAAACTCTTTTTTTGCTGATCACATTGTTGCTAATGCAGGGTATTGTCTTTGGACAGGATGCAGTTTCACTAGCTAACCGTTTTATCGCATTGCTCAGTGAGGCCCAAAAGACCGAAAGCGTTTTCCCTTTTGATGTGGAAGAACGGTATAATTTTCATTTTGTTCCAAAGCAGAGGAGAGGGATCACCTTTAATGAAATGAATCCCCCGCAACATAAACTGGCATTGGAATTATTACGGTCATGCCTTGGTGAAGAAACTTTCAAAAAGACCAATGATATCATGCAATTAGAAAATGTGCTGAAAGAATTGGAAAATAGAAAACCAGAGGATCGGTTTCGTGATCCGGGAAATTACCATTTTACAATTTTTGGAACGCCCTCATCAAAAACCATTTGGGGTTGGCGATTTGAAGGGCATCATATTTCTTTCAATTTCTCATTTAATAAAAAAACACTGGTAGCAGGCACTCCAGGATTTCTTGGAAGCAATCCTGCAATAGTACTTGACGGACCACTGGCAGGCAAGCAGGTATTGAAACAGGAGGCAGATAGGGGATTTGCTTTATTGAACTCCCTGACAAATCCACAAATAAAAAAGGCGATCATCGATACAGTAGCATTTGCAGATATCCAAACATTTAATAAACGTGATGCGATGCTTGGAAAACCTGTTGGAATCAGGTATTCTGAATTGTCAAAAGAACAGCAATCTTTAATGCTGCAGCTGATCAGTCTTTATGTTCATCGCTACAAGCATGATTTTGCCGAAAAAATGATGCAGGAGATTCAAAAGGAGGGTTTAGAAAATATTTGGTTTGCATGGGCTGGCCATACCAGGCCAGTAATAGGTAAAGGTTCATACTACCGTGTACAGGGGCCAACAATTCTTATTGAATACGATAATACTCAGAATAATGCTAACCATGTTCACTCTGTACTTCGCGACTTAAAACATGATTTTGGAGGAGATCTGTTGTTAGAGCATTACAAAAAGGGGCATTCACATAAATAATCAGCTGATTTCAGGGTTAAAAAAATCAGGACATAAAATAAAGGCCCCGATTCAGTTTTTTGAATCGGGGCCTTTATTTTAGACCAGAAATATTTTAAATCAGTTATATCTCAAATGAGAAATCGTCATCTGCTTTTGTCTGCTCTGTATGATTCTCTGAATATTCGTATCTTTTTTCTACGACTTCCTGATTAGCCTTAATATAATCGATGGTATCCTTCAGGCCTTCTGCAAATTTTTCAAAGTCCTCCTTGTAAAGGAAGATCTTGTGCTTTATAAAAACACCATCTTCCAACCGTTTCTTACTTTCTGTTACGGTTACATAGTAATCGTTTGAACGCGTAGCTTTAACATCGAAAAAGTAGGTGCGCTTCCCGGCTCTTACCTTCTTCGAAAAAACCTCTTCTCTTTCTTTGTTGTCGAAATCTCCCATTGTTTTTTTTAGTTTCTTGGGGTAAATATAATAGATATTCGGAAAGTAACAAATTGATTTTTTTAGGGTGATGGCATATTTCAGAATGGAATTCTAAGGGGATACATATTCATATTGGTTAATTAGAAGCCAATGTGAACCACCTGGCCTTTAATTATATGAACTACCCATATCAGGGTGTCTGCTCTTCCAGAAGCTGTTTTTCGAATAGCTCGAAATAACTTCCTTTTAGTGCCATTAATGCCTCATGAGTGCCCTGCTCAATGATCTCTCCTCCATCCATCACCAGAATTTTGTCGGCATTCTTTATAGTGGATACCCGGTGAGCAATTAAAATACTGGTCTTGTTATTCATTAAACGTCCAAGATTATTTAGTATCTCTTCTTCAGTTCGGGTGTCAATCGCAGAAAGGCAATCATCAAAAATAAGGATCTGAGGCTCTTTTATTATCGCTCTTGCAATGGAAAGCCTCTGTTTTTGTCCGCCGGAAAGGGTAATACCCCGTTCACCTATCATCGTTTGAAAGCCTTTTTCAAAACCTATTATATTTTCATGCAGGGCTGCATTTTGGGCAGCCTTTTCCACCTGACCGGGTTCTGCCACGGTTAGGCCAAATGCTATATTATTAAAGATCGTATCCGAAAAGAGAAATACTTCCTGAGGAACAAAACCTACCTGATCACGATAATTGTTCAGATCCAGCTTTTCAACCTGATGATTATCAATTAATATTTCGCCATTATCAGCATCATACATTCGCATTAATAAGTTCGCTATCGTTGACTTTCCGGAACCTGTTCGGCCAATAATTGCAAGAAATTGCCCTGGTTCAACTTTAAATGAGATGTTTTTAATTGCCTGAATGCCGGTATCAGGGTACTTAAAGCTAACATCCCTAAATTCTATTCCGCCTTTTAAGTCAATTTTTTCATTAGAATAAGAAACAATTTCTGGTTGGGTCTTTAAAAACTCATTGATCCTTTTCTGAGAAGCGGAAGCTCTCTGGACCAATGAAGTTACCCAGCCTAATGAGGTAACAGGGAAGGTAAGTTGATTGACATAAACAATAAATTCGGCGATATTACCAGAACTGATCGTTCCCTTAATTACTTCAATGCCACCAATATAAACCGTTATGATGGTACTCAAACCAACAAGCAATAGCATCATCGGATAAAATAAGGCCTGGATCTGGACCAGTGACATGGAATGTGTTTTATAATCTTCACTTTCCTGATTGAATTTTTTACGGATATCATCTTCCCGCACATAGGCTTTGATCACTCTGATTCCTGAGAAAGTTTCCTGCACAAAGCTAGACATGGATGAAAGCTGCTGTTGTATTTTTTCACTCCTCTGGTTTATGATGGTATGCACATAATAGATCGTGACTGCAAGAAGGGGTAGGGGCAATAAGGAAAAAAAGGCAAGTCTGGCGTTTACACTAAACATAGCCACAATGATCAGAATGAATAGAACCGTTGTGTTGATGGTGTACATGATGGCAGGGCCAAGATACATTCTTACTCTGCTGACATCCTCTGTAACCCTGTTCATTAGGTCGCCAGTATTATTACGACGGTAAAATGCCATGGATAGCTTTTGATAATGCTGATAGATCTCATTTTTAAGATCATATTCAATATGCCTTGACATGAGGATAATTGTTTGCCTCATGAAAAACAGAAAAAGGCCTCTGAGTAAAGCAAGGGCCAATACAATCAGACCAAAAAACAATAAACTCTGCCCAAAAATTATCTCAATTAGTTTTTGCCTTTCAAAGCCATTAAAAAGCCTGTAAATGGCAATATTTTCATTAACAAGGTCAAATGCAATACGAATGACCTGCGCCGGAAGCACAGCAAAAAGATTGGAAATAATTACAAACAGAACACCAGGCAGAAAGCGCCAGCGATATTTGTAGAAAAATTTATTGAGATATGCCAGTTCTTTCATCTGATCCTTGGCTTGCAAAAATAGGTATTTATGTTTTAGCTTATACGTTTTACGTCTTAAGTTTATTTACTGTAAATGATTTAAGAGTGATATTTGTAATAATATGTTTTGTGGGCTGGTTTATTCGAAGAGAAAATGATAGTATCCAACTGTATGGTTCTTGTTAGCAAGTGGTTGTTATTAATCCTGCCGATATTCCTAAATATCAAAAGAGGAAGGAGATAGTTTTACTTTTAAATGATTTAGAATTTTGAATTAGGTCATAGTTTGGAATTTTTACTACTTTTGTGGCCTAAAGTCAGGCAAGTAACATGATATTATCTCAATTTGATGAACATTCAGTTTTTAGTCAGCTTGATGCTTTTGGACATCAAAAAGTAGTTTACTGTAGTGATCCGGGTACAGGATTAAAGGCAATTATTGCCATTCATGATACAACTTTGGGGCCTGCCTTAGGTGGAACCCGGATGCAGCCATACAAGTCAGAATACGAGGCATTGCATGATGTATTGCGTTTGTCGCGCAGTATGACCTACAAATCTGCGATTACAGGTTTAAATCTGGGTGGCGGGAAAGCAGTGATCATCGGAGATAGTCGTTTACATAAATCTGAAGCTCTGATGCGCCGGTTTGGTCGCTTTATTGAGAATCTCAATGGTTCTTTCATAACTGCAGAAGATGTTGGTACCAACCCCAGGGATATGGAATATATCCGCATGGAAACCAAGTATGTTACAGGAATTCCTGAATCAATTGGCGGTAGTGGTGATCCCTCTCCTGTAACTGCAAGAGGCGTGTTCATGGGAATAAAGGCATGTCTGAAGGAACATTTCGGGAATGATAGTCTCGCAGGAAAATCAATTGCAGTTCAGGGAATTGGCCATGTTGGAGAAAATCTTGTTGGATTACTCAGAAATGAGAACGCTAAGGTTTATATCAGCGATATTGATGAGGAACGTTTAGGTCAGGTTGCACAAAAATATGGAGCAATTGCCGTTGCAAATAATAGTCTTTTTGACCTTGATATTGATATTTATTCGCCTTGTGCCCTTGGTGCTACAGTGAACACAGAAACTATTAACCGGTTAAAATGCTCGATCATAGCCGGTTCAGCTAATAATCAGCTTGCTGATGAAGTGGTTCATGGTAATATGTTGCTTGAGAAAGGGATCATGTATGCACCGGATTATCTGATCAATGCCGGTGGTCTGATCAATTGTTACTCCGAGATTGCAGGGTTCAATAAAAAGAAAACGCTTCAGATGGCTGAAAACATCTATGATGCCACCAGAAGAGTATTGCAAAAATCAAAACTTGAGAATATCCCAACAAACGAAGCGGCAAATAAAATTGCCGAGAAACGTATTGAGGATATCAGAAAAATAAAAGCTTCCTATTAATTTAATAGGATTTATTAAACACAAAATCGTTCTTATACATGTTAAACAGAAGGCATCTGAGGGTAAAAGCGTTACAGGTATTGTATTCATATCAGCAATCGCACGTGAAGGAAATATTGCCTTATGAAAAGGCTTTACTACAAAGTGTTGACAAAGTATATGAAATGTATATCTGGTTACTATCATTGCTTGTAGAAGTAGCAGATTATAGTATAATTGATGCTGAAGAGCGTGCTAATAAGCATTTGCCATCAGAGGAAGACCTGAATGCAAGTGTCAAGATTCAGAATAATCTCTTTATTGTTTCTTTAAAACAAAACACTGAATATCTTGCTGCAGTTAAGAAGTATAAGATATCATGGGATTTTGATCCGGAGATCTGTAAATCCATTTTTATCACATTAAAGGCTTCAGCAGAGTATACTTCTTTCTTAAATCTTACAGAACATACTATCCAATCTGATAAAGATATTATCAAGTATATTTTCAAAAAACTTATCCTGAAATCCCCTGGTATTGAGCAGATATTCGAAGAGAAGTTCATTAACTGGCCGGTGGATAAGGATGTTCTTCAGGCATTGGTCGCAAAAACATTCAAGAATTTTTCCAGTACAGTACCTGATGATAATAAACTTGCCCAGATCTGCCCCAATTGGGATGAAGACCGGCCTTTTATTTTGGATCTCTTTAAAAAGGTGATTGCCTTTGAAAAAGAATATCAGGAACTCATAGCCCAGAAAACTAAAAACTGGGACTCAGAAAGGATTGCATTAATGGATACATTATTGATGCGAATGGCTATAACTGAACTTATTCATTTCTCATCCATACCTGTTAAGGTTACGATGAATGAATACATTGAAATATCAAAAGAATTCAGTACACCTAAAAGCAATTCATTTATAAACGGTATTTTAGATAAAATTTTGGCGGATCTGAAGGCTTCAGGAAAAGTTCGTAAGTCAGGACGTGGATTAATGGAGTAAATTTGAACAAGGATTTTCATAAATGTTATTTTGAGCAGAATAAATATTAAATAAGAATGAGAAAAATTTTTTTATCAATTGCTTGTCTTGTAGTTTTAGCAGCATGCAATAATCAGAAAACAGTAGAAAGCACTGCAGATTCAAAGGAAACAAGTGAAATTGCAGCAGTTGATACATCCAATGCCCCTGCATTCAAATTCGAAAAGGAAGTATATGATTTCGGCGAAATAAAGGAAGGCGAAAAAGTAACCTATGATTTTAAATTTAAAAATATTGGTAACAGTCCTTTAATTATCAGCAGTGCAACCGCAACCTGTGGGTGTACAATTCCTGAATATCCGAAAGAACCAGTTGCACCGGGTGCTGAAGGAGTTATTCGTGTAGTATTCAATAGCGCAGGTAAACCAGGCATGCAAAACAAGATCGTTAGTATCACAGCAAATACAATACCCTCACTTACTGAGTTGAATATATTGGGTAATGTAATGGCTGCAGAATAATTAAAAACCAAAAAGAATATAATATATGAATATGGAACAGATCGGGCAGTTTTTACCAATGCTGCTAATTATTGTAGTGTTTTACTTTTTTATGATACGCCCTCAAATGAAGAAGGCAAAGGATCATAAAAAGTATGTTGAAGAATTAAAAAAAGGTGATAAAGTGATCACAACATCAGGAATACACGGTAAAATTGTTGAAATGAATGACTCAACCTTTCTTATTGAAGTAGAGAGTGGTACAAAGATCCGTTTTGAGAAATCTTCAGTATCCTTAGAGGCTTCTAAAGCTCTTAACCAGCCAGCAGCCAAATAATTGTTGCGATAAATTATACGATCGCCGCTTCTTTTGGAGGCGGCGTTTTTATTTAACTAAATTTGATAAACGATAGTTAAATATGCCATTTATAAAATTCAGTAAAGTTGAACGTCGCCGAATTTCGCTTTTTTTCATCTGCCTGATATTTGCAGTTGGAGCCTGGATGTTCTTCGCACTGTCAAACAGGTATGTTTATCAGGTTCAAACCTTGGTTCGTTATGTTAATTTTCCCGATAATAAGGCCTTTCATTCATTGCAATCCGACACAGTAGATCTTCGGGTTGAAGGTACAGGCTGGCAATTGTTATTCTCTAAACTGAGGATAAACCCCCAATCAGTGGATGTTGACCTGGAGAAACTCAAAAAACAAACATTTATTGATCTTTCTGACCAGTTAAGTTATATAAACAGGCAATTTGAATCTACCCAGAAGGTAGTAAAAGTAAGTCCCGATACCCTTTATTTTGATTTTTCATCCCGTGCAGTAAAAAAGATCCCGATCCGTCTGAATTATAACATTCGGTTTCAGAGTCATTACGGCATCTCAGATACGATACAGATATCTCCATCCTATGTTACAGTTACCGGACCTGGAAAGGAACTTGACCAGATCGATTACTGGTATACAGATACCCTGAAATTGAAAAATATTAATAGCAATATCACAAGTAAAATATCATTGCAGCGACCATTAAAGGCTAATATTAGCATTTATCCAAGGGTTGTCGATCTTAAGCTTATGGTTGATGAGTACACCGAAAAAGTAATTGAAGTGCCGGTAATGGTACTTAATAACACTGAATTCAGCAATGTTAAGTTGCTGCCTGATAAGGTTAAAATTACTTTTCTAACTGCATTAAGTAATTATTCCAAAATAGAGCGGGGCGATTTTGAGGTAAATGTTGATTTAAATAATTGGAAATCAAAGGGGTATAAACAATTTCCGGTTGTAATAAGCAAGTTTCCCGACTTTTGTGAGCTGGTGAAAATTGAGCCCCAGAACCTTGATTTTATAATTCAGAAATGATGCTGAAAATTGGTATAACAGGAGGGATAGGGAGCGGTAAAACAACCGTTTGTAAGGTTTTTGAGTTATTGGGAATCCCGGTGTTTTACGCTGATACTGTTGCAAAATCGATTATGCACACTGATCCTGTTTTAAAGCAAGAGATCCTGAAAACATTTGGAGAAAAATCATATTTCAGTGATGGAGAATTGAACAGACCCTATATTTCATCCATTGTTTTCAATAATGAATCAGAGCTAACTAAATTAAATGCTTTAGTTCACCCTGCTGTATTCAGGGCTTTTGATGCTTGGCTAGCCAAGCATAGTGATGCACCTTATATTATCAAGGAGGCCGCACTTTTATTTGAAACTGAATCTTATAAAATGTGTGACTTGTCTGTTTTGGTGATTTCGCCCGAAGCTTCCCGTATTCGCAGGGTAATAGCCAGAGATGGTATCAGCACAGAAGAAATATTGCTGAGAATGGACAGACAATTTAGTGATGAACAAAAGATAAAACTGGCAGATCATATTCTGATCAATGATGAAAGTCGCTTACTGATCCCCCAAATTCTAACTCTGCATGAGCAGTTCCTCAAGATTGGCACCTGAGATGATCATCGAAGATTTTTTAATACTAACTGACAATGGATTGTATTGCCGTATTGGTAATTTTTACCTTGATCCAAAACACGCTGTTGAACATGCAGTCATATCTCATGCACATGGTGATCATGCGGTAAGAGGGAATGTCAATGTGTATTGTACGGCTGCTAGTGCCGCAATTATACAGCACAGATACCATAAGCAGGCGGGAAAGAACTTTTTGATCTATTCATGGTCTGATATTTTTGATTTGAACGGGGTTAAGATCAGTTTTATACCTGCTGGTCATATACTGGGGTCGGCCCAGATTCTATTAGAGTACTTAGGCATAAGATACTTATATACAGGAGATTATAAACTACAGGAAGATCCAACTTGTGAAAGGATTGAATTTGTGAAAGCAGATGTATTGATCACTGAAACTACTTTTGCTGATCCATCTGTGAAGCACCCGGATGCGGTTGACGAGATCATTAAACTGAATGCATTTAATCATAATGTATTGCTTGGAGCCTATTCATTAGGTAAGGCACAAAGGTTGTCCAGACTGATCTCAGACCATTGTCCGCAACGCAGTACACTCGTACATCATTCAATTTTCAGCCTGAATAAGCTCTATGAATCTTTTGGGTTTAGCCCGGGTAAATATGAGCTTTATAATAGAAAGCAAATGAAACAACCTGATCAGAATCTGGTTTATATTATTCCACCTTTAACCTTCAATAGCTATATTAGAGCAAAGAATGTGGTAAGGGCATTTGCTTCTGGCTGGATGAAACTGCAAATGAATAACGATCTTCAGTTGCTGATCTCTGATCATGTTGACTGGGATGATATAATTACTATGCTAAAAGAGGTAGAGCCAAGACAAGTTTGGACACTTCATGGTAATGGAACCTATCTAAAGGAACATTTTAAAGGTAAGTTATTGGTTAAATTACTGAATAATGCTGATTGAAAATATTGATTACTACCTGGATGAGGAGGGAGATCTTGTTTTTACTGAAGCTTACCATTTGAAAAGAGGGAATTGCTGTAAAAACAAATGCAGACACTGTCCCTGGAAATATGGTCAGGATACTAATCAGACAGAGAAGGATAAATAGAATGCTTTTTTGCAAATTTGTTGGTATTCCTGGCTGTCAAAATTCTTAAACAAAATTGAAATTGTATATCATACATGGAAATAGAGAAGGAAATTTATAGTAATAAGTTTGAGAATAATCACCAGAAGGCAATCATTAATCTGATCTATACGTATGGCTGGATAACTAATTTACTTAGGAAACAGCTTAATAAATATAAAATAACCCTTCAGCAATACAATATCCTGCGAATTTTACGCGGACAACACCCGAATCCGGCAACGATCAATATGCTGAAAGAGCGAATGCTGGATAAGATGTCGGATGCCTCCAGAATTGTTGATCGCCTGGTACAAAAGGAGCTGGTTAAACGATGTATCAATAGCAAAGACCGGCGGGCAGTGGATATTCTGATCACAACCAAAGGTTTGGACCTTCTTCTTAAATTAGATGTGGAAATGTCGTCTAAAAACATCCTCGACAAAAATATCAGTACTACAGAAGCAGGGGTATTGAGCGATCTGCTTGATAAAATGAGGGGATAGACAAAAGTTGACTTTATGCCTCAGCGATTTTTTTTAACAGAATTTCACTTAGTGCATAAAAAAACCTGCCAGGGCAATACTTACTCCAAGAAGAACCGCAACGATCTTTTTTAAATTAAATTTATGATCAACGCTCGATTCGAATAATATGGTTGTAGAAATATGGAGGAATATTCCGATCACCACACCCATTATTCTGTCGAAATAAACTTCAATATTGCCGATGGAGCCTTGTCCGATCTCGAAGCTCAGCCAGTAGCCTAAAGGACTCATCAGTGCAAATAGTATCAAAAGTGATGTGACTGAGCCTTTACTTAATTTATTCTCTAATAGAACGCTTCCTAATGCGAATGCGGCCGGGATATGGTGTAAAGCAATTCCGTAAACAAGTTCTTTATGCTGTCCCTGAGCTAATGGCATACCCTCAAGAAATGCATGTAAGCAAAGGCTGATCATTATCCCGAAAGGGAAAATATAGTGTTTATGGCTGTGTTTGTGAATATGTCCATGTTCAATTCCCTCAGAAAATTGCTCCATTAATATCTGAAGAAGAAATCCGCCAAGTATATACAAACCGATTTGCGGATTTCCCGAAGAATAAACGTCGGGCATCAGATGCAATACTGTTATTGCGAATAAATAGGCGCCACTAAAAGACAATACCAGTTTTAAACGGTTCGAATTATCTTTTTTGAATAGAAATATTCCCAGTCCGCCCAATAAAGAACTGCTGAAAAGAAGTATCAGTTCCCAGGTTTCCATGATTTGAATGTTTTGCTTGTCAATAAAATTGTACCCATAATATACCCTATCATTCCCCCAAGTATTGCCCCTGCAAGGATATCAACAGGATAGTGGACCCCAACATAGATCTGTGCGAAACTTATGGATGCTGCCCAGAATAATCCCAATGGCAAGATCATCTTCCATTTGGGGTAGAACATCACTATTAAAAATGCAGCTAGTCCAAAATGATTAGTTGCATGTGACGATGGAAAACTATAGCCGCTGCCACAGGCAATGATGTTTTTTACATCAGCCTTAATATCAGGGTCATTGCAGGGCCTGAGCCTTTGAACACTTGGTTTTACAATAGACGAGGAAAAAAAATCAGTGAATCCGAAGGTCAAACCCAGAAATAATATCATTATCCAGCCCTGTTTCCCATAATTACGGATAAAAAACACAATGATGAAAAGATATAAAGGCGTCCAGAAAAAACGATTTCTGAGAGCAGGCATAAGCCAATCAAAAAAAGGATTGTTTAAACCATGGTTGATGGCAAAAAAGAGATTCTGATCAAACTGAATTAATTGTTCAAGCATTATCTTTTTGGCAAATGAATATTAAACGGTCAGATTTGTTTTCATCGAAAGGATTTAATGCATAATCACCAAAGTGATTTAAAATCTTGAATCCGCTTTTTTCAAACATTCTTTCAAAGTCGCCTTTTGTGAAGGCTTTTACTTCTTCCTTAAATGCAAAATCTTTATTCTTATGCTCAAAAGAAATGCTTTTGATTATTTTTCCATTCGCGATCTTCTTACTGATATAAAAATCTATACCATCAACATGCTTCACTTCCTGATGTGCAAGATTTCGCATGATCTTTTCGCTGTTAAAATAATCCAGAACTAATATGCCCGATTTTTTTAATGATTTATGGAATGCTTTGAGGGCCTTAACATGATCTTTTTCGGTTTCAAAGTATCCGAAACTAGTAAAAAGGTTGAAGGCAATATTGAAATAGTTAATATAAAATGTATACCGCATATCATGTACATAGAACTGAAGGTTCTCGTTCTCAAATTGCTGGGCAAATTTTATACTTGCATTTGAAAGATCAATGCCCGTAACATCATATCCTTTTTTATTCAGGTACACAGAATGTCTTCCACGGCCACATGCAATATCAAGCAGCTGAAAGTTTTCTGCTGGCTTTAGAAATGCGCAAAGATTATCTATAAAGAATTCAGCTTCTTCGTCATTTCTTTGATGATATAAGATATGGTAATAGGGGGAACTAAACCAGTTTTGAAACCATTTTTTTGGCATATGCAGGTATCAGTATTATACTGCAAATATATACATTTACCTTTTTACAGTTCGTGTATACAATGGATTTGTTATTTTTGGGTCTTTAATCATATAATGTGGCTTTAATAAAATCAATCTCAGGAATCAGAGGTACAATAGGTGGAATGGCAGGCAACGGTTTAACACCGCCTGACATCATTAAATTTACCGCAGCCTACGGTCAATGGGTAATCGCGAATACCGGAAAGAAGAAAATTGTAATCGGCAGGGATGCCAGGATATCTGGCGAGATGGTCAGAAATTTAGTCGTAGGAACTCTTCAGAGCATCGGGATCGATGTTGTGGATCTCGGACTTTCAACTACTCCAACCGTAGAGGTAGCCGTTCCTGATGAAAATGCAGGTGGGGGGATCATTCTTACAGCGAGTCATAACCCAAAGCAATGGAATGCTTTAAAACTGCTTAATGAAAAAGGAGAGTTTATTTCTGATCTGGATGGACAGTGGGTTTTAACAATGGCTGAAAAGACTGATCTTGAGTATGCTGAGGTAAACGATCTGGGTACAGTGGTTTATGATGATAGCTATCTTCAGAAACATATTGATAAAGTTCTGGCTTTGCCACTTGTTGATGTGGATGCCATTCGTAAGGCAGATTTTAAGGTAGTGATCGACTGTGTTAATTCATCGGGAGGCATTTTTGTTCCTGCGTTGCTAAAAGCATTAGGAGTGAATACTGTTCATGAACTTTACTGTGAACCCAACGGTGAATTTCCTCATAATCCTGAACCTCTTCCGGAAAATCTGATTGATCTGTCACGTGAAGTAGTTTCCAAAAAGGCCGATCTTGGTATTGCCGTTGATCCGGATGTTGATCGCTTGTGTTTTGTTTGTGAAGATGGTTCTATGTTTGGAGAGGAATATACTCTTGTTGCAGTGTCTGACTATGTTTTAAAGCATACTCCCGGAAATACTGTTTCAAATTTATCTTCCACACGTGCTTTGAGGGATGTTACTGAATCTGCGGGATGCACTTATACTGCAGCAGCAGTTGGTGAGGTAAACGTGGTCAATGTAATGAAGGAAACCAATGCGATAATAGGTGGAGAAGGTAATGGAGGGGTAATTTATCCCGAATCTCATTATGGCCGTGATGCCCTGGTTGGGATCGCCTTGTTTTTAAGCCATCTGGCTAAAAAAGGTCAGACTGTTTCTGTTCTGAGAGCATCTTATCCTGCTTACTTTATATCGAAGAATAAGATCACACTAACGCCTGAGATGGATATCGATGCATTGCTTGCCGAAGTTGAAAAACGATACGAAAATCAGCCTCATAGTACAATTGACGGATTGAAAATTGAATTTGATAAGCAATGGGTACATCTTAGAAGGTCGAATACAGAGCCTATAATCAGGATATACTCTGAAGGTAGTTCAGAAACTGTTGCAAACAATCTGGCTCAAAAAATAATATCAGATATAAAAGAAATATTAAGGCTGACTGAATAGTCTTTTTAACAATTATTTAATATCGCTTAAATTCAGGAGCGAAAAACTCTCTTCATGTTTGCATACGTTTTAACCAATGGCTTATGCAAGCTCTTTATTCGTTTATTATAATTTTTAGAAATGCGTGTATATCTGGATAATGCTGCAACAACACCTCTTGATAAAGAGGTTTTAAAGGCAATGTACGAAGTGATGGAAACCCAGTATGGAAACCCATCTTCAATTCATGCACACGGCCGTGAGGTTCGTACACTCATTGAAAAGGCCCGTAAAACGGTTGCTGGGTTACTGCATGCGTCACCATCTGAATTTTTCTTTACTTCCGGAGGCACAGAAGCTGATAATATGGCTATTCGTTGTGGGATCATTGATCACGGAATAAAACATGCTATCACTTCTTCCATTGAACATCATGCGGTTCTTCATACGCTTCAGGCTCTGGAGAAAAGCGGTGTGATTCGTCTCAGCTATGTCAATATTGATTTAAAGGGTTCTATAGATTACAAACATCTTGAAGAATTATTGAGCACCAATGATCGCAGCTTTGTTTCATTGATGCACGCAAATAATGAATTGGGAACTCTGACTGATATTGAAGCAATAGGAGAATTATGTGAACAATATAATGCCATATATCATTGCGATACAGTTCAGACCATGGGACATTATCCCCATGATCTAAGTAAATTAAAGGTGCATTTTCTGGTTTGTGCGGCGCATAAGCTCCATGGACCAAAAGGTGTAGGCTTCCTCTATATTAATCATGCTATTAAGATCAATCCCATGATCTTTGGCGGATCACAGGAAAGAAACATGAGGGGTGGAACGGAAAATGTGTACGGCATCATTGGTCTGGCCAAATCTCTCGAGATCGCTTATGAGGAAATGGAAAAGCATCATGAATATATTCAGGGACTGAAAACATACATGATGGAAGAGTTGGTCAAAAATGTTCCTGGAATAGAATTTAATGGTGAAACAGCTCCTGAAAAAAGTCTTTACACAGTATTGAATGTGTCTTTTCCAGAGATGGAAATGGCAGAAATGTTGCTTTTCAGTCTTGATATAGCCGGTATATCAGCTTCCGGAGGTAGTGCTTGCAGTTCCGGAACAAATATAGGGTCACATGTTTTAAATGGAATACATGCCAACCCTGATCGTCCTGCTGTTAGATTTTCATTCAGCAAATTTAATACCCGTGAAGAAATTGATTATGTGGTTGGAAAGGTGAAAGAGCTTTGTTCATTGCCCTCGAAGGCATAATTAGAGACATGATTTGAATGCTAAATTAGTTTGTAAATTTCAGCAGTATTTCGTAAATTAGTACTACCGAAACACTAAGGTAAGGAGGATGTCATGACTAAAAAACATGTTTCAAAAAGTTTAAATAAGGATGTTTCGAAAGATGTCTTAAAAGAAAGACCCGTCACCAAACATCATTATACCGGTTTGGGTCCTGGATATAGCTTCAGTCACCATTCCCACAACCGGGTCAATTATCATTCAATTGGGTTTAACCATGAACCCGGTACTTTGTAATTAAAAATCCCGCTTAGGCGGGATTTTTTTTAACTATATTTATTTCTATAAATCTTTATTTTAATGCAGCGCAGAAAATTCATACAATATACAGGTCTGTCTTTAGGAATGATAGCCTTATCCTATAACAAGACCTTTGCAGATATTTTATTACAGCCAAAATATAAATTCAGCCTTCTGAGGAATAATGTTGGAATATTTACAGAACAGGGTGGAACTATTGCCTGGTTATCTAACAGTGCTGGAATGGTAGTGGTAGATACTCAATTTCAGGATCCTGCAATGCATCTTATTGCTGAATTGAAAAAGGGATCAGAAAAACCTCTTCAATATTTGATCAATACTCATCATCATGGAGATCATACCGGTGGTAATATTGCATTTAAAGGTTTGGCTGAAAAAGTGGTAGGTCATGTTAATTGTCTTGCCAACCATCAGAAAACAGCGGCTGCACAGAAATCAGAGGATAAACAGTTGTTTGCAGATACTGTATTTCAGGATCAATGGAAGGCTAAAGTTGGATCTGAACGTATTCAGGCACAATATTTTGGCGCAGGCCATACCAATGGGGATATCATTGTCCATTTTCAGGATGCCAATATCGCCCATATGGGTGATTTGATGTTTAACAGACGTTATCCTTTTATTGATAAGAGTGCTGGTGCTAATATTCAGAGCTGGACCGAAGTGCTTGAAAAAGCGATTGCTAAATATGATAAGGATACATTGTTCATTTTTGGACATTCACTTGATCCGGAAAAGGTTACAGGAAATAAAGAAGATCTGAAAGCAATGCAGAACTATCTTGAAAAACTGCTTGTTTTTGTCAGGAATGAGATTAAGGCAGGTAAGTCTAAAGATGATATAATAAAAGCAGTGAGTATTCCTGGTGCTGATGAATTTCAGGGTCAGGGGATACAAAGGAGTTTGACGGCAGCGTATGAAGAATTGACTGCCTAGAATTAAAGCCAATGATTTATTTTCGAGTTATGGGCAAAGCGCTCATAACTCGTAATCCTTAATATCTAGGAGATCATCTTCAGGAAAGATCCCAGTTTAGCTTTCATTTGTCGTCTGTCAACGATGAAATCCAGAAACCCATGTTCTAAAACGAATTCTGAGGTCTGGAAACCTTTCGGAAGATCTTTTTTAATGGTTTCTTTAATTACCCTCGGGCCTGCAAATCCGATCAATGCCCCTGGCTCAGATATATTAATATCGCCCAGCATAGCATAAGAGGCCGTTACCCCTCCAGTTGTAGGATCGGTGAGCAATGAGATATATGGTATCTTTGCTTTGCTTAAAAGAGCTAATTTTGCGGATGTCTTAGCCATCTGCATTAATGAAAATGCAGCCTCCATCATTCTGGCGCCTCCCGATTTAGAGATCATCATGAATGGGATCTTATTTTTGATACTATAATCAATGGAGCGGGCAATTTTTTCACCTACAACTGATCCCATTGAACCACCGATAAAGTTGAAGTCCATACAGGCAATAACAATATCCTGTCCGGCTAATTTTCCTGTTCCTGAACGAATTGCATCATTTAGTCCGGTTTTCAAATAGCTTTCTTCCAGTCGTTCTGTATATTTTTTTGAATCAGTAAAATTCAGAGGGTCTCCGGAGCGGATATTTTCAAATAGTTCTGTGAACTGATTATCATCGAATAGGATTTCAAAATATTCTTTAGAGCCAATTCGTAAATGATATGCACAATATTGGCAAACATATTTATTCTCCACTTGCTCTGCATAGTGCAAGGGCTTTTTACAGGAGGGGCATTTATTCCACATCCCATCAGGTGTCTCTTTTTTCTCCTCGGTAGAAGTAATTATCCCCTTTTTTTCTCTCTTAAACCAGGCCATTTTGGATATTTGTATAACGTACAAAGAAACAAAAATTTTAAGAAAGCAATGCTCTTGCCTGAACATTGAATTATTGTAAACTGAATTGTACAGATTTATCAGCCTGTTCCCTTGAATTTGAGCCTATTTTTCATAATTTAGTATCCGATAATTAAACTAAAAAAGATGAATTTAAAAGGATTTAAGGGTGTATTGCATGGTGATGCAGTTCAGGAATTATTCGAAATTGCCAAAAAACATCAGTTCGCACTGCCAGCAGTTAATGTAATTGGAACAAATTCAATAAATGCGGTGATGGAAACGGCAAAGTCTGTGAATTCACCTGTGATCATCCAGCTTTCAAATGGCGGAGCTCAGTTCTACGCTGGAAAATCTTTAAATAATGATAATCTGAACGCCTGCATTCTAGGAGGTGTATCAGCAGCACAGCATGTTCATCTTCTTGCTGAGCATTATGGTGTTGCTGTAATATTACATACAGACCATGCTGCTAAAAAACTTTTACCATGGATCGATGGTTTGCTTGATCATGGTGAAAAATTCTTTGCCGTGAATGGAAAACCACTTTATTCATCGCATATGCTCGATCTTTCTGAAGAGTCTATCGAAGAAAATATAGAGATCAGTAAAAAGTATCTTAGTCGTATGAAGGGTCTGGGGATGACTCTTGAAATTGAACTGGGTGTAACCGGTGGAGAAGAAGACGGTGTTGATAACAGCGATGTGGATAGCTCAAAATTGTATACTCAGCCATCTGAAGTTGCTTATGCTTACAAAGAATTGAGTACAATTAGTGAGAAATTTACTGTTGCTGCTGCTTTTGGTAATGTTCACGGGGTTTATAAGCCAGGAAATGTGAAACTACAGCCGGTTATTCTGAAAAATTCTCAGGACTACGTTCGTTCAGAATTTAAGATCGCTGAAGAGAAGCCAGTAAATTTTGTGTTTCATGGCGGTTCAGGTTCCACCAAGGAAGAAATCAGAGAAGCGATCTCTTACGGGGCGATCAAAATGAATATCGATACTGATATGCAATGGGCATTCTGGGAGGGTATCAAAGATTATTATAAATCAAAGGAAGCCTATCTGCAAAGCCAGATCGGAAACCCGGAGGGAGAAGATTCACCAAATAAAAAATACTATGATCCGCGCGTATGGTTGCGTAAAGGAGAAGATACATTTGTAAAGCGGTTGGCTCAGGCATTTGACGACCTCAATTGTATTAATGTTAACGATAAGCTTTAAGCTTTTATATTAGTTCAAGGGCCTCAAAAGGGCCCTTTTCTGATAGTTTTTTAAAAACAGAACTATTTAAACTGACAATTATAATCTTTATATAATATGCAACAATCGATCGAAGTCAGAAGGGTGAGTGATGCAGAAGAACTGGAACATGTATTTGCCATCAGAAGGAAGGTATTTGTGGATGAGCAGAACTGTCCTCCTGAACTCGAATGGGAATATGAAGATGAATCTGTTCATTTTCTGGGGACTGTGAATGGCGAACCTGCAGCTGCATCGCGATGGCGGAAAACAGATAAGGGATATAAACTGGAGCGCTTTGCGGTATTAAAAGAGTATAGGGGAGTAGGGCTGGGGAAGGCTCTTGTAGGCGCTGTACTAAAAGATCTTCCTAAGGATGCCACTTATGTTTACCTGCACGCTCAATTAGCTGCAATGCCATTATATGCTAAATTTGGATTTGAAAAGGCTGGAGAACAATTTGAAGAAGCCGGGATTCAGCATTTTAAGATGGTCCTGGATGAGTTGTCAGTTAACAGTTATCAGTTAACAGTTAACAGTTAACAGTTTGGGTACGGCAGCCAGACAACAGACAACAGACAACAGACAACAGATATTTTTACCTGAAAATCCTTCCTGAATAGTTCATCGCTTCATTCCATTTTTCCATATCCAGTGCGGGATCTTCTCCTTTTGATTCCAGAAATGAAATAAGGCTTTCTGTCGCAATATTTCCTGTAAGATCATCAGTTGCCATAGGGCACCCACCGAACCCCCTGAGGGCGCTGTCATAGCGTCTGCAGCCACTGTTCCATGAAGCTTCTATTTTTTCGAACCAGCTGGCAGGGTTACTATGAAGATGAACACCAAATTCGATCTCAGGAAAGCAGGAAACCAGGTGAGGAAAGAGGTAGTTGATCTTCTCCGGACTTGAAACACCTGTAGTGTCTGACAGGGATAATATTTTAGCCCCACGTTTTGCTAATTCGCCAGCCCAGTGTTCAACGATCTCGTTACTCCATGCATCACCATAAGGGTTACCAAATCCCATCGATAGATAAATTACGGCTTCTTTATTTGATTTGCTGCATAAGTTAAGTAGTTCTTCTACCGTATTTAGTGATTGTTCTATACCTGAATTTGTATTTCGCTGCTGAAAAGTTTCTGATACAGAAAATGGGAAGCCCAGATAGGAGATCTGGGGATGTTTAACAGCTTCTTCAATGCCTCTTTTATTGGCAACTATAGCAAGTAATTTTGTGCTTTCGGGACTTATCTCAAGCATTTCAAGAACTTCCGCTGTATCTTTTAGTTGTGGGATTGATTTTTCTGAAACAAAACTTCCAAAATCAATGGTATCGAACCCAACCTTCAGTAACAAATTGATATATTCTGCTTTAATTTCTGTTGGTATAAATTCGTGCATTCCCTGCATCGCATCCCGGGGGCATTCAATCAATTTTGTCATCAATGTCTATCCAATCTAATTAATAATTAATTGCCCCCCTGTCATAGCGGGATTGCCCCATTTGTCATAGCGGACTTGATCCGCTGTCATAGCGGACTTGATCCATTCGTCATAGCGGACTTGATCCGCTATCATCATGGTCTCGACCCTTTGTCATCACGGGCTCGATCCGTGAAAACCTCCTAATGATCAGCCTCGTTCCCCGGTCATAGCTAAAATAGCTCCATACCCAGTTCACAAATGTCACTACTTTATTTCGAAATCCAACTAAAGACATTAAGTGAACAAACATCCAAACAAACCAGGCAAATACTCCCTGAAAACGGATCTTTCCGATATCAACTACAGCCAGGTTTCTGCCAACGGTAGCCATGGAGCCCTTATCGAAATATTGAAAAGGTTCTGGTTTTTCATTATTGATAAAGCTGATCAGGTTTTTTGCAAGCATTTTACCTTGTTGGATAGCTACCGGTGCTACTCCTGGCAATCCATTTGGTTTTTCGTCAGTAATGAATGCAGCAACATCTCCAATAGCAAAAATATTCTCATAGCCTTTTACCTGATTAAATTCATTTACCAGAATCCGGTTAGCTCGGGTAATCGCATCAGGACTAAGGCCTTCCGGAATAGAGCCTTTAACTCCTGCCGACCATAATACATTTTTAGTATCAATAGCTTGTCCGTCAGATAGTTTAATGAGTTTACCATCATAGCTTACTACTCTTATATTTGTTAAGACCTGTACTCCAAGTTTTTCTAAAAAAGCTTTTGCCTTAGTAGAAGCCTGTTCAGACATCGCACCCAGAACCTCTGCAGAACCCTCTACCAAATAAACCTTTACATCATTAATGCTGAGTTCAGGATAATCTTTTGGAAGAACATGTTTTTTCAGCTCGGCTAAGGCCCCTGAGAGTTCAACACCAGTAGGTCCCCCGCCAACAACTACAAAATTTAACAAAGAGCTCTTAATTAATGGGTCATTCTCGATTAAAGCTTCTTCCAGATTCTGAAGGATCATACTCCTCAGATTTAATGCTTCAGGAATAGTTTTCATTGGCATTGAATAGCGCTCGATCTCTTTCTGTCCGAAGAAGTTGGTGTCTGAACCAGTAGCTATGACCAGATAATCATAATCGATCTCACCAATAGTGGAATAAACCTTTTTTAGATTTGGATCAATACGTTCAACCTCTGTAACTCTGAACGTAAAATTCTTTTGATCTTTAAATATTTTACGAAGCGGGAATGCAATAGAATCAGCTTCAAGTCCGCCGGTTGCAACCTGATAGAGCAGCGGCTGGAAAGTATGATAATTATGCCTGTCAAGCATTAATACCTCTGTTTCTTTGTTTTTTAAGCGTTTAGTAAGCTCAATTCCTCCGAAACCTCCGCCTATAATGACAATTTTTGGGAATGCACTGGAATTATTAACAGACTGGTCCATGGTAATTGATCTATAAAAATCATAAAAGCAAAATTGCTATTGTTCGTCACCTCTGATCTTAAAAACCATGCCATTCAGGTTTTCGCTCATGCGGATCTGGCAAGCCAATCTGCTATCGAAACCTGCATCAGGCAGGGTGTCCAGCATATCCATTTCATCATTTCCGGCTGCTGGCAAATTATCCAGTCCTTTTAATACCTGTACATGGCAGGTAGCGCAAAGGGCCATACCGCCGCAGGTAGCTAATATATTATAGCCTGAAGCCTTCAGGACTTCCATCAGACTAAGACTTATTTCTTCAGGTATTTCAACGGGCTGTTGTTCCCCGTTTCTATCTTCAATGGTAATATTGATCATTTTAAAATGCATTTACTCCATAAACGGTTGTGTATTTAAAACTTAGTTTCTGATCAGGGTAAACATATTTGAATGCACTTTGTACCATTATGGCGGCTTCATGAAATCCACATAAGATCAGTTTAAGTTTGCCAGGGTAGGTGTTGATGTCTCCAATAGCATAAATACGATCTACATTGGTAGAATAATCAAATGTATTTACCTGAATGGCTGATTTTTCAATATTTAATCCCCAATCTGCGATCGGGCCTAATTTAGGACTAAGCCCGAATAAAGGGATAAGAAAATCCGTTTCAACCGACCTTTTTACTTGATCTCTTCCTATAAAGAATACTTCTCTAAGTTGTTCAGTGCCTGATATACTCAGAAGGTTAGATTGAAGGATCAGGTCTATTTTGCCATTATTTGCCAGTTCATGTACTTTTTCAGCTGAGTCCGGTGCTCCCCGGAAGGTATCGCCCCGGTGAATCAGGGTAACTCGCTTAGCTACATCAGAAAGGAATATGGTCCAATCAAGCGCTGAATCACCTCCGCCGGCCAGAATCACCTGTTTGTTTCTGAATGTTTCAGGATTCTTCACCATGTATTCCACTCCCTTGCCTTCAAAATCGATCAGTCCCTCAATATCTGGTTTACGTGGTTCAAAACATCCCAGTCCACCGGCAATAACTACCACCTGGCAATGTATCATGGTGCCATCATTTGTTCCTACTAAAAAAGATCCATCATCTTGTTTAACTAATGTTTCAACTCTTTCCCCAAGTGTAAATCCCGGATCAAAAGGTGCTATTTGTTCCATTAACCTTTCTACCAGTTCCTGGGCTTTTATTTCCGGATATCCCGGTATATCATATATGGGCTTTTGTGGATAGATCTCGGATAGTTGTCCGCCAACCTGAGGCAAGGTGTCGATCAGGTGGCATCTCATCTTTAGTAAACCTGCTTCAAATACTGCAAAAAGTCCGACAGGGCCGGCACCGATTATACATATGTCTGTTGAAATCATTTTATTTTATTGATATTAAATTTGTCTTTCTTAATAAAACAAGGATTATTCGTTCTCCTCGTCAAGATTTTTATATATGGTGTCCAGAATTCTTTTCAAATTCATGTAATCATCCTCCGTAAGGTTCTCCCATGCTTTCATCCGGATCTCCGACATTTTAGGACTCCATGCAGATACTCGTTTATTTCCAAGATCGGTCAGGTGAACATGAAAAGACCTTCTGTCAGTAGGATGAACCTTTCTTTCTGTGAGTCCCTTTCTGCATAGCAGATCTATTATGCGGGTTAGTGTGGGATGATCTTTACCGGTTATTTCTGCCAGCTGACTTTGATTTAAGTCATTGTCGCTGCTCAGGTTCTTTAAAATTAACCATTGATCAACCGTGATATCGTAATTTTCTGCATTAAAGCGACGCTGTGCGTATTGCTTTACCTTTCTTGCCGTACGATCGAGCAGATAAGAATAGGTACTGAATAATTCTGTTGCCATACTTATTGTTAGTGTGACAAATATCTATATAAATTTAATATTTAACAAAAAAAAAAGCATCCGCTTTTGCGGATGCTTTTAAAATACATTGTGATTTTATTTTTAGAATTAAGCTTTTCCTTTTTCCTTAATGAATTCTACAACAAATGGTGTTGCAACGAAAAGGGATGAATAGGTACCGAAAATAACACCTATCAGCATCGCAAAAGAGAATCCTCTTAAGATCTCACCACCAAAGATGAAGATGATAAGGAGAACTGCAATTGTACAGATACCGGTAATAACGGTCCTGCTTAAAGTACTGTTCAGGGCATTGTTTATAACTGAAGGTAAATCTTCGTTCTTAGAATGATGTTGTCCGATGTATTCACGAACACGGTCAAATACAACAACCGTATCATTGATCGAGTAACCCATAACAGTTAATATAGCTGCTACAAAGGCCTGATCTATATCCAGAGAGAATGGAAGCCATCCGTTGAATATGGTGAATATGGCAAGCAATACAAGCACATCATGCACTAGTGCAAGGATTGCCGCAAAACCAAAGGCCATTCTTCTGAATCGTACCAAAATGTACAGGAAGATGACAAGTATTGAGAAAATGACTGCCCATATAGCTGACTTTTTAATGTCATCAGCGATTGTCGGAGTAACTTTTTGTGAATCTTTGATCTCGTAAACCGGATTTATCTTTTTCAATCCTGAAGCAAGTTTTTCATTTACCTGAGCATTAGCCTGATCTGAATTATCATTGATCAGGTATGCAGTTGTAATTTTAACCTGGTTAGAGGTACCGAATGTTTTAACTTCAACAGCGGTTCCGAACTCATCGATCAGAATTGAACGTACATTCTCAACTTCAACTGGTTTGTCAAAAGCTACAAAATAAGCTCTTCCTCCCTGGAAATCTACACCCAGGCTAAACCCTTGCGTGAATGCTGATATTATACCAGCAACAATGATTGCCGCAGATAGAAAATAGAATCGTTTACGACCTGTAATGAAGTCAAATTTAGAATCCTTAAATAAATTCTCAGTTGCTTTGATAGAGAAGCTGATTGGTTTTTTTCTGTCTAATAACCATTCGAATACTAAACGTGAAATGAATATGGCAGCAAACAGTGAGGTTATGATACCGATCATCAGAGTAGTCGCGAATCCAACAATTGGGCCCTGACCAAAGATATAGAGAATAACACCTGTTAAGAAGGTAGTGATATTCGAATCTAAGATCGATGGCATGGCTTTACGGAATCCTTCGGTTATTGCTAATCGAACAGATTTCCCTTCGGCAATTTCTTCACGGATACGTTCATAGATCAGTACGTTGGCATCTACCGACATACCTAAGGAAAGAACGATACCTGCTATACCCGGTAGAGTTAATACAGCTCCTAAGGAAGCAAGTACACCCATCAGGAAGAATAAATTGACCAGTAAAGCAATGTTTGCAACCAGACCTGCAGTACTGTAATACATTCCCATGAAGATCAGAATGAAAATGATACCTGCGATGGTAGAAAGTAAACCTGCAGAGATAGAAGCTGCTCCAAGCGAAGGACCAACTACATAGTCACTTACAATTTTAGCTGGAGCTGGTAATCTTCCTGCTTTAAGAACGTTTGCAAGATCTTGAGTATCTTCTACTTTAAAGCTTCCGCTAATGGATGAAATACCATTTGGAATTTCTCCCTGTACTGTAGGTGCAGAATATACCAGATTGTCTAGTACGATAGCAACACTTCTTTTATTGTTAGGATCTGCTGATGCAGCTGCGGTAATTGTACGCCATGCACGAGCACCATCGGTATTCATGACCATAACTACTTCCGGATTTCCTTTCTGATCATAATCAGAACGGGCATCAGAGATTACATCTCCTTCAAGAGCTGGTCCACCGGCAATACTGCTGGTTTTTAAAGCGTATAACTCAAATACTTTACTTTCTTCAGAAATTGCTTTAACACCCCAGTATAACTTAATATTCTGTGGAATTACTGCTCTGACTGCAGGAGATGAAAGGTATGCATTAACTTTCGCTGTATCTTTTAGGGCAGCATAACCTACAACCGGACCCGGACGTAAATTAGACTGACCGTCTTGTCCCTGGAAAGTTGCAGGATTTAAAAGTGCAAATAATGGATTTTGTTTAGCCTGTTCAGCTTGTAGTTTGCTTTTAATTGCAGCGCTATCAGTGCTGCTGCTATCTTTTTTACCTAATGCAGCAAGTTTACTTTTTGAAGTATCCTGAGCAGCTGCATTTGTTGTATCAACAGATTTTACTGTAGTTGCCAAAATGCTATTTACATTTTGAAGCAATCCGAAGATCTCAGTATTATCATAAGTTTCCCAGAATTCAAGTTTTGCAGATCCCTGTAATAATTTACGAACACGGTCAGGATCTGTAACACCCGGCAATTCGATCAGGATACGATTGGTACCTTGCTGTTTTTGAATATTAGGTGAGGTTACTCCAAATTTATCGATACGTGTACGAAGAATATTGAAGGAAAGATCAATTGCACCATCAGCAGATTTTCTCAGAAAATCTAAAACTGTCTTGTTATCAGCATCAACCTTTAGGTTTGCTGAATTTTCTTTGGTTGCAAATATGGTGGCAAGTCTGGTATTCGGACTAACTTTTTCGAATTCTCTACCAAAAGCAGAAATAAAATCATTATCACCCTGCGCTAATGCTAATTCAGCATTTTTAATAGCCGCATTAAAATTTGCGTCAGTGCTGTTATTAGCAAGGTTACGTACCATTTCACTTAATGAAATCTCCATGGTTACGTTCATACCACCCTTTAAATCAAGTCCCAGTGGAATTTCACGTTCCTTGGCGTATTGATAGGTTATATAATCCAGGCTACCAAAAACAGGTAAAGATGCAACCGAATCGAGATAACTCTTCTCTTTAAGGGCATCTCCTTTTGCAAATTCCTGAGCATCTTTTTCAACTTTATTCGCTATCCATGTGAACGAGAGGGAATACAAACACGCGATTGTAAGCGCTATTGCTGCGAATTTTATTAATCCTTTACCTTGCATTTTATTTTAATTGTCTATTAATGTTGATTTAAGCCTATTTTGGTTAAGACGCCAAAGCTAATTAAATTTTTGTTTTTTGGAATAATTCTTTAGCAGAGAAATATTAAGTAAAATCAGGCCTTGATGTATTTTATAAAACTATAAGAATAAATATTCTTTTCATCAGGCTTTTCGATACAAACTGTGGATTCTTTCCAGTTTTGCTTATCTATGGGAGGAAAAAACGTGTCTGCATCAAAATCATGCTTAATAACTGTCAGATAAATACTGTCAGCAAGCGGCAGAGCCTGCCCAAATATTTGTGCACCGCCAATTATAAATACATCTTTTTCATCCTTGCACAAATCCAGCGCGCCTTGAAGAGAGTCAGTCACTTCTGCACCAGGTATTTCCAGGTTTGATTGACGGCTGATCACAATGTTCCGTCTGTTAGGGAGCACCCTTCCAATAGAATCAAAGGTCTTTCTTCCCATAATTATAGGAAATCCAGTGGTCAGTTTTTTAAAATGAAGAAGGTCTGCCGGTAAATGCCATGGAAGTTTATTGTCTTTTCCAATCCCATTCTTTTCATCTACGGCAACTATCAGATTTATTTCCATATATTTTATATAGCTACTGCTCCTTTAATGTGAGGATGAGGGTCATAATTTTCGAGCTCGAAATCTTCAAATTTAAAATCGAAAATATTTTTGATGTCAGGATTCAGCTTCATGACAGGTAACGGACGGCAATCACGGCTCAACTGGAGTCTGGTTTGATCCAGGTGGTTATTGTATAAATGAGCATCACCAAGGGTATGTACAAAATCACCAGCTTGTAGGCCACATACCTGAGCAACCATCATGGTAAGCAGGGCATAGGATGCGATGTTAAATGGTACACCTAGAAATATGTCAGCACTTCTCTGATAAAGCTGACAGCTCAGTTTTCCGTCGGCAACATAAAACTGGAAAAAACTATGGCAGGGTGGGAGTGCCATGTTTTCAATCTCAGCAACATTCCATGCCGATACGATCAGTCGCCTTGAATCCGGATTTGTTTTGATCTGATCGATTACCTGACTGATCTGATCGATATGTCCTCCGTCTGGCTTGGGCCATGATCGCCATTGGGAGCCGTAAACTGGTCCGAGTTCTCCATTTTCATCAGCCCATTCATCCCAAATGCTTACGCCGTTCTCTTTTAAATAACTGATATTGGTTTCTCCTTTCAAAAACCATATCAGCTCATGAATGATAGACCTCAGGTGCACTTTCTTGGTGGTCACCAATGGAAATCCTTCCTGCAAATTAAATCGCATCTGATAACCGAAAACGCTGATAGTACCTGTACCGGTACGATCATGTTTTTGAGTGCCATTGTGCAGTACCTGCTGCATCAACTCGTGATATTGTTTCATGATCGGGTTATCAGTTTGTTAGGTGGTTAGTTTGTTGTTAGATGGTTAGTTGTCAGTTATCTGTTATCAGTTGTCTGAATGTGTAGTAGAATAAAGTTTCAATCGAATAACCATAAACTTAAAACCTATTACTTACAACTTATAACTTACCACTTATAACTTACAACTTATCTGCAAATAAAATAAATGTATTTTTGTCATCCTACAATTGTTCATAAATAATAGCGATGTTCACAATATGATCCTGTTTCCAAATGCAAAAATAAACATTGGATTAAACATTTTAAGCCGGCGAACTGATGGTTACCATAATCTTGAGACGATCTTTTATCCTCTGGTTATCAGGGATGCATTGGAAGTAGTTGAAGCTGATCAACTTGAATTTACTTCATCAGGTTTGGCAATACCGGGAAATGCCACTGATAATTTATGCATAAAGGCTTATAATTTGTTGGCTCTTGATCATAAATTGCCTCCTGTACACATTCATCTTCATAAACATATCCCCATTGGAGCCGGACTTGGTGGTGGATCTGCGGATGCATCGTTTTTTATCAGATTGATGAATGAGAAGTTCGGATTAGGGATGGATGTTATTCAAATGGAGGCATATGCTTCACAATTAGGCTCAGATTGTGCATTTTTCATAAAAAATAAGCCAGCTTTGGCGGTAGGAAAGGGGGATCAACTACAAACGATTGATCTTGATCTTGGCAAATATTTTATCGTTTTGGTGATGCCTGCAGTTCAGGTTTCTACATCTGAAGCTTACAGGGGAGTAAGTCCCGCAGCAGTTTCAAGTCCACTATCTGATCTGATAAGATTGCCCGTTGAGGAATGGAGGTCTGTCATAAAAAATGATTTTGAACCTTCTGTTTTTTCGCAATATCCCATAATTGGAGAGATTAAATCAAAATTGTACAATGCCGGAGCTTTATTTTCCTCCATGAGCGGAAGCGGTTCTTCGGTATTCGGGATATTTAAGGAAGAGCTGAAATTGCCTGATTTAGAGCAGAATAATAAGATTTTTTATGGAGTATAAATAAAAAATGACAATTGGATATCTGATTTAAACTCAATCATTTTATCCAATTGTCAACTCAATGCTTTCAAAAATTCAGGAATATTGATCCTAAATCTTTAAATTCTAAAATCCTGATCCTTACTTAATCATCAGCTTTCTTTTCAGAAAATCGGCAGTAACCTCACTTACTTTTACTGCATTGGTAAATTTCATCCAGTGATGAGTATCATCAGGAATTGCCAGGTATTCAAAAGCGAATTTTTTGTTTTCAAAACGTCTGGCAAGATCAACACTCTGGCTGAATGATACATTTCGGTCATCATCAGCATGTATGATCAAAGTGGGGGAGGTCCAGGTATCAAGGTAGCTTACAGGAGATGATCTTTTCACCGCTTGTTCTGCCAGCGCAGCGTCAGGAGCGGGTTCTCTTCCGGTAGAAAGCGGACTGCTGAAACGATTATTTACTCCATGGATATCGACACCAGCTGCAAACAGAGGCGAATCTTTAGCCAGGCCGAGTGCAACCAGATAGCCGCCATATGAACCACCATAGATTCCAATTCGTTTGCTGTCAATTCCTGGCTGAGCGGCAAGCCATTCACCGGCTGCTTTAACATCCTGATATTCTGAAGCACCTAAAGCTCCTGCATTTACAGCTTTTTGGAAATTATAGCCATAACCAATGCCCAGCCTGTAATTTACAGAAAGAACTGTAAATCCTAAACTTGTCAGGTATTGGTTCAGCGCATAATCAATGGAGTAATAATCCATGAAATGCCATCCCACCAGCATTTGACGCTGTGGCCCACCATGTACATAAACTATCGCCGGACGTTTAACTGATGAAGATTGTTTAGGCTCAAACAACTGGCCATAAACTGTTTGACCATCAGCAGCTTTAAAGCTTATATGACTGGGTGTAACCAGTTGATTATGAGGAAATCCTGCCGGGATCAAATCTTCCGAAAGAAGTTTAGGTTTCGTACTATTGACACCCATAACAGCAGGTAACAGAGGTCTTTGTGCGTTGGAACTTAAAAATGCGATGTTTGACATGTCACCAGTGATCACTGGATAGGCTTCAATTCCGGTTCCTTTAGTAAGAATTTCCATGTCAGCTTTGTCTACTGAAACTCTTGCAATATGCCTGCGATCAATATCTGCTTTTTCCTTACCTGTATTTGCTGAAAATACAAGCCATTTTCCATTTCCGCTAAGTTTTATATGCTCAACCATGAAATTCCCCGGAGTAAGTAATAATTCCGACCCGCCTGTTGATTTTATAGAGTAAAGATGAGGCCATCCATCCTGGTAGGAAACAAATGTGATCCGGTCAGAAGCTGCCCAGTTTAAATTAGTTCCGCCTTCTGTAGATGGGAATGAGCCTTCCAATGTTTCAGGAGCCTTCCATATCGATCTGCCTTGTCCATTTGAGACATCCACCGTCCAGATTGCCCATGGCTGATGCTTTCTTGCAAATATGGAATCTGTTTCACCGCCAGAACCCGGAGTTCTAATAAACGCGATCTTTTGTCCGTCTGGAGACCATCTTGGTGAAGCATCTCTTGAAAATGAAGGCAATAACCAATTGATTGGTGTTTTTTCATCGGTATAAATGCCAATGAATGAATGATCACCCCTTGATGAAACAAAAGCCAGCCTGCTACCATCTGGCGACCATACAGCAGAGCCATTTGATCCGCGTGAATTAAACAGAGGTTTTGCAGGTGATGATCCATTTATAGTTATTGACCAGATCTGTCCGCCTTTAGTAAAAAGTACCTTTTCACTATTAGGTGAAATAACAGGATTGTCGGCTTCTGCCAATACTATTGGCTGTCCTCCCTCAAAAGGAATGCTGATCACTTGTACCCTTGCACCCATAGGGTCAAAGGAAGGGTTTACAGGCGTGTTCCCTTCGCGGGAGCTATGATCTCCACCTCTTACAAAAACGATCCATTTGCCATCGTCTGAGAGCGTCAGGCTGCTGATCTCTTGTCCGTCATCTTTATCGTAAGCTGTTAATCTTCTTGGACTGAAGTCAGGTCCTTCAGCCACATAAACATTTCTTAAACCTTTTTCATTCATTGCCCATGCAATTCTGGAACCCGCGGAGCTGCTGGTTAATTCTGTAGGAAAGGGATAACTTAAAACACTTTCCAGTGAAAATGATTGTGCCAGAACTTTGCTGGAGTTTAAGAAGAGAAGAAACAGGAATAAGGGAAGTATTATTTTTTTGATCATAGGTTATTGTTTTTTATGTTGATCCTCAACATTAACAAATTCTTTATTCATAAAAAAGCCCTGACCGAAGTCAGGGCTCTAATTAATATCAGGAGGCTATTATAGATCCCACCATAATTTGGTAGTTCTTGCAACCCCTGCAGGAACATTTGTACCGTTTTTACTTCGTTCTCCTAAAGGATAATCGAGTCTTCTGAGGAAAGATGTAAGCACTGCATTTTGCGGCAAAGTGAAGTCTTTATACTTGAAATCATATCTGCGTGCATCATTGAATGCTTCAGGGTTTAAGTAGGTAGCTACATACTTTTCCTTGAAAATGAGATCCATAGTTAGGTTAGTAAAGCCAACAGCTACTCTTGGATCAGCCAGATAAGCATCACGCTCAGCTGTTGGAACCAATAATTTATCCATATTCGCTCGGATACCAGCTAAATATGCTGTATAAGCTCTTTGGCGATCAGATGTGAATGCAGCTTCAGCTTCTATGAATTTAAGCTCGGCATAAGTTACAATTAACAGGGGCGAGGTATCGCTTGTCCATGGTGAGTTGAAAGAAATATAGTTCTCATCCTTGGTTGTATTGTTGAAGGTTCCATTGATTCTGTTACCAGCGCCATTTACTGTACCTATATAAGCCGGGTAGGTAGGGTTTCCAGGAACTACAGTTACATCTGTGATTTTCTTGATCCTTGGATCAAAAAGACCATAGGTTTTTCCGTTCAGGTGATCAACAAATTGTTCTGATAACCATCCGCCAAGACTTAAGGCAGCATTATTTCTGGAAACAGTTGCCCAGTTATTCCGCAATACAAATGTTGCCATTCCTGCATCATCTGAATTGGAAGTATACGAATTTCCTAAAGCGGTTAAGACAGAAGCAGCATTATAGGTGGTAGTCTTACTCGTTTTAATAAGAAGACGAGCTTTTAATGCATAGGCAGTTTTTAACCATTTTGCACGGTCACCAGCATGAATCAGATCACTTGCAGCAGTTAATTTAATGGTTGCTGTGGTTTTTGCAAGTTCAGTGATGGCTTCATCGATAAGAGTCATAGTTGCAGTATGCACAGCCTGATCGGTATCGTATTTAGGCGTGAAATTGCTTGGGTTGAAGGCTTCAGAATATGGAGCAGCTCCCCAAAGGTTATTAACCATCATCAGGTTATAAGCCAGAAGAACATTTGAAACACCCAAATATTCGCTTGAACTCTGTTTGATAGCCAGCTTCTTCATTTCATTGACATCAGCCATTGCAAAATAAAGGGCATCCCACATACCTGTATAATCTATGGTTTCATAGATATCGCTGGCTGCGGCTGCTGTTGGATTTGCAGTGTACTGAACATAGGAAGCAGTATTACTTCCAACTGTAAACGTATTTAATCCGGCTTTGGCTGTTGAAGTTGCCAGAAGAGCCGGAAGTGTAGCTACCGTTACCTGGTTAGGATTGGTGCTAAGCTCATCAAAATAATCTTTGCCGCAGCCCTGTAAGGCTAATGCAGTACCGGCAACTATGATCAGGGAGTATTTATATATTTTATGCATTATCATGATCTTTAAAATCCAACATTAAGTGTAAATAAAAATGTTCTTGCGGCCGGGTAGGTCATACCTGCAGAACCGTCCACATTACTTCCGCTATCTGCAGATAATGATTCTGGATCCAATCCATAATAATCAGTACGCAGGAAGAGGTTATTACCTGTGATAGATATATTCGCATTACGAATAGTCTTTGCAGGCAACCATTTTGATGGTAATGAATAAGAAAGACTTGCAGAACGTAAACGTATCCATGATGCATCCTGAACAAATGGTTCAGAAAGTGATCTATGGTATAGTCTGTAATATCCTTCACCATAATTTACACCATCAGGGCCTACTCTCTGATCTAACCAAACTGATTTAGTATTGGCTGATCCATCAGCAAGGTTTCCAGGGAAAGTGTAGAATGATCTTCTATTTGCAGTATAATCTGCAATACCAAATGCTGAGTTAAAGTTTTCCAATCTGTTGAACTTTTCAAAACCCCAACGAGCATCAATAAGTGTAGATAAGGTCAATTTCTTGTAAGTAAAGTTATTTGAGAATCCACCGATCCAGTCAGGTTGTGAATTACCTAATAATTTTTGCTTGGTTAGAGAAGAAATTGGGAATCCATTAGCACCGATCAATAATGGTTTTGATTTATCAGTGACCATTGGATCTTCTACACTGCTGCCATAATAGCGCAGGTAGTAAGAACCATAGATATTACCATAAGGTTGTCCGGGAATGATTTTAAAAGTTACAGGTGAGTTAATATAACCACCAGTTCCTGATCCATAAACGATCTCGCTTAAACCTTCTTTAAGGCTTATGACCTTATTCCTGTTAGCAGAAAAGTTTAAAGATGCATCCCATGTAAAATCTTTGGTTTTGATTGGAGTACCTCCCAAAACAAGCTCAATTCCCTTATTACGTATTGTTCCTGCATTGATTGAAGCAGTTACGAATCCGGTTGCTGAAGATACTTGAGCTCTTGTGATCTGATCCTTACTTAATGAATAATAATAAGTGAAGTCAAAACTTAAACGGTTCTTAAGAAATGCCATTTCAAGTCCTGCTTCATAGGTATCAGTAAACTCAGGTCTTAAATTCAGATCACCCAGGTTAGACGCGATAGTAAGTCCGGTTGATCCTGTAGGTAAGCCTGTGTAGTTTGAGAAACCAGTCGATGTAGAGTAAGGAGAAGCATCTTTACCAATTTGAGCATAAGATAACCTCAATTTACTTTGTCCGATGAAAGCTGGCAACTTCATGTTGTCAGAAAACACATAACTTAAACTTGCAGAAGGGTAGAAGAATGATCTGTTATCTGCAGAAAGTGTAGATGTGATATCATTACGGCCTGTTAATGTTAAGAATAAGTAGTTTTTATAGTCAAAAGTAGCTTCACCAAAGAAACCGTTTGAACGATATTCATTCATTCCCTGTGATACAGCAAGAGTTTTTGCGTTTACAAGTCTGAAATCATTGTAGATACTTAGAACACTTCCTAAAACACCATTGTCTTTAGTACTTCTGTCATAAAGTTCATAACCCAAACGCAGTGTTCCACTGATATCTTTTGTGATCTGTTTGGTTGCAGTTGCAAGGAATGTAGAGTTAATTGCTCTGTATGTTGTCAGATATTCTCCAACAAAACCATCAGCATTATCATATACAGCCTCACCCGGAAGACCTAATCTTCCCGGAGCAGTACGTTTACGGCTGTCGGTATAAGTATCAACACCAACACGGTAGTTGAAATTTAACCAGCTGGTTGGAGCGTAACCCACATTCGCACCAGCGATATAACGGTTAACATTATCCTTTAATCTGTTTGTAGCAGCACCAAAAATAGGGTTATTGGTTCCTCTGTATTTTTGAGTGCCATTTTCGTTGATATAATCTCTAACATCCCAACGACCTGAATAATACGTTAAACTCTCACCATAACGGTCGGCATCATAACGATAACCTCCGGAATTGTTAAAGCTCATATTTACACCTGCAACAATTTTCGGACTGATCTTGATGTCAGTATTTAACCTTGCTGATAAGTTTTGATAATCAGTGAATGGTAACATACCATCATGATTGAACTGAGATACTGAAGAAAAGAATTTAACTACATCTGAACCACCGGCAACAGAAACAGTGTTTCTTAACTGGCTGCCTGTATCAAATGCGTTTTTGTAATTTTCATATATGAAATCAGGATGGGTTGGGTCAATTACTTTTGCTTCAGCAATTGTTGGTCCCCATGCTGGTCCCAGGCCTATTGGTGTATAAACCCCAAGGATACCCGCTGTATATTCTTTTTGAATGGCTGGTGTTTTATTAACGTTTTCGAAACCGTAAGTGCTTGTGAAGTTTGTTCTTACTCCTGCGCCTTTACCTTTTCTTGTCGTGATTAAAACAACACCATTTGATCCTCTAAGACCATATAAAGCTGTTGCAGCACCACCTTTTAGAATATTGATCGTTTCAATATCATCCGGATTTATGTCCGATGCTCTGTTTCCCACAGAACGTACGTTTGCACCTGATCCAGATCCTTGAGTAGAGGTTGAGTTGTCAATTTGTATACCATCAATTACATACAAAGGATCATTTGAAGCAGATGCATCAATTGAGTTTATACCTCTGATGCGGATATTTGCTCCCTGACCGGGACCACCACCTACACTGGAAATGGTTGCACCTGCAACTTTACCCTGCAATGCGTTTAGAATGTTTGGCTGACGATTAATATTCAGTTCTTCAGCTTTTACACCCTGAGCAGCATATCCTAATGATTTCTGCTGACGGGAAATACCTAATCCTGTAGTTACTATAACTTCTTCCAGTTGTTTACTATCAGTATTCATCGCAACATTGATTGTACTTTGTGTACCTACACGAATCTCCTGTATGGAGAAACCAATGAATGTAAATACCAGAGTAGCATCATTGTTAGGTACCTGGATGCGGTAATTACCATTTGGGTCTGTTGTAGCCCCGGTACTTGTACCTTTTACTCTAACGCTTACTCCCGGAAGTGTACTTCCGTCTTCTGCGATGGTAACTTTGCCATTTATTTCTCTAACCTGGGCGCTTGCGCTTAAAGTCAGAAATAATAAAATGGGCAGAAAAAAGAGGGTATAGATTTTTTTCATAAAAACACGATTAAATTGTGAATAATTGGGAAAATTATGAAAAAATAATAGGGAAATGAAAATTAATCCCTAATTCATTGAATTAAGCAGATGGATTCAGGGGTTTCAAATGAAATTTTGAATTATTAGTGCAAATACCCGGATTATGTATTTGTTGAATATTATGGCTTGCTTTTCTGAGCATTCTCAATAAATTCTTCTACAGGTCTGATATGATGATCATAATTTAGATCTTCTATTCCTGATTAATTTACTGATGATAAATTATCGAATATATTCACGATCCTCATCGCTTAGATGATCCTTCTTATCGGTATTGGGTTCAATATACTCATCTTCATTATTTTCAATGTAATTTTTGACCATTGGTTTTTTCCCTGGCCTTCCTGCCATAAATCCAACGATAAGACCCAGACCAAACATGAATCCGAGAACTGCTAGTTTTGGAATTTTCGCATCTCCGAAAATCCAGAAATGGATTTCGTCAGTATTGTTCATCAGGATTATTGTTACCAGTACAGAAATGACAATTATAGATATTGTTTTAAATGACATAGAGTTTAAGGCTTAGCTGTTCGAATATCGGATTTTGAACCCATAAAATTGCAAATATTTAAATCCATGGATTATTTGTATCTCAAATTGATCATTTAGCAGAAAAACTTATGCTGAAAGTCCATGCTTTATATAAATTTACTCATTTCAATAATTGTAAGTAAAGCCGATTTCAAAAATTGGTTTATTGTTTCGAAGCTCATTCGAAAAGATCAGTTTTCCTGCCAGATCAAAATCCGGAAGGAAAAATCTCATTAGATTCATATCAGCACTTAATTCCAATCCGAAAGTACGGGGTTGAAATGCCGCCCCTTTACCAATATTCTCAAAGTCTGCGAATAACCCTCCCTTGATTCTTTTGATGTAAGCTAAAGGGCCGATCTCTGCATCAGGATAAAATAGCGGAAAGCGATAATCAATTAGCAGTGTATTTCTAAGGCTGGCAGTTGGTCTTAAATTGTTATAACCGCTGATCTTTGGGATCTCAATATTGAATTCATAGGCTCCGTTGCTTTCCTGATAGTTAAAGCTTGTCTGAAAGGAATGATTGCTAAACAGACCGGGTGCGAAAAGTGTACTTCTGAATGCGAGCAAAGTTCCATTTAGTTGATTTTCAAAAGGCAAATGAAAATAAGATATTGAAAAATTTTGTCCCCATCTCGGTGCAAGGTCACGAAGGCTTCGTTGGGTATTTCTGCTGAAATATGCTGTATATTTCATTGGAAATTCCAGGTTTTCGATGAAATTACCGGGCTTATTTTGAATTTCATAGCGTGAAGTATAACTGCTGGAGCTCAAAAAACCCATATTGTACGTTTTGTTTAGTTTATTGAATGTGAAAGGTACACTCACCTCCATTTCGGTGAAATTTTCCCGCCAATTAACAGGGACAAGACTATTGTTTTGACGAACATTAACCTGTCGGGCACGATTGATATATCTCAGGTCAAAAATGGGGTAGAATCGCTTGTAGGTAATGCCTGCCAGATACTCACTTCTTTTCAGACCTGAATTAAACTGGTAGCCCGTATAAAGATCCAGTGTATTTAGCTTGTTGTTAGATCTGAGCTTCAGGCCAATATTCAGTTCATTATTCTGATCATTTTCCTCTGCAATTGGTGAAACACTATGGAAATAGAAGAGATTTTTAATTTCTTTGAATGGTTTACTGCTGTATTTATTATTTGGAATATTATCCAGTATTGTAGAATTAGCCTCCTGCTCAACCAAAGGGGCAGCATAGTCAATGAAGTTATTTTTTGAATTAAAAGAACTGCTGCTTGTTTTTGGCTCATAGGTGACTGAAGCAATATCATATCCCGTTACCTGATAATTATTAAAGATAACAGTATTGCTTTCGGAATGATAGGAGGGGTTTGAAGCTCCGAAACTCACATTTGTGAGCGCTTTGGCTTCAGAAGAACCTTTGGCGATATAGTAAATATTGTTAATGCCGTTGTAATGGGCTCTGAATAGCACACTATTGCCTGCATAAACAGGCCGACTGATTTGCTGCAAGGCAAATGGCATTAATATTACGGTGCTTCCATCAGCGGCATTGAATTCTATCAGTGATGAACCATCTTTACTCGTGACTACACAAATGATTTTGTCTCCTGAATCGTTGTAGGACGGTGCTTGTAAGGTTTGTCCTGATTTAGTGAGATATTCTTTCAGTTCCGTGCCGGTTTCTGAGTCCAGCTCTACCAGGAGGTTCCTGTTATCTTCTCTGACCTTAACCGCTACTATTTTTTTTCCATCCGCGGATAATGCTGGCGAGAATAGTCGGCTTTTATTTGTAATTTGCTTGTAAACCCCACTTTTAATATCGTAGGTATTGATGACATTGAATGATCTTTTAAAATAGCGAACGTCAAATCTCAATTCATCCCAAACTAGTTTACCAGCGGCATATTTAAAATTCGGCTCAGTTTGAAAACCGATCTTTTTTAGAGTTTTTTCATTTCCCGACTCGTCGATCAAAATAAGGCTTGGGGTATTGTTCAGACTATGCTTTAGGACGATGGTTTTGTTAGAAAAAATCCTGACCGGGAATAAATAGTCGGCAGGTAATTCGTCCTTCCTTTTATTCAATTTTGGATATTCTGATGGCCGGACCAGATTAGCCTGATTTTGCCATAATTGCTTCAATTCTGTGATGGTTGAATCGTGAAGAGTCCTGCTGCTCATTCCTGTGAATTTTTTTATTGAATTGCTCAGGTTATAAGGGCGAACCGGGTTCCTGGAAATACGACTCATGATGCTGTCCATAATGCCCTTCCCGAAATCTCTTCGAAGCTTGGTAGTCATGAAATATCCTAACTGATAATAACCGGGTGTCCGGTCTTTAAAAGAACCCAGGTAATTTTTAGAATAGGAGTAGGTTTTGTTACTTAGTGTATTTGTTCTAAAAATTAACTCCCATTCAGGAAGCCTTCCGCGACCTGCATGACTGAGTGCTGTTTCAATGCCAACAGCATCCCCTTCGAAGAACCATGGAGGTAGTGAGATACCGAAAATTGCTAATGCTAATTCCTCAAAAAAAGGAGCCTTTAGTCCGGGAGTTAATTTGTCAAACTGTACTACATGCCGGAGCTCATGAACTGCCAGACTATTCAGCCAGTCCTGAAAGTCGAGATTCTGGGGTGGGGTAGTATAGAACTCTGAACGGCGTGGTGCAAGCTGGACAAAGCCATTGGATATGACAGACTGGTTCTGCAAAATGATCGAAATTTTTCGTGGGGTTTTGTTCAAAGATTTGCTTACTCCATTGATAATATGCTCCAGCGTATTTGCCATTCTCCGGGCTTCATCAGACAGCACAGTAGGGTAGATGATCTGAAAATTGGATGTGTTTATTTGTTCCCACTTTACACCAGGAGGGTTCTGCTCATTGCTGAAAAACTGCGAAAAACTGTATAGTGAATTAAAGCATAATATTATAGTACTTAAAATACTGATAAATAAATACTTATGATTGTTATTATTCATATTAAAAATAGTTTGCTAAAATATTTAGTCTGGCAGCTTTTTGTTTGAAATTTTTATATAAACTCAATATTTATATTATCAATATAAATAATTGATTATTAATTATTTATATATTTTATTTAATTCAATTAAATTCAAATAAAATGATTTTAATTAGTCGAAAATGCAGATTTTCTTATAGTTTTTAACCGTAACTAAAAAACTTGTTTGATGAAGCCTTTTCTACACTAAGCTATTTCATTTTTATGAATGTACGATAATTAGGGTACACCTTGTTAACAATAAACACGGGCAGGTTTATTTTATACCGGAGAGAAATGTCTATTCTGTTTTTTATGCATGGATCATTGAATTAATCAATAAAACCGGAGTATCTAAGTCCGATGTTTTTTTAGCCTTTTACTTCCACTATACTCGTCCGTATTTTAAATAAACGGATATCTTAAATGAAAGTTTAGGCTCTGCAATTTTTATTGAGATCCAGGGGTCTGAGTTCTTCCCATTTCAAAAAAGAGAGTGATGTTCTTCTGTTATAAAAAGTGATGATTCTAACAAGTGTATTTTACTGCTTCAAGATATTTTATTGTTTGGAAAAACACAGCTGAATTTTGGATACTTAGTGTATAAAACTTCTCCCCTACCCGATGGGTTATTTGGATATTTTTTTTCTTTTCATGTTCTTTATATAAGGAAACATAAAGATCGTGCTAAGAATTACCAGGGCTCCGGCATAGAATCCGATCGTCATTTGTTCCCTCTTTCCAAAGAAAAGAAAGGCCAGAATTATCCCGTAAACAGGTTCAAGATTTGTAATCAGTGCAACTCTGAATGCTGATAATTCTTTCATAACTGCCACTCCAGACACGTATGCAACCGAGGTGCAAACCGTTCCAAGGATGAATAAAAAGGCCAGATCTGTAGGATTGAGGCTCACAGGAGCCTTGAAACCCTCTGAAATTAATAAATAGACAGAAACCCACACCCATGCCCCGATTAGCTCATAGAAGCTTATAATGGCTGCAGGGCGATTCTGAATTTGCTTGGAATTTATAATAGAGAAAATGCTAGCACAAAAAGCACTTAAAAGCCCGCAAATTATTCCGACTGAATACCTGGATTCAAATTTAAATATCATGTAAATGCCAGAGATTATTAGAAGTCCTGTTAAGATCTCCAGTTTAGAAATCCGTTGTTTTTTTAGAATTGGTTCTAAAATAGCAGTAAATAAAGTAAGGGAGGAAAGGCTGACCAGGGCCACAGATACAGTGGAAGATTTGATCGATTGAAAGAACAATATCCAATGGAGTGCTACGATAGCTCCTGTAAAAAAGAGTTTTAAAAAGGTCTCCTTTGAAACGCTGATCGGTATTTTTTTATATACGAAATAAGCATACAAACTGACGAATGCAATGAGAACCCTGTACCAGACAAGGTATGTAGCATCAATAGAAATCAATGCACCGAGGATGCCCGTAAACCCCCAGATAAAGACGGTTATGTGTAAGATGACAAGGTTCCGGCTGACAGGGCTTTTAGAAGAAGGCATGAAGAATTATTTTGGAGCTTTTATTAATAGATAAATGCCAAGGATCCCGAAAATTACATTCGGAATAAATACGGCCATCAGTGGAGGCAGGCCTCCTTTTAAGGCAAACATATTGGCAAATTGTATAAATAATATATAGGCAAAACTTAAAAATATACCAACACCAAGAGGTAGGCCAATACCTCCGCGAACCTTGCGTGATGATAATGAAACACCCATAAGGGTCAATACATAAGCAGAGAGAGGATAAACAAAACGTTTATATTTCTCAAGCTGAAGGTCTACCATTACCCCGGTTCCCCTTGTTTCCTCTTTATCAATACGTTCATTTAACTCACGCATATTCATTGCCTGATAAATGTTGTCATATATCTCAAAGTCTTTGGGACGCATGTCAAGCGTAGTGTCTTTCCGGGTACCTATATCCATACTTTCCTTAAGCCCATCTATTTTTCTAATTGAATAGTTTTCAATGATCCACTTTGATTTAAGTGAGTCCCATGTAATCTTATCAGCTACTAATTTTTCTTTAAGATCATAACCCGAGAATTTTTCCAAAATGAATTTGTAGCCTGTTTTCTGGTTATTATCAAAATTTTCAATGTAAACATAGCTGTTCTTGTCGATCTGCATATGGGTATACATCTTGGAATTGTCAGATTTGGGATTGACATAAATGTTTTCAAAATCAATCTTTAGTTCATTGGTTTCCGGTATGATGAACAGGTTAAAGATCAGGGTAACAATAAAAATTACGGTTGACGAAATGAAATAGGGCCATAAAAAACGCTTAAAACTTACTCCGCTACTCAGAATAGGTACGATCTCCGTTTGATCGGCCATCTTTGCGGTAAAAAATATGACTGCAATAAAATTTATCAGGGGTGAAAGGAAATTTAAATAAAAGGGAATGAAGCCGGCATAATAACTAAACAGGATCTCAGAGACCGGGGCGTTATGCCGTAAAAAATCATCCAGTTTCTCAGAAACATCAAAAATGACGATGATCACCGTGAAAATAGCCAGAGTAAATGAAAATGTACCCAGGTATTTCTTAATGATATACCAGTCAATGATCTTGATCATGCCTTATAAACGTTGAGCTAGCTGAATAACCATTTTATTTTTCCACTCAGTAAATTCTCCTGAAATGATCTTTTCTCTCGCTTCATTCACAAGCCATAAATAAAAATTCAGGTTGTGTAAAGTTGCGATCTGAGCTCCAAGGATCTCTTTGGAATGTGCCAGATGTCTAAGATAAGCCTTTGTATAGTTTCTATCAGCAAAAAGGTCGCTATCTTCTTCGATAGGAGAAAAATCATTCTTCCATCGCTCATTCCGGATGTTAATAATACCATTCTTTGTAAAAAGCATACCATTTCTTGCATTCCTTGTTGGCATTACACAATCAAACATGTCGATCCCAAGGGCAATATTTTCCAAAAGATTGATAGGAGTACCTACACCCATCAGATAGCGTGGTTTATCTTTTGGAAGGATATCACATACAATTTCTGTCATTTCATACATCTCCTCAGCCGGCTCACCAACTGAAAGTCCGCCGATTGCATTCCCCTCACGTTCGAATGAAGCGATCATTTCTGCCGATTGTTTTCTTAAGTCCTTATAGACCGAACCCTGGATAATCGGAAAAAGTGTCTGATCAAAACCATATATAGGCTCTGTAGTATCAAATCGTTCGCAACAGCGTTTTAGCCAACGATGGGTCATTTCCATCGACCTTCGTGCATATCCATATTCGCATGGATAGGGGGTACATTCATCAAAGGCCATAATAATATCAGCGCCAATGATCCGCTGAGTATCCATTACTGATTCAGGAGTAAATAAATGTTTGGATCCGTCAATATGGGATCGGAATGTGACGCCTTCTTCTTTTATTTTTCGTACACCAGACAGAGAATAGACCTGGTATCCGCCACTATCGGTAAGAAGTGGTCCGTTCCATCCATTGAATTTATGTAATCCACCCGCCAATTGCAGGGTTTCAAGTCCGGGCCTTAAATATAAATGATAGGTATTACCAAGTATGATCTGGGCTTTAATATCATTTGACAATTCATGCTGATGCACGGCCTTAACTGACCCTGCAGTGCCTACAGGCATGAAAATAGGTGTCTTTATCACTCCATGGTCGGTAGTGATCTCGCCTGCACGTGCCTTAGAATTTTTATCTTCTGCCTCTAGTTTAAATTTCATTCAAAAATTAATAATCGGGGCAAAAATAGCAAAATATAAACTGCCGCTGAGGGGAGCGGAAATTATGAAGAGTTTATTTCAGTTTATTTTATAAACAATGCCAATTGTTGGTTGAAAAATCAGAAATTTACCCCCTATTCAAAAGTTTAATTTAACGCGTGGATTATTTTTATATTTCAATTGTAATTTCCTTACAGATCTGTTTATTACTTCAACTTTATTACGTTATTGTAATTCACCGAAAATTAGCTTCCTTCAAAGTTCCGGAATCAGATACACAGATAAAATCGCCAGTTTCAGTGATCATTTGTGCCAGAAATGAAATAGAAAATCTTAAGAAAAACCTTGTCCCGATACTTAGTCAGAATTATCCTGATTTTGAAGTCATTGTTGTCAACGATTGCTCCAATGATAGTTCAGATTGGTTTTTGCGCGACCTGTCAATGGAATACAAAAATTTAAAAGTTGTAACTATAAATGATCATCCTCGTTTTAAGCATGGTAAAAAGTTTGCAGTTACATTAGGTATCAAGGCCGCAAAAAATGAGAATTTGGTCTTTACAGATGCTGATTGCAGACCTTCATCAGACCAATGGCTGACGCATATGCAGAATAATTTTAACGGAAACACTGAAATTGTACTTGGATACTCGCCTTATGAGATAAAAAGTGGATTTCTTAATAAGTTTATCCGTTTTGAGACCTTTATTACTGCTCTTAATTATCTTTCTTATGCATTGAGAGGCATTCCTTATATGGGAGTAGGCCGTAATATGGCCTATAAGAAATCCTTGTTTTTCAGGGGTAAGGGATTTGCTTCACATATGCATATTTTATCCGGTGATGATGATCTGTTTGTGAATCAGAATGCAAACAGCCTTAACACTATGATTGAGATTCATCCGGATTCTCATGTTTGGTCGGAACCTAAAAATTCCCTGTCAGGATTCCTTTCACAAAAATTTCGTCATCAGGGTGCCGGAAAAGCATATAAAAAGCAGCATAAGAAAATGCTGACCATCCAGGTGTTGTCAGGAATTTTATTTTATCTCTTCCTCTTTGCTTTAATAGCTATTAAAGGACAATGGTGGTTAATTACTGCAGTCTTTTTTATACGAATGCTGGTACAGGTGCTGGTCTATATTCCAATATTAAAGAAATTAAAATACATAGATCTTATCTGGTGGATGCCTGTATTTGATTTCATTTATTACATTTATATCATGCTTTTAAGCTTAATATCTATTTTCAGGAAGAAAGTTGAATGGAAATAAATCCCAATTTCTCGGCGAACGCCAGAAACGACTTTAACCTTGTTTCCAGAGCTAAAGACGGAGATCAGAAAGCGTATGCAGAATTAATGCAGCGTTATAAGGACTCTATTTATTTTATGGCCCTGAAAATGGTCAATAATAAGGATGATGCGATGGATCTCACTGTTGAGACATTTGGAAAAGCATTTGAAAATTTAGAAAAATATAAGCCTGATTTTGCCTTCAGTACCTGGTTATTTAGGATTGCGACTAATAATTGTATAGATTTTATCAGGAAAAAGAGGCTCAATGTTGTTTCCTTGCATACTCTTTCTGAAGAGGATGGGGAAGAGAAACATATGCAGGTTCGTGCTGAAGGCTTGAATCCGGAAGAAACCTCCATCAAGAAGCAGGAAAGTGAGAAACTTAAACATATTGTTGAGCAATTACCATTAAGGTACCGTACGCTGATCATATTAAGATATTATGATGAGCAGTCCTATGAGGAGATCGCGCAACAACTGGATATTCCGCTTGGGACTGTAAAGGCGCAACTTTTTCGCGCCAGGGATCTGATGGGCAATATTATAAATCGTAAAAAGAAAAATCTTAGAAGTGACTTCTGAAATAATATCTCAATACTTTCCTGACCTAAGTCAGACTCAAAAGGATCAATTTGATGCCCTTGATGAGCTGTATCGTTTTTGGAATGCGAGAATTAATCTCATTTCCAGGAAGGATATTGACATGCTCTATCTGCACCATATTCTACATTCATTGGCTATTGCAAAAGTTGTTTCTTTTTTGCCCGGCGAAAAAGTATTGGATGTTGGTACCGGTGGGGGATTCCCCGGAATTCCTTTAGCAATATTGTTTCCTGATACTGATTTTCATTTAGTTGATTCAATTGGAAAGAAAATAAAGGTAGTTCAGGAAGTTGCACTTGCCTTAGGATTGAAAAATGTAAGGGCAACTCATGCAAGAGCTGAACAGATCGATGAGAAGTTTAATTTTGTTGTTTCCAGAGCAGTCACCAAATTATCCGATTTCTATCCATGGGTAAAAGGGAAATTTGAGAAGAAATCATTAAATACTCTGCAAAACGGTATATTGTATCTTAAAGGTGGTGATCTTGATCAGGAAATAAAAGAATCAGGATTAAAGGCTGAATTGATCCCACTTCCGGATTATTTTAAGGAAGATTATTTTGACACAAAATACGTGGTATATATCCCACAATAATAATCAGTAGTTTTTTACTGATATGCGGCATCCCCAATGCTGTTGGTTTTTAAATTTCTGAGTTTAATTATTGACAATAATCATTAAGGATGTCTTTATTCCATCAAATTGCCCTTTCTTGCCTTCCAGGTATTGGTTCAGTTCTTGCCAGAAATCTGCTCAGCTATTTCGGAAATGAAGAAGAAGTGTTTAAAGCTAAAAGCAGACATCTTGGAAAAGTGCCTGGTATCGGACCAAAAACAAAGGAACTTATCATTAAACATGAGGTATTTAAGTTTGCAGAACATGAACTTAAATTCATTGAGAAATATAAGATCAAACCTTTTTTTTTGACAGATGGAGATTATCCCAAAAGACTGCGGAATTGTTCTGATGCTCCGGTAATGCTCTATTTTAAGGGGAATGCTGATCTGAATAATACGAAAATAATCAGCATTGTAGGAACAAGAAATGCCACAGATTATGGCAAAGAGATATGTAAAAATCTGATTGCTGATCTAAAGATTCATGATCCATTGGTAGTAAGCGGACTTGCCTACGGGATTGATGGTGCCGCTCATAAGGAATCCTTGAAATTGGATATTCCTTCAATTGGAGTACTTGCTCACGGGCTTGACCGCATTTATCCGGCTCAGCATCGTAATATGGCCGAAAAAATGCTTGATTGCGGTGGATTGCTCACTGAATTTATGTCGGGAACAATTCCTGACCGTGAGAATTTTCCAAAGCGAAATCGAATAATTGCGGGATTATCAGATGTTACGATCGTTGTGGAAGCCAATATCAAAGGTGGGGCATTGATCACTGCTGAACTTGCAAATTCATATAACAGGGATGTTTTTGCTTTTCCCGGAAGGATCAATGATGAGTTCAGTCTTGGATGTAATTATCTGATCAAAACACATCGGGCTAATCTGATTACTAAAGCAGCAGATATTGAATATATCATGGGATGGAACAGGGATATTGAAAAACCGGTTAAACCACAATTAAGCCTCCTGATCAATTTGACAGAAGATGAACAGGTCATTGCCAATGTACTTTCTTCAAATGGGAGTGTAGCTGTGGATGAATTGTCTTATTTAACCGGATTGCAGCAGAGCAGGCTGGCAGTTACTCTTCTGGGGATGGAAATGAAGGGAACCATTACATCTTTGCCTGGAAAGGTCTATAAACTGGTCCAGTAAGATGTTGATACTATAATTTATCGTTTTTTGGAAAATCAAAAAATATCAGATCTCCTGTTCCTTTGCTTAACATTTTCCATTTTTCAAAAGGAAATTTAATGAGTACCATTCCACATGTTGGAATGTTAAATATTGTCTGATCGCATAGATAATTAACTAAGCCTGTTAAAGCTGGATTATGACCGAACAATGCTGTGAAATCAGAATTTTCATCAAGATTGTTGACCACACTCAGTAAGGATTGAGTCAAAGCATCATAGATCTCTGGCTCCTGTATGATATCTGACGGCTTTATATTGAGTTCTGTTGCAAAGTGTTTGGCAGTTGATATGGCACGAATAGCAGGACTGCTAATTAATTGCTGTGGAAATAATTCTCGTTTAACAAGCCTCTTGGCCATTTCAGGTGCATTACTATCACCTCTGTGATTTAATGGCCTTTTAAAATCAGAAAGCATTAGATCTGCCCAATCTGATTTTGCATGTCTGATCAATAATAATGATTTAGCCATTCACCTGGTCAATAACTTCGTTCAAATTAATAGTATTCATACATTTAAAATGACCTTTAGGGCAAGTATCGTGCCCAATTTTTGAACATGGCCGACAATTAAGTCCTTTAACCTCATAAATGTATGATCTATCAGCCTTATAAGGGTACATTCCAAATTCAGGAACTGTATTTCCCCAAACAGATAAAATTGGCTTATTGAAGGCTGCAGCTATGTGCATCAAACCTGTATCATGGCTAATAACCTTGTCAGACATTTTTATCAGGAATGCACTCTGGTCAAGTTTGAATTTTCCGCATGCATTGAATACATGTTTACCAGCTGCCTGTGAAATTTTTTCTCCCCGCTCAGCATCTTCCGGCCCGCCAAGTAAAACAAGGGGGTGAACAATCTTACTGCATAGCTCTATTAATCTCTCAACAGGAAGTCGTTTTGTACCATGTTGTGCCCCAATCACTACAGATATGTAGTTTAAATGGGATTGGGGCAGCATGCTTTTCAGATCATATTCATTTTTTAAAAAGTAATCGAGCCCTTTCCCATCATTTTTTACTCCAAGAAATTCCACTGTCTGCAGATATCTGTCAACTATATGGACAGGTGGGAGGAGATTCTTTTTAAAATTCACCAATAACCATTTCTGCCAGTTTAGCTTATCAAACGATCTTGAATTGACCCCAAGACTTGTTTTAATCAGAAGCGTCCTTAAATTATGATGCAGATCGATCACATGATCAAATTTTTCCTTTTTAAGGTCTGAAATACATTCAGAAAGGGAATTTTCAAAAAAATGAAGCTTGTCAATATGAGGATTACCAGCCAAAACCGGTTCAAATGATCTCTTACTCAGATAATGAAGTTCAAGCCCTTCGATCTGTTCTTTCAAACATCTCACTACAGGGCTGGTAAGCACAATATCACCTATAGAGCTGAAGCGAATGATCAGTATTTTAAGATTTTTATTTTTCAAGTTGACACTTAATTTTCTGTTGCTCAAAAACGCTGACGATCTGCTCAAGGGTCATTGCATTCAGGCAGTTCAATTTACTTAATCCACCTTTTCTGGCAATAAAAGTACCATATTTCATATCAAGATTCCCTTCAATTCGGTGTGCATCCGGGTTTATTGATAAAAGTACACCTTTTGAAATCGCATATTGATGCCATCGCCAATCAAGGTCAAGCCTTAAGGGGTTCGCGTTGATCTCTATAATTACATTACTTGCTGCACAGGCATCGATAACCTTTTTATGATCTATCGGATAACCGCTTCTGCTTAATAGTAATCTTCCTGTTGGATGCCCCAAAATAGTAGTATAAGGGTTTTCAATTGCTTTTATTAATCTTTCAGTAGCCTTTTCTTCAGTCATGTTTAAAATTGAATGTACTGAAGCAACTACGAAATCAAAGCTTGCAAGTACTTCGTTGGAGTAATCAAGCGATCCGTCATAGAGTATATCAGACTCTATTCCTTTAAATATCCGGAATGGAGCAAGTTTTTTATTTAATTTATCAATTTCACGATGCTGGGCTGCTACACGTAATTCATTGAGGCCGTTGGCATAGAATGCTGATTTGGAATGGTCGCAGATTCCGAAGTATTCCAGCTTTAATTCATTTTTGCAATAGGAAGCCATTTCCTCCAGAGTATGAATACCATCGCTCCAGGTACTGTGATTGTGTAAACTTCCTTTAAGATCAGAGTATTGGATCAGTTCAGGTAGTTTGTTCGATTTGGCTAATTCAATTTCATTAATACCTTCACGTAATTCTGGTTCTATAAATGGCAAACCGGTAATTTCATAGATCTGTTCTTCCGTCTTGTTTTTCAGGTCAGAGCCCGCAAGTATTGATAAGAGGGCTTCGGTATGTTCGGTATTGCCTGTTTTTATGATCAGCTCCTTGCCCAGATCTTCTGCATTACAAAATGAGAATTGAACATTCAGGCCAGATTCTGTTTTGCATTTTAGTTCCTGGCCAATGATTTCAGCATTTTCCAGCCCCAAAGAAATGAATTTTTGCATAACTTCTTCACTTGCCTGGCCAACGATCAAAAAGTCAAGACTATCGATGATCTCACATTTTCTTCTGAATTGACCTGTGATATAGATGAGCTCAGTATTTAAAGTCTTTTTTGTTAGTTCTAAGAGGTCATCTGCAAATTTTTCAATTTTTGCATAAAGAAAACGCCCATTGCTGGCTATGCTGAATTCTATATTTTTTTTGATTTCTTCCTGTGTTTTCAGTCCGAAACCTTTGGCCTCGATCAGCCGGTTTTCATTACAGGCATAATAGAGCTCTCCAACAGTATCAATACCCAGATCTTTCCATATCACAAGGATCTTTTTTGGGCCAATACCCTTGATCTGCATCATTTCTATGATTCCTGGAGGAGTTTGGTTGACTAGTTCTGCCAGTTCCTGAATGGAATTAGTTTGTACAAGCTCATTTATTTTTGCGGCAATGCTTTTTCCAAGTCCGTCCACCTGCTCCATTTCGGCCAGGCTCTTAGTATAAATAGGATAGGGGAGTTTGTCTACTTTAAATGCAGCATTAGCTACAGACCGCACTTTAAATGGATTTTCATTGTGTAACTCCATTAGAGAGCTTAACAATCTTAAAGTCCTTGCGATGATTTTGTTTTCCATACATTCAAAAATAAACAACCCTTCCCTGAAAAGGGAAGGGTATGTGTTTTTTTAGAAATAAAAATATGAATGCTTATCTTATTTGAATGTTATAAGGGATACGAGCCTGTACTCCTGAAAGGTTTAATGCTGACCTCATTTGTTCGTAATAAATAAAATTATCACCTAATTCACGTTTAACAAAATAGGTTTTTACTTTATCAGCAGAATTATCAAACAGTGATTTGATAGGATCTACCTGTGCAGGGTAATTCACAATTTTAAAATCTTTTATTTTTGCTTTTTTTGCTGCAGATGCGATAGCATCATCAATATCACCTAGTCTGTCTACAAGTCCTCTTTGAAGGGCTTCAGTGCCACTCCACACTCTTCCCTGACCAATGCTGTCAATATAAGATTGCGACTTTTTACGGCCATCAGCTACTTTTTTTGTGAATGTATCATAGGTTTTATTCACTTCCAGCTGAATGATCATTTTCTCTGTTTCGGTTAAAGGTCTGCTTACAGTTCCAAGATCTGCAAACTTTCCTGTTTTAACCCCATCAAATGTAATTCCAAGCTTATTATTAAAGAATTTCTGCATATTCGGGATGATCCCAAATACTCCGATCGATCCGGTGATCGTATTTGGCTGGGCAAAGATCGAATCAGCTGCACATGCGATATAATAACCACCTGAAGCAGCCAGATCACCCATTGATACAATAACAGGCTTTGATTTTTTTGCAAGAACTGTTTCACGCCATATTACATCAGATGCCAGAGCACTTCCACCCGGAGAATTAATTCTAAGTACAATCGCTTTGACTTTGTCATCAGTGCGGGCTTTTCTTATCGCTCTGGATATTCTTTCTGAACCAATGGTTTCATCATTACCTTCTCCACTCATAATTTCGCCATTGGCATAAATTACAGCGATCCTGTTTTGTGAAGATTCCTCCTTTTCACCTTCAGAAGGTGCATATTCTTCCAGGCTTACAGATTTGATTTCTTTCTTTTTATCAATGTTGGTGAGCTTTTTAAGTTCATCAAGTACCTCATCTTTATATTTAAGCCCGTCAACCATTTTAAATGTTAAAGCATCTTTTGGAGCTCTGATCTTAGCGCTGTCAGCCAATGAAAAAAGAGTATTTTTTGGTATTTTCCTGCTTTTTGAGATCTCTGAAAGGAAATGATCATACATAGAGCCTAAAAAAGATGTAACCTGCTGTCTGTTGGGCTCACTCATTTTATCAAGAATAAATGGCTCTACAGCACTTTTATAGGTGCCAACTTTGATGATCTGAGCTTCAATGTCAAGTTTTTCGAGGGTACCTTTGAAGAACATGATTTCGGAGCTAAGTCCACGAAAATCTATCATGCCCTCCGGGTTAAGGTATATTTTATCTGCGGCAGTTGCCAAATAATACGCACCCTGCGAATAGACTTCGCTATAGGCGATTATGAATTTTCCGCTTTTCTTGAAATCGAGCAATGCATTACGGATTTCTTCCATAGTTGCCATACCTGAAGAAAGCGATGAAGCATCAAGATAGATCCCTTTTATATGATCATCTGATTTTGCTTCCTCTATACCTTTCAGTATTTCATTCAGCCCTAATTTTTTCTTGCTTTCAAGTCCAAGCAGGCTAAGTTCTGCAAATGGATTTTTATCTGTTCTTTCCTTGATCGGATAATCAAGACTGATATGCAGAACACTGTTGGAGGCAACATTTACTTTTCCATCACTGCCTGCTGTTGAGATCACTGCTGTTATGAGTACAATGAGAAGCAAAAACAGAACAAAAAATGATAGAATGAAGCCTAACATGGAGGCGAAAACAAATTTGAAAAAATCTTTCATATAAGGGGTAAATACATTATCTATGCAAGTATACAAATATACAGATTTAGTATTTGGCAATTTGTTACACAGGCTTTTAAAAATTACATGTATACTACCTATATCTTGCTTGGCAGTAATCTCGGCGACAGCAAAAAATATATTTCTGATGCAATTGCAGAAATTGCGGGCAGGCTCGGGACGATCAATGCAAAATCATCCTTGTATCAAACCGCCTCCTGGGGTAAACATGATCAGCCTGATTTTATTAATCAGGTCATTGAATTGAAAACCAGCCTGAATCCTGAAGAACTGCTGAAAGGTGTTCTTGAAATAGAAAATATTTTTGGCCGTCAGCGGCTCGAAAAGTGGGGCTCCAGAACTATTGATATTGATATTCTGTTATACGAAGATCAGATTGTAAACGACCATGATCTAATCATACCACATCCTTATTTGTCGGTCAGGCGATTTAGTCTGATGCCCTTGAGTGAGATCGCACCCGACCAGGTTCATCCCATTTCAAAGAAAAGCATTACTGAATTGTTGCTTGAATTGACCGATGATTTATATGTAAAAAGGTTAACTTAGCAAAAATTTAGATCTTTTATTAGTATGTCTGAGGAATTAAAAAACAATAGTGCTGATTTTAATCTTGATCTATCCTACCTCCAGGATGTGGCTAGTGGAAGTACTGAGTTCATGATCGAGATGATAGAATTGTTTCTAACTCAGACCCCGGCTTATTTTGACCAGCTAGGCCAATTAATTATAGATGAAAACTGGTCTGCTGTTGCAGATATTGCACATAAAATAAAACCTACTCTGGCTTTCATGGGAGTTGAATCAGCAAGGGGAAGTATGGCTGAAATTGAACAAAATGCAAGAAATCTCAAAAAATTAGAGACAATTCCACCAGCGTTTAAGCTTCTTAAAGATATGAGCGTGGAACTTTTCATTAAATTAGCTCAAATTAAATCTGATCTTGAAAAAACAATTTAATCTGCTTTATTCAAATTTGTAGCCCATCCACCATCGAATCAGTTATTTTCTATATAATTCCTGGTTTTTTATTATATCCTTTTCTTAAGCAGCGTTTAGTTAGTTGCGATAAGCATTTCTTCTCAAACAATCGCCCAAGCAATCAAATATTTTCTGAATCCTGATTCTTCGAGCTGCTGATTACTGCTTTTCCATGATTATCATCCGGCATTTATTTACCCTGAATATTATTAATTTCAGATATAATTCAGCTAATTGTTCTGAATTGGATAAATGAAATTAAAAAATACAGGAATAGTATCATTGGAACTGCTGCAAATTGAAATATTAAAATCAGAATCAGGGATGAACCAATTAAAATATAGCGAAGCAGATTCTCTGAAAGTTTCAATGATTTAAATTTCAATGAGATAAGCGGTATTTCTGAAACAAGTAATAAGCCCATACCCAGACTGAAGATGAACAGAAAATAAGGGTTCATGATATAATTCATGAAAAAACTATTGTTTTCCATGATCATCATCGGAAAAGAAGCGATCAATAATGAATTAGCAGGGGTAGGGAGACCAATAAAGTTTTCAGACTGTCTGGTGTCGATATTGAATTTTGCCAGTCTTAAACCAGAGAATACAGCAATCAGAAAAGCCGAATAATTCAACCAACTACTGTAGGGAGCTGTTTGAGGCGACAATAGAAACATCTGATAGATTATGACGGAGGGTAAAACCCCGAAACTAACCATATCTGCCATCGAATCTAACTGTTTTCCAAGTTCAGAGTAGGCCTTTAACCATCTGGCAAGCATCCCATCAAGAAAATCAAGGACCGCCGCGATCAAAATCGCGTAAGTAGCGAGATGAAGTTCGCCCTTAAAGGCAAAAACAATCCCCAAACAGCCGCTAAAAAGGTTTAGACAGGTAACTGTATTGGGGATATGTTGCTTCATCAGAATAGTATTGTCTGTACTGAGATTTATAGTATTTCAGAAACTAATTTAATTTATCAGGAATTCATTGATATCAGGAATTCCTCATTGGTTCTAGTGCCGCGCATTTGCGATTGCAAGAATTCCATAGATTCCTGTGAATTCATGTCTGCAAGGTGATTTCTTAAAATCCAGATACGCTGTAGGGTATCCTTGTCCAGAAGAAGGTCATCACGACGTGTGCTTGAAGCTGTCAGGTCGATTGCAGGGAATATACGTTTGTTAGATAGTTTTCTGTCTAACTGTAATTCCATGTTACCTGTTCCTTTAAATTCTTCAAAGATCACCTCATCCATTTTGGATCCTGTTTCAGTCAGAGCGGTAGCCAATATGGTTAATGATCCACCATCTTCAATATTTCTTGCTGCACCGAAGAAACGTTTTGGTTTATGTAAGGCGTTGGCATCCACACCACCGGAAAGTATTTTACCGGATGCTGGTGCAACAGTATTGTATGCACGTGCCAGACGGGTTATAGAATCAAGCAGGATCACTACATCGTGGCCACATTCAACCATTCTTTTTGCTTTTTCAAGAACGATATTTGCAATTTTAACATGGCGCTCAGCAGGTTCATCGAAAGTTGAGGAAACAACTTCTGCACGAACACTTCTGGCCATATCAGTAACCTCTTCCGGACGTTCATCGATCAGTAAAATGATCAGGTACACTTCAGGATGGTTTTTTGCAATAGCATTTGCCACATCTTTCAGAAGCATGGTTTTACCTGTTTTTGGCTGGGCAACAATCAATCCACGCTGTCCCTTACCTATTGGGGTAAACAGATCAATGATACGTGTGGAATGATTTGCTGTGTCAACAAACAGATTCAGTTTTTCTGTTGGGAAAAGTGGTGTCAGGTAATCAAATGGAACCCTGTCACGAACATCAGCAGGAATACGGCCGTTGATCGCTTCAACGCGAACTAGCGGGAAATATTTTTCGCCTTCTTTTGGAGGACGGATACTACCTCTTACGGTATCACCAGTCTTGAGTCCGAATAATTTTATTTGAGATTGTGATACATAAATATCATCAGGAGAAGAAAGGTAGTTATAATCTGATGACCTTAAAAAGCCATAACCATCAGGCATGATCTCCAAAATCCCTTCGTTAACGATCACATTATCAAAATCCATATTAATTGCAGGAGCATCCTGAGTTCTTGGATTTTGTTTAGGATTGTTAGGGTTTGGCCTGCGTTCAAATTTCTTTGGCTCAGCTTGATCAGCGGTTTTTACTTCTGCAGCCACTGGAGCAGCTTCTGATGGAATTTCAGAAATAACTGTCTCAATTACAGGATCAATTACAGGAGCTTCATCATCTTCCGGGAAATCGAAAGTCCTGGTATTGTCCAGAGGAACCTCTTTGTGCTTATTACTATCACTACTTGATTTAGTACTGCGAAGTCGCTTGCGCGGCTTGGCAGCAGCGTCATTTACTTCAGAGCCATTAATCTCATTGACAGCGTTCCCGCTAACAGGAGGTGTATCAGCATGTTCAAGGATTTTGGTGATGAGATCCTGTTTACGCAATGTGTCAGTATCTTCCACACCAAGGGTTTGAGCAATTTCACGTAGCTCGGAAACGAGCTTATCGTTCAATTTATTACTATCCAGCATTAAATATGGTTTATGTTTTTTGGGATTTTAGTTCAATAAATTTATCCTGGAGAGCGACAACACAAAAATTAATGCAATTTATTGCTACAAAAGAATTATTGTGATTTCCTGAATTCAGGGATAAAATGAGATTACGACACAATTTTATGCAATAAAAAGAAAAAAACAAAATTTTAATTCTTTTTTTAAGTCTAAGAGGTCATCTTTATTTATTTTCGTCCAAATTTCGCTGTTAAAATGAATAGAAAGCAACTTATTGAACAAATAAAAATCAAGAAATCTTTCCTGTGTGTCGGACTTGATACTGATATAGAGTTAATTCCAAAATTCCTGCTCGACTTTGAGGACCCGGTTCTGGAATTTAATAAGCGTATCATTGATGCTACCCATGATCTCTGTGTTGCCTATAAACCCAATAGTGCTTTTTATGAAAGCAGAGGTATTGCAGGCTGGAAGAGTTTAATTGATACTTCAAATTATATCCCGGAAACTTGCTTAGGGATCATTGATGCAAAGCGCGGAGATATTGGGAATACCTCAACAATGTACGCAAAAGCATTTTTTGATCATGCGTCTTCAGGAATGAGTTTTGACGCCATTACCATCGCTCCATATATGGGAAGTGATTCGGTCAAGCCCTTTCTGGCATTTGAAGATAAATGGGTAATTCTTCTGGCCCTTACTTCAAATGAAGGCGGAAAAGACTTCCAGTTCATAGATACTGAAAACGGCCGTTTATTTGAAAATGTGATACAAAAAGCCAATTCATGGGCTGGAAACGATCGTATGATGTATGTAGTAGGAGCGACAAGGGCTGAGGAATTTTTGAATATCCGCAAATTTGCTCCTGATCATTTTCTGCTGGTACCTGGTGTCGGGGCGCAGGGGGGAAGTTTGCAGGAGGTCTGTAAATATGGTTTGTCTGAGAGCTGCGGACTTTTAGTCAACTCTTCAAGGTCCATTATTTTCGCTTCATCGGGGGAGGATTTTGCCGAACGTGCCAGAGAAGAAGCAAAAAAACTGCAATCTGAAATGGAAATTCTACTGGAGGAGATTGGATTTTAAATCCCCTGCAATTTTATATCCGAAAATCATTCTTTTACCGTTCATTGGTTAAAAACTGCCGGTGAATCATATTCTTTTGCTGCTGCATTCATTTTCGGTAGTTTAAAATATGTCATTTCCCGAAGAATTCCTTCATTATCTCTGGAAATTCTGCTTGTTAAAAAAGCAGGAATTCAAAACTACCTCAGGAGATATTCTGGATATTATCAGTGTTGGATTGCATAATAACCATGCAGGGCCTGATTTTGAAAGTGCAAAGATCAGGATTGGAGATACCTTATGGGCAGGAAATGTTGAGATACATATTCGTTCTTCCGACTGGTACCGGCATCAGCATCAGTTTGATCAGGCTTATGACAATGTGATTTTGCACGTGGTTTCAGAACATGATCAGGAGATCATCCGAAATGATGGCACAGAAATCCCTGTTTTTGAAATCAAAAACCTCATTCCTGCCGAAATTGCTCAAAACTATATCAGTCTTATGGCCGATCTGAGCTGGATCCCATGTGAAAAACATTTGGCGGGTATAGAGCCATTTTTTATAAAAAGTTGGCTTTCACGTATTTTAATAGAGCGTTTGGAAGAGAGATCAATTCAGGTCAACGAACTGCTTAAGGAATATAAAGGCAGCTGGGATGATGCATTCTATATAACCCTGGCCCGAAATTTCGGATTTAAAACAAATGCTGTTCCTTTTGAGATGCTGGCCCGTTCTTTACCGCAACAATTACTGGGCAGGTATAAAAACAGAGCGTTTCAGATTGAAGCTCTGATCTTTGGTCAGGCGGGTTTTTTAAATAAAAATTTTAAGGAAGAGTATCCAGGGCTGATCATGCAGGAATACAGGTTCCTCAGGAAGAAGCATGGTTTAAATCCGATAGATAAATACTTATGGAAGTATATGAGGTTAAGGCCACGCAATTTTCCGACCTTAAGACTCGCTCAGTTTGCAGCTTTGATCCTTAAATCAAGTCATCTTTTTTCCAGAATACTGAATGAAAAAGATAGCAGGAGAATAATGAGGATGTTTAGTGAAATGCCTTTAAATAGCTATTGGGAGACACATTATAGATTCGGACAGGAATGCCAGCAGACAAGCTCAGCATTGGGTGATAAATCAATAGATAATATTCTGATCAATACAGTGGCGGTATTTTCATTTGCATTCGGGCTCATGCATGGTAGTGATGAGCAGATGAATAAGGGCTTAAATATTCTGGAAAAACTAAGCCCTGAATCCAATGCTGTGATCAACCGATTTATTAAAATAGGATGTATTCCTGAAAATGCGGCTCATACCCAGGCCATATTACAGCTAAAAAAATCCTATTGTGATCAAAAGAAATGCTTATCTTGTGGAATTGGGACAAAAATATTAAACCATAAAAATGCTTCAACAGTTTCTAACGTTTTTTGAAAAACGATCATTCGGTGTCTGTGCATACCTCGGAGAACGTTTTAATATTTCTATTTCTAAGATCAGATTATTCTTTATTTATTCATCTTTTCTTGCAGTAGGCTTTCCTCTGATCGTTTATGTATTTGCTGCAATCGTTTTGGATGTGCGTCATTATATAAAACGTATTCGCGACACGGTGTGGGACTTCTAAAAAAATAGAACACCCCGGGTGTTTGACCCATGGTGCTCTATCTCCTTAAAAATTAGTTAAACTTAATATTTCCTCTTAATTCTCCTGATCCAACGGTAGAACTATGGATATTTACATACCATTTTCCCGCTAATAATTGGGCAGCCTGAACATCAGTCAGGGCTATGGTCATTCCATTAAGAAGGCCGGCGCTGCCGGTTGCAAATCCTGTAATACCAATAGCAACTCCTGAACTCACCAGGTCACTTCCTGTTTCAGAACCATGAAAATGCATATTGGTAGTCGTTGCCGAAGGATTACCTAATTGCCAGGTGATTTTGTAAGTGATCATTTTCATTGTGGGATCATACGAAATTTCTGCAGTGCCGGTACCGCTTGTAGTAACTGCAGGCACTTCCTGAGCACCGCTTAATGTAATTGTAGCCTTTTTTATCAGGCTGACTGGTTCCTCAACTTCATCTTTTTTGCAGCCTGAAAGTATAATTACAGCAAGCATAATAAGGGATATTGATTTAATGGAACCAATGAGTAGGGACTTTTTCATAAATTATTTATTTAGTTTGAAGTACCTACGCAATAAAAATGCGTTTGGTTGTTTTCAGGAAAGAAAAAAACCGGCTTTTAGGAAAGAATCTTTGCTATATCGACAAAACCCTTCTCAAAGGCTTTATCAGCAGGAGTTTTACCATCTTCCATTTTTGCATTCACATTAGCTCCTGCTTCAAGAAGTACTATCAATAGCTCAATATTTCCATTATGTGCTGCAGAGTGTAGAGGAGTGGCGCCCGACATTTGTACAACATTGATATCTGCCCCTGCTTCCAGCAGCATCTTTGCAATCATTGTATAATTAGAGGCAACAGCAGAATGTAAAGGGTAAACATTGTATCCATTTTTAGATGGGATGTTTGGGTCTGCACCATTTAGAAGCAGTAAGTGCGTAATTTCTTCATTCCCAAAGTAGGAGGCGAGGGAAAGCGGGGTAAAGCCATCCTCAGAAAATTCATTGATCAATTCCGGATTCTGGTCGAGGGCCTCTTTAACGAAATCAGATTTGCCTAAGGCAGAAGCTTCAAAAATACTGATCGCGGGTACATGTTTTAGTAGGATCTCAGCAAGCTCTGGTTTCTTATAATAGCAGCATAGCATGATAGGGGAGATATTCTGACTTGTTTTCTGAGTGGCCAGATGTGTATTGGCCTCCAGAAGTGCAAGCAGGTCGATGGCATTTCCAGTCTGTATATATTCCTCCAATAAAGCCTGATTCATATCCTGAAATAATTAAATCATGAGTTCAAATTAATCAATATTAATAAAAATAAATATAATATTCCACTCCTTTACCTGAGTCCCGGCAGTCATCCTAATCTTACTTTTGGATGAAATCAATACTTACAGATTCAAATCATGGTTCTAATGATGGTTTAATACCAGTTGTGCCTTGTCCAAATTGTTTATGAAAAGGTTTTATAGTACATTAATTGAAAATGAAGGACATTCAGAATATCTGTTTATTCTTTATAACATTATATTTGTCAATATTTAGCAATATATCGAATGCCCTTAAAAGGAAATCAATTCAGGAATGCAAATTCTTTTCGTGACGAACCTAAATCAAAACCTGCTCCAAAACAGCGTGTTTCGGGTGAGCCAACAGAGGTGTTACCGAGGTTTAAGTTAAATGATGACCGTACAATTAAAATAATAGGCCTCTTTTTCCTGATCGTTTCACTGTATTTCATGGTGGCTTTTACTTCTTATTTATTTACCTGGAAGGATGACCAAAGCTATGTGATGGATGCCAATGGGGGATGGTCCAATTTATGGAAAACCCAGCTCGAATTATCCAAAATGGGCCTGAATCAGCCTGTAGTTCAGAACTGGTTAGGTAAATTCGGTGCACTATTATCTCATCAGTTTATTTATGAATGGTTTGGTGTAGCCTCCTTCCTTTTTATAGGTGTATTTTTTATCATAGGTTACAGAATGCTGTTCAAGATCAAGGTATTCTCCATTTCAAAAACCCTTGCTTATTCCTTCTTCCTGTTAATTTTTATTTCAGTCAGTCTGGCTTTTGTTCATGCATTCATTATTGATTATCCTCATTATCTGGAAGGAGAGTTTGGATTCTGGACCAATAGGTTATTGCAGGCACAGATTGGAAATGCCGGAATTGCAGGATTGCTTGCTTTTGCAGGCCTTAGCGTACTGATCATTGCCTATAATATAGATTTTAAGCTTCCTAAACGTACTATAGAACCTAAATATGTGATCCCGGAAACGGATGGCATGAATGTTCAGCTGGAGGAAGAAGTTATTTATGATCCGGTTGAGTTTAAGCTTCCGAATAAACCTGGACAAACACCAACAGGAAATAAACTGAATCAGAATCTTCCACCGGTGGAAGTTCCTGATAATGATATTCCTGAACCTGAAGAACATAAAGCCGTTATTCTTAGTCCCGCGAAAAATGTACCCCTTGAAACAGCACAGCTGGTTAATGAAGAATTGAAAGAATCTCCTCCGCTAACAATTGAAAGAACGGAAGAGGAGCAGAAATCGTCTGAACTTGTTGAACAGTTTGGTATGTATGATCCTACGCTCGATCTGTCCAGCTATAAATATCCTACACTCGATCTTCTGGAAAATTACGGATCCAATAAGATTGCTGTTAATGCAGATGAGCTGGAAGCAAATAAAAATAAAATAGTTGAGACTCTCAACCATTATAATATTGAGATCGACAAAATAAAAGCTACGATCGGTCCTACGGTTACTTTATATGAGATCATTCCCGCGCCAGGGGTCAGGATCTCGAAGATCAAAAATCTGGAAGACGATATTGCATTAAGTCTTGCTGCTTTGGGTATTCGTATCATCGCACCCATGCCAGGTAAAGGTACTATCGGGATTGAGGTGCCGAATCAGAATCCTGAAATGGTATCTATGCGTTCTGTACTGGCAACTGAGAAGTTCCAGAATACAACGATGGATCTGCCAATTGCTCTTGGAAAGACCATTTCCAATGAGGTTTATATTGCCGACCTGTCAAAAATGCCGCATTTACTTGTCGCGGGTGCCACAGGACAGGGTAAATCTGTTGGTATTAATGCGATATTGATCTCCTTGCTATACAAAATGCATCCATCACAACTGAAATTTGTGCTTGTGGATCCCAAAAAGGTCGAATTGACGCTTTTTAGAAAAATTGAAAGACATTTCCTTGCAAAATTACCGGGAGAGGCTGATGCCATTATTACCGATACAAAAAAGGTAATAACCACATTAAACTCACTTTGTATTGAAATGGATAATCGTTATGACCTGTTAAAAAATGGTCATGTACGTAATTTAAAGGAGTATAATCAGAAATTCATCAATAGGAAACTGAATCCGAATGATGGTCATCGTTTTCTGCCATTTATTGTATTGATCATTGACGAATTTGCGGATCTGATGATGACAGCCGGTAAAGAAGTGGAAACACCTATTGCAAGGATCGCTCAGCTGGCCCGTGCGGTTGGTATTCACCTGGTGATCGCCACACAGCGTCCTTCAGTTAACATTATCACAGGTACGATCAAAGCCAATTTTCCGGCAAGATTAGCCTTCAGGGTATTGTCCAAGATCGATTCAAGGACCATTCTTGATAGTGGTGGTGCAGATCAGCTGATTGGCCGCGGAGACATGCTTTTATCTACTGGAAGCGATCTGATAAGGATTCAGTGCGCATTTGTGGATACCCCTGAGGTAGAGAGGGTTTCGGAGTTCATAGGTTCACAGCGAGGCTATCCTTCGGCCTGGATGCTTCCTGAATACATTGATGAAAATGCAGAATCTTCAGCAAAAGAATTTGATGCTTCAGATCGTGATCCTATGTTTGAAGAAGCTGCCAGAATGATCGTTATGCATCAGCAGGGTTCTACTTCTTTAATTCAGCGTAAACTTAAACTTGGATATAACAGGGCAGGCAGAATAATCGATCAGCTTGAAGCGGCACATATTGTCGGGCCCTTTGAAGGGAGTAAGGCCAGAGAGGTTCTGATACCTGACGAATATTCTTTGGAACAGTTCTTGAATACATTAGACAAAGACGAATAATTAAATATAGAAAAATGAAGAAGTTGTTAATAGGGGCTCTTATTATCATGGGTTCCGGAGTTGCAGCATTTGCACAAAGTGAAGTTAAAGCAAAACAAATACTTGCGGAGGTTTCCAAGAAGTATCGTAGTTATGATGTGATAAAAACCGAGTTTTCCTACACACTTGAAAATCCACAGGCTAAGATCAAAGAAACTCAGTCGGGAACTCTATTTGTAAGATCAAAGGTTAATAAATACAAGATCATCCTTAAGGGACAAGAATTGATCAGTGATGGAAAGAATCAGTGGACCTATCTGAAAGCAGATAAAGAAGTGCAGTTAAGTGAAGTAGATAATTCTTCGGATGCACTTAATCCGGCAAAGATCTTTACCATTTACGAGAAGGGATTTAAGTCGGTTTATACCAATGATACCAAGCTGAACGGTAAAGTTTTACATAATATCGATCTGACTCCACTTGATGGAAAGCGTTCTTTCTTTAAGGTAAGGCTGCAGGTTGATAAGTTAAGCAAGCAAATAACCAATGCGGTGATCTTTGATAAAAATGGTAACAGATATACCTATACTATCAAGACCTTTACACCGAATATTAAGGTGCCTGAATCAACTTTTGCATTTGATTCAAAGCTTTACCCAGGGGTGGAAGTGGTTGATTTAAGATAATAATTTAAAAATTTATTTTAAGGGCTCAGACGTATAGCGTTTGAGCCCTTTTTTGTTATTTTTGGATGAGATGACACTTAGCTATACACAGCACACCCTGGAAAAGCTTGAATCTTTGCTCAAATCACTTGGATTTAAGTTAAGGTATGAAAGAGGCAATTTTAAGACAGGTTCATGTGTCCTGGAGAATAACAGGGTCATAATAGTCAATAAGTATTCTAACCTTGAAAGCAAGATCAATGCTCTTGCTGATCTGCTGCAGAGATCTGAGACTGACGATACTTTACTTGAAGACAAGCAGAAAGCTTTCCTATACGAGTTAAAACAATTAAAATTAGAGCTTTGAAGGTTACATTTTTAGGAACAGGAACATCTCAGGGAGTACCGGTGATTGCTTGTGATTGTGTAGTTTGCGTGTCTGCGGATAAGCATGATAAGCGATTGCGTGTCTCTGTTCTGATAGAAGTGGAAGGGAAAACGATCGTAATTGATTCCGGACCTGATTTTCGATACCAGATGCTTCGCGCCGGTGTTAAGAACCTGGATGCTATTTTATATACCCATGAGCATAAGGACCATGTAGCCGGACTTGATGATGTAAGGGCATTTAACTATAAACAACAGTCGGAAGTTGATATTTATGCCCATAAACGTGTACAGGAAGCCCTTAAAAAAGAATTCCATTATGTGTTCTCCGGAAATAATTATCCCGGGATTCCGCGTTTAAAACTCAATACCATTGAAGATGGACAGCCATTCCAGGCAGCCGGCATTGATATTATTCCCATTTCGGTGATGCATTTTCAGCTCCCTGTATTTGGTTTCCGCATTGGCGGATTTACCTATATTACGGATGCGAAAACGATCACAGCTGAGGAAAAATCAAAGATAAAAGGCTCAGGTATTCTGGTGATCAATGCTTTACAGAAGGAAAAGCATATTTCCCATTTCACACTGGAGGAGGCCCTGGAACTGGCAGCTGAAATCGGAGCAAACAAGACGTATTTAACGCATATCAGTCACCGTTTGGGCACTCATGCCGAAGTCTCGGAACAATTGCCTGAAGGGGTTTTTCTGGCTTATGATGGGTTGGAGTTGGAAGTCTGAGGTCAGAAGTCTGAGGTCAGAAGTCAGAAGACTGAGGGATTACAAGACTATTCATTAAACTTTTGCGATTGGTGCCCAGGAGCAGATTCGAACTGCCACACCCGTTAGGGCGCCACCCCCTCAAAGTGGTGCGTCTACCAATTTCGCCACCTGGGCAATATTATTGTTTGCTGTTATCTGTTGTCTGCCGTGATTTGCTGTTTACAGATAACAGAAAACTGATAACAGACAACCGATTCATTCGTGCCCGAAGAGAGACTCGAACTCTCAAGGATATAACTCCAACGGCTTCTGAGACCGCAACGTTTACCAATTTCGCCATCCGGGCAATATTTTCAGGACGTTTCCAGTCATTTTAAATTGCTAAATAATCAACTCTTTTCTATGATTGGAGTGCAAATATATAAGAATTCAGATATAATAACGTAGTGATTTTGTATAATATATTCACATCAAACATTCATCCGAAAAGCTTAAATATCCATCTTTTGTAAGAAAATTTAAATGGTTACTTTATTTTCACTAAATCTATCTCTTTCATCAACTCCTCAGTCCTCTTCAATGCCACAATAATCTTTTGATAATGTAAAATATCCTCAAAACTCAATTCCCTTCCTTTACGATCTTTTAACCATTTCTGAGCAGGTTGATATCCTCCTATATAAAAGTTCCAGGCTACTTCAGGAACAATTTGAAAATATTGGGTATCATTAATATAAACTCTTCCCATTGGATAAACAGGGTCCATAAAGGTGACCGTATCTCCATCAATGATTTCGTAATTTTCCTCGAATTTGATTTTGGTTACGATGTTATCACCATCAATAGGGTATTGGGTGATGTATTCGTTAACTTCTGCGCTTTCTAATAAATGGATTTGCCTGATTTCACCTCCCAGTTTTACTAGCTTCCAGAAAGTTTCTTGGTTTTCAGGGTATGGAACCCTTGGGAAATCTATTTTCAAGAATTCTTTATACTTCTCGCGATAGCTAGGCGAATGTAAAACAGCATAGATGTAATCTAAGAGGTCTATTGGGGCAAATGTGTCAGTGCTTAATTGTTTTTCTGACAGAAAAGCCTGTTTTTTTCAGTATGCTTCAACATTAAAATAATTTGGACTTTATCTCTTGTTGGTGCAGACACCAACAAGGGGAAAATACTAAATTCCCCTCAGTACGATCTCAGCAGAATTAGGTTTAGCACGGTATTGTACATAGCTGCCCCTGGTATCGTGCTGCGGACGGATACGCGTATTCACATTGCCTTGTTTAATCTCTACCTCTTTCCAGGCGGAAGGGATATAGGTCTTTAATGTTAAGGGAAGGTCATACATCGTCTTATCCAATGAATGGCTAAGTTTTATTACCATATTGTTTTTATTGTCCCTGGTTTTTACAGAAGCATTCATTCTTTCACGTATATACTTCGTTGCATCACCAAAAGTGGCGATCCAGAGATCCTTATCTTTGGATTTCATATGCTGAAAATATTGATCAAGGGAGTCGCTGCTGAGCGCTTCCCAACCTATGCCATCCACACCATGAATAACCAGGACAAGCCAGATATTATCATTCGCTGCGGTGGTATCGATCCATGATTTCATTTGTGCTAAAGGGGTCTTTGTGGTTGCACCGCGCTGCCACTGAACATACTCTTTATTGATGGGGCCGGGCTCTTTGCGGCTTGAGCGGTTCAGTTCTACCAGAAAAGGCTCTGGCATCCTGTTCCGAAGTGCCGGATAGATCTTATGTGCATATTCCATCACACGCTCGTTCTCGGTCCCGTAAGGACCCTCAGCGGAAAAAATATGCTTTGGACCAAGCTGCTTAAGAATATCCGCTTTGCTCTTTTCGAGCTCATAGAGCATATTTACTTCATCAAGGGCAGCCAGGCGTGCGTGAGTAACAGTATGGCTGGCAAATTCATGGCCCTGAGCTGCATATGAACGGATATCGTCCCAGCTGATACCTTTGGCATCATTCACTTCATTATTGCCCTGCTGACCTTCCTTAAACTCATTGTTCAGAACCTTTTTATATAGCTCATCCATAATGCGGTAAGCTTCTTCCGGCTTGCCCGCATCGATCTGCGCACCCGCGTTGCTGTGATATTCCAGTGTTCCAATGTATCCAAGAAAGCCTGCAGCCGAGGCCCTTTCATAGAAATTGTCCTTACTTGTCGGGATCCTCGCAGCTTCCTCTTTAATGGTTTTTACAGGACGACCAATAAATCTGCCCTGGTATTGGCTGCCCGGGATCTGTCCGGTGATAATAAAAAACGTGGCCGGGATGTTCAGCCTGTTCATAATGGGCAGGGCTTTTCTAAACTGGTTAACCGAGCCGTCATCATAAGTGATGGAAACAGCGCCTTTTTTTCCATCCTGCCATTTGCTGATCTCCGTCTGCGCCTTAGCCGGCAAATTGGCAAGAAAAACAATTGAAATGAGCAGGGACAGCCTGTTTATCGTAAAGAGATATTTCATTTAAAATTTATTTAATATATTTATTTAAGTGCTTATTCAGTTCATTCAGCAGGTTCCCATCAGGATCACTAAAGTATTCCCGGAAAAACACTCCTGCAAGCTTATGTTTTTTAACATACCTGCTTTTGAGCTTTGCAGAGCGTTCATCATCGTAAGTAAACCATAGTGCGAATTAACCACGAGTATTGCTGTTTCATTTTAGTAATTCCAAAGGAGCAAATCAGGATTCTCTCCGGATGATCCTGTTCTGAACCTCTGTTGTTTTCCCCTCCGTATCCTATATTCAGTGATGGAAAGTATGTTCCCTGCTTATTCCGGTTTTATATCGAAGATTTAAAGTGTCGAGATATAATTGAATGGTCATAACTCAATATTACTAAAATTTCGATTGATATAAATGGTGATGACATCTTTTATTGGAAAGGGGATTTATGATGGATGCAAGAATATTATATAGCAGTAATTTTCAAAATTGGCATCCAATGTCTCCGCTGTTCGGGATGTTAGCCTGCACATCCCGTACTCTTAATAAAAGCGGGTTTAAAACCCGCATCATCTGAAATTCGACATGCCTTGCAGAACATGTCGAATAGCTGAATGGTAGATGTGGATTATTTACCGGTATTTCGGCGCTGAAGTACCGGTATTTGTTCCATTCTGATCGGCTAGGTTTTGGGCTGAAGCCCGATCTGCAAACCGGATCTTTACCCGGAGCTAAAGCACCGGGCTATTGAGCGATGCGGCTATCCCAACGCTCAGTATTTTTTATTCAATCATTTCAAAGGCAGTAGCAACTGGTCGCTCAATAGACTCCAGCTTTAGCCGGGGAATAGATTTATCAAAAATTTCAATTACAGATAATCTAGTACGGTCGCTTAATAGGCTCCAGCTTTAGCTGGGGTTATCGAGTTTGTTCGTTTCCGGGCTTCAGCCCGATAGATAGAACATTAACCTGTATAGCTATTTCAGGACGAGACAAGCAGTAAAACTATACAATCAAGATAGACCGCACTTCAGTATTGGATTACTAACACCAGAAAAAGTTCATTCAGAAGAACTCCTTGTGGAAAAATTATGGAAAAACTATTATAACAAAAATGCTAAAATTGTAAACCCAATTCAGGACAACAAAAAACCTGTAAACATATTTCAGGATTAAATAAAACCTGTAAACTTTTTTTAGGACGATACATAAGATTGAAGTTAGGGGAAGGGTTAGGAGGGTGCAAGCCCGGTTGGATAGTACAGCGATTCAGGAGGAACAGCAAAGTGGGCGGGCTTATGAGGTAAAACAGAGTAGCGAAAAGTCGGAAAAATCCAGAACCGGGTTTTTGGAAACAAAACGCTGGCCCCTAATGCTGCTATTGATTGTTTTGGCGGGTATAATTCTTGTCGGGTGGGGGTTGAGGCGGTGGGTGATGTAGTGCCTGGGTGAGTAAATTAGCTGAGAGGGGCTTGTGTTGCTTGCTTGTTTATTAACTTCTAAGGACTCTAAGGACAAATGGGACTTATTGCCGATTCAGTGTCCCAACTTGTCCTTTTTGTCCTTATTTCGTAGTTCTAATCTAGCCTTTGTCATTCTCTCCCTTAAGCCACCTTCTTTTAAAAAAGACTGTTCTAATGATTTGATCTGGTTATAAAGTAAATAGCTTACAAGCCTGATCAGGCCTATCATCACATTGGCACAAATTTCAGGGCTTTCATTTTCAATCCCTTTTTTGAAGGTTTCATAGTTTGGGTTTGGTATTTTGTTCAGTTCCCTGAGTCTTGCAACATATTTATGTTCTTTATTCCAAATTTCATATTTATTGCTTCTTAAAAAATCTTCATAATCTATTCTCAGTTCCTCCAGGGAAGCCCTGGCGACATTGGTTAACTTTATTTCCATTTCTTTTGAAGTCCCGGAAGCCATGCTGGCCTCAACTATATTTTGTTTACCGCTTCGGGCGGCCTGCACCATCTGATCGATGGTGCGGTCGTATCTGGTAAAAAAACGTTTGGTAAAATATATCGTACCATCATAGATAATTTCCGATTTCTGATAAGTGATCAGGTTGCGGTAACCACCGTGTTTGGGGATGAAGCCTTCCTTATTATTATCTTCTGCTTCCATTTTTCTCAAATGAATTAGGGACTTAAACGACTTTAGAGTCGTCGCCAGAGGCCCAATTGTCCTAAAAATACCTATTTCTAAATGGTGATGGTAAATATTGCTGTATGATTGAGTAAACGGTTGGTTTGAGGGTTGGGGTAAGGCTGAGAAGATTGAAGTTAGGGGATTGCTGAGAAGGGTGCTGCAAGCCTGGGTGGATAGTACAGTGGTTCAGGCAAAAGAGCAAAGTGAAAACGGGACCAGGGTTTTAGAAAAAAACATTGGCCGCCATTACTGATATTCATTGGATTGGCAGTGCTTATTGCGATTGGGTGGTTGATAAGGCGGTGTATAATGCAGAGGTTTTGGTGAGTAAAGAAGCCGGGAGAGGGGCTGCCGGCTTGCTTTTTTCTATAAGAGGAATATAACCTCCTTTGTCCGTATTTTAAGCGTAGGCTTGGAATGATATTTTATATTTATTGGTAGTCTGAAGACTCCCCCTAATTGGAAATCCATAGAGAAACTGCGCTTAACTCCACGTACAGTATGTTGTCTGAGTTCACACCGTCAGCATTGGTAAAAAACATTTAATTCATTAACTTTAAACTTCTTACGAATTGCACGATGGTCAATTTTATCGACAGTGTTTTAAAACATCCGGAATATTCCCGTCAATTTAACTGTGGTGAAAGTCTTATCACAGCCTTTAATTGTCCGCTGGAGGCAAGGCTCATGAAGAATCGCTTTACTGATTTATGGGCCCAGAATAATTATGTTTTCTACGTAGTCGATGGAAGAAAAGTATGGCACACAGCCCATGGCTCTTATGACCTTAAAAAAGGAAGTTGTGTTTTTATACAAAAGGGTGCCAGTATCATTGAACAGTTTTTTGATATTGGTTTTTGTCTTGTACTCTTTTTTATTCCCGATCAATTTATTTGCGAGACGCTGAAGTCCAGATCCATTCCAATACGTAAGATGGACAAAAATTACGGCACCGTTATACCCTTAAATACGAACGAGAGATTAGAAACTTTTTTTTTATCGATATCATCTTATTTTGGCAATACCAAAGAACCTGACAAAGGACTATTGGAATTAAAATTCCGGGAATTGATTTTAACCCTTGCGGATGATCCTCACAATGCAGAATTGCTTTCCTATTTCTGTTCGTTGATGCATGAGCCGCAATCCGTTTCCATGCAAAGGATAATGGAGGACAACTATTGCTTTAACCTTATGCTTGAACAATATGCCGAACTCTGTAATCGTAGCTTGTCTGCGTTTAAAAGGGATTTTCAGAAAGTAATGCATACCACTCCCGGGAAATGGTTATTGGAAAAGAGATTGAACCATGCTTTGCAGCTATTGGCAGATAAAGAAAAAAACGTGAATGAAGTAGCATTTGAAAGTGGCTTTGAAAACGCATCTCATTTCACTCGTTCCTTTAAAGAGCGCTATCAGGCAACACCTTCTGCGATTCGAAAAAAGTTGTCCTCCTGAACTTTTAAGAATATTTTTTGGACTTTATGGCAAAGTGAAGAGATGGGCTATAGCTTATTTTTGTATTATTTCTAAACATTAAATCCTGGAAAAATGACTCAGACAACTCTAACAATCCCAAATCCAAACAAAGCATTATGGGAAAAGGGTGACTTCACCCGAATCGCTGACACCATGCGTGAAAGCGGTGTGGCACTTGTGTCCAAACTCGGCATCACAAAAGGTCTTAACATTCTTGACTTAGGTTGTGGTGATGGAACTACAGCAATACCGGAAGCGAAATTGGGCGCTAAGGTTTTGGGCGTTGATATCGCCAGGAATCTAGTTGACGCAGGAAACAGGAGAGCAAAAGCTGAAGGCCTGACAAATATTAATTTTCAGGAGGGTGATGCAACAGATTTGAATTCACTGCACGATCAAACCTTCGATCTTGTTGTAAGTATCTTCGGTGCGATGTTCGCACCCAGGCCATTTGATGTTGCTAAGGAAATGGTTCGTGTTACCCGTAAAGGTGGAAGAATCGTTATGGGTAACTGGATACCCGGAGATCCTACATTGGTAGCACAAATATTAAAAGTTAGTTCTTCGTATACACCGGCACCACCCGAGGGTTTTGTTAGTCCGATGTTGTGGGGTGTAGAGGATAATGTTATAGAACGCTTTACTAATGCAGGTATAGCGAAGGAAAATATATCATTTACTAAGGATACATTTACTTTTAACGCCCCATATTCACCATCAGAATTTGTCAGCACATTCAAAAATTATTATGGGCCCACAATGAATGCTTTTGAGGCTGCAGAAAAAAATGGAAAGGTGATGGCCTTGCAAAGTGAATTGGAAGCTCTGTTTAACAGTCAAAACAAAAGCACCGACAAGAATACTACTTCAATACCTGCTACTTTCTTGCTCGTGACCATCAAACGTTGAAATGTGTGAGCGTGTCAAGGAAAGTATTACCTAAAAGCTTGCTATTAATACAAGAGCAGTTCAAATCGAACTGCTCTTGTATAGTGAAGGTCCTTTTTATTGGGAGGGGGATATTTGATTAAAGCATCACTTATTTTATGCTGTGAGAAAAATTTCCGGTTTTAAAAACGTGTTGTTAGTGGTGATTTCAGGTCTTTAATTTCTCAAGTTTTACAATTGCTTTTAAAATTTTCTCTGTTTTTTGGTCTTCAGTCGCAACTTTCTTTATATTCATAAGAATTAGCTTTTGTTCGCTTTTATCTATTTTATCAAAAATCTCTAAAACTTCTGCATCTCTAAAACACTCCAGAATTTCATCAGTGTCATTAATTTTATTCTGCTTTTCAAGAAATAATGTTACTGACACAACATCACCACCACTCTTATTAATAGACTTTCTGATATCAGAATTCAGTGCCATTTTCTTATCAGAATTTTTCATTGGCCCTAAATTCTTGTGTTTAATTTCATAGTCGTCAATTGTTCCGGAAACCTTTAACTCCCCCCATTTCCCTTTAATATCCTTTGTATTGGGAATAATTAGTTGATAAGTCCACGCCCCATTTCCTGGAATGTGTTGAATAACTAATTTTTCATTTTTTACAATGTAATCCATCTGCGTTCGGTAATTCGGTTTAATAGTGTTGGTATAGTTTTACAGGACGTCTTCAAACAGGATCCAACCTATTTAGGTTGTAAATAAGAATAAAGAAACAACAAAAATAAAGCAAATGCTGACAATTGAAGAAGTTTTGTCAGCCCATATTTATATATTCTGATTATAAACAATCTCCTATTCCAAACTGATAAAATATTAATTATAAGCCTCCAGGCTCAGTTTTAGGACTGTTTGAATAATTCATTCAGGCATGAATATTTATTCAAACTCAAATTCTGTTATTCAGGCTGATGAAAATAGCTGTTGTTAAATCAGTATTTATCTGGTTTGGTCCGATCGGAATTCTGTAGGTACTGGTTCTGCCTCTGAATAAATTATTCATCCGTTTGAATAAACTATTCATGTGATGAATAACATTTTAGCAAGACATTGATCATTTTGGTTAGTGAATAGCACCCTATGTCGGAACTGAATGATGTTTTTATTGACGATCCTCCATTGTTAAAGAGAATTCTAGTAAAGATTAAATTTTTGTAGATCACCACACATTCATAAACGTAGTGTACGGCATTGGACAGGGCGGTAAATCCAAACCTTGCCAAAGCACAAACCTTCAAAGCCCTGTACGCAGCCGTTGATGGATGAACATTCATATCACCATTAACGTTCATCCTATTACCCTGTCAGATTATGACTAATGAAAAATCATTTTAAATGAAGTATTATACCAGTGCGGTGGGATGAAAGAACGGCGGGCCAGGAGTTTTGCCCTCGGCCGTGGAAGCGAAGCCTGTCCCGTTTTTTATACGGGGTTCTTTCTTGATGTTACTCAGGATTTTATTATTGTTTTTTATAGGCCTTCGTGGTCTCACCGCTGAAGGGCGGTTCGGCATTGGATACTTTTTATCAAGAAAAAGTATCAAAATCTCATTGCCAAAGGCAAAAAATGAACTCTCATCTTTAATATTTTTTTCATCGAATGATACAATTTTTCTGATTTTTCAGCCCGCTCAAAGGCCGCGGGGGCCTTGTTCTTTTTCTGCAGCAAAAAAGAACCAAAACGCCACCGCTGCGTCTGATGCTATGAAAGTCAGTGGGTTGGCTAATTGGGTACGTGCCGCACCAGCCAAGGCGGAAGAGAGGTGAACGGAGGTTCAGTGAATGAACGATTTGTTTAACATTTATAAAAGTTTTCCTGTGGTTGCTATTTTTCACCAACCACTTATGATTTCATCCCACTCATACCCGCAGAGCCTAGCCCTATTTCTAATGCAAAAAGACCATGCTAACACGGAGCGAATAGACCATAAGCAGCTTTAAAAATGATATTAATTGTTCTCAATTTGATGGGTGGAAGATTGGTTAAAAGATCCACTACTATTTGTTTTACTATACATGTTGTTTTACTATACATGGGTCAATGCAGCATCTCAGCTCAGTCTCTGTTTTATCAAACCCATGTTAACAAAAAGTTGAATTTAATTTAGCTTTTCGTGTATTCTATATTTTTCAACTCGTTAGGTTTTAGATAAATGTATTCTCTCTTAGAATCAATTATTATATTGAATCTTTTTAAAATATCTCCACCCATAACACTCATTTTTTGTCTGCCAATTGCTCCGGAAAAGAAACCAACCGGAACGTTGGATAATTTAACAGTTCCTATTTCTAAGTAGGGTATAATAGCTTTCATAGTTGTTAAAACATTACCATAAGAGTCTTTCAATTCTTTTTCTCCGGTAATTTTTAAGTTTACTTCCATTTGGTTATCACTTGCAAATTTGTCGTCAAATAAGAGGTCTCCGGAATATCCGGAATGAATTAAAAACCTATTTTTTTTAACCATATTATTTATTTTAAAACTTGCTTCTAAAAACATCATTTCATCTTCAAAAACAAGTTTGAGTTTTTGATATCTTCTTACATCATTTGGTAAGAGAGAAGATATTATTAGGATATTCCTTTCAAAATCCAATTTCAAAACTTTATCCTTAAACAAATCAATGCCAAACTTTCCATCTGTGTGAGGTCCTGAGTATTTATTTTCCCAAATGGAAATACCTTTGAGTTTTAACTCGCCAATTTGTATAGAATTATTTTCACTAAGTCGAGATGAATTTGTTTCTCCACCCCAGCTTTTTACTCCCTCAGTATTATTGTTAAAGTTTAGACTTTTGATTTTTTTTGTGGCGTCTTCTATCAATGTAACGGAATTAGCGGCAGTATGAAACATTAAATTGACGGTGTCTTTTTCATTTAAAGTTGCTTGAATAGAAATATTATTATACTCAGTTAATTTAAACGGGATAATTATTTCTTTCTCTTGTCCAAAAATATTTTGACAGAAGGCAATCAAGATTATTAATGTATAGAATTTGATTTTTAGCATGATTTCTATTTTGAATAATAGTTTATTAATGGTTTCAATTGCTTGCCGAAAATGGTTTTTAGCTTTATGTGCTTGCAGAAATTGAAGCAAATACATTCAGTTTAAAACAATTATCGATTTTAATTTCGATTGTTCAATATAGAATTGGCCCTGTCATTTTGCAAATGCTCTGTTAAAGTATTTTATTATCATACAGAAAACAGGTTTATTTAATTTTGTCTGCAAAATCTAATTCCATAAACAACAAATAGTCTTTAAATTCTTCCGGAATTTCCATTTCTGGATAGGCTTCGATATCACGGAATCCAAAACTTCTATATAAAGTCTTTGATTTCTCTATATCCCTCACGACCCAGGCAATTTGAGATGGTGCTAATACAAAGTAGTCCTTTTTATTTGGCTTGTCCATAATTATTTTTTAATGATATTCTTGCTATTTGTGTCGTTTCAGAATTTCAAAATTAGTAGTCACGTTTTGTGGAGTCCGCGGCTTGCGCCCAATGGTTTTGGGCTTTGAGAGGAAGTGTTTTTAGAAGTACAACTGTTCGGTTTAGCACAAATGTTCATTAGAATTTCGAATGTTCAATTTATCACTGAACCCGCTTTTTGCAAAACCCCTGTCAGCGGTTCGTTGCTTTTCTTCGGTTAAATTTGTCCCTTATATTTTGCGTCAAAATCTATCATCCATTCAATGCCAAATTTGTCTCTAAACATTCCAAAATAGGAACCCCAGGGACTGTCGGCCATTGGCATTTCTATTTTGCCGCCCTCTGAAAGTCCATGGAATAATTTATCAGCTTCTTCTTTGCTTTCTGTGCTAATCGAAATTTTAGATCTGTTTTCATTTTCGTTTACTCGTCCCATACTTTCTGGAACGTCATTAGCCATTAAAATGTTTTTGCCGATAGGCAAAGCGATGTGCATTATTTTATTTGCTTCATTTTCTGATACTGGGAATTCCGGGCCTGCCAGATCTTTAAAACGACTGATTATGGCGAACTCACCACCAAAAACTGATTTGTAAAAATTGAATGCTTCTTCTGCATTTCCGTTGAAGTTAATATAAGGATTGATAAGTGCCATGATTTTTATTTATTAAGCGTTAATTAGTTTTTCAATGTCAAATTTTGTCATTTGTAAAAACACTTCTGTAACTTTTTGAGATTTTTCAGGGTTACTCATTAGTTCACCTAAAATAGTAGGAACGATTTGCCAGGATACTCCAAATTTATCATCAAGCCAGCCACATTTACTGTAAGTTCCGCCATCGCCTAATTTTTCCCAATAATGATCTATTTCTTCCTGGGTGTCACAAGTAATTACGTACGAGTTTGCTGGTGAAAACTTATATTGAGGTCCACCGTTGAGTGCCATGAATTTTGTTTCGTTGAGTTCAAAAATTACAACCATTGAATTTTCAGATACTATTTTTGAATTTTTGAAAACGGAACAGTAATAATCTGCAGCTTCTTTGGATATACCATCAAACCACAAGCAAGGAAAAATTTGATTTGACATATTTTTGTTTTTAAATTGAAGTTTTGCAGTGAGTTTCGTTTAGTTCTGTCATGACCGATTACTTGTGTTTAGTGAGGAATATACTGCAACAAGGTCACCAAATCCAGGGGTATTGGCTCAATTCATAATGCCTTTATTAAATGTACTCATTATCAAAATGTTATCAAAAAAAATAGTTGAAATATTGGAATAATTCATCGTATTCCTTGTCCAGATTCATTGATGACTTTGTTTGTGACAGTACCCGGATCACAAGCCTAAAACCTCCTATCGCAATTCCTTAATGCTGGATAACTTCTTTGGTCTTTTAACTTGAGAATCAAAATGATTTTAAAGGATCTTCCAGGAGTCTCATTCAATCCCAATGTAATCCAATGCTTCAGACCACAAATCCATCAAAACACATACTACAAAATCAAATCATAATCACATTCTCCCGCCCAAATTCCCATAAAAAAATTAACTTTGCATTTCTAATACAGGCACCCAAAGAAAACGTTCAATGATCCATTTTTTTGTCTCCCCACATTATAAGGTTTTTGCAGTTCAAACACATGCTGAGATATCCCATGAGGATATTAAGAAACTGAACTGGTTATTCGGGGAATCACAAAAATCAGCGGATTCTGTACTGCCGGGCTATTATGTTGGTCCGCGTGCGGCAATGATCACACCCTGGAGCACCAATGCGGTGGAGATCACGCAGAACATGGGTATTGAAGGGATTATTCGTATCGAGGAATTTGAAAAGGTTCCTGCCGATTTCAATGCCTTCGACCCGATGCTTTCTCAGAAATATAGTGAGCTTAATCAGGAGATCTACACCATCCATATTCAGCCGGAGCCTATTCTGGACATCAGCGATATAGCTGCCTATAATAAATCTGAAGGATTGGCTTTAAGTGCTGAGGAAGTTGATTATTTGGATAATCTTGCGATTAAACTGGGTAGAAAATTAACAGATTCTGAAATTTTCGCCTTCTCACAAGCTAATTCGGAGCATTGTCGTCATAAAATCTTCAACGGTACCTTTGTAATTGATGGAGAAGAAAAACCGACATCCCTGTTCAAGTTGATCCGCAAAACATCTGAAACGAATCCTAATGATATCGTTTCGGCCTATAAAGATAATGTGGCCTTTGTAAAGGGCCCTAAACTGACTCAGTTTGCACCTAAAAGCGCCGATAAGCCTGATTTTTACGAAGAAAAAGAATTTGAATCTGTTTTATCCCTGAAAGCAGAGACCCATAATTTCCCAACTACGGTTGAGCCTTTTAATGGTGCTGCAACCGGCTCCGGAGGAGAGATCCGCGACCGTCTGGCAGGAGGACAGGGTTCATTACCATTGGCAGGAACTGCAGTCTACATGACCTCATATTCAAGACTGGAGGAGGGATATTCAGAAGATCGCAACTTTAGTCACCCTGATGAAAATCAGGGTCAGGGTCGTGGGTGGGAAACCGCCATGCCCGAACGCCCATGGCTCTACCAAACACCCGTTGATATCCTCATCAAAGCCTCCAACGGAGCTTCAGATTTTGGAAATAAATTCGGTCAGCCTTTGATCACCGGCTCTGTTCTAACTTTTGAGCATGAAGAGAACGATCGTAAGACTGGATACGATAAAGTTATCATGCAGGCAGGTGGTGTTGGTTACGGGAAACTGGACCAGGCGATCAAGCAAACTCCAAAGGAGGGTGATAAAATTGTGATCCTGGGAGGTGAGAATTATCGGATCGGAATGGGTGGAGCTGCGGTTTCATCAGCAGATACTGGTGCTTTCGGTTCCGGAATTGAGCTCAATGCCATTCAGCGTTCTAATCCAGAAATGCAGAAACGAGCAGCCAATGCCATTCGTGGCCTGGTGGAAAGCGATCATAACCCGATCGTCTCTATTCACGATCATGGTGCTGGAGGGCATTTAAACTGCCTTTCTGAATTGGTGGAAGCTACCGGCGGACTCATTGATCTGGATAAATTGCCTGTTGGCGATCCAACCTTATCAGCAAAAGAAATTATTGGTAACGAATCACAGGAACGTATGGGTCTGGTGATCGGCCAAAAAGATATTGATACCCTGAAGCGCATTGCCGACCGTGAGCGTTCTCCAATGTATGAGGTAGGTGATGTAACCAATGACCACCGATTTACCTTCGAGTCAAAATCAACAGGCTTAAAGCCTATGGATTATGCTTTGGAAGATTTCTTCGGAAGTTCTCCGAAAACCATCATGGCCGATAAAACAGTCAAAAGAAATTATGCTGAACTAAGTTACAGCACTTCAGATATTCCTGCATACCTGAATCAGGTTTTGCAACTGGAAGCGGTGGCCTGTAAAGACTGGTTAACCAATAAGGTCGACCGTTGTGTTGGCGGTAAAGTGGCCAAGCAGCAATGTGCTGGTCCTTTACAATTACCATTAAACAATGTGGGTGTGATGGCCCTTGATTTTAAAGGCAAGGAAGGCATAGCCACTTCCATCGGGCATTCTCCGGTTTCTGCATTAATTGATCCGGCAGCCGGTTCACGTACGGCCATTGCTGAGGCACTTTCAAATATTGTCTGGGCTCCATTAAAAGATGGTTTAAAGTCTGTTTCACTCTCAGCGAATTGGATGTGGGCTTGTAAGAACGAAGGTGAAGATGCCCGTTTATATGAAGCCGTAAAAGCATGTTCTGATTTTGCTATTGAACTGGGAATCAATATTCCTACAGGTAAGGATTCGCTTTCAATGAAGCAGAAATACCCGAATGATGAAGTTATTGCCCCTGGAACGGTGATTATTTCTGCAGGAGGAAATTGCTCAAATATCACCAAGGTGGTTGAGCCGGTTCTTAAACGCAATGGAGGAAACATCTATTACCTCAACTTATCTCAGGATACCTTCAAGCTGGGTGGTTCTTCTTTTGCTCAGATCCTGAACAGGGTAGGAACAGAGGTTCCAACAATTAAGGATTCGGCTTATTTCAAAAAGGCTTTCAACGTATTGCAGGACCTGATCAAAGAGCGTAAGATCAAAGCGGGACACGATGTTGGCAGTGGGGGTTTGATTACCACTTTACTGGAGTTAAGCTTTGCGGAAGTTAATCTGGGAGCCGACTATGATCTGAGTTCATTAAATGAACAGGATACTGTAAAAGCATTCTTTAACGAAAACATCGCAGTAGTTTTCCAGGCTGATGCATCTGTGGAAGCTGTTTTTGCTCAAAATGGTATAGAGATCTTTAAAATAGGATCGGTTGCAGAAGGCAATTCAGTAATAATTAAGAACAATAATGACTCATTCACATTCAATGTGTCTGAAACCAGAGATACCTGGTACAAAACTTCTTTCCTCTTAGATTCAAAGCAATCGAAGAACGGAATGGCGCAGGAGCGTTATAGCAATTATAAAAATCAGCCTTTACAATTCAATTTTCCGGCAAATTTTGATGGTAAATTACCTGTAATTGCGAAAGGAACAGCGAGACCAAAAGCAGCTATCATTCGCGAGAAGGGAAGTAATTCTGAACGCGAAATGGCTAATGCGATGTTTCTTGCAGGTTTTGATGTGAAAGATGTTCACATGACCGACCTGATCTCAGGCAGAGAAACGCTTGAGGATATACAATTTATTGGTGCAGTAGGAGGATTCTCCAATTCGGATGTGCTGGGTTCGGCAAAAGGCTGGGCAGGAGCATTTTTATACAATGAGAAAGCGAATACAGCCCTGAAGAATTTCTTCAAACGGGAAGATACCTTATCGGTGGGTATCTGTAATGGCTGTCAGCTGATGATGGAGCTTGAATTGATCAACCCGGAGCATGAAGTTCATGGAAAGCTGCATCACAATACCTCTCATAAGCACGAAAGCGGGTTTACATCCGTAAAGATCCAGAAAAACAATTCGGTCATGCTTTCATCCCTTGAAGGAGCCACATTAGGTGTATGGATATCGCATGGAGAGGGCAAATTCAAATTGCCATACGCAGAAGATCAGTATAATATTGTAGCTAAATATGGCTATGAGAGCTATCCTGCCAATCCAAATGGTTCAGATTTCAATACGGCCATGATGTGTGATGCTACCGGAAGACATCTGGTGTTGATGCCTCATATTGAGCGTTCTACGTTCCCATGGAACTGGGCAAATTATCCTGAAAGAGCACAAAAGGACGAAGTTTCACCATGGCTGGAAGCATTTGTGAATGCCAGGAAGTGGATTGAGACCACAGATTAACCTTGCTTATTCCCCTGCGTGTCCCCCCGGACTTGATCCGGGGTGATCCGGGCTAGGTTGATACAGTACCATAATTAGATAACAGTCGGTGCGTTAAATTGAAATTATCCGTATTTTTATATGGTAATCTAATATCCAACCATGTACAAGCACTTACTTCTCACCATACTTCTGTTCTGCAGCATGAATGCTTTTTCGCAGCATAAAGATCAGATCATTGGTAAATGGCTTAATGCTACAGGTGAAGCTCATATTCATATCTATCCGAATGGCGGAAAATATTTCGGAAAGATCGCCTGGATGAAGGCACCAAATCATCCGGATGGAAAACCACGTTTGGACAAGAATAATCCTGATAATGGCCGAAATCAGACTCCAATTTTAGGATTGGTTATCCTGAAAGATTTCATTTTCAGTGATAATATTTGGCAGGGAGGTAGCATTTATGATCCTAAAACAGGTAAAACCTATAGCTGTAAAATAAGTCTTCAGGATCCTGACAAAATAAATGTAAGAGGTTTTGTGGGATTCTCAATTCTGGGAAGAACTGAAAGCTGGACAAGGATAAAATGATGAAGAGCATCATTCCATTTTTTCTTTTTACTATTCTCTTCTGTTTAAAAGCCCACTCACAAAGTCTGATCCCATTAGAATCCGGAAAGAGTACGAGTCTTCGGGGTTTATCGGTTGTGGATGACACTGTGGCATGGGCCAGTGGGAGCAAAGGATGGACAGCACGCAGCAACAATGGTGGTAAAACATGGAGCTGGAAACAAATTCCGGGCTATGAAAACCTTGATTTCAGAGATATAGAGGCTTTTTCTGCTAATCATGCGATCCTGTTAAGTGCGGGTACTCCGGCAGTGATCCTGCTCACTACTGATGGAGGATCTGTATGGAAAGAAGTTTACCGCAATGAATCTCCTGATATTTTTCTCGATGGGATGGATTTTTGGGATGCAGAAAGAGGCCTGATCTATGGCGACCCTATCAATGGAAAATTAGTATTGCTTAAAACAAGCGATGGGGGAACAAGCTGGCAGAATATAAGTCAAAATAATACGATCGGTCTTATAGCCGGTGAGGCCAGTTTTGCAGCCAGCGGGACTGCCATTCGCTGTGATTCAAAAGGTAATACATGGATAGCCACTGGTGGACTACAATCCCGGATCTTTCATTCTTCAGACTATGGTAATTCATGGAAGGCCTATGCTTGTCCTATTATTCAGGGTAAAAGCTCTACCGGTCCCTTTTCGATTGCATTTTATACTAAAAGAAGAGGAATTGCCGTTGGTGGCGACTATCTAATCGATTCATCAAGGGTAAATAATCTGCTTTTAACAAGGGATGGAGGAAAAACATGGAAGAGGCCATCTGTTTCTACATTTGGGTACCGTTCCGCTGTTGAATATATCTCCAAAAAAGTGCTGATTGCAACAGGTCCGACAGGTACCGACTGGTCAGTTGACGGTGGAAGAACCTGGAGAAAATTATCGGCTGAAGGATATAATACCATAAGAAAAGCAAAAACAGGGTCTTCGGTACTTTTGACAGGTTTGAATGGAAGAATATCCCGGCTTGAGCCTTAGTATTTCCTGTCCTATGCGCAGTCTTTCCTGTCCTGTGCCGCAGTCATTGCGGACCTGATCCGCAATCATTCCGGCCTTGAGCCTCTGTCATTCCGGCCTTGAGCCGGAAAGTTGCACAGTTATTGATTTTCCGCACGATTATTGTACATTACTTTCAAATAGCAATAATTATATAATTCTCTTATCCAATAAATTCTAAATGCTAAATTGAGTGCGTGTGCATCAATTAGGTATTTATTTTAATGGACATGATAAAATATGGAAAAGGAAAATGATCAATAAAGCGTTTAGTTATATAAAAAAGATACGTACCACAGGCGCTGTATATGAATCATCACGTTATGTATCCAGACATATTACCAATGAGATAAATAGTGAAAAACCTCAGATTATAATTGAACTGGGTGCGGGAAGTGGGAACATTACTGAAAGTATTTTGTCAAAACTTCATCCTGAATCTAAATTGTATTGTTTTGAGATCGAAGCTCATTTTTATGCTAATCTTGAAAAAATAAAAGATCAAAGATTTCATCTGATCAAAGGATCAGCCGCTGATGTTACTAAATATTTTGAACTATCATCAGTTGATGTAATTATTTCAGGTCTGCCTCTAAGCCTGTTTGATCAGTTATTTCGTGATCAACTTCTGAGTGATTGTTATGACCTTCTAAAAATTGGCGGTGTATTCAGGCAGTTTCTTTATTCTTTGCAGAAAAATTATTTTCTTCCAATATTCGACAGAATGGAAATGGGGGTGGCTATGAATTTACCACCGGCTATTTTATACTCATGTTATAAGTTGAATCTGGAAACCTAATTGAAGATCCATATTTAGAACTTAATGAATACCTGATCTCCATTATAGGTAATTCCTTGTTTTTTGATTTCTGTTCCCTTCAGATTAATAAAATGCATCCATTTCTAACATCCTGATGGGTATAGCAGATCTCTGCTTTGGAATTTTGTTTTATAATAAACTTATTTCGCCCTTAAAGATATTCCTTACTGAAAAATTCAGAATCCGAGGAAACATGAATCTTAAATATCAGAGCAAAATTCAGCTTTTCATTTTTATCACTTAACTTGCCAACATGAATCTTGAGTTTAATAAGAACGAGGATACCAATAAGCAGCTTTCATACGAGGTAAAAATCCGTTTGAAAAAGATCTATGCTGGTGGAGGAGAGAAGGCTGCTGCCAAACAAAAAGAGAAGGGTAAGATGCTTGCGCGCGAGCGTATCAGCTATTTGATCGATAAAGACAGTCGCTGGCTGGAGATCGGTGCATTTGCAGCCGAAGATATGTATAAAGAGGTCGGCGGATGTCCCTCGGCAGGCGTTGTCACCGGGATTGGTTATGTTTCTGGTCGTCAATGCATGATCATTGCCAATGACGCTACTGTAAAGGCTGGGGCATGGTTCCCTATGACTGCCAAAAAGAATTTAAGGGCTCAGGAAATAGCCATGGAAAATCGTTTGCCGGTAATCTATCTGGTTGATTCTGCAGGAGTATTTCTTCCTTTTCAGGATGAGATATTTCCGGATAAGGAGCATTTTGGACGAATCTTCCGTAATAACGCCATAATGAGCAGCAAGGGGATCATACAGATCTCGGCCATAATGGGATCCTGTGTTGCCGGCGGAGCATATTTGCCCATTATGAGTGATGAAGCCATGATCGTTGAAGGTACTGGCTCCGTGTTTTTAGCGGGTAGTTACCTGGTTAAATCGGCGATCGGTGAGGATATTGATAATGAAACTCTGGGTGGTGCTACCACGCATTGTGAGATATCCGGCGTGACCGATTATAAACATCCCAATGATGCGGCCTGTTTGGATTCGATACGGAAGATCATGAGTATGATCGGTACGCCTCAATCGGCAGGTTTCGACCGGATCAAGCCTGCTGAGCCTAAGTTGGATGAACAGGAGATCTACGGTTTATTACCCGGAAGCAGGGAAAATCCGTATGATATGCGTGAGATCATTCACAGATTGCTGGATAATTCAGAGTTTGAAGAATATAAAAAGCTCTACGGACAGAGCATCATCTGCGGTTTAGGACGTATCGATGGCTGGGCAGTAGGAATTGTGGCGAATCAGCGTAAGGTTGTAAAAAGTAAAAAAGGTGAAATGCAGTTCGGAGGGGTAATTTATTCAGATTCAGCGGATAAGGCCACACGTTTCATCATGAATTGTAATCAGAAAAAAATACCATTGGTATTCCTGCAGGATGTAACCGGGTTCATGGTTGGAAGCCGTTCTGAACAGGGTGGAATCATAAAAGACGGAGCTAAAATGGTGAATGTTGTCGCCAATTCGGTAGTTCCTAAGTTCACCATTGTGATTGGAAATTCTTATGGTGCCGGTAACTATGCCATGTGCGGAAAAGCGTATGATCCGAGGCTGATCTATGCCTGGCCATCCGCAAAAATTGCGGTAATGGGTGGTTCACAGGCAGCAAAGGTCTTATTACAGATCCAGGAGGCCTCTTTAAAGGCAAAAGGGGAAGTGATCACCAAAGAAAAGGAAGATGAATTGCTGAAAGAAATTACCGATCGCTATGATAGTCAGACAACACCTTATTATGCTGCTTCACGTTTATGGGTTGATGGAATCATTGATCCTCTGGAAACCAGAAAAGTAATTTCAATGGGAATAGAGGCCGCTAACCAGTCGCCAATAGAAAAATCGTTTAATCCGGGTATCATTCAAACCTGAAAAAATAAATCATCATGAAAAAAACCCTCATTTTCATACTTCTGTTTAGCTCAATTCATGTATTCGGACAGTCATCGTTAAAAATTCATAAGAAAGCGATAGTTGTAGATACCCATGGAGATATATTAACTGATCAGATTAAATCCGGAATTGACCTTGGAATTCGTCAAAAGGGAGGTAATTTCGACCTTATTCGTGCCCGTGAAGGAGGACTTGATGTGCAGGTGTTTTCGGTCTGGAGCGATTATACCGGAGGGTTTGCTCTTGCGAATCGGCAGATCGACTCTCTTGATGCATTGATCAGTCGTCATCCTGACATGATCGCCAAGGTGAGAACTGCGGCCGAATTGAAATCAGCGGTTAAGCAGGGTAAAATGGCTGCCTTGTTTGGTGTAGAGGGCGGACATATGATCGAGAATAAGCTGGAGAATCTGGATGCTCTGGCGAAACGGGGCATGACCTATATGACACTGACCTGGAATAACAGCACTCCATGGTCGAGTTCGGCCTATGAAGAGACTTTTAAAAAGGATAGTTTAAAGCAAATCGGACTTAGTGATCTGGGTGTAAAGATCATTAAACGTATGAACGAACTGGGTGTGATCGTGGATCTTTCTCATGTTGGCGAGACCACTTTTTATGATGCGATTCGTGTATCCACGAAGCCGGTTATGGCTTCGCATAGCTCGGCCTACGTGTTTCATGCTCACCAGCGCAATTTGAAGGATGATCAGATCAGAGCAATTGCAAAAACAGGGGGAGTGATCTTTGTGAATTTCTACAGTGATTTTTTGGACAGTACGTATAGGCCTAAGCTTGTATCGTTTAATGCACGTCATAAAGCTGAGCTGGCAGAATTAACCGGTAAGTTTGGAAGCAGATCCAAAGCAGAGGAGGAGATCAACAGGAAATACAAGCAGGAAATTGATGATATGAAGGCACCCTTATCTCTCCTGATTGAGCATATTGATCATATGGTGAAACTGGTAGGAGCGGATCATGTGGGCCTGGGTGCAGATTATGATGGAGCGGAATCCTTTCCAAAAGGTTTGGAAGATGTTTCAAAATATCCTGTAATTACTGAGGAATTATTAAAACTGGGTTATTCAAAGAAGGATGTGAAAAAGGTACTTGGGGGGAATTTTATCAGGCTTTTAAAGGCGAATCGGGGGTAATTGCCAGGTACACTGCATCAGGTTATTTCGAATGAGGAAGGAAGAAATCTGTTCACTATTTCTCGTCATTTCGCAGCCTGCCTGCGGTAGGCAGGGAGGCACGACGGAGAAATCTGTTGCAATAAATACACATTTGACTTTAAACCACAGCCCTTAGTTATGAGATTTCTCCACCTCTAAATAGAATCCTCCAATTAAAATTTAGAATAGGTGTTCGAAAGGACGTTAAGGTGGTCGTCATTTCGCAGGAGGCATGACGGAGAAATCTGTTGCCACGAAATCAGTTTTTGACTTTAAACCACAGCCCTTAGTCATGAGATTTCTCCACCTCTAAAAAGAATCCTCCAATTAAAACTTAGCTGAGGTGTTCGAAAGGACGTTAAGGTGGTCGTCATTTCGCAGGAGGCATGACGGAGAAATCTGCTGCTACGAAATCAGTCTTTGACTTTAAAACACAAGCCCTTAGTTATGAGATTTCTCCACCTTTTAATGGTGCATTTCATTTTAAATTTAATACAGGTGTTCGAAAGGACGAAAAGGTGTTCGTCTGACGTTAAATTTATCGAGATGAAGGTGCATTGTAAACTCAGGCAATTCCTTTACCTTTCATAACAAGCAACCCTAAATATTCCACCAATACGTTAATTTAAGCACCAGGAATCTGTTCTTGACTGCAAAAGGTGCAGGAAGATAATTGTCGGTATACACTATAAAAAGGTCAGAGGCGGGCTTATAACGCCATTGCAGACGAGTATTCACATTGATATTATCACTTTGTTCATTATACTGCACAAATCCGGTAAAAAAGACCTTATTTGTCATGGTAACATCAACTCTTGGTCCAATCAGCCAGAATTTTGTGGTATTCCATGGTTGAGGCAAGCGTATATCATTATAACTTGAACTCAATGCTAAACTAACGTAAGGCTGAAATCGATATCCAAATTCACTGGTTACGTTCAGTCGATGCCCACCGGCATAATATCCGCCATAACGGGTAGATAATGCCATAGTATACAGACTTTGAGGCCTGGAAGCGAATTCTGCTCCAAAAGCTTCCCAACGGTGCTCAGAGCCTGCAGCCAATACTGCACCACCTCTGTTTGTTGGATCGAAAGGTCTTTGCAGTTTTACATAGTCATTTGCAATCCAGCCTGTTAAAGTTGCTCTGCTGCGAAAATTAAGATTGTAAGCAAGGTAGTTTGTGTAATCAGTTCGCTGGAAGGATTCATTGAAATAATTAGCGGAAAATAATTTAGGTCCGTGGCTTACAAGAGGTCCTTTTTTTGGAAAGAAAAGGTAACCAGCCTGCGGACTTAAATTGATATAACCTCTGCGCGGAACATATCCAACTTCTGCATTGTAATTGCGTCCTACATATTCATGCTGCCAGTTCAGATCCCAGTTTCCGGTCCAGTAACGCAGGTTTGCTGCCTGCATCATATCTTTTCCACTACCATTCGGACTGAAAGATTTCATCGTAACAGCTTTACCTGTCCAGGTATTGTTAGATGAAGCTAAATTATATTCAAGTCCTGCAACCCTATTGTAACGGGAAACTCCGGCAGCAGCATTTTCTGCATCAAAATTCATTGATTGCTTGTTGATCACAATGGCACCGATGTTAGACCTTGCAAATACTCTTCTCTGGAGTGCCAGAACAGCAAAATTCTGCGCTGGTTCCGCTGCACTGGTATTTTCGGTCTGCATATTCATCAACCCCACTCTCCAATCCTTATTAAGTTTTCCGCTTAAGCGGGCACCGTATTGAATGGGAACACCTAAACCAATACGTCTGGAAAAGAAAGGTCTGATATTCTGATATCCGAAATTTGAAAAAAGATCGCCATTTTCAAGGAAATACTGTCTTCGTTCAGGGAAAAACAGTTCAAACCTGTCGAGGTTAGGTACCTGACGGTCAACCTCTACCTGTGAATAATCAGGGTTAACGGTCAGGTCGAGGTTCAGAGATGAATTAATGGCAATCTTTACATCACCACCGATCTCACCCCGCTGATTGCGGCTAATAGGAGAGAGTGTATGATTGCTGGAAATGCCACCCAGAGTATAAGGAATAACAGAAATGTTTTGACCTGGAACTGGTGGTGGCTGATCCCAGACTAAATTTCCTGTATATGCAAGTGATGCAGTTGCGAATTGACGCGGAACGGGAGCCCAGCTTGATTTTTCGGTTGATTTCAGATCCATGCGACTGAAATTGATGCCCCATTTTGTGATGCCAGGCTTGTAGCGGATCGATTTAAATGGAATAGCGGCCTCAAATACCCAGCGGTCTTCATAATTTTTGACTGCAGATACCCATTTATTATCCCAACTCAGATCTACCTTACTTCCATCATACATAATACCATCCCATTGTGCACCGGCAGCATTCGATCCGAATGAAAAACCATTGGTCTGATCATCAAAAGGGTCCATGAAAAGCAAGAAATTATCATTTTTTCCGAAGGCAAAATCCCGTCTTAATGATTCTACGAAATATGGACCAGGTTCATGATAGCAAACGGCGATCAGGTAAAGAAAATCCTTATCATAGCTCATTTTCACGTCTGTTCGAACTTTGGCAAAGCTGGTATCCATAGGCTGAACCATAAAGAACTTGCTTGCCAGATCAGCATCCTCCCAGGCAGGCTCATCCATTATCCCATCAATCCGGATCGCTGAACTCGCAGGCTTAAGCTTTAATTCATATTGAACATTCTTTTTCTGTGCTGATAAGCTACTGCTTAACATAATAAATAGTAAAATAGCAGTATAGGAATGAAGTCTGATAACAGAACTGTTTTTTAGATTATTCAGATTAATGGAACTGTAATTTGTGGTTTTCAACAATTGAAACATAGGTATGCGGGTGTTGGGTATGGATTGAGATGTAATAATAGTAATAATTATTTGTCCTCCCGGCCTTGAGCCTGGAAATGAATTTGCCTATCCCGCCTCAAAGGTTTAAATTTGCATCAAATAAAAATAAAATGTCTGAAGAAACCGAACATGTTGAATGTCTGATCATAGGATCTGGCCCCGCAGGTTATACTGCTGCAATTTATGCTGCACGTGCAGATTTAAAACCAGTAATGTACACAGGAATGGTTCCTGGCGGACAATTGACTCAAACTACTGATGTAGAGAACTTTCCGGGTTACCCGGAAGGAATTATGGGTCCTGTAATGATGGAGGATTTCAGAATACAGGCAGAGCGTTTTGGAACTCAGATTCGTTTTGGTTATGCCAGCAGTGTTGATTTTTCGTCTACGCCACATAAAGTGATCATCGATGAAAGCAAAACGATCCTTGCGGATACTGTGATCATTGCTACAGGTGCCTCTGCTAAGTGGCTGGGACTTGAAAGTGAGCAAAAATATAACGGTTTCGGGGTTTCTGCCTGTGCAGTTTGTGATGGTTTCTTTTTCAAAGGTCAGGATGTAGCTATCGTAGGTGCTGGTGATACGGCAGCAGAAGAAGCTACCTATCTTGCAAAGCTTTGCAGAAAAGTTCATATGCTTGTACGAAGAGATGAGTTCAGAGCCTCTAAAGCTATGCAAAACAGGGTTTTAAATACCCCGAATATTGAGATTCACTATAATTCTGATACTAAGGAAATACTTGGGGATGGTAAAAATGTAACCGGAATTTTGGTTTCAAATAATATCACAGGTGAAGAAGAGACTATTAAAGTGAGTGGATTCTTTGTAGCAATAGGCCATAATCCAAACACGGATATATTTAACGGGTGGTTAGATATGGATGAGACCGGTTACCTGATTACACAACCGAATAGCACTAAAACAAATATTGAAGGAGTTTTTGCCTGTGGAGATGCTCAGGATAAATTATGGAGACAAGCGATCACAGCTGCAGGTACAGGTTGTATGGCGGCTCTTGAAGCGGAGCGTTATCTTGCTGCTAAAGAGGACGCCTGATCTTAAGAATATTGATCTTCTCATATTAAAATGCCCTTGCTCATGCAGGGGCTTTTTTTTGCCCGGATGTCTGGGAAAAATGAAACAAAGCCTGATTTTTATTATTATTTGAGAATTACGCGTACCTCAGGGAAAATTAATTTGTTAAATTTGATAAAGAGCAAAATCCTTTTAATGAGAGCAAAAAGATGAATTTGAAAACGTTATTATCCGGAATATTTTTAGCAAGTACCCTATTCGTATCTTGTTCAGGAGATGAAGAAAAGAAAGCAGAAGTAAAACCAGTTGTTAAAAAGATCATGGAACCTTTTCGCTTTCATAAAGCGATTGAAGTGAAACCTGGTTTAACATTGGACATAGTTAGCTGGGGACGAGGTTCTAATTCAGTTGGCGGATATCTGATACTCAGATCAGATTCTACACACCTTAGTTATCGCTCTGAAGCTGGTGAACTGGATGGCAAAATAGTGGATGCATGGGATATGGACCTCGATACTGATGGGAATCCTGAATTGTATATTCAGGCAAAAGGAGAGGGTAAGGGCTCGTATCTGAATATGTATATCTACGAATACAGCGAAGGAGGATCAAATCAGCAGATCCGATTCCCGGAACTTAGTTCTTCTCTTAAGGAAGGCTACCAGGGAAATGATTCAGTTTACATCAAGGAAGGGAAACTGATGCGGGAGTTTCCTGTATATAATAAAAATGACTCAACCGGAACTGCAACAGGAGATAGACGAAAGGTGGAATATACTTTAAGAAACAATAGTTTGCAGTTTAAAGAAATAAAGGAAGAAACTGAGGTGGAAGCTAAAAAGCCTTAGGATTATTGATCGGTATCTTCGAACTGTTTATGCAGCCTTTCGAGATTTTGGATCATTTCTTCCAATTTTGCTTCCTCAAGTTTAATATAGGTTCGCATCAAAACAAAACAGAATGCGATCCAAAGGAAGGTGAATGAAATTACCATTACAGTGACCCATAGGGAAGTCATAAAGGAGATCTCGATAAAATAGAGAATGAATCCTGCAGTAAAGAATATAGAAAATACTTTGTACTTTCTGGTATTGAAAATATAACGGTCGTGTTTATATTTTTTGAGGTGATTAATATAACATTCAGGCCTGTCCAGCAGTTTATCATAATTTATCCTGCGGTAATTGCTGATCATGGCAAGTATATAGTAAAAACAGCAACTGATAGATATGATCATTGCCAGATGGGTGGTCCACATTGTAAACGGACTCGCTATCCAAACATAGATGAGGACCGCAGCGGCAATCCCCATGCCTATCATTTCGATTAATAGTTTACTTGCAAGACCATTCCTGGTCTTTCGCAGGTTTTTCAATACATCTTCGTGACTGACTTTCGGCAGCGTGACCTGGTCGTGCCAGATGCTCTTCAGTGCTTCAAAATCTTTCATTTCTATTATATAATTCAGTCAGTTTTTGTTTAATTCGATGGATTTTCACTCTTAAATTTCCTTCTGAGATTCCCGAAATAGCGGCAATTTCGGCATATGGTAATTCATCAAGAACCATAGTAATTATAATACGCTCATTTTCTTCAAGTTGAGCTATACATTTATACAAAGAGGAAACCTGCTCATTTTTTTCAGAGATCTCTTCGCCTTTTGTTTCAATTATATTGTCAGTGAGCTCATCTTTAGGCTGCCTTTTTTCAATACGCAAATAGGATAGGCAGGTATTTACGGCTATACGGTATATCCAGGTGGATATTAAAGCCTGATTCCTGAATTTATCGAGGTTTTGCCAAACCTTCATAAAGGTTTCCTGCATCAGGTCATTCGCGGTTTCATCATCCCCCGTATAACCATAACATAAATGATATATCTTTTTGGAGTTAGCCTGAAAAATTTCTTTAAAAAGCGCTTCTTTGCTCAAACCTGTGTATTTATCGTTAGATATAAAATGGCAGTTAATGTTACAAATATTCGCTTTTATTAACCCATTTGGCCTGTTGTGCAGCTTTTATTATCAATATTTCAAACTCTTTTTGATAATCAAACTGAAGATCTTCATGTAATTTTGGTAATAATTTAGTTATTTTTTCAAACTGACGGGTCAATAATCCCTGTAAAGGTTTATGACTCGTTCTAAGATCAGCATAAGTCAGATAATTGGTGCAAAACCAGATAGTAAGCTCTGTTTCAACCTGTTTTGAACCCGTGTATTTCGCATAACGATTAATAAGACGAATAATTTTGCGCAAACTTTTTGTGCTGTAGAAATAATGCTTTTGCATGTTGTTAAAATCAGCGATAAGAAAAGATTTTACATCTTCAGCATATTTCATGGGCTGGTTGGCATCAAAAAGCAGATATGCAAGCAATTCCTTGTTCTCCTTTTTGTATTTTGCCAGCCTTAAACAAATTTCTGTGAGTTCAGGAACGCTAAGCACTAACAGTACCTTTTTTAAATCACTTAATTTCTCAGGCTTCATCTTCCGCTTTCATTTGCTGGGTAAATCTAATTAATTACTTTTGTTCGATACGCTAACCACTTATTATGAAATTTAAAAGTTACGGAATAGTTGCATTAATTGCAGTTACATTTTCTGCTTTACTTATATTCTTTGATCATTATAATATTATTGCTATTCCTGAAATAGCACTAATGTTTTCCAGATGGCTGGCCATTGCCGGTTTATTCCTGTATGGCTTTCAAAAGAAATCACTTACTACCTGGATATTGATTTCCATGGTTGTAGGAGCTGAGATAGGTAATGATTTTCCAGAGTTCGGAATAAAACTTCAGGTACTGAGTAAGGTCTTTCTGAAGATGATCAAGACCATTATTGCACCCTTGCTTTTTGCAACCCTTGTTTATGGGATTGCCGGACATTCTGACCTGAAGCAGGTAGGCCGTATGGGCTGGAAATCCATCCTTTATTTTGAGGTGGTTACCACAGTAGCCTTATTTATTGGATTGGCTGCGATAAATATTTCTAAGGCAGGTATGGGGATCACTCTTCCTCCGGGTGCTCATGAAGAACTGGAGAAGGTTGCGCCTCAAACTTTTAATGATATTATCCTTCATATATTCCCTGAGAATATTGCTAAATCCATAGCAGAAGGACAGGTTCTCCAGATCGTTATTTTCAGTATAATTTTTGGTATTGCCCTTGCCATGGTTCGGGAAGACAAACGTCAACCCATGTTAAGAGCCACAGAAAGCCTTTCGGAAGTGATGTTTAAATTCACTAACATCATTATGTATTTTGCACCTATCGGAGTTGGAGCGGCTATAGCTTATACTGTTGGGCATATGGGACTAGGAATATTGGTAAACCTGTTTCAACTGTTATTGACGCTGTATGTGGCTTTATTTGTCTTCTTACTGGGAGTTTTATTACCGATTGCCCTGATTGTTGGGGTACCAATAAAAAAATTCCTTCAGGCTATTGCAGAGCCGGTTTCGATAGCATTTGCTACGACCAGTTCAGAGGCAGCGCTTCCAAGGGCTATGGAGGCTATGGAGAGAATTGGTGTTCCGCGTAAAATTGTAGCTTTTGTTATGCCTACCGGTTATAGTTTTAATCTGGATGGGACAACTCTTTACTTATCACTTGCAGCAATTTTTGTTGCCCAGGCAGCAGGAATGCCTTTAACCTTCGGACAGCAATTGCTGATCGTGTTTACCTTAATGTTAACCAGCAAAGGTGTTGCAGGAGTTCCACGGGCTTCATTGGTGATCCTGTTAGGAACAGCGGCATCGTTTGGGATGCCAGTATGGCCAATCTTTATCATACTTGGAATTGATGAGTTAATGGATATGGCCAGAACATCCGTGAACGTAATAGGAAATTGTCTTGCAACGGTTGTTATTGCCAAATGGGAGGGTGAATTTCATCCTCCGGTAGATGATCTGCAGGCTCCTGATGAAAACAGGATTCATAAACTGGAAAATCAGATTGAGAAACATTAAAATTTAAGAGGAATGATAGATATTTGTCTGTCGATATATTAATAAACATGAGTGATAGAGGAAAAAAGATATTTTTAGGAATTTGCATCATTGCGCCATTCCTTATTTATATGGTGTATTATTACTCCATTATGGTTAAGAATGCACCATACCGCTTTGCTGATTTTGAATCATTAACCTTTAAATACGGCTTGGGTGATAGCCTGGTTAATCAATATGATTCTAAAACAGGATATTATCAGTATGTGAACAGCAGGGATTCTTTGGTTAAAACAAAGGTAAAACTACGTAAGGACGATTTTTTATATCTCCATCGTAAGGCCGCAGAATTGGGGTTCTGGAATTTTCCTGAAAAGATCGTGGGTGAGACTGAAAACGGAAAGACCGCAAATACGCCACACTATTATCTCGAATATAAATACAAGGATAAGACCAAGCATATTTTATTTGATACAGAGTATAGGGATGATCCTAAATTAAACGATGCGGCAAAGACATTGATCACTGAGGTTAGTAATATGATCAACGATGTTAGGGATCGTGATCAGGAATAGTTTTTCAGGATCAGGGCATTTTGTTAAGCTTTATAAACTTAGACTTGCAGATTTTTAATTTGGTTTTATTTTTAAAAATAAAACCTTATATTTGCACCTCATTTAAAAAAATATATTAATAATGTACGCAATAGTAAATATAGCCGGACAGCAATTCAAAGTTGCTAAAGACCAATATCTTTTTGTACACAGATTACAGGGAGAAGAAGGCGCTAGTATTGAATTTGACAACGTATTATTAGCTGAGAACAATGGTAAATTCTCTATCGGTGCTGATGCATTGAAGGGAGCTAAAGTTACAGCTAAGATACTGTCACATTTAAAAGGTGATAAAGTGATCGTTTTCAAAAAGAAACGTCGTAAAGGCTACAAAAAGAAAAACGGACACCGTCAGCAGTTCACTAAAATAGAGATCACCAGTATTTCTTTATAAGTTGTAAGTAATAAGTTATAAGTAACAACGATAACGATTACAATAGTTTAAGTTTGAAATCCTGAATTGTTTACAATTCATAAATTATAAAATAAAATGGCACATAAAAAAGGAGCCGGTAGTTCCAGGAACGGTCGCGAATCACATAGCAAGCGTTTAGGTATTAAGATCTTCGGTGGTCAGGCTGCAATTGCAGGAAACATTATCGTGCGTCAGCGCGGTACAAAACACCATCCTGATAAACATGTTGGAATTGGAAAAGACCATACACTTTTTGCATTAATTGATGGCACCGTGTTTTTCAGAAAGAAATCTGATGATAAATCATATGTTTCTATCATTCCAAGAGAAGTTTCAGTAGTATTAGAAGATGCAGCTCCTGTAAAGGCTAAAAAAGTTGCAGCTCCCAAAGCAGTTGCAGTTGCAACTGAGGAAGCTGAAGTTGCTGCAAAGCCAGCTGCTAAGAAAGCCGCTGCAAAACCAGCTGCTAAGAAAGCTGCTGCTGATGAGAGTGCTGCTCCTTCAACAGAAGCATAATCAGAATAGAATATTAAAATTTAAATAGGAGAGCCCTGATGAAAATCAGGGCTTTTTTAATGCTCTCTGATGAGCAATTGCTCTGCAAATCCTCTGAGAAGTTCTTTATTGGGACTGTCAACAGAAACCAGATTCAGGGCTTTGAGAGCTTTATTGACATATTCTTCCATTTCTATTTCTGCTAGTTTTCTAACCTCCAGCAGGTTGTAGATAGATGTAATAGCCTCAACTTTAGCTAATGGATCATCGGATCTTTTCAGCCATTGATCAAGCTCAGATGCTGTATTTCCATTTGCAAGTTCCTTCGCCTTTATAAGCATGAAGGTTTTTTTATTCGAAAGTATATCTCCTCCAACTTGTTTTCCGAATTTTTCAGGATTTCCATATACATCCAGAATATCATCCTGCAATTGGAATGCAAGTCCCAGGTTTTCTCCGAACTCATATAATAATTTTGCCTGTTCCTGTGTTGCTCCTCCAATAAGAGCACCGATCTGCATACTTCCAGCAAGAAGCACTGCCGTTTTTTGTCGGATCATTTCAAGGTATTCTGTGAGGCTGACATCATCTCTATTCTCAAAATTCATGTCCGCCTGCTGTCCCTGGCATACGCCTGAAGCAGTATCGCTAAAAACAGCGAGCACTTCCCTTAAAATACCATCATCCACCTTGATCATGAGCTTATAAGCCTCCACGAACATCACATCTCCTGATAATATGGCGGCACTTTCATTCCATTTGGCATGAACAGTGGGCTTGCCCCTTCGAAGCGGGGCTTTATCCATAATATCATCGTGCATAAGCGTGAAATTATGAAATAGCTCTATTCCAATGGCAGCATCTAACGCCTTTAATATATTACCTCCGAATAACTCTGTAGATACCAAAACCAGTACAGGTCGCATGCGTTTGCCACCTAATTGCATCAGGTAAGTAATAGGTTCATAAAGTTCTGCAGGCTGCTCAGTGTATTTGGTATCGGTTATTGCCTTATTTACCAGGTTTTGAAGTTGTTCTATTGAATGCATTTATTAAAGATAGACTTTGTGGCAAAATTAGCAAAAATACCTAATTCGAGTCTCCTTTATACAATCAGGGAAAAACAAAATGAGAAATACTTACAGATAGCTTAATTCCGATTGTCTATTAGAATTAATACTAATAAAACAATAGCTAAAAAAAGGAAATTGTTTAGCAATAACATTGATCCGGTCGATTTTTTTAATTTCATTTAAAATAAAAAACCGGTTCTCATAAAAGAACCGGTTCGCATTAATTGTGTTATGATAATAAATAAGTTTATAAGATTTTAATCACGCATCAATGTGAAATCTATCTGACGCTTAGCCAGATCAACTTTTTTTACCAGAATCCTTACTTCATCACCAAGCTGGTACTTCTTTTTTCGTCTTTGTCCGATGATGCAATAATTCTTTTCATCAAGCACATAAAAATCATCATTAAGATCTCTAAGACGGATCATTCCTTCACATTTATTTTCGATAATTTCAACATACATTCCCCATTCCGTCAGACCTGAAATTATACCATTATATTCCATGCCGATATTATTTTGCAGGAATTCAGCTTGTTTATATTTTACAGAAGCACGTTCAGCATCAGCAGCTTTCTTTTCCATTTGGGAAGAATGCATGGAGAACTTCTCATATTCGTCTTCACTAACTGATTTACCTCCTGCAAGGTAAAGTTCTAACAGTCGGTGGACCATCACATCAGGATAACGGCGGATAGGAGAGGTGAAGTGCGTATAGTAATCAAATGCCAATCCGTAATGGCTATGTTTCTTTGTGGTATAAACTGCCTTTGCCATTGATCTGATGGCAAGCTGAGTTAATACATTCTGCTCTTTCTTACCTTCAACATCAGCCATTAAAAAATTCAGTGATTTCGCTGTTTCTCGTCCCGAGCTAATATCGATCTTATAACCAAATTTTAGAGCGAACTGTGAGAAGCTTAAGAGTGCATCTTCTTTAGGAGAATCGTGGGAGCGGTACACAAAGGTTAATTTTTGCTTTCCCTTACCTTTTTTAGCTATAAATTCTGCTACTTTCTTGTTTGCCAGTAACATATAATCTTCAATAAGCTTATGGGCGTCTTTACGTTCCTTGGCATATACACCCAAAGGTTTTCCCTGCTCATCCAGATGGAATTTAATTTCTACGCTTTCAAAACTTATTGCACCGTGTTTAAATTTACGCTCTCTTAGAATATAGGCCAGTTCGTTTAATTTCAATAGTTCTTCACTGTGTTTGCCGCTTTTATTTTCAAGGATCTCCTGAGCATCTTCATAGCTGAACCGTGTATCTGAATGAATAATGGTCTTTCCAAACCATTGTTCAACTACATTGGCTTCTGAATCAAGCTCAAAGACTGCGGAGAAGCAAAGTTTATCCTCATTGGGTCTTAATGAGCACAATCCGTTTGAAAGTCGCTCAGGCAGCATAGGAATTACTCTGTCGACAAGATAAACAGAGGTTCCGCGCTCAAAAGCTTCTTTATCAAGGGCAGTACCTTGTTTTACATAATGTGATACATCGGCTATATGAACACCAACTTCTACATTCCCGTTATCCAACTTTTTGAAGGAGATTGCATCATCAAAGTCTTTTGCATCTGCAGGATCGATGGTAAAGGTCAGGACCTCACGAAAATCCCTCCTTATTGCAATTTCTTCGGCAAGTATAATTTCTTCTATGGCTTCTGCCTGTTTTTCAACCTCATCCGGAAATGCAAGCGGGAAGCCGTAATCAGCCAGGATGGCATTCATTTCAGCATTATTCTCCCCTTGTTTTCCTAAAACATGCGTGATCTCACCAATTGGATTTTTTGCTTCTTCAGGCCAATCAACGATCCTTGCAATTGCTTTGTCTTTATCTTTTGCTCCTTTGAGGCTATCGATAGGAATGAAGATATCATGGAGCATTTTGCGGTCGTCAGGAATAAAAAAGGCAAAGCGATCTGATAGATTCACAATTCCTGTAAAATCCATTTTTGCCCTTTGTACGATCTCCACTACTTCACCATCCTTTTTGCGACCTTTGTTTTTTGCATATACATAAACCTTTACTATATCTCCATGCAGGGCATTGCGCAGTTTACGTGGTGCTACATATATATCTTCTTCAAACTCGTCTTCACTAACAATATAGGCTGAACCATCGGAGGTCATATCAACCTTGCCGGTTACAAAAGTTTTTAATTGTTTGAGTATGAATTTTCCTTTTTCAGGTTCGTTCAGAATTCCTTTTTTGGTTTCTTCTTTTAAGATATCCAGAATCAAACCCCTTGATTCATCATCATGAAGGTTAAGCTTGGAAGCAACTTGTTTATAATTGAGGGGCTTATTACCTGATTTTTCAAACACATCTGTGATGAGTTTAGTAAGTACCAGGTTAAAGCTATTTGATTTCTTTTTTGACATTTTTCACTAATTTTTTCTAAGATAAGGCTTCGCCGACTAATAAAAGCCTGCCTAACAAATTGATAACATAACAATGACTGCTTTGTTTACCGAGATCATTGTTTAACTATCGTAATATGTTCATCAGAAAGCATTGGGAGGGATTTGAAACGCAGTAAAATACGGGCTGTTGTGATGACATCTTTTTCACAATAGGTTCGAATCCTTTCCAGATCATTCTCTTTCCAGTAAACCTCATTGACCATGCTTCCGTCTATGTCATCCTTCGGACTTGGGATATTGAATACTGCAGCCAAAAGTTTAAGAGATGTATAGTTTTTAAAATCTCCGAATTTCCATAGGTCCATGGTGTCGAGGTGCATGATCTCCCAAGGTTTTTTGCCGTACAGGTTTAATTGAGAGGGTATGGGTAAACCATTGATCAGCATCCTGCGGCATAAATAGGGAAAATCAAATTCCTTTCCATTATGAGCACAAAGAATAAGGGTATCTGCCTGAGTATTCAGCAGCGCTATAAATGATTGTAATACCTCTTTTTCTTCATCGCCATAGAAAGATTTAACGCGCAGGGAAAGGTCTTTTGTTTTAGTTGAGAAGATCCCCACAGAAATGCATATGATCTTTCCGAATTCTGCTAATATTCCTCCACGGGCGTAAAATTCGGCAGGGGTTTCACCATCCTTACGCTGGAACTTTGTTTTTTGCTCCCATAATTGCTGGAAATCTGCCGGCAATTCATCAAATGATGGATATTGTGGAACAGTTTCTATGTCTAGAACCAACACCTGCTGAAGATCAATATTTTCTAACATAGAGATAATGGATTCATAAATGTCAAGCTACACTATTCATCTGTTATTTAATATTTTATTGAGTAAACGGTCAGCTTAGCTCATCCATTAATTTATAAAACGCATCTTTCAGTTCAGAAAGTTCTTTTTCCAGGATTTCAACCCTGTTTTCAAGCTGTTCAATAGAACCACTTTCACCAGATCTTCCACTTTCCGGTAAACTATCCGGTACATCACCCAAAAGGTGTACATAGCGCACTTCTTTCTGTCCGGGGCGACGTCCAAGTGCCTTCACGAATGCAGGTTCAGCTACTGAAAGCTTCTCAAGTGTGGTTTGAACATCTTCAATTGTATCAAATTCATATAACCTTCCTGAATTTGTGTTCAATTCACCTGGTGTTTGAGCCCCTCTGATCAATAATATACAAATAATAGATAGTTCAGAAGGTAAAAGTGGAAAGACTATTCCCAGGTTATGTTTGAATTTCACTACCCTTCCTGAACCGCCGGTAACTGTAGAGACCAATCCCTTTTTCTTTAATGAATTTAATGTGTTAACAATTAATTCTTCTGAGTACTGGACGATCGGGAACCTGGAAGTTTTTTGATTGCAGGCTGACTGAAGTCCGTTTAACGACATAGGATAGTAATCTGGCGTAGTTCTGCTTTTTTCGATCAGAGATCCTAGCACGCGCTGCTCTTCGGCACTTAGAACAGGTAAGGTTTGAGTTGATTCCATAGTCAAAGATAGAAATCTGAAAAGCGGAGTAAAGAATTGGAAGGTTAATTAATTCTGGATTCTACAGAATGTTAGGGAGGAAAAATCGAAATTAAGCTAATTATGATTTAAATGCTTCAATCAGGCAATGGAAGCGCTTTTTTTAATATCAGCTTATCCAATCATAACACCCGGCTTATTCAACAGGGGAACACGTGTCATGTTAGTATCAACGATACTTTCAGGAACGAATATGAATTTTTTATCAAAGATCTGTCCTTTGATGTAATAACTCAACCAATATTCATTGGTTAATCCAAACACCTGTTCATCAATAAGTTCAACCTGTGCAAACGATTTGGCCGGAACATTGCCAATTGAATGGCGCAGAATGGATGTTTTTATTTTCTCGCCGTCTTTTTCTCCATATCCTTTAGAACTTATCAGGACAGTTTCAAGGGCTTCGTCCCTCATGTTGATGACATATACCTTCCAAAGCTTTGCTTCCGGTGTAGCAGATTCCATAACGATGGCTATCGCTACATTTTCGACAATATTTTCCGGAAGATCTTTTTTCATCAGAATGTAATAGTTTTTAAAGAATCACGCAGGTTTCATTAATTGCGAGTAAGCAGGAAAAATAGCGTGATCATCTTACTTTTTTACAAGACGTTTAGCCGGGCTTTTCTTTGCAGGAGCTTTTTTAGCTGTCTTTTTAGGTTTTGCAGTAAAAGCATCCGGAACCTGCTCTGTAATTAGTTTTTTGACTGTTTCAAGAGAAAGTAAGGCAAGTTCTTCAGCTGTATATTTATCATTCGTTGCCGGATTTTTCCCGAGTTTTAGCATTTCTTTTTGAAAACGAATAAAAGGCCCCCATCTGCCGTTTTCAATAGCAATTTTTTCAGCTGGCCATTCCTGGATAAAACGATTTGCTTCTTTCTCAATTTTCTTGCTGATCAGCTCATCTATTTCGGCCTGGCCAAGCTGGTCAAAATTATAACGTACCGGTACGTTAATGTAGAGGTTATTCCATTTGATGAATGGTCCGAAACGCCCTTTTCCTTTTGTTACAGGCAATTCCTGGAAATGTGCAATAGGTGCATCTGCAATGTTTTTCTCGTTAATGAGTTCTATTGCGCGTTCTAAATTGACTGATAATGGATCTTCACCTTTTGGTAAGGAAATGAAACTATCACCCCACTTAATATACGGACCAAAGCGGCCAACACCAACACTCAGTTCTTTTCCCTCATAGTCTTCCAACTGAAATGGAAGTTTAAAAAGTTCCAGCGCTTCTTCTAAAGAAATAGTTTCGATCATTTGTCCTGATCGCAGACTTGCATAGCGTGGTTTTTCGTCTTCCTCATTCTCTGAGGTTTCACCAATTTGAACAAAAGGACCATAGCGTCCGATTCGTACAGATATTTTTTTACCTGTTTCGGGATCATTACCTAATTCACGTTCACCACTTGCACGGTTAGCATTTTGCAAGGTAGTTTCAACTTCCATGTGGAAAGGGTTGTAAAATGTCCGGAGCATCTCCGTCCAGTTTTTCAAACCCTGTGCTATCTCATCAAATTCTTTTTCAACTTTTGCAGTGAAGTTAAAATCTACGATCCCTTTAAAATGCTCAACCAGGAAATCATTTACTACAGCACCAATATCAGTTGGAAATAGCTTGTTTTTTTCTGCTCCCGTATTTTCTGTCCTGGTTGCTGCACTGATCTGACCTTCCTTCAGACTGATCACCTGAAATTGACGTTGTTTTCCTTCACGCTCTTCTTTAACTACATATCCACGATTCTGAATAGTTGAAATAGTTGGAGCATAAGTAGAAGGACGGCCAATTCCAAGCTCTTCAAGCTTCTTAACCAGACTTGCCTCTGTATAACGTGCCGGTGGTCGTGAATAGCGCTCTGTGGCGTTCATTTCACGCAAATTAAGTGTCTGGCCTTTGGTTAGTGGAGGAAGGATGGAGTTATCATTATCTTCATCCAGATTGATCTCTGCATCTTCATCGTCAGTTGACTCCATATAAACCTTCAGGAAACCATCGAACTTCATTACTTCACCATTGGCAACAAACTCCTCACTGCGTGTGGAAATGCTGATTTTAGCGGTGGTCTTTTCGAAATTGGCCTCTGCCATTTGTGAAGCGATAGAACGCTTCCAGATCAGATCATATAATCTTTGTTCCGAAGAGTCGCCGCTGATGGTATGCTGTTCAAAATAGGTAGGGCGGATTGCTTCGTGAGCTTCCTGTGCACCGGCCGATTTAGTTTTATATTTCCTTAACTGATGATATTTTTCACCGTACGCTGATTTTATCTCTGCTGCAGCGGCATTTAAAGCGGTATCCGATAAATTTACAGAATCGGTACGCATATAGGTGATCTTTCCGCTCTCGTACAGTTTCTGAGCTACAGACATTGTTCTTGCAACTGAAAAGCCTAATTTTCTGCTCGCTTCCTGTTGTAAGGTTGAGGTGGTAAAGGGTGCCGCCGGACTTCTTTTTGTTGGTCTGGTTTCAAGGCTTCTTACTGTATAGACTGCATGAATGCAATCTTTAAGGAAGCTTTCAGCTTCAGGAGCCTTTTCAAAACGTTCAGGTAGTTCGGCCCGGAATATTTCCTTTTGGCTATCGGTATAGAATATTGCTACGACCTTGAATGCGGCTGTCGCGGTAAATTTGTTCACTTCACGCTCTCTGTCAACGATCAAACGAACCGCAACAGATTGAACGCGTCCGGCAGAGAGGGAAGGCTTTACTTTTTTCCAAAGTACCGGTGATAATTCAAATCCAACCAGACGATCTAAAACCCGTCTGGCTTGTTGAGCATAAACTAAATTATAATCTATTTTTCTGGGCGACTCAATGGCTTTTAGTATGGCAGTTTTGGTGATCTCATGGAAAACAATACGCTTGGTTTTATCTTCTTTCAAGCCCAATGTTTCAAACAGGTGCCATGAAATTGCTTCTCCTTCACGGTCCTCATCCGATGCAAGCCATACCATTTCTGCATCCTTGGCTAATCTTTTTAATTCATTAACAACTGCTCTTTTATCTGATGGAACCTCATAACGCTGTTCGAAATTATGGTTTACATCAATGGCATCATCGGTCTTGATCAGGTCACGAATATGACCATAGCTTGATTTTACAAGAAAATCTTTTCCCAGGTACCCTTCGATTGTTTTGGCCTTAGCCGGTGACTCAACAATAAGTAGATTTTTAGCCATTCAGTTCAATGATATAATGCAAATAAAGGTAATATTAAAGGGAATGGCAAATCAGTCATTTGCAGAATCGCAGAATACGTGCTGAAATCGGCCAGAATTCGAGAAAAAAATAGAATTCTAAAAATCTTTTTTTAGGAGAAGTTTAAACCAGAAAACCTCCTCCAAGGAGATCATTGCCTTCATAAAATACAGCCGACTGACCCGGAGCAATTCCAGAAACCGAATGGTGGAAATTTATTTTGATCCTATCTCCATCCTGTACAAGTGTACTCATTGCACCTGAATCTTTATACCTGATCTTGGTTACCGCATCAAGGGGTTCAGAAATGCTTTCATATTTTACCAGATTTATATTTCTTACGACTGCTTCTGATTTCTCAAGCTCTTCAATGGTTCCCAGCATAACCGTATTACTTTCAGGAAGAATTCTGGTAACGAACATCGGATGACCAAAAGCAACGCCTAATCCTTTACGCTGTCCGATAGTATAATAAGGATATCCCAGATGTTTCCCGGCAATGGTGCCGTCGCTGAGCATAAAGTTGCCGGGGCCAATGCGTTCGTCAAGATCGTCTACTTTATTCCTTAGGAAGGATCTGTAATCATTATCCGGAACAAAACAGATCTCATAACTTTCAGATTTGTTCGCCAGTTCTAACTGTCCCATATCTTTTGCCATTTGTCTGATCTCAGATTTGGCAAAACTTCCCAGCGGAAAGCGGGTGCGAGCCAGATTTTCCTGAGAAACACCCCAAAGCACATAGGATTGGTCTTTATGTTCATCCTTACCTTTAGAGATCACATAACGGCCACTATCCTGAACACGAATATTGGCATAATGTCCGGTAGCTATAAACTCACAATCGAGTTTGTCGGCACGCTTGAGCAGTGCTTCCCACTTAATATGCGTATTACATAGAACACATGGATTAGGGGTTCTGCCTGATAGATATTCATCAACAAAATTGTCGATCACGAAATCGCCGAATTCACTTCTGATATCCAATATATAATGCGGAAATCCATAAGCAACAGCAAGGGCGCGTGCATCATTGATGCTGTCCAGACTGCAGCATCCGGTTTCTTTGGATGAACCACCAGAAGAGGCGTAGTCCCAGGTTTTCATGGTCAGGCCGATTACCTCATAGCCCTGCTCGTGAAGCATTACTGCTGCTACCGAACTATCCACTCCGCCACTCATGGCAACCAATACTCTACCTCTTTTACTCATTGAAATATTATCAGGCTAACAGCCATTTGAATCAGCTGCAAAGATAAGGCTTTATTAAATAATCTGTCATGCAGACGGTCAGAGCGGGGTAAATTATGAAATTTAATAAAGATTCAGTCAGAAAACAGGACTGAATTATATGAAGTATTTATTTATATTATTATGTATAAATAATTGATTAACAATATTTTATTTAATAAATACTGTTTTGACATTTACAAATTCCTTAATTCCATAATGTGAAAGTTCCCTTCCATAACCAGATTGTCTGATCCCACCAAAGGGTAATCTTGGGTCTGACCTGACAAATGAATTTACAAAACAGGAACCGGCTTCGAGTTGCTTTGCTGCTATCTCTTCACCACGCTGAATATTTCGGGTGAATACAGCTGCTCCAAGTCCAAATACGCTGTCATTTGCCAAATTAACGGCTTCCTCTTCATTTTCAGCACTAATAATTGCCGCTACCGGTCCGAATAGCTCCTCATCGAATGCCGGCATATCCTTTTTGACGTTTGTAAGGATAGTGGGGGGATAAAAAGCATTGACCCCATCCGGGATTTTGCCTCCTAACAGGCAAATAGCTCCCATTTCAATGCTTTTCAAAACCTGCTGATGAAGTTCATCCCTTAGATCAATCCTGGCCTGCGGACCGATATCGCTCATTTCATTCAAAGGATCGCCCATGATCTTTGCAGCCATCTTTTGTTTGAACAATTCTGTGAATTGCTTCTCCACAGATTTGACCACTATAAAACGTTTGGCCGAAATACAGCTTTGTCCGCTGTTGATCAGACGGCTGTTCACACAACTTTCGGCAGCCAGTTCAAGATCGGCATCCTGTAGGATCAGGTAGGCATCACTTCCTCCAAGTTCCAATACTGATTTTTTTAAAACTGAAGCCGCTTTTGCAGCTACCTTTTTACCAGCTTCTGTACTTCCGGTGAGGGTAACAGCTTTTATATGTGGGTTTTCAATGACTCTATCAACCTGTTCACTGCCGATCAACAGGGTTTGAAACACATGATCCGGAAAACCAGCTTCTTTAATTATTTTCTCAATTTCAAGGGCACAGCCAAATACATTGGATGCATGTTTCAGGACTGCAGTATTTCCAGCCATCAGGGCAGGAGCAAGAAACCTGAAAACCTGCCAGAATGGAAAATTCCAGGGCATTACGGCAAGTATTACGCCCAATGGTTGAAAAGAGACATAACTTTTTGAGGCATCTGTTTGGATTAGCTCATCCTGTAAAAAAGTTTCTGCATGCCAGGCATAATATTCACAAACATCCGCGCATTTTTCAATCTCTGCCCGGCCACCTTTTAGAGGTTTACCCATTTCAAGGGCCATAAGTATGGCAAGTTCTTCTTTTCTATTGCGCAGAATTTCGGCTGTGGCCAATAAATGATTGCTGCGCACAGTATAGGAGCTTTGTTTCCATTTTTTCCATGCCTCATGCGTCTGATCGATTTTTGTGCCCACTTCCACAGAAGTATGAGCCTGATATGATTTAAGAACCTGTCCGTTTAACGGATTAATCGAATTTATGGTCATATCGTATTTGAATCGGGGGTAGTTTAATTAACAGAGAATTATTCCACCAAATTTAAATTTGGCAGGATACTTTTAAGCTTAAGGATATTATAGCCTTTACAGATATAACAGATAATACCCCTTATTTATTATTTAATTTTTTGATCAGATCGGTTTCTTCTTTCCGGTATGGTGTACCATTTGGCCAAAAAATATCGTGGAACCATACTTCAGGCTGAGCGCCATCTTTGATAGGTTTATCCCATGCGTATATGGTATTGGTTTTGCCGGAAACTAGTCCCCAGTTGATTGCCCCAATATTTTCTTTTTGCAGCATTGGCATCGAATTGGCGAAAGTACTGTTATTGGTTCGTGCCATGTATTCAGTACATATCATTGGTCTGCCATGGGTTTTAAGTACCTGTAAAGCTCTTTTATGCCATTCAGGTGCTTCATAATCATGATAAGTTATAATGTCTGAATTGAGGATCTGAAAGGCATTGAATTTTTCAAAATCCCACCTCCAAACTCCTGCAGAAATGGGCTGATCAGGATTTACCTCTCTGGCCCATTGAAAAACCTTTGTTAACAGGGGCAATGAGCTGTCTAATTTGCCTGAATTACCGGGCTCATTATACAGATCCCATAAAAGGATCCGTTTGTCTTTAGAAAAATGCCCCATTACATCCTTGACATAAGTTTCAAGGGCTGGGAAATTGTCTGTTTCCTTGTAGGCAGGATCACCGGGATCCTGTACCCAGCCTGAATTATGGATCCCTGGTTTCGGGGCAGGCTGTTTTCCTATCAGTCCTATCTTATTCCAGCAATCATCGAAAAACACAAAAATGGTTTGAATATGGTGTTTCTCTGCAATGCTTAAGTATTGATCTATTCTGCTTTTAAAGCCCTTAGGGTCTTGCTTGTATGCCAGGCTATGCAGATAGACCCGCATGGTATTAAATCCTATGCCCTCAGCCCAGCCTAGCTCCCTGTCAATAGTTTTGGGGTCAAATGATGAAGCCTGCCACATTTCCAGCTGGTTGATTGCAGTGCTGGGGATGAAATTAGCTCCATTTATCCATGGGTGTTCAGCATACCATTTGTTTGCTTTTTCAATGCTCCATTTACCTGCAATTTGAGCATTAACATGGAAGCTTATTGTCATTAATAAAACAGCTGTAATGATGTATCTTAACTTCATATTTTCCTTAGTTTATTTCCCCTGACAGTTTTTCAGCATTAAATTGAAATTGACTGGACGATAGGAGGTATTTCTTTATTTTTAATTTTAATACACAAAATACGATTAATTCGTTCAAATTTAATCCTTTAATGTTTTCAATAGTCTGAACAGTATAAAGCCTGGAAATCATGATTAAACATGCACTGAAATACTTTTATCTGCCTTTTGTAGTAATTTTTTGCGGGATTCTCTTTTCAGCATTTCTTGTGCCTGAAACCGTAGCGACCAGATTTCCATATAAAAAGGCAGGCCTGACTGAGCGTCAGGCGGCAGCACACTTATTGAACCGCTTTACTTTTGGTGCCCGTCCCGGAGATATTGATGAAGTCCTTAAAGCAGGTCCTGAGAAGTGGTTTGCACAACAATTGGCAGCAAAACAGAACGATGAACAGCTGAATAAAATGCTGAGCTCTTATGATGCTATCAATTTGAGCAATTCAGAGGTTGTTAAGCTATTCCCTAAGAATGCGCAGGTTTTACGTTTGGCCATCAGTGACGGCGTTATCAATAAGGATTCAGTGAACCTTTCTGATATGAAGAAATACCGTGAACAGCTTGGAGCTTATATGCGTGACAAAGGCTACAGGCCCCAGGCTGAACTTTTCAGGCAGCTGGTTAATCAGAAGATATTGAGAGCAGCATACAGTAATAATCAGATGCAGGAGATCCTGACTGATTTCTGGTTTAATCATTTTAATGTTTCAGTTACCAAAAATATAAGTGCAGAATATATTCCTGCTTATGAAAGAGATGTGATCAGGCCAAATGTGTACGGTAAGTTTGAAGACCTGCTCGTTGCTACCGCTAAATCTCCCGCCATGCTTTTCTTTCTCGACAATTTTAGCAGCGCAGGTTCAGCAGAAAGTATGAACAATCCTGTCAACGAAAAGATGCGTAAACAGATAGCTGCAAGGTCAGAAATGCAAATGGCAGATACCACATCATTAAGAACAAAGGCCTTGAAGAAGGTACAGCAAAACAGGAAAAACCAGGGACTTAATGAAAATTATGCACGTGAAGTGATGGAATTGCATACCCTGGGTGTTGATGGAGGTTATACCCAGGCTGATGTGACTCAGGCAGCCCGTGTGCTGACAGGCTGGACTGTTTCTCCTATGGAAAATGCCTATGGTTCTCCGGTAAAGAATATGATCGAAAAAGCAGGGGAGGAGAACCTGAAGAAAAGAGGATTTATCTTTGACGGTGATTTTCTTTTCGCTGCGAATCGTCATGATAGAGGCGAAAAGACGGTCCTTGGCAAAGTTTTCCCCGCTAACGGTGGATATGAGGAAGGTATTGAACTTTTGAGTATGCTCGCAGAACATCCTTCCACAGCAAAATTCATTTCCCGTAAGATCGCAATCCGTTTTGTTAATGATAAGCCATCAGAAATGCTTATCGAAAAGATGGCGAAAACCTTCAGGGAGAAGGATGGGAATATTTCAGAAGTACTCATCACCATGGTATCTTCTCCGGAATTCTGGACAGCCGAGGCATTAAGGGAAAAGACAAAATCTCCTTTTGAACTTGCAATAAGTGCAGTAAGGAGTATGAATGCTGAAATTAAACAGCCTTTCCAATTGAATACCTGGATCACCAGAATGGGCCAGAAAATGTATTATTATCAGGCACCGACCGGTTTTCCGGATAATGGACAATATTGGATCAATACAGGATCATTACTTAACAGGATGAATTTTGGCCTGGCCCTGGCTTCACAGCGTATTCCGGGAATAAAGGTTGATCTGTTGGCATTAAATAAGAATCGGGAGCCTGAAAGTTCTGAGGCTGCTTTGATCACCTACAGTAAAATAATTATGCCTGAGCGCGACCTTGATCAAACAATTGCCCGTCTAAGTCCGATGTTAAATGACCCGGAACTTCTAAAGAAGGTTGAAGCAGCTGCCTCTAAAAATAAAGTGCCACAAACCATGCAGACCATGACGAACGAGGATGCACAAATGACGAATGAACGAAGCCCTGAGTCTTTATTAAAAAATAATTCAATATCTCTTAATTCAGTTCCAATAGCTGGCAATAGTATGCTGGCACAGGTAGTTGGGGTGATCTTAGGGTCTCCGGAATTTCAAAGAAAGTGATATTTTAAAGCACAAGACCATGATATCAAGAAAAGCATTTTTAAAAGCAGGCGGTTTGACTTTGTTTGGTATTGGTATGGGAGGAATTCCGGCCTTTATGGCGCATGCTGCTGAACTGGTGCAAGCACCTAAGCTGTTCAAGAGAAAAAAAATATTGGTTTCTATTTTTCAGCGGGGTGCAATGGATGGACTCATGGCTGTTACTCCATTTGAAGATCAGTACCTAAAGGCTGCCCGCCCTGGACTATTCCTTAGTCCGGTTAAAAATGGCAATAACAACCCTCTGATTGATTTGGATGGCCGTTTCGGACTACATCCTTCGATGCGTGCTTTTGAAAGTATGTTCAGAGAGAAGCGCTTAGCGATTGTTCATGGAATGGGATCTCCAAACAATACCCGTTCGCATTTTGATGCACAGGATTATATGGAATCAGGAACACCTTTTAATAAAGGAACATCCAGCGGATGGCTCAACAGGGCAGCAGGATTACTTGGCCATGATGCAACTCCCTTTCAGGCAGTAAGCCTGACCTCCTCTATGCCGCGGTCTTTCTATGGTAATACACCTTCAGTTGCAATAAGTAACCTTCAGGATTTCACGATTCAGATGCGTGGCAATCCGATGGGTGCAAAACGGGTTTCTCAAAGCTTTGAAGAACTGTATGATCAAACATCTTCAGGTCTATTAAAGACCACAGGCAAAGAAAGTTTTGATGCCGTTAAAATGCTGCAGAAAGTAGATACAAAAAACTATAAGCCAGCTAATAATGCAGTTTATCCCAATAGTCCGCTAGGAAATTCCCTGAAACAGATCGCCCAATTAATAAAAATGGATGTAGGCCTTGAGGTTGCATTCGCAGAATCAGGTGGCTGGGATACCCATTTTAACCAGGGTTCAGAGAATGGGATATTTGCCAGAAATGTCAATGATCTTAGTCTGAGTATAATGGCTTTCTGGTCGGATATGGCACTGTATCAGGATGACCTTACAGTAATGACCATGACAGAGTTTGGAAGAACTGTTAAGCAGAATGGTACGGGAGGGACCGATCATGGACGTGCTTCCTGTAATTTCATACTTGGAAATGATGTGAATGGCGGCATTGTGCATGGTAATGTAGCCCCCCTGGCCCTGGAAAACCTGGAAGATGGTCGGGATCTGGCTGTTACCACAGATTTTAGAAGCATTTTCTCTGAGGTAGCAGAAAAACACCTGCTTATACCAAATAAGGAAAACTTATTATTTCCGGGTTTTGATGGTAAGAATATTGGTATTATGAAATGATCTCCGGATAATTTTGCTCCTGTTTTAGTCGAATTAATACACAATTTCTATAATACTAAGCATTCAATGTGATGCTTTTTCAGATATGTCCATTAATAATTCAGATAAATTTTTTCATCGTATTTTTAGTTTTAGATAATATTATGATATATTATTTCTTTAAGAGAAATATATTCTCTTAAAATATTCAAGTCGGCTATTTTTTATCAGCCAATACTCCAGTCCGTCCATTAATTTGGACATTATTTTTTATGGGGCACTTCCTTTGCAATAGAATATGTATACAATGGAACTCTTCATAAAAAATATGGTTTGCATTCGGTGCAAAATGATCGTTAAGCTCGAGCTTGAGAAAGCAGGACTTACCTTCGATCGTTTAGAGCTCGGAAGAGTCCATATAACTGGAACCCCTGGTTTAGATCAGTTAGAAGAATTCAGGCAGGGATTGATCAACTCAGGTTTAGAGTTAATAAAAAGTAAAAAAAGTATTCTGGTTGAGAAAATCAAAAATGTCATTTTTGAAATGCTGAATAATACAGCAGAGCCTTTAAGAATGAATTTTTCAGATCACCTCAGTGAAAAGCTTAATCTCGATTATACCTATCTCGCTAATATGTTTTCAGAATCTCAGGAAACCAGCATAGAGCAATTTATTATCAAGCAAAAAATCCAAAAGGTCAAATACCTAATTTCTTGCAACGAACTTACCCTGACAGAAATTTCCTGGAAGATGCATTATAGCAGTGTTGCTCATCTTTCCACCCAATTTAAAAAAGTAACCGGAATAACTCCCTCCATCTACAAGCAATATCCACAGAGCAGATACCTTCTGCTTGAAAATGTGTGAATCATATAAACTTTTCAAATAGTTGTGTAACATCTGAGCCGGAATACGGGAGTATGTTTGTATTGTGCTAAGTTCTGAACTTTCGGAACCGCCAATAAAACCTATAAAAAATCAAATTATGAACAAAAAAATTACTGTGTTTGAGGATAGTATCCAAATGCGTCGTAGCAAGGGCTATTCTAAAATCAGCATGTCTGTATGTTATATGGCCTTGCTATTTATTGCCTTCCTTGCAGGATGTAAGAAGGATGATTTTGAGGGTGAAGTTGTTGGAGTTTGTCCGGTTGTAACAACAGACCCTATGGATAAAGCTGTGGATGTTGTTTTAGGTAAAACTATAACGGCAACCTTTAATACCAGTATGAATGCCAGTACATTAAATAATTCAACATTTACATTAAAGCAGGGCACCACCCTGATTTCAGGAAAAGTTGGTCCAGCTACAAATGGAGCAGTTTTTACGTTTGATCCTGATGTTGATCTGTTACCATTTACAACATATACAGGTACAATTACAACCGGAGCAAAAGATACCTTACGTACATCAATGGTTGCTGATTATGTCTGGACATTCACTACGATACCAGTATTGAGAGTTTCAGCTGATCCAATTGCAGGAGGAACTGTAACAGGAGCCGGAGCATTTGCCCAGGGTTCTGTAGTAACTGTGAATGCTATTCCTGCTTCAGGATACGTTTTCCTGAACTGGACAGAATCCGATAATGGTCCTGCCGTTTCTTCAAGTGCAAGCTATCAATTCCCAATGGCTGGAAACAGAACATTGATTGCAAATTTTGAACCTATTCCAATCGGTCAATTTGCTGTGGTCTTATCTGCTAATCCGGCAGCAGGCGGAACAACCATCGGTGCTGGTTCGTTTGATGCAGGTTCAAGTGTTACAGTATCAGCAAGAACAAATGCAGGTTATACTTTTGTTGACTGGACTGAAAATGGTGTAAGAGTTTCCACTAGCTCGAATATACAGTTCACATTAAATGCTAACAGAACATTCGTTGCTAATTTCAGAGCAATCCCGGCATCGCAGTTTGCGGTTGTTTTATCATCTAGTCCGGCAGCAGGTGGAACAACAGACGGTGAAGGTGCGTATGCATCCGGAACTTCTGTGACTGTTACTTCTGCACCGAATACTGGATATACCTTTACAAACTGGACAGACCAGGTTAGCGGAAGTATTTTATCTACCAGCCCTGCTTATACTTTTGCATTAAGCGCAAACAGAAGCTTAATAGCTAATTTTGCTATCAATACCTATACATTGACTGTAAATGCAGTAAATGGAACGGTTGCAAAAGTTGCTGATCAGCCAAGGTACAATCATGGTAGCACAGTAGTTCTTACAGCTACTCCAGCTGCGGGTTATGTTTTCTCTTCATGGTCGGGTGATGCAACAAGCACTGCAAATCCATTGACAGTGAGCATGACTTCAAATAAAGTTATCACAGCTAATTTCACCGCAATACCAGTAGATGCTTTTATTCTTACAGTAAATGCAGTGAACGGTTCAGTTACTAAAACTCCGAATCAGGCTACCTATACAAACGGAAGCACAGTAGTGTTAACCGCTACAGCTGCTGCAGGTTATACATTCTCATCATGGAGCGGAGATGCTACAGGTTCAGTTAGTCCTTTAACAGTAACCATGAATTCTAATAAAAATATCACTGCTAACTTTACTCCATTAGTGGCAGTAGGTCCGGCAGCTGTTAATCTTGGAACTGCAGGTGATTTTGCGATCCTGACTAAATCAGGGATTTCAACTACCGGTGTCACATCTATTACAGGTGATATTGGTGTGAGTCCTGCTGCGGCAACTGCCTTGACAGGTTTTGGTTTGATCATGGACACTAACGGACAGTCTTCACATACTCCAATTGTAACAGGAAAGGCATTCGCATCTGATTATGCAGCCCCAACTCCTGCTAAAATGACAAAAGCTGTTGCTGATATGGAAACGGCCTTTACAACTGCCAACGGTTTAACAACTCCGGCTCCTATCGTAGGATTATATGCTGGTGACATCAGTGGAAGAATTCTTCCTCCGGGACTGTATAAATGGGCTACTGGTGTTTTAGTTACCAGTGCAGGTGTAACACTTACAGGAGGTCCTAATGATACATGGGTATTCCAGATAGCTCAGAATCTGACTATTAATAACAATGCTAAAATTACTTTATTAGGTGGAGCTCAGGCAAAAAACATCTTCTGGGTAGTTTCTGGTCAGGCTACGATCGGATCGAATGCAAATGTTAGCGGAATCATCCTAAGTAAGACTCTGGTTTCCATGAATACCGGTTCCAGAATTACAGGAAAGTTACTGGCACAAACTGCTGTGACTTTGAACGCAAGTACTGTTATAAATCCATAATAATTTCAATGGATCCCCCCTTAAACGGGGGGCTATTGAATTGAAGAATATTTAATAATTCATATTAAAAGAGAAATCTCATGTTAACAATAATTAAAATAAAGCAGCGATTGATCATCCTCTCCTTGATGATGATATTTGCTCAAAGCACACTGAAGGCTCAGACTTCACAACCAACCTGGTGGTTTGGTTTATCAGGAGCGGCAAATTTTAACTTCTATGACGGAACAACTCAAAGGCTTAATAATGCACTTTTTGTTCCGACAGCATTTCACAAGGGAGATGGTATTAAGCCATTTGGTTCCTTTCTGATGGAATATCGCCCCGGACCAGTTTGGGGAGCAATGCTGAATATTGGGTATGACGGCCGCGGTGGTAAATTTGATGGTGTAATTGCACCATGTGATTGCCCTGCAACACTGGAAACTGACCTTAGTTACATTACTATTGAACCTAATCTGAGATTAGGATCTGCAACCTCAAATTTCTACTTTTTTGCTGGCCCTCGTGTAGCTTTCAATCTTGATAAGAATTTTGAATACACACAGGAAAAACAACCTGATACAGATGGAGAATTTAGTGCAATTCGTAAAACGATACTTTCCGGACAAGTAGGAATGGGATATGATATTCCATTATCGCCTGCTACCAGTGCTTCGAAAGTAGTTCTTTCACCTTTTGTATCCTATCATCCATATTTCGGTCAGGATTCCCGTACCATTGAGAGCTGGTCTGTTTCAACTTTAAGAACAGGTGTAGCACTTAAATTTGGTAAAGGAAAGGCAGTTCCTGCAATTGTTGAAGTACCAGTGGTTGATGTTCCGCTTGCTGATGTTACTTTTTCTGTTCGTGCTCCAAAATCAGTACCAATAGAGCGTCAGGTAAGTGAAACATTGCCTTTGCGTAACTCTATTTTCTTTGATGAAAGTTCCTCAGAGATTCCTAACCGTTATGTATTGTTGTCTAAAAGTCAGGCTTCAGATTTCAAGGAAGTACAATTAGAAAATGTGCAGACAGTTACAATGAATGGTCGTTCTGCGAGACAATTGAATGTTTATCACAATATTCTGAACATCACGGGAGATCGTATGAGATCAAATCCTGGTACGATAATATCTTTAAGCGGAGCATCTATGAAAGGTGCCCAGGAAGGTAAAGCATTCGCTGAATCAGTTAAATATTACCTTGTCGACCGATTTGGAATTGATGCAAGCAGAATTTCAACTGAAGGCCGTATAAAACCATTGATTCCTTCTGAACAGCCTGGCGGAAAAAAAGAACTAACACTATTGCGTGAAGGTGACCGTCGTGTTGATATCCTTAGCGGTTCTCCTGAGCTACTTATGGAAGTAGGTGGTGGAATGATGAAACCTGTTAGTATTAATGCAGTTCAGGTTGATCCTATGGATAGCCATGTGGTATTTAATGTTGGAGGAGCCAAAGATCTGTTGAGAACATGGTCATTGGATATAACCAACAATATGGGAAATACACAACATTTTGGTCCATATACCAGAGACATTGTGAGTATTCCGGGTAAAGACATTCTTGGCAATAGCGCTGATGGTAATTATAAAGTAGTAATGACCGGCGTCAACAAAAAAGGCATAACTACAACAAAAGAAAGTTCTGTTTATTTGGTTCGCCAAACTGAGACTGTTGAAAAAGGATACCGTTTTAGTATTCTATTTGATTTTGATAAGTCAAGAACGATTGATTCTTATGAAAAGTTTCTGGTTGATGTTGTTAGTCCGCTTATAACAGATGGTTCAAAAGTAATCATTCATGGTCATACTGATATTATCGGTTCTGAGGATTATAATGCAACACTTTCAGAAAGCAGAGCAGCTCAGACTCAAAAAATTATCGAGGGAGCCCTGAATAATGCTGGAAAGAAAAATGTAACATTTGAGACTATCGGTTATGGTGAAGATCTTGATCGCTCACCATTTGAAAACAATCTTCCTGAAGAGCGTTTTTACAACAGAACAGTAATCATTGATATCGTGCCTGTTAAATAATTAACAATCATTAATAACAAAAAAGACAGGAGCGATCCTGTCTTTTTTTGTTTAATAACAATGAGTTTGAAATAATCTATTTGAATTTAAGATTTAAAGAAATTACATCAGAAAGCAAACTTGTTGATCTGACATAATGCCCATACCTTAATTCTACCATGTTTAAACGTTGAACTCCAAAAACACCTTTAGGAGGAGTAAGGCGGATTCCTGTCCCAAAAAAGTCACTGCTTAAACTAGACAGATCATAATCGCTTGTAAAATAGGTTGCAGCAGGATCATGTTGCCCATAGGCTGCAAAATATTTCGTTCCGCTTTGCTTATTGTATCGATAAAAGGGGCTCACAGAAAAGAAAGGGCTTATTTTAGTTGGGACCTCCAGCTCTGCTGTATGTGCGCTCAGTCCCCAGTCATCCTGGTAATAGCGATAAAAAGTTCGTATGATAAAATGGTCATCCAGGAAGTAATTAAGCCTTATGCCAATTGGTAATTTAAAACGATTATCCGGAAGATTTTCAGACTTTACAGTCCCATTCGTAAAATAACTCCGCTGGTATTTTGTCGCGAGCAAACCGTGCTGGTAGGCTGGTTCGATGATCAGCATGGCTTGAAGCTGCTGATTAATTACCTGTGAAATGGAGAAAGAACTGTTAAAGGAGTTTCTTGGACTAAGTGGCCCATCGTCATCATCCTCTCTGCCTCTGCCACTAAAAGTTCTCAACTCAACAGGAAGTATGACTGACCACTTATCAAGGAATGCCTGAAGCTTAAAATCAAACTGTGTGTTTTTATTTTTAGATAAGCGGGTTAAATTAAATGCTGCACCAATAGATGTATAATCATACTCGTAAGAGTATGAGCCAGTAAAACCATATGAATTTCCTGTCTTTTCATTTGATTTAGTCCAGTTTAAGGAAGGATAAACGCGGGTATCCTGCATGGATGCCGATGAAATACTATTAGGATCTATCTTATCTGATGATGCAGAAGTATAATGATCAACGCCAATTTCAAATGTGAATGTATTTTTTTTACCCCATTTATTGAATTTTGAGATCTGAAGATCAAATGTATTTGCGATGTCACTTAGTTTTTCAGTTCCAATTCCTCCCGTAACAGCTGAGTTATTTCCTTCCTGATGGTAGTAGGCTGATACAATATTAACCTCATCTACATGGAGCTTTCTGGACTGGTAATTTGTACTGTCATTTCCTGCGGATTCTGTTCGCTGTGCATTAGTTTGTGAATAGCTGTTTAATATTCCCAGATATAGCACAAAAACGAATAAGTATATTCTTCTCATTTTCTTTCAAAAATTAATTACATCCGCAGCCACCGCCACTTTTGCCTCCATTTGCACCTGAGGCACCCTCTCGGTATAGTTGGAAACTTTGCTCAAACTTTTGGACCTTTCTGGATGTTAATGCCATCTCCGAATCGTTCAATTTGTTCTTCTGATAGGATTTGACTGTACTGCATGAACATAAGATGCTGATACCAGTAATCCCAAGAAGAAAGACTCTTGTTAATTTGTTTAATGATTTCATTTTATTCATTTATAATAATGTTTTTAGAAGTATAAAGTTTGTCATGATCATCTATGATCACACATTCCACGTGGTGAAGCTGGTTTATAAGGTTTAATCCGACTTTGACACCCATAACAACGACTGGAGTTGCTAAAGCATCCGCAAGTTCTGCACTTGGGCATATAATACTGACACTTTTTATTCCGCTCACTGGTAAGCCTGTTTTAGGATCAATAGTATGGGAGTATCGTTTGCCATCGATGATCACAAACTTTTCATAATTGCCAGAAGTAGCAATGGCCATATTACTGATATTTAAAGAAGAAAATGGACGGAAACTCTGGTCAGGGTCTGCAATTCCAATGGTCCAGGCTGATCCATTTAACTGTTCTCCCCATGTAGTCAGGTCACCGGCAGCATTTACAATCCCACTTTTAATACCCATGTTTTGAAGTATCTGTTTGGCCTTATCTGCCGCATATCCTTTGCCAATACCTCCAAAACCAATTCGCATTCCCTTGTTTTTCAGCATGACCGTGCCATCCTCTTCATTGATCAGAACATGCCGATAATTGATCAAATCCACAGTTTTTAAGGCAGTCTCTTTATCTGGCAGGCTGGTCATGTTCAGGTCAAAGTTCCACAGACTTTTATCGATAGAGCCATAGGTGATGTCAAAAGCACCATCTGTAATTGCTGATATCTTATTGGCCCTGCTGATCAGAAGTAGTACTTCTCTGTCAATTTTTAAAGGCTTAATTCCAGCTAGACTGTTGATTTCATTGGCCTGACTGCTTTCTTTAAATGTAGAAAGTAATTCTTCGATTCTTTTTACTTCAGCAATTGCCAGATCAATAGCCTGATTTCCGATTACTTTGTTCTCAGCGATAACAGTGAACTCAAAACGGTTACCCATTAATTTAAGAACCCTATTGCACAATTCCTGAGAATACATTTATATTATTTCTTTTGACTGAGAGCCTCTAGTTGCTTAACGAACTGAGCAGCATTTTCCTTCGGAAGACCATCCCATGTTTTTAAAATCTTACCCTCGCTATTCACAAGCAATGTAAAAGGGAATTTTCCATCATTATTATAGCGCTCGGCAAGGGTTTCATTTAGCTTAACCTGAGCTTCAGGAAGCTTGTTTTTCTTTTGTCTTGGAAAATCAGCGCGGACAAGCAGCAGATTTTCTGAAGCAAATTTCTCAAATACCTCAGTAACGAAGATTTCATTTTTAAGCCTGATACATGGGCCACACCAATCAGATCCTGAAAAATTTATCAGAATTAATTTATTTGATGATTTTGCAATTTTTGCAGTTTCATTGAAATTGCCCGACCAGATAGCTGGAGGAGTAAGAAAACTGATAAATAATAAAAATATAAATTTCATGAGTACACTCTTAAAATGGTTCCTGTTAATTCTGTTTTGTAAACACTCAATGATCGGCTTGCCGGGCCATTACTTACAGTTCCCCCTTCTGAAAAAGTGGCACCGTGATTACTGCAACAAATTCTGCTGTTTGAAGACTGGTAAGTTAAGCTATAATTTTCGTGCGTACATGATCTTTGGACTGCAATAAAATTACCAGTGCTTTTTCTAACGACAATTACATCATTTGAAATTAAAAACCCATCATTATTTAGTAATGAAGCATTTGCTGAAGCATTCAGATCCAAGGTGAAATTAACATTTACCGGACCACTTAGTACGGAAGATGGACCTTCCTCGCTTTTGGCACATCCTGCACAGTTTAGTAAAGTAAAACTTGCTGCACTAATTCCCAAACCTGCTAGAAATTCTTTTCTATCCATACTATTAAAAAAAATGATTCGAATTTATTTTACTAAATTATATGTCTGTTTCACCAGAATAAAAGAAAATTTAATTCTAAAAATCGTTCTAAACTATTACGAATGTTTTGTCGAAGTTATTTTTTGATTATGAAGGGAAGATGAAGAAATGATAACTATAAGTGGAAATGGCAATTTTGAAATGATCATCGGTTGTCTATGCTATGTTGTGTGTCTAAGAATTGTCTTATTCTCTGATCACTAATTCAGGTGAACTAATTATAATCCATATTTGTATTAATAAAACCAGGAATTGTTAGAAATATCATGTTTGATATAAATATTAGCAACAATATGAGCTTTATCCAGCTTTCTGTTAACTTTTTAAATTCGATTAAAGGGCTATCAAAAATTGGGATGGAAAGCGAAAGTTATGCAGAAATACTAAAGTCAGCTGATCCTGATGAACTGGAATCAGAGCTAAGTACAGATAATAAACGGCTGGCATTCTGGTTAAACATTTATAATGCATACGTTCAGTTAGTACTTCGGCAGAAGCCGGAATTGTATATCAGGAGAAGTTCTTTTTTTTCCAGTAAACAAATATGGATAGCAGGTAAGAGGATCAGTCTGGATCTTATTGAGCACGGGATTCTTCGCCGATCTAAATTTAAATACAGTATGGGATACCTAAATAGATTTTTCCCATCTGCATTTGAAACAAGATTCCGTTTAAAACAGGTAGACTACCGTATTCATTTTGCTCTGAATTGCGGAGCAAAGAGCTGTCCGATAATTGTCGCTTATGATTCTGATAAAATCTATGAGCAATTGAATGCTGCAACAAGAGACTATTTATCGAATGAAGTAAATTATGATGCGGCTTTAAATTATGCAGAATTACCCGCTTTGTTTTTATGGTTCAGGAATGATTTTGGAGGAGGTGATGGAATTAACAAGATTCTGAAGCGATACAGTGTCATAACTAATGAGAGGGAACCTGAATTGCACTATAAGAAATACGATTGGAGTTTATATCTTGACAACATTAAATAGAATAGTATGGATAATCATTATTATAATGCAAAAGACCTGAGTAAATTTGGAAACATCGCCGAATACCAGAAAGAACTTGCAGATAAATTCTTCTCCTATTATGGTGAAGTATTTAAGGACAGCCATTTAACGGCAAAGGAAAAATCTCTGATTGCCCTTGCCGTTGCACATGCAGTTCAATGTCCTTATTGTATTGATGCATATAGCAGTGATGCTTTTGAAAAGGGCTACAGTGAGGCGCAGATGATGGAAGCTGTTCACGTAGCATCTGCTATTAAAGGCGGTGCAGTACTTGTTCATGGTGTTCAAATGATGAATAAGGTCAAAGAAATAGGGATGTAATATAATTTATGATCAAATCTCTCAAAGTTTTACAACACCCGCTTTCGGATTCTCTAAATCAGCTTGCTCTGCTTGAGTCTGAAAGAGATAGCTCTCAGTCATCTTTTAAGTCTAAGCTGGAGGAATTTGGACTGTTTCCGCTGAAAACTTCAGCTATGGAAATTTTCCAGATTAACATGGGTAAAATGTGTAATCAGGCATGCAGGCACTGTCATGTTGATGCCGGCCCGGATCGCAAAGAGATCATGAGCAGGCAAACCATGCAATTATGCCTTAAGGTGCTGAAAAATACAGAAGATATCAGAACCGTGGATCTGACAGGAGGTGCACCGGAGCTGAACCCTGATTTTCGCTGGTTTGTAGAAGAAATTAAAAAATTGGGTAAGCATATCATTGTGCGCTGCAACCTGACCATTATCCTGGCTAATAAGAGGTTTAACGACCTTCCGGATTTCTTTAAACTGCATCATGTTGAGGTTGTTTCATCCTTACCAGGTTTTACACAGGATCGGACGGACCGCCAAAGAGGTGATGGGGTTTTTGAAGATTCTGTAAAAGCCCTGCAAATGTTAAATTCAGTCGGATATGGACAGGAGGGAAGCGGATTGGTCTTGAATCTGGTTTATAATCCAGCTGGAGCTTTTCTCCCACCTTCACAAATGGCTTTGGAAAAAGAATATAAAATGGAGCTGTCTTCACGTTATTCTATTGTATTCAATCAGCTTTTTACCATTACCAATATGCCCATCAGCAGGTATCTCGACTATTTATTGACTTCAGGGAACTATGAAAGGTATATGGATAAACTGATCTTAGCATTTAATCCCGAAACTGTGAATAATCTGATGTGCCGGAATACGCTATCTGTTGGCTGGGACGGTTACCTCTATGATTGTGATTTTAACCAGATGCTTGATCTTAAAGTGTCTTCTGCAAAATCTCAGCACCTCTCTGAGTTTGATGCGGATGTACTGAATGAACGAAAAATTGTTATTAAACAACATTGTTATGGATGTACTGCCGGTTCTGGCTCAAGTTGTGGAGGAAGTCTTACAGACCAGGTATGAAAACCAATGATATTACTGCTTTAATCATCTTTGTTAGAAATCCCGTTTCTGGAAAGGTAAAAACCCGTCTTGCCAAAGATATTGGCGATGAAAAGGCCCTGAAAGTTTACCATTTACTGCTTGAACATACTCTAAACATTACGCAGCCATTAAATTGCAGCAAATTTGTCTATTATGCTGATGAAGTATATGATCAGGATATCTGGGATAGTCCGGGCTATATAAAACGTATGCAAAAAGGCAATGACCTTGGTGAACGGATGTATAATTCAATGAAGGAGGCCTTTGATGCAGGTTTCAAGAAGGTATTGATAGTCGGCAGTGATTGTCTTCAGCTTAAAACTGAAATCCTGGAAGAGGCTATATTAATGCTTGACCAGAATACTGCGGTTTTAGGACCTGCAATTGATGGAGGATATTATTTACTGGCACTAACTAGTCTTATTCCGGATCTGTTTTACAATAAAGCCTGGAGTACAGATCAGGTTGCAAAACAAACCATAGCTGATTTGATCAGACTAGGTATTACATATGATTTGCTGGAAGAACTAAATGATATTGACGATGCTTCTGATCTGGAAGATAGTTTGATAATTAATTGGTAATCAATTATTTATAATTTACCATTTTTCGGAACAGTATTAAACATGATATCCCAAAAGGGAGTACTCACTCCATATCCTTTATCATGATAACGATAATGATGCAGGTGGTGATTTCTCCATAATCCTTTAAATATTTTGGGTGGAGCAAATGTATGAATAGCATAGTGCATTGAAACATAGATCAAATATCCTGTGATGAAACCGGGGAAAAAGATAAAGCTGTAATTAATGGTTCCGGTTAAGAGGTAAGAAATTCCGGCGAAGATGCCAAAGACAATACTGCCAATCAATATACTCGGAACCGGTGGCATGAAAAGGCGTTCGGTATCCCGTGGAAATTCATGATGATTGCCATGGAAGATGTAAACAAGTCTTTTCCCCCATTGACTGCCCGGATTAAGATGAAAAAGGTAACGATGAGCTAAATATTCAAAAAGTGTCCAGCTTATCATGGCAATAAGGAATAATACGGCTATGAAAACCAAAGAAAATTCGGGTAGTTTGGAACCATAATAAATCATAGCGGAGCAAACTGGAATATAGATAGAATAGATTATCCATGGTTTTGTTTTAGTCAGACTTTCCATCTGATCATTCTTGAAAATTCTTGCCTGACCTTTGTTTTTAATTTTTAAGCTATCCATAATAACTATCATTTTTGTTTATCGATCAATGTGATTTGATGTTATGAAGTCATTATTATATATCAATGATAAGTGCTGAAAATCTATTTATTTATGTTGTTTTTATTTGCACTTATTGAATTAAAATAGGTGCTTTATTATTTTTTCGGATGAATATTTGAAAAATTTCAACCTCGATTAAAATCTTAAACTTAATAAGTACCTGCCAATTTCAGACTAACAGGAATCAGGGGATGGCTTGATTATGATCATGGTATTCACATATTTTCATTCCTATTTTTAGCAAAAATTGAGCAATGAAAATGATCTTATTAGCGGTAAACGCACTTAATCCTGATAAAGGCTCTTATGAATTTGCGTGTTATCTGGGGCGACTATCAAAATCTAAAGTGTATGGGATATTTCTGAATGGCTCAGAGGTGGATGAAAAACTTATTTTAATTAAAAAGGAAGGCGCATTTGCAACCCATTCAGGAAGTGAGGATCATTCTGACTTATATATCACCAAAAAGGAAACAATTAAGAATAACATTCACCTTTTCAAAGAAGGATGTATCAGTAATGAGGTCTGCAATGATGTATATTCAGATCATGAAGTTTCTGTAGATGATCTGATCAATGAAAGCCGTTTTGCAGATATGATCGTTGTGGATGCAGCTCTCTCCCTTGGGAGTGTACCTTCAACCGCGCCATCTGAAATTGTAAAGGATATTCTTAAAAAAGCAAATTGTCCTGTAATTATTTCGCCACTTTCATTTGATGGAATTGAAGAGCTTATTTTTACTTATAACGGCTCGCTATCTTCTGTGTTCGCCATTAAACAATTTACCTATCTGTTTCCTGAGTATTTTGATAAAAGAGTTACTGTGGTTCAGGTAAATAAGGATGGAATTTGGCCTTATAAGGATAAAGAAAAGCTTAAGGAATGGCTTAAAAATCATTATTCAGATCTGCATTTTCTTGCACTTGAAGGAAATACTGAAAGTGAACTGATGAGTTTTCTTTTCAGGCGAGAGAATATGTTCATTGTAATGGGTGCGTATAGCAGAAATGCCCTTTCTCAGTTCTTTAGCGAAAGTACCGCTGAAATATTAATTAAAACATTGACGCAGCCCATTTTCATTTCACACCATTGAATTTCTATAAAAGAGATCCGACGCCCTGTATTTCATTTTTAGTTTGGACGCAAAGTCCAGGCAGAAATTGCATGATCAATATTGATCAATACGCTGAAATTAATCATTCACTCTTATGACGAATATCATAGTTGTCCGATGCTTCTCAATTTAAATTTATCAAGTAAAGTAATTAAAATGAACCAGTTCAATAATGCTATATCAGATGATTTAATAGAGGTAATGCATGCATCTCCTTATCGTCCCTCAGTAACGATCATTTTGCCGTTTGAGCCCCTGCACAGTCTGATTTCTGAGCTGGAATATTCACTGAAGATAGCATCCGGCAAAATTAAAGATGAACTAAATGAAAATTATCCTGCCGGGATTGTATTGCCCATGCTACAAAAACTGGACAGGATCATTGCTGAACTTGATTTTAAGTCCCAAAAGAAGAGTGTCGCAATATATTTATCGCCTGTGTTTGAAAAGGTCATTTACCTTGATATAAAGGCAGATGAACGAATTATGGTTGACAGTACATTTGAAATTCGTGATCTGGTTTATAGTAATAAGCATTTGCATAAATATCTGCTTCTCATATTAAGTGGAAAGGAAAGTCGCCTGTATCTCGGAAACTCTAAAAGTTTTGAAAAACTAGCCTCTCCGGGTTCAGTTTATGTTTATGTAAATGATGCGCCTGAAAAAATTTTAAATTTTTCAGATATGTCTGAGCGAAGGCAAATCATCCGAGATAAATTTTTGCAGCATACCGATAATTTATTGGATAAGGTATTAAAAGAGCATCAGATTCCACTTTTTGTGATGGGTACTGAAAAGTTGCTGGGGCATTTTAAAAAGCATACAAAGCATTCAGATACTGTATTTAAATATATTACCGGCAACTATGAAGATCACACGCTTCCCCAGTTGAAAGCAATAATGAAACCTTATATAGCCTCCTGGTTTCGTGCAAAACAAAAGGCTGCTTTGGTACAGCTTGAAAGGGCAGCCGATAAAAAGAAATTAGTTTTTGGAATAAAGAACGTTTGGAACGCTGTTAATAATTTCCATGGACGTTTGCTGGTGGTTGAACGGAATTTTATGGTCGCCGCCAGATTTACAGAGAAAAATAACACAATAGAACTTGCAGAAAAGCCATATACCAAGCGACCAGATACAATGGACCTTGTTGATGATGTAATTGAAAAGGTTTTGGAAAATGGTGGAGATGTGGAGTTTGTTGATAAAAACCTGCTGAAGGACTACAACCAAATAGCACTTGTAAAATATTATTAAACCAGTTTAAGCCCATAATATGAAAACAATACTAGCACCCACCGATTTTTCAGAAGTTTCTCTGAATGCAGTAAATTATGCCGCAAAAATGGCGGGCATCTTAGGTATTAATTTATCCCTTTTCCACGTTTGTCCTGTAGCTATGGCCTATAGTGATGTACCTCCGCCGGCATTTCATTTTGAAGAAACTATATCTAATGCCGAAAAGCAGCTGAAGGAATTAAAGGCAAAGATTCTTAGCGATAGTCCTAAAAAAATAATGATAAGAACGAAGGTGCTGACAGGTGATGTGGTTGCAGGTATCAGGACTTATTGTGAAACCATTGATACATATGCAGTCGTAATGGGAGCAGAGAGCACCAATGCGGTAGACCGTTTTCTTTTTGGTGGCAGTACCATTGAGGCTATCCGGTCTTTATCATGGCCCCTGATCGTTGTTCCATCGGATGTTAAATTTGGAAGGCTTCACAAAATAGGACTTGCCTGTGATTTCAGGGATGTTGCCGGTACAGTTCCTGTCGAGGAGATCAGGCATTTGGTCAAGGAATTTAATGCTGAACTTCATATATTACACGTTCATACAAGCGACCGCAAAACATCGGAAATTGAAAATGCAAGTGCTACACGATGGCTGCATGATCAGCTGGGGGTATTAAATCCAAAATATCATTTTGTAAAATCAGAAAAGATTGAGGAAAGCATTAATAATTTTGCTGATAAAAATAAGCTGGATATGCTGATCGTTACACCTAAAAAACACAGTATTTTCAATAAAATATTAAAAACCAGCAAGTCGAGGAAAATAGTTTTGCACGCTCATGTGCCTGTTTTGTCAATTCATGAATGATATAAACCGCAAATCTGAATGCAAATTTGAGAGAAATGCGGTATGTTTTCCACACTTAAATTGTTCAAAATGAATTTAGATCAATTTTTATGGAAATTGGCCGTATTTATTCATCATTTCCCTTGAATTATCAGAATATTCAATTGAACTATCTCCTGCAGGTTAGATTTGAATTCTGAAAATGGAAATTGGGAGGGGATTGAGAAAGTTAGTATTGTAACCCAAGCATTATATGAACCAGCGCTCCGGTTTCAGATCGGAGCGCATGGCCAATTAATTATTGAATAGGAATATTCTTTCCTAATTTCATTTTAGATTCCTCAGTACGCGGGAGTGTGATCTTTAGGATTCCATCTTCGTACTTTGCTTCTATTTTTTCAGTATTGATGCCTTCAGGCAAGGAAAAACTACGGTTAAAACCAGTGTAATTGTACTCCTGACGAGTAAAAGTCTTTTCTTTTTCTTCTTTTGTTTCTTCAGTTTCGCTACTGATAGTAAGCATATTTCCGCTCAGATCAATTTTGAAATCATCCCTTTTCATACCTGGTGCTGCAAGGGAAACCAGAAATTTATCTTCCTGCTCAACAATGTTTACCGGTGGTAAACTTGCTGCCCGGTTCCATAATTCACGACCATCGAACCAATCATTCCATGGCTTTAACAGATCATCAAATACATAAGGCATTCCTCCGGCCATCCTAGCCAATGTGTCAGTTTTCATGGTGTCTCCTTTTTTAAAATTGTTATTGATTAATTATAAAAACAAAGTTATTTTAAATCAAATCCGGCACTTATGATAGTGATCAACAGGAGGTTTGAGTTTCGTCATGAAACTGCTTAAATGGGCTATTTTGGGCTTTTTTTACTCTTGAAATATTTGTGCCAATAGAACAAAAGGATGAAGTAATAGTTAAATTGTCGCTTTCCTTTTCGGTTTTTTATCCTGAGTTATTCCCTTTAAGGCTGTCAATGTGTTAAGGTCATTTTTAACAGTTTTTTTACCGAGGATAAGGTCGATATCCTCTTTATATATCACCTCTTTTTTAAACAGGAGGTCTGCAATTTTGGTCAGCGATTCCTTATTTGTCTCCAACATTTTTTTACTGCGCTCATAGCAAGAGCCTACCAGAATCCTGACCTCTTCATCGATCATTCTGCCTGTTTCTTCACTGAATGGTTTTTGTATTCCCATATCCCTCTGACCGCTTGAGTCATAAAAGCTGACATTGCCTATTTTTTTATTGAATCCGTAATATACCACCATTGTATAGGCCTCTTTGGTCACCTTTTCAAGATCATCCAATGCACCGGTTGATATATCTCCGAACATAATTTCCTCTGCGGCTCTGCCAGCCAGTCCGCTGCATAAATGTTCGATAAATGCAGTCTTGTTTCTCAGCTGTTTTTCTTCAGGTAAATACCAGGAAGCACCTAAAGTTTTGCCACGCGGAATAATGGAGACTTTTACAAGCGGATCCACATGTTTTAGTAATGAACTTACCAGAGCGTGGCCTGCTTCATGAAATGCAATGATCCGCTTTTCTTCAGCAGATATGATCTTGCTCTTCTTTTCCAATCCGGCTACTATTCGATCTATTGCATCCAGAAAATCTATTTTGCCAACACCATCCTCCTTTTTTCTTGCTGCAATCAGGGCTGCTTCATTACAGATATTTGCAATATCTGCACCCGAGAAGCCCGGAGTTTGTGATGCCAGAAAATTTACATCAATAGACCCAGTTAAAACAAGCGGTCGAAGGTGTACTTTGAATATAGCTTCTCTTTCCCGCAGATTTGGAAGTTCCAGATAGATATGACGGTCAAACCTTCCGGGTCTGAGCAGTGCAGGATCAAGCATATCAGCCCGGTTGGTTGCTGCCAGCACAATAACTCCGCTATTAGATCCGAATCCATCCATTTCAGTAAGTAATTGATTCAGAGTACTTTCTCTTTCATCATTTGCACCACTGAGATAGGCTCCCTTTCCTCTTGATCTGCCTATAGCATCCAGCTCGTCAATAAAAATAATACACGGGACTTTTTCTTTGGCCTTATTAAACAGGTCGCGAACTCTTGCAGCACCAACTCCAACAAACATCTCAACAAATTCAGAACCTGAAATAATGAAAAATGGAACCCTTGCTTCTCCAGCAACAGCTTTTGCAAGAAGAGTTTTTCCTGTGCCCGGAGGTCCTACTAATAATATACCTTTTGGAATTTTTGCGCCAAGTCTGGTGAATAATTTTGGATTTTTCAAAAAGTCAACAATTTCTTTTACTTCCATTTCAGCTTCTTCCAAACCTGCAACATCTTCGAAGGTAACCCGGCTTTCTTCCTTTTCTACCATCACGGCATTTGATTTGCCAAAATTGAAAACGGAGTTTCCTCCGGAAGCTGAACCCATTCCCGCATATTTCCTGAACATGATCCGCCACAAATAAAAAATTAAAAGCAGTGGCAGGATCCATCCAATAATGTTCCACACCCAATTGCTTGTATTAGAATAGGTAACAGGAATTTTTTGTGCTATTGGTATGTTTTTTTGGGCTTCATCCAGCCTGCGTTCGAAGGTTTCAATTGATCCTATACTGAATCTATAATGCGGTCCCGGATTCAATTTTCGCCTTATGCCTGGTTCGAATACATCCTTGAAATAAGGATCATTGGCCAGATTTTTTTTAATAAAAATTTCTGCCTCCTCCTTATTTATGATATTGATCTTTTCAACCGCATTCTGGTTTAGGATCTCACTCTCAAATTGCTGCCAGCTAATTTCTTTTACTGAGCTTTTAAACCCAGGCAGGTAGGGAAAAAATAGCATCAGAAGTATGAAAAGATAAACCACAGCCCAGAAAAACTGTTTATGAGGTGGAGGATTTTTAGGGATTTGTCTCTTTGGGAAATCTTCAGTTAGTTTTTGCTTCATTTTCTAAAGTTTGCAAGCATAATCGGTAAGATGAATGACCAGAATCAACTCTTTCCTTGATTAAATTCATTGATTTAAACAGGAGCTATATGTTATTTTGTTTGCTTGAAAAAATAAAGCTTTTGATACTCTCTAAGTTCCATGGAGAACATCTACTAATTCTTTTTATAACCGGAACAAAAAAGAGGTAATTATACCCTCTTGAACCATCAAAAATTTTCCTTTAACAAATTGATTTCAAAAGAATTGGAGCTTGAAAATATGAAAAATATTCTACCTGTAATTTTTATTTTTTGCCTTTTTTTTCAGAACTGTACCGGGCAGGATAAAAAGCCGGTTTCAGAGGCTCAGAATGATAGAATTTCAACCTTTGAGGAAAAGCAAAAAAGTGCAGGAAAAAAACCTGGCCCGGGTGCTGTTAGACCGTTAATATCTGGCTCAAATTTTCGGTATGCCGCAAGTTTGGCAACTCCGGGCGTTGTTCATATTAAGGCTATATTTTCTGTTCAGCCAGATATGGATATTCCAGAGATATTCAGAGATCTGTTTGGCGATGATTTCTGGCGAAATTATCTTTCTCCAGACTCACAAACCCCTCAAAAGCAAATGGGCAGTGCATCTGGTGTAATTGTCAGTGATGATGGATACATTGTTACCAATAACCATGTGGTAAATGATTCTGAAAGTATTGAAATAGTACTTTATGATCAGCGCAGCTATCCAGCAAAGATCATAGGAACTGATCCAACAACAGATCTGGCTTTGCTTAAAATTGAGGAAAAAGATCTGAATTTTATTCAGTTTGGAAATTCTGATTCACTGGAAGTAGGGGATATTGTACTGGCAGTTGGGAATCCTTTCAATCTTGCATCTACCGTTACAGCTGGGATTGTGAGTGCTAAAGCAAGAAATATCAATATTCTGACAGACAGATGGGCAGTAGAGTCATATATTCAAACCGATGCTGCTGTGAATCGTGGAAATAGCGGTGGAGCACTGGTTGATATCAGTGGAAAACTGGTGGGAATAAATGCAGCGATTGCTTCTCCGAATGGGGCATATGCAGGTTATTCTTTTGCTATTCCTATTGAAATGGTCAAGAAAACAATTGATGACCTGTTGAAATATGGAAAAGTTCTGCATGGGTATTTGGGTATTTCCATCAGTGATATGAATGGTGAAAAGGCAAAAGCAATGGGCGTAAATCTTACTACAGGAGTTGTGGTTGACGATCTTGAACAAAATGGAGCGGCACGGCTGTCTGGAATCAGGGTTAAAGATGTTATTATTGCTATCGATGAGCATAAGGTAGATAACGTAACACAGTTACGTGAGATCATTGCCAGACACCGGCCCGGAGAAAAAGTCAAGGTGAAGTTCAACCGTGCGGATAAGGAAATGATTCTGGAAGTCGTGTTAAAGCCTGTTGATGAACAGATTAGCTCTGTATCGGCAAATAAAATTTTAGATGTGCTCGGTATTGAAATTGAAAACCTTGGTCCTTCAGAAAAGGAAAAATTTAAAGTTAGGGGAGGTGTAATAGTAGTCAGGATTAACAGGGGAAAGATCGCCAGTCAAACAAGGATGAGGGAGGGTTTTGTAATTACCAGGGTTAATAATAATGCGGTCAATCAATCTGATGACTTTATCCGTGAGATTCAGAGTAAAACGGGAGGGGTAATGCTGGAAGGATTTTATCCGGGAATATCAGGTACGTATTATTATGCAGTAGGATTATAGATTTCTCCAATAATGACCAACACCAGATGTTTTATACAAAAACGACTAACAAAAAAGCTGCCTCAAAATTGAGACAGCTTCAAACAGTTCAACATTTATGAAATTCACCTTTATTCATTGAAGGCCATTTCAGGTACCTCTACAGAAAGCTTACTTTCAACACTGAGTATGCCCGGAGCAGACCATGCAGCTCTTTCGGCATCATCCTTTTCAGCAAATGAGCGAACTTTACCGCGAAGGGTAACCTTATTGCCCTCTACATCTACCAGAATTCTGTCTGCATCGATCGTCGCATTTCTATGAAAAGCACTGCTGATCTTTTGATGGATATCTATAGCTTTTAGTTTTGGCTTTACTGAGATCAGGTTAATAACTGAGCTAACACCTGTAATATTTTCTATCGCTTTTCGGGCATTTATTCGCTGATACTCCCATTCTACCTCACCTTCCATTTTTACATTACCATTCTCAACTTTGATCTTTATTTTGTCATCTGGTATCGTGGTATTCCATTTTAGTGCGTTCAGTACTGCTTCAGCAACTTCAGTATCCGTTTTGCGGTATGTTGGTGATAGACCGACCTGGATATCTTCAGCAACAGCTTTGACTCCTGCTACCCGTTTTGCCGCTTTTTCAGCACTTAATTTTTTAGAAAAAGTATCAACCATACCGGATAAAGTCACAATTCCATTTTTTACAGCTACTCCAATTTCAGACTCGTTGAGAAAAGGCTCCCAGCTAAGCTCCTCCATCACATCTTTTTGAATTTGATTGTCAGTTCTCATGATTTTTAATTTTAATGTTTATAAAATGGTTCAGATTATACAGTTCAAAGGACGCTGAACTTTGAAAATTAATCAATGAGGGTTATCATAGACTGCTTTGATATTAATCAAATGGTTTAGAATAAATATCATTTTCCGGCAAAATATTCGCTTCAAACTTCGGTGGTATCCCTGAATAATTAGTTCTCTGCTGATCTTAAACAAAGCCTGATTCAGAACTATTGGAAGCATTATATATTATCCGGGTTATTTTAGATAATTTAGTAGGATGCCTTCTAAACTAAAATCTATCCCTGATGAAAAAGATGAACTTCATCCTCGCAACAAACACAGGGGACGCTATAATTTCCCTGAGCTGATAAGATCTTGTCCGGAGCTGGCCAATTACGTAAATCTCAATCAGTTTCAGGATCAATCTGTGGATTTTACGGATCTGCACGCTGTTAAAACACTTAACAGGGCCTTATTGATTCATTTTTATGGAATAAGTTTATGGGATATTCCTGAAGGATTTTTATGTCCGCCTATACCCGGAAGAGCAGACTACATTCATTATGTTGCAGATCTTCTGGCTGAAAGTAATGGCTTTATACCGACGGGCAAAAATGTTAAGGTACTTGATATCGGTGTTGGTGCCAATTGTGTTTATCCCCTGATCGGCCATAGTGAATATGGATGGAGCTTTGTGGGATCTGAGATTGATCATCTGGCCATACGTTCTGCTAAAAATATTGTAGATGCTAACGGACTATCAAAGTTTATTACGATCAGAAAGCAAAGGTCTGATTCAAAGATATTTACAGATCTGATCAATCCAGGAGAAAAGTTTAACCTGTCGATCTGTAATCCGCCTTTTCATTCATCTATGAAAGAAGCGTCAGAGGGTTCAGAGCGGAAATGGAAAAATCTTGGAAAGACTCTTGATTCCGGTAATAATTTAAATTTCGGAGGTAAAAATGCTGAACTCTGGTGTGAAGGCGGAGAAGAGAGATTTCTCCAGCATATGATCACAGAAAGCGAGAATTTTGCTCAATCTGTTGGATGGTTTACTTCTCTGATCTCTAAAAAAGAAACTTTGCCATCTTGTTACCGGGCGCTGGAAAAGGTGAAAGCATCAGATGTCAGGACGATCAGCATGCAGCAGGGACAGAAAACAAGCAGGATATTGGCCTGGAAAATAGGATGATTTGATATTTGAATTAATTAAATATTGTTTCAATTTGGTTAAAACCGATTATTATTGTATTGATTAAAAAAATTAATAAAAATGAAATATATTTTCTTTTTGTTTCTGACGATCACTTTTATCACTTCATTTGGCCAAAACCGGCGGTCCATCAGGTTTAATACTTTTGCGAAGGATAGTATCAATTTGCATTTGGATGAAAATTATTTCCTGATTGAAGATACCTGCAGTAGTATTATTCGTTATGGGCACTTCAGATTTAAAGATCGAAAGTTTTTTGGCCCTTTCAGAGATCTGAATAAACTTGATCCTCAGATTGTGCTTGCTGAAGGAAATTATACACAAGACGGATTGCTGGATGGTGATATGAAATTGTTTTACCTAAACGGCGATTCACTTGCTATTGGGAAATATGATAAGGGTGAGATGGTGGGGGACTGGACTATTTATTATGCGGGCAATAAGAAAAAGCTTGAATTTAATAAGATTTCAGAAACCATTGTGCTGAATGCATGGGATGAAACCGGAAAGCAAACCCTTACAAATGGTACAGGTTTCTACAGGTCAGATATTGGTGGTTATTATTGGGAGGGTAAATTAATAAACAGTAAGCCTGATGGAACCTGGAAGCTAAAAGAAACAGGTGATAGAACAGGAACGGTAGTTAGTTCAGAAACGTTTAAAGCAGGCAATTTTGTAAAAGGGGGTGGGCCGATGGGAAATTACACAGATAAATCACGCATTTTGCTTGCAGGGAATAACCTCTTGCCAATTAATAATGCCGGATTGATGGAAGTTTCAAAGAAAGCTTGTGATCCATCAATGATGAGAAAGAAGATCGTTTACGCTTCCTATCGAAATGGGACAGATGCGTTTAATGAGGAAATAAAACGAGTTATAGCTCCCGTGTTTGCAAAGCTGGATCTCAAGAAATATTTCACAAAAGAATTTACCTTAATAGGTTCGATAGATGAAGGGGGACGTATTTTTAATCTTAAATATCAGGATACCTTCGATGATAAGGCATCCACAACCCTTATCAGGGCATTATATACCCTTCCAATTCTTGATCCTACTCTGGTTGATGGAATTTCGGTTCAAAGCAGGATCAGCTTTAAATTTATATTCAGAGATGGTTTATATTCCTTCCAGTGGAGGCTATTGCCATTAGAAATGCCAGCTAAAATGTAATAGAGAATTGAAAGGAGAATTACCTGCGGAATTCAATAACGATTTAATATTCAAAATGAAAGCTGATGCATTAATCCATACATCAGCTTTCATTTATTTTAACCTTATTATTTTTTTGTACCGACTTTTCTTACTGCAGCAACCTCATCTTTACTTATGGCATCAGAATTATTTCCCCAGCTTTTACGGATATAAGTTAATACTTCAGCCACCTGGTCATCATTCAGGAAACTGCCATGAGCAGGCATTGACTCACTATAAGGTAAGCCTTTAACAGTAATTGGTCCGGATAAACCATTCAGAATAACATTGATCAGTCTGGTCTTATCTCCATTTACCCATTCAGATTGTTCAAGAGGAGGGAAACGACCACCGTCGCCTTTGCCATCACGCTGGTGGCAGGCACCACAATACATGGTATAAACGGCTGATGCAACAACAGGCTTTCCTCTGTCCAGATCATCTTTTATAGGATCAGGGTCTTTGATATTGCTGGCAGTCTTTTTTCTTATTGCCATTTTGGCTAATTGTGCTGTTCCAAAAGTGGTTTTATTTCCTTTGAACATCACACGCCAGATCTTTCCTTTTTCTGTTTCACTGATGTATAAAGAACCATCCGGCCCTTCAGTAATACCCATTGGGCGGTAGCCTGCAGTATTGGCTGTCAAAACAGGATCTGTTTGTATAAATCCATCTGCAAAAACTTCCCATTGACCGATCGCTTTCCCATTTTCCATTGGCACGAATGCGACAAAATAACCACCCTGTGGGTAAGGCTGGCGTATAGTTGAACCATGTAAAACAACGAATGCACCTTTTTTATACCGCGCTGGAAGCTGATTGCCTTTATAGAATAAAATATCGTTTGGTGCAAAGTGACCCGGGAAACCCATAACAGGTTTGGTAAGTTTAGCTCCATTTCCTTCTTTGATCTTATCACCTCCGTATTCAGGATTCAATAATTTCTTACCTTTCATATGGTCATAATAGTAGTATGGCCATCCGCCATCGATACCTTTATGAACCTTAAATAGTTCTTCCGACGGTAAGACCGCACTTTCCCATGGAGAATACATTCCGGGCCAGAGCATGCGAAAATTATCTCTTCCATGAACTACCGCATATAATGAATTACTTGCTTTATCCCAATCCATCCCTACGATACTTCTCATACCTGTAGCATACCGGAGGCCTTGTTCCTGTTTTTGATTGAGTTTATTCTCATCAAATTTCCAGATTCCACCATGGTCGATCAGCTGCGGACATTCTTCTCCGGGAATTTGTGCATCCGGCTTTCCGGCACCCATCGAACCAGGACGGCCGTTCGTGCAAACATCTGAACCAGCACCCCATCCAACATACATGTATCCTTTACCATCAAATGCCAGCGGTTTTGTTTGATGTGCATGGCCCGGAGGGTTATCAATAACAATGGTATCTATCTTACTATCAGGAACTAACTGTCCAGGTTTTAATTTTTGTCGGTATACGATCAAATTGGAACTGTAATAAAGATATCCATTATGAATTTTCATGGCAGTTCCATACTGACCGCTTTCATATTTATTAAAATGTGTAATAATATCTGCCTTGCCATCGCCGTCGGTATCACGCAATGCAACATTGCCATATCCTTCTGTTCGCGCATGTAGCCTGGTTTTTACATATATATCACCATTGCTGTTCACTGCAAGGTGTCTTGCAAATCCCTTCAGACTATCCACAACTGCAAGCGCCTCAAAGCCATCGGGCAGATAAAGTCCGGCATTGTTTTTATCGCCCGGAGGCAATTTGGGCGTTTGATATAGAGTGAAGCCATAAACAGCAAAAACTAGCGCTATTAATACAGCAAAGTATACCTTGGGTATTCCTTTTTTACTGAAGAGTTTAAAAATGGTTTTCATTTTATAAAATTTATCTATTTTAAGTTTTAATCTGATTATCCTCAATACAAGTCTATTAAAAACAACATGAATTCAGGTATCGTATCCCATTTTTTACAATGAGGAAACGGCTGATAATCAATAGTAATAAAAGTACATTGTAATCTTTTTATAAGATCTTCTGATCCTGAAATTGTTTTACTTTTTTTCAGATTTTCTGACTCTGCTAACATCGTCTTTATTTATTTGATCAGAATTATTCCCCCAGCTTTTCCGAATATAGGTTAATACCTCTGCTATCTGTTCATCGTTCAGAAAACTACCATGAGCCGGCATATTTTCACTATAAGACTGACCTTTAACCGTAATAGGACCGGATAAACCATTAAGCACCACTTTAATCAACCTGGTTTTATCTCCGTTAACCCACTCTGAACCTTCCAATGGAGGGAAACGCGCTCCATCTCCTTTGCCATCACGCTGATGACAGGTGCCGCAATAGGTTGTATAAACTGCAGATGCAATAAGGGGCTTTCCTCTTTCAAGATCATCTTTAATGGGGTCAGGATCTTTAATATTACTTGCGGTCTTTTTCCTGATCGCCATTTTAGCGAGTTGAGCTGTGCCAAATTTGGCCTTATCTCCCTTGAACATCACCCGCCAGATCTTTCCTTTTTCTGTTTCGCTGATGTATAAAGAACCGTCAGGACCTTCGGTTATACCCATTGGGCGGTAGCCTGCAGTATTGGCTGTCAAAACTGGATCAGACTGAATAAAACCATCTGCAAACACTTCCCAGGGACCGGTAGCTTTTCCATTTAGCATAGGAACAAACGCGACAAAATAACCACCCTGTGGATATGGCTGACGTATAGTAGAACCATGCAATACCACAAAAGCGCCTTTTTTATATCGTTCAGGTAGCTGATTTCCTTTGTAGAATAAAATATCGTTTGGTGCAAAGTGGCCTGGAAAACCAACAATCGGTTGTGCGAGTTTAGCTCCGTTCCCTTGTTTGATCTTATCACCGCCATATTCAGGGTTTAATAATTTTTTCCCCTGAATCTGGTCATAATAGTAGTATGGCCATCCGCCATCGATACCCTGATCTATTTTCAGTAATTCATCAGCAGGCAGAACTGCGCTTTCCCAGGGGGAAAATAATCCGGGCCATAGCATATGCAGATAATCTCTTCCATGAATAACAGCGTAAAGGGAATTAGTTGATCTATCCCAATCCATTCCAATGATACTTCTCATTCCGGTAGCATATCTTTTTCCTTGTGATTGTGTCTGATTGAGTTTATTTTCACTAAACTTCCATATTCCACCATGGTCGATCAAATGCGGACAACCTTCACCGGGAATTTCTGCATCAGGCTTCCCTTCACCCAAAGAACCTGGCTTACCATCTGAACATATATCAGATCCGGCACCCCAACCAACATACATGTACCCTTTACCGTCAAATGCAATTGATTTTCCCTGATGAATATGAGCTGGAGGATAATCGATTACCAGGGTATCTATCTTACTATCAGGTATTAATTGACCAGGAATGAGTTTTTGTCTGAAAACCATCAGGTTAGAGCTGAAATAGAGATATCCATTGTGGATCTTCATTGCAGTTCCAAAGGGACCGCTTTCATATTTTGCAAATGGGCTAATGATATCTGCTTTTCCATCCTTATCTATATCTCTTAAGGCAACATTTCCATACCCATCACTACGGTTATGGAATCTGGTTTTAACATAAATATCTCCATTGCTGTTAACGGCAAGATGCCTTGCTGAACCTTTTAAACTGTCAACTACTGCAAGTGCTTCAAATCCATCAGGTAAAAAAAGACCGGCATTGTCTTTATCACCTTTCGGTAGTTGATTGGTCTGATATAACTTAAAACCATAAACGGAGAAGATTATGGACAAAGCTGCTGCAACATGAAATTTATTGATACGCTGCTTCGGGATCGTTTGAAAGAAAGTTTTCATTTATTCTACTATTGTTTTTCAAAATATAAAATATGCAGGCAGAGCATATTGGAAATGTGAATCTGATACACCATTTATTATCATTAAAATTCCTCTTTATTTTTCAATAAGCGATATCCCTGAGTTTGAATTATAAGGATTTCAAACCCAGATAATTTATCAATTTGGATTCCCGCTTATTTAATAAAATTATCATACAAACTATTGATTCCAGCCCTTAGAACATCATTGATTCCTTTGGTATAAGTTGGATTACATCCATTTGTGATCACCACGATTCCAAACTTTTCTTTGGGATTGAAAAACATAGCGCTATAAAGGCCGTATGCCGAGCCGGTATGTCCGGTCATCATTTTTCCCGGTATAAGATCTTCGCGGTTTGCAATAGCCATACCATAGCCCTCTTCTTCTGATATCTTAGTTTGCATTAAACGGGCACTTTTCTTTGACATGATCCTTTTCCCTTTGTATTTGCCAAAATTCATGTGCATGCTCATGTATTTTGCAAGGTCTGTTGCAGAGATCTTCATACCACCTGTAGGAGAAAATATCGGGGTGCTGTATCCCATGACATAGTTTTTTATTTCCTCTCTTCTTGGAGCGTAGGCTAAAGGTGAGGGACTTAATTTCTTTGTTGTTGAATTATATTCATGCAAAGTGGCGAAACGGTTTGCATCCAATGAATCAACATTGTATCCCCCATATAAACCCAGAGGATTTAAGATGTGATTTTTTACATAATTATCGAACCGCTCTCCTGAATATTTTTCAATAACTGTTCCGATCATATTATAGTTCAGGTTACAGTAGCGGTAATCAGTTCCGGGTGCATAATCGCTGAAGCATTTCTTCCAATCCGGATTTTTTGCCGGATTTATTGCGTCAAGAGTGAAATATCCCTGGCTATCATTGATGCTGGATGTATGGGATAGCAACATTTTTAAAGTGATCACTTTTTCAGGAAACCGGGGATTTCTAACTTTGAAGCCTACCAGGTCGCTGATATCATCATCAATAGATAATTTACCAGCCTCAATCAGCTGCATAATTGATGTTGCCGAGAATGATTTTGAAATAGATGCAATTCGAAATATATTTTCATTAGTCAAAGGAGCATTGGTCGTGTTATCTTTTGTACCAAAAGAATGGGTATAAATAATATTCCCCTTCTTTACTACCGCTACTGAAAGTCCGACTACGTCGAGTCTTTTCATAATTTCCTGTATATCGGCTTCTGCTTTTTCATTTTGTGCTAAACCCGGCAGAGAAAGACAAAAAAGAAGGGTAATTGTAAAAAAGGACTTAATTAAAGTGGTTCTGATCATGATCTATATATTTGAACTAAAACTAACCATAATTTTTTACAGAAACCCTCATACGACGTATTGCTGCAAGTTTTAATGATTTCTGCTAAAGTGTACCTAAAGGTGATAAATTATTGAAAGACTTCTATGGATAGTAAAAATTAAAGAAATGAATTACATTAGAATCATATTTGAATAAATTGATATTTCCGGTATCCCTGATTTAATACCTACAATATGAGCCCTAATATTGATACCATAGTGATCTTTGTTTTTTCTGCATTTGTATTATGCATAGGACTTGTTTTTTCAAGAACTGGAATAAACTTAAAATCCTTTTTTGCAGGAGGAGAGTCCGTCCCATGGTTTATCGGAGGTTTGTCTCTCTTCATGAGCTTTTTTTCAGCGGGCACTTTTGTAGCGTGGGGTTCAATAGCTTATAAATATGGTTGGGTGGCCATCACAATTCAATGGACCATGTGTATTGGAGCCATCATAAGCGGAATGTACCTGGCTCCGCTTTGGAAATCAACCGGAAATTTAACTGCTGCTGAATTTATTAAGGAACGATTGGGCCTTCGCGTACAGAAGACCTATATCTACATATTTATGCTAGTTTCCTTATTTATAAAAGGAACAGTTCTGTATCCGGTCGCTAAATTGGTTAGCGGATCTTTGGGGTATCCTCTTGTGCCTTCAACTATTGTTTTAGGGATATTTATGATAACCTACACAGCAGTTGGTGGTTTATGGGCGGTGATGGTAACCGATATTTTGCAGTTTGTTATACTAACTGCTGCAGTTCTTATTATTCTGCCACTGGCTTTTGATGCCGCAGGGGGAGCTGCTCAATTTCAGGCAAATGCACAGGAAAGCTTTTTTGACCTGCTCAACGGAGAGTTTACCCTGGGCTTTATCATTGCATTTACTCTTTACCATATTTTTTATATCGGTGGAAACTGGACCTTTGTTCAACGTTACACAAGTGTTAAGGATAATAAATCGGCAAAGAAGGTCGCATACCTTTTTGCTGCCCTGTATCTGATAAGTCCGGTATTGTGGATGTTGCCCCCAATGATCTACAAAACAATTAACCCATCTTTAACTGGTCTGGATACTGAAAATGCATATTTGATGATTTGCCAGCTGGTACTTCCTCCGGGTTTATTAGGTCTGATGCTTACCGGGATGTATTTTTCTACTTCTGCATCAGCAAATACGACCTTGAACGTGGTTTCGGCAGTTTTTACAAATGATATCTACAAGGGCAGGATAAACCCTGAAGCCAGCGACCGCAAATTAATGAAGATCGCCAGGTTATCATCATGGTTGATCGGTATTGGGATGATCCTCATAGCTTTGCTTGTACCATTTATTGGTGGCCTGGTGAATGTTACTATCAGTGTAGGTGCAATTACAGGCGGACCGATACTTGCTCCTCCAATTTGGGCCTTGTTTTCTAAAAGACTGAATGGAAGAGATACGCTTATTATTACTTATGTAAGTCTGGGTATTAATTTGCTGTTTAAGATCGTTCTTCCTTTCATGATTGAATTTAAGCTTAGTCGTGCTGAAGAAATGCTGGTAGGAGTCGGTATTCCTTTGATATTATTAATTGCCAATGAGCTCCGTGGATATTATAAAGCTTATATCAGTCCGCAGTATATTGATTTTCAGGTACTTAAAAATAACAGGATAGCCCAAAAGGCAAATTTGAGTGCAGAAGAAGTCAGTGAATCTTTAAAGCAAAATAAGTTCGGTTTGAAAATTACTGCTTTTGCACTTGCATTTACCGCCTTTCTATTGATGGTCTTAGGACTTGTAACCGGTCAAAATATTGGCTTGCTAAGTTCAATTGCCTTTATTATTCTTGTTTTATCAATAATTCCATGGAGAGCATCACAAAAGATCCTTGTTCATTCAGCTGATTAATTTAAGTTATCGTTGTAATTAAAATATTATAGATATGGTTAAGAGTGAGTTTTCTTCTGCCGGACGTTCAGTAAAAGAACTGGCCTTACATGCTGATCTTGTTTTTGTTGGGGGAGGAATTGCCGGAACCTGTGGCGCCATTGCAGCAGCCAGAGAAGGTCTGAAAGTTATTTTGGTGCAAGACAGGCCCGTTCTTGGTGGAAATGCATCCAGTGAAGTGAGGTTATGGATTCTTGGAGCAACCTCCAGCATGGGTAATAATAACCGCTGGTCAAGGGAGGGTGGAGTATTGAATGAAATTTTGGTTGAAAACATGTATCGCAATCCGGATGGAAATGCAATAATACTCGATACGATTTTGCTTGAAATGGTTAAAAACGAAAGCAATATCACGCTTCTGTTAAATTCTGCGGTATATGAAGTTGTCAAATCATCACCTGATACAATACAAGAAGTTATTGCCTTCTGCAGCCAGAATTCAACCAGATATATTTTATCAGCCCCTTATTTTTGTGATGCTTCAGGTGATGGGATCGTTGCTTTTCAGTCCGGAGCTGCCTTCAGAATGGGAGCGGAGGCGAAGGATGAGTTTGATGAAGGTTTTGCACCTGATAAGGAATATGGCGAGCTTCTCGGTCATTCCATCTATTTCTTCACAAAGGATATGGGAAGGCTGATCACGTTCACGGCACCCTCCTATGCACTTAAAGATGTGAGTTCGATAGTAAAATACCGCTCCTACGAGCTCAGTGATCATGGTTGTAAATTATGGTGGCTGGAGTACGGGGGGAGGCTGGATACGGTACATCAAACTGAAGAAATAAAATGGGAGTTATGGAAAATAATTTATGGTATTTGGGATCATGTAAAGAATTCAGGAAAATACCCTGAGGCTGAAAATTTAACTTTAGAGTGGGTAGGGCATATTCCGGGTAAACGCGAAAGCAGGAGATTTGAAGGAGACTATATACTTTCCCAGAAGGATGTTGTAGAGCAGCGTGATCATGCAGATGCTGTTTCTTATGGAGGTTGGTCATTGGATCTGCATCCTGCTGATGGAGTTTTCAGCGAAAGGCCCGGATGTAATCAATGGCATTCTAAAGGAGTATACCAGATCCCATTACGTTGTCTGTACAGTAAAAATATTAAAAATCTCTGGCTGGCCGGTCGGATAATCAGTGCAAGTCATGTTGCTTTTGGATCATCAAGAGTAATGGCAACGGTTGCTTATACTGCACAGGTTCTGGGACTTGCCACTCAATATTGCCTTAAAAACAATATTAGTCCTGCTGAATTGGCAAATTCTTCAAAAGTGAAGGAGTTACAGCAGGGGCTCTTGCAAGAGGGCCATTTTATTCCTGGAGTAGAGCCTGTAATTACTAATTTATCTAATAATGCAATCCTAACAGCCAGCAGTGAGTATAAGCTTGCTGAATTAAAATCAAATGGCGATTGGCATAAACTTGATTATTCAACCGCTCAGTTATTGCCACTTAGTAAGGGGGGTAAAATAAAGATTGGTATTGAGCTGGATGCAGATGCTGATACAAATCTTACTTTTCAACTCAGAACAAGCCGGAAGCCTATCAATTATTCACCAGAGGTAATACTTGAAAGTATTGAATTAAGCATTGAAAAGGGAATAAATGGAGTCGAAATTGAATTCAATACACTGATTGAAAATGATCAGTATGTTTTTTTCTGCATCCTTAAAAATGAACTTGTATCGTTCAAAACAAGTAAAATGTTCCTCACCGGCACCATGATGCTGATGAACAGATATAATAAAGCCGTTGCAACCAGTGGTGTTCAATTGCCTCCGGATGGAATAGGAATAGATTCGTTTGAGTTCTGGCTCCCTTCGCGCCGCCCCGCTCATCAGAATATGGCATTGAAGATTAGCCCGGCACTTGAACCCTTCAAGGTTTCAAATCTGAACAGTGGTATTTGCCGCCCAACAAACCGAACAAATGCATGGGTAGCCGATATAAATGATAAAAGTCCATCAGTAACATTAAGCTGGAAAGAGCCAATTGAGATCAGTCGTATTGTTCTATTTTTTGACTCAGACTTTGATCATCCTTTAGAATCAACCTTGAGGGTACACCCGGAACGGGTAGTACCACATACAGTGAATAATTATAAAATAATGGATGCAAAAGGAATGCTTATTTATGAGAGAACGGGCAATTATCAGACAATTAATGAAGTGAATTTTGATATTAAACTTAAAACAAGTGCGATAACTTTATATCTGGAGCATCCATCTTCAAATTTACCTGCAGCACTATTTGAAGTTCAGGTTTATTAGAAATCAGGGAATTTATGGGTCAATCAGGCTGTTTGCTCAATTATATTTTCAATTGCATCGCTAAATTCAATTTGAACGGTAGTTCCAAGATCAACCTTGCTTTTAACCCTGATCGTACCATTCATTTTATCTAAATAGTATCGAACGATATGCAATCCAAGGCCGGTTCCCTGTATTTGCCTGGCATTTGATCCTCTGAAAAACGGACTGAATAATTGTTTTTGATCTTCTTTAGAAATTCCGCAACCGTGGTCTTTTATTCTAAGCACAAATTTATGATCAATATTTTTACTGTAGACGGAAATTTTTGTGTCTTCAGGTGAGAATTTTATGGAATTGGATAAGAGATTGATTAGCAGATGTTTGAAAATGCCAGCATCTACAAATAAATTTGTTTCACCCACATGTCTGTACATGATGGATTGTCCTTTTTTTAGTAGTCCGCTCAATTCGTCAATAGTTTCCTTAATATGAGCTTTTGAGTTAAAGTTTGTTTTATGAAGCCTTAATTTGCCTTCTTCTATTTTACTTAAAGATAAAAAGTCGTTAATGATATCTCTTAATAAATTAACTGCTGAAACAATATGCCTTACCTGTTCTTCTCTATTGGCCTGATCTTCAGATTTTTCAAATTTCGAAATAATAAAAGCAGAAGAAAGGATTACACTCAGGGGTGTCCGGAATTCATGGGATGCTAAATTGAGATATTGTGTTCGGAGTTCATTTAGCTTTTTTTCCTTTTCAAGTAATTTAACTAAATGCTCTTCTATTTTTTTAAGTTCCGAAATTTCTTTTGCTACAAAAACATAGGCAGTTATTTCAAAAGAGTCATTGTCTTTAGCTGTTTTGAAGATATTCAATAAAACTGAAAATTTTGATCCATCTTTTCGAACCATATTAAGTTCCATTTCATGTCCATCTCCAAATTCTGTTATTAATGCATACAAACAATGTTCTCGTTTGTATTTGGAATCGAAGTCTTGAATCTGACTTTCTGCCTTTCGCAGTAATTCTTCCTTGTCAAAAAAATCATCTGCTATCATTTGTCCAATCACTTCATCCGGAGAATAACCCAGATTCTTTTCTGCATAGGGGTTAAACATTTGAATTACGCATTCCTTATTGGTGATGAACACGATTGTTTCAACATTATTCCAAATGTTTTCCAGTATAACCTTTGGTTGATTACCTTCAATTGTAATTTCTCTATTTTCTCTTTTCATTTTGGCTGCAACCTTAATTGGAGTTTAAAATGATATTTTTAGTAGAAACACTAGTTTATTCTCCGGGTTTATATCCTGTTATTATCTGATTTTAACTGAAAGAGTGATAAATGAAAATTCCGCAATGCTGATTCCAAATTTAATATTGCCCCCAATACTACATATACGGTTTCCCGTATTTGTAAGACTTTTCTTAAACATTATACCTTTGGAAATCTCTATCTTACAGATCAATCCTTCTTGTTTATTTTCTTTTTTTGCCTTATTGATACTTTATTTCTAATGCATCCAATACTAACTGAAAGCCTGTTTAATAACGGTTCTGATGTTAAAATTTAATTCTGGACAAGAATACAAAGTCTGTTGCTTTTTCAAAAAATGAAGAAGATTTTTTAGTGGTCTATAAACTGGTGTATAGAAAGTATATAAGTTAAAATATAGATTAATTATCAGTGGGTGTTGGAGAATCGTGATCTTAATCTTTGCCATTTTTGTAAAGAAATAATGTAAAGTATGTGTTGAAAGACGTTTTAGAGTTTCATTGACAAGTACATTTATATTTCGATCGGAATAACTATAAAATCTTTTTGATCACAATTAAGTTTAAAGATCACTTTATCCAGATAATCCATCGTGAAATTAACTTTGCCGTTTTCAAGACGCCAGACGTACTGTCTGTCTACTTCAAGTAAATCAGCCAATTGCTTTTGTGTAAAATCCCTTTCTTTTCTTCGGGATTTTATCATTGTTCCTATTACTTCTTTTGAGCTCTTCATTCTTAATCAGGTACCTGTAAATTAAAATAATTAAAATCGGAAGCGAGTAACCATAAAGAGTTTACAGTGTCACATACAGAAACAAAAAGACAGTAAGAATCTGATTGTCAATTAGGTTAGTTGCAAAAAAATTATTGCTTTACAAATGGAGCAAATTGGGGTGAAGGGAATTCAAGCTGTTAAATTACAGAATGAAGTTTTGCTATGATGCCATTAAATAAGTAATACAAGGTACGCAATAATATACAGCTGCTGTTATTGTATCAATAATGTTTTACTATTCAGCTCTGGTTTTCAATAATCTGACCCTATTGTGTGATTTCAGTAATTTATAAAGGTGCCAGGGAACAAAATGATCAATTTAATTCTTTTTATTTTCAAACATGAGCTTTGAAAATTCTAAAAGTTTCTGGGTAGAAAATGTAAAAAATGATCATAAATGCCCATTAATCTTCCGCAATATTTTTTTTACCAGCATTATCTGTATGTCCCTGAGTAAAACAATTGTAAATATAGTGTGAAATGAATTTTACAGTCTTGTATAAATTCCTGTGAAATCTTCACGATTCGCTTTACAATCACTGTAAACCTTGTTTTTTTATAATGAGAAGTCTCTAATTTTAAATTGTAAATAATAAATGATTGTTTAATTCATTTTAATTAAAAGTAAATATTATGAGACTAATTAATGTTTTTTGTGCCTTGTTCTTAATTATATTAAGTTCATCATGTGCTCCTCGCCGAAATCTGGTTTATTTCAGCGATATGGTCAGTAAGACTACTGACAGTCAGGTAATTACGGCTGATACTGAGCCGAAGATCCAGTCGAATGATCTATTAAGTATTACTATTAATACGCTTAGTACGGAATCTAACCTGATGTTTTCTGTTAACTCAAATAACATCAACAAGAATGGTTATTTTGAGAAAGAAGGCTACCGTGTAGACAAAGAGGGTAATATCAATTTCCCTGTTGTTGGTAAGGTTAATTTAAAGGGCTTGACCATCGAGCAAGCACAGCACAACCTGGTGAGCAAGCTAAATCATTATGTAAAAAATCCAATTGTTAATATGCAGTTTCTCAACTTCAGAATTACGGTTATTGGAGAAGTGAACAACCCGGCAACGTTCAATATTCCAAATGAACAAATAAATCTTCTGGAAGCCCTTGGCATGGCAGGTGATTTAACCGCATATGGAAAACGTGAAAACATTCTTGTGATAAGAGAAATGGATGGTAAGCGATCCATAGTTCGTATGAACATCAATAACAGAGATATCCTTAATTCGCCCTACTTCTACCTGAAGCAGAATGACGTGATCTACGTTGAACCTGATAAATCGAAATCTATTGAATATAGTCCTAATAACCGCCTGATGCCACTGGTAGTGGCCACAATTTCGGCTGTAGCTGTATTATCTACTGCCTTTCTATCAAAATAATAATTAACCTAAAAAACATAAGTCATGGCCTTAAACTCACAAAAACAGCTTTCTTCTGCAGCTGGAGATCTAAATGATATTTTGTCGAAAGTTGTCAAATACTGGTATGTTTTTGTAATAGCTATATTAATATCAATGGCTCTTGCAAATCTATATTTAACAAATGCTACCCGTCTTTATAAAGTTACCAGTACATTATTGATCCAAAATGATTTTAAAGGAGACGGCCTTTTAAAAGGTACCGCATTTAGTGATCTTGATATGTTTCGGGGAGCACGTACCGTTGATAATGAAATGGAAGTTTTACGATCAAGAGATTTGATCTTTAAAACCTTGAAAGAACTTTCATTAGAAACAAATTATGCAATTCCCGGAGTATTGAATAATAAAGAACTATATGGTGAAGAATTACCGGTTCGGGTGATTGTTGAATATTTAAATGATCAGGCTTATTCCCAGGAAATAAATCTTTCGATAATAAATGAGGATGTATTTGCCCTTCAGACAAATGGAAAGAATGTTTTATACAGTTTTGATCAGCTTATTACAAGACCAGGATATAAAATAAGGGTTGTGAAGGGCCCTTCCTTTTCATCTGCATACCCTTCCATTAAAATTGGATTTAAGGACCTCTATTCGATGGCGGAGCATTACAGCTTATCTGCTCTTACAATAGTGCCTATCGTTAAAGATGCAAATACTGTTTCCTTAAGCCTTCTTGATGCTGTTCCTCAGCGTGGAGTGGATATTCTAAATAAGCTGATAGATACTTACAATGAAGAGAATGTAAACACCAAAAACATGGTTGCTAAAAATACGATCCGCTTCATTGACCAGCGATTGATAGATCTTAACAGCGACCTTTCAGTTTTAGAACGAGGAGTTGAAAATTATAAGCAAGTTAACCGCGTAACTAATATGAGTGCTGATTCGGAGCTTAATTTAAGAACTTCCGGTGATTATGATTTGAATCTGTCTTCATCAGGAGTACAGTTAGATCTGATCAAATCTTTAGTTCAGTACCTTGGTAAAAACGATAGCGAATACGAGATAGTACCAAGTACTCTTGGTATAAAAGATCTGACCTTAAATAATCTGATCAATAAATACAATGATCTTCAAATTGAAAGGCAGCGACTTGCACGCAATAATAATCCGGATAACCCATTGATAGTCAATATCAATGAGCAACTAGCCGGGCTTAGAGGATACCTTCAGGAGACCTTGAAAAATGTCCAGGCTGGACTAACACTGGAAAGGAATAACCTTATAGATAAATCAAATCAGTTTGAATCAAAGATCAGAAACGTGCCGGTTGTTGAAAGAGGCTTATTACAGCTAAGCAGAGATCAGGACGTAAAAGCAGCTATCTATCAATATCTTCTACAAAAAAGAGAGGAAACAGCCCTTTCATTATCTGCAACTATTCCTACCTCTCTTATTATTGACAGACCAGCATATAATACTGTACCGGCTAAACCAAAAGAGGCATTAATATATTTAGGATCGCTGCTAACCGGATTTTTGTTTCCTCTGTTCTTTTTCAGTGGCAGAGATAAATTAAATACAAAAGTAAAAGATGTGACCGATGTTCAGCTCTTGGGTGGTATAAGAATTCTTGGTGAATTAAGCCATAAAGAAGAAAATAATACTGTTGTGGTTAAAAGGGGCAGCCGAACAACTATATCAGAGTTATTCAGGTATATCCAATCTAATTTGGGTTATATTATCAATAATACTAAAAGTCAGATCCTATTGGTAACCTCAGGAATGAAGGGAGAGGGGAAAACATTTTTCTCTATCAATTTAGGAATAACCCTGGCTTTGGCAGGAAAGAAGGTAATTATAGTCGAATTTGATCTTCGTAAGCCTGATCTGATGAAAGGGATCAATATGAAGTATGAAAAAGGTCTGGCAGACTACCTTGAAAACAGGAATGTTGAAATAGATCAGATCATAAAGCCTTCAGGAGTATCTTCAAATTTATTTGTCATAGGATGTGGTAAACTTCCGGATGATCCTACAGAATTATTTTCATCCGATAAAATGGAAGGCCTCTTCCAGGAACTCAGGAAGAAGTACGATTATATTATCCTGGATACATCACCGGTTGGGCAGGTAGCAGATGCATTTAATATTGCTCCATATGCCGATGCAAGTATCTATCTGGTTAGATATAATTTCACAGAGAGAATGCAGCTTAGTGTCCTTGATGATATTTGTGAGAACAAAAAACTTAAAAATCTTATGATCGTATTTAATGATGCGAAAAAGGACAATATGAGATCATACGGATATGGTAATGCCGGGCATAAATATGCAGAAAGTACAACTGCCTGATAGCAATTGATTACCGGATAATCTTATGATTTTTCAGGCTCCTTTCTCCCTGATGTATTAGCAGTGCCTAATGTTTGTACTCTATCTTATTGATCCTTAGTTAGATAGCTTATAAGATTGAATGTTTTTAATTTAAACTCTGAAGAGTTTATATAGTTCAATACCCATAGTTTTTGTTGTCAAATCGGGCAAAAACAAAAATTACAATCAATACCGTCAATCCTTTAAAATGATCATGTAAGTGAGTTAGCGAAGCTGTGCCTCAATGACAAACCTTGTTTAAACTTTATCCGGAAAATATTATGGAAAATCCAATCAGAACAAGATCGTCAAATACAAAGAATTGGTTTGTGATCTATACCCGTGCCAGATGGGAAAAAAAGGTAGACCAGCTTCTCAAACAACAGGGCATAAATTCTTACTGCCCTATGAGGACTGTTGAAAATCAATGGGCTGATAGAAAAAAGATGGTTGAATTCCCATTATTCAGTTCTTATGTGTTTGTAAACATTAGTTTGAAGGAGGAGCAAACTGTGCGTCAAACTTACGGGGTGTTGAATTTTATTTACTTTCTTGGTAAACCAGCGATAGTTCAGGATTCTGAGATAGTAAAGATTAAAAATGTTCTGTTAGAAAATCCTGACATGGAGGTGGTAAGTCTGAAGGGAGTAAGGGTTGGAGACCGTGTCAGGATAAAAAATGGTGTTCTCGCGAATCAGAATGGAAATATTGTCAAAGTTAATGGTAAAACAGTATTGATGGTCTTTGATCATTTGGATTGCGCCCTGGTTTCAAGAATTTCGGTTTCAGATCTAACACCCATATTAACATGAGCAACATATTATTGGAAAAGGTCACTATCGCGGTAGTGGGATTGGGTTATGTTGGTCTGCCTTTGGCATCAGAGTTTGCAAAACATTACAAAGTGTTTGGGTTTGATTTAAACAGAGACCGTGTTGATCAGTTAAACGGGGGATTTGATCATACCAATGAAATAGATTCAAAAGCACTTAAAAATGTGCTTTTGAAGAAGAATAAAAATGAAAAAGGCTTGTTTCTTACCGATAACATTGATGAAATAGGAAATTGCAATGTTTTTATCATTACTGTTCCCACTCCTGTGGATAAGCATAACCGTCCGGACCTGGGACCATTGTTAAAAGTAAGCAGCATGATTGCCGGGGTATTAAAGAAGGGAGACACAGTTATCTATGAATCAACTGTTTATCCCGGCGTAACTGAGGATGAATGTGTACCTGTACTTGAGAATGAATCTGGTTTAGCCTATAATATCGATTTTTTTGCAGGGTATTCACCTGAAAGGATAAATCCCGGAGATAAGGAACACACGGTAACTAAAATTTTAAAGATCACTTCAGGATCAACTCCGGATACTGCAGATTTTGTTGACTCCCTTTACAGATCGATCATTATTGCCGGTACTCACAAAGCAGAGTCAATTAAAATTGCTGAAGCTGCAAAAGTTATTGAAAATGCACAGCGGGATATAAACATTGCCTTTATAAATGAACTGGCAATGATATTTAATAAGCTGGGAATCGACACCAATAAAGTTTTAAATGCAGCATCTACGAAATGGAATTTCCTGAATTTTAAACCAGGATTAGTGGGGGGGCATTGTATTGGAGTTGACCCTTATTATCTGGCTCAAAAGGCACAGGAGGTAGGTTATCATCCTGAAATTATACTGGCCGGCCGCCGGGTAAACGACGGTATGGGAGCATATGTCGCTGAACAACTTGTCAAGGCAATGCTTTCAAAAGGAACAGCTATTGCCGGAAGTGAAGTATTGATTCTTGGATTTACATTTAAGGAAAATTGCCCGGATGTGAGGAATACAAAGGTGATTGATATTGTTAAACGTCTGGAGGAATACCAGATAAATGTTACCATTCATGATCCTCTGGCCGATAGCCAGCAAGTTCATACTACTTACGGGGTAAGGTGTCAAAATGGGGAATCAAAAAAGAAATTATATGATGGAATCTTGCTTGCAGTAGCACATCAGCAATTTTACGAAATGGATCTGTCCAGAATGTGTAAGAAAAACACTGTCGTATACGATATTAAATATGCATTGCCTCAAGCAATGGTTGATGTACGTTTATAATTCCTGCAAATATGTATCACATTCCCTATCATGGAGATAAGGATCTGTCCCAAATTAGTTTTTTAGTAATTGGTGGAGCAGGTTTTATTGGTTCTAATATAGTCGGATACCTGTTAAAGTTTGGAGCCGGAAAAGTTCGTGTATTTGATAACTTTTCATCAGGATCGATCCGAAATCTTGAAAATTTTTCATTTTTTCCTTCATTTGAATTAATTAGAGGAGATATAAGAGATCTTGGTGAATGTAAAAGAGCGGTTGAAGGTATTGACATTATTCTGAATGAAGTTGCTTTGGATCCTGAATTCAATTCTATGGAGACTGATAAGAAAAGCAAGGGTATACAGATCAATGGATTCTTAAATATTTTGATTGCTTCAAAATATGCAGGTGTGAAACGAATTGTTTTCTCGTCCTTTTCAATGGTTACTTCTGAATATGGGGGATCTATTAGTCCGAAAGACACGATCAGTCCTTCCTTATCGCCATATTCGATCAGTAAATATGTGAATGAATTATATGCCAGTGTTTTTTGCAGGCTTTATGATCTGGATTATATTGGACTACGCTATTTTAATGTATTTGGCCCCGGACAAAGAGAAGATAATACCCCTTCATCAATTATTCCAAAGTTAATTAATAACATTATTACAGGGGATTCCACAACAATTATTAAGGATACAGACAGGTATGTTGATTTTAATTATATAGAAAATGTTGTTCAGGCTAATGTTCTAGCTGCTTTAACCAGGGAATCCGCTGCTCTTAACCAAAACTATAATATTGCCAGCGGCGAACAAATTACTTTATCTGAACTGGCAATTTACTTAAGGCAAAAATTAGGCATCAGAACAACAGCTTCTGATAAATTTAAATTTCGTAAGCCACACAATCTAAAAGGTAAAATTCCTTCTCCATTCATATCCATTTTGAAAGCAATAAGTCTGCTTAACTATCAGCCTTGTTTTTCAATCAAAGATGGAATTGCAGAAACAATTAAGATCAGCAGAAGCGAAATCAGAACAATTATATCTGATTAATCAATGTCTTATACCAGACTACCAATTAAAGGATTTGATATGCAGCGCTTAAAAGAATTAGATATTCTAAGAGGATTTGCTTCACTAAATGTAGTAATATACCATTATACTAGTCGTTACAGAGATATTTTCCAGCATGAATATCCTGCAAAATATGATTGGTACTTCGGTCATGTTGGCTTGGAATTATTTTTTATGATTAGTGGTTTTGTGATCTTTATGACCCTTCAAAAGGTAAAAAGTGTTTCAGAGTTTTCATTTAAGAGATTTACCAGATTATACCCTGCTTATTGGATTTGCATTTGCATCACCTTATTAATTACAAGCTTTTGGAAGATGCCAAGAACAGAAGGCTTAACTCTTTTTCAAATACTTATGAATTTTACAATGATTCAGGGGGTATTTGAAGTCCCCAATATAGATGGTGCTTATTGGTCGCTGGTGCCAGAACTTTTCTTTTATACTTCTATGGGGATATTCTACTATTTGGGCTGGTTAAGAAATATCCGACTAATTGCTGTTATCTGGCTTGCCTGGATGCTATTGAATAGAATGGGAATTTTGCCCCTTGGTGAATACTTTCTCAATCTGAAATATGGGATGTTTCTTTTGGCGGGTATTTTATTTTATAAAGTAAAATTTAATGAAGGAAACCTAATAGATCATCTACTTATTATTAGCTGTCTTTTTACAGCAATATGGGTAAATCAGATGCCAGGCAATATTTATGCTTATCCTTGCTTATTTGGCCTCTTCTATTTATTTATCTACGGAAAATTGAAAGTTCTTAACTGGTCCCCCTTATTGTTTTTAGGATATATTTCTTACCCCTTGTATCTACTGCATCAAAATATTGGATATGCTATGATCAGTTCCTTTAAGTTTTATATCCCCAATGAATTTATTGTGATTCTGTTAACGCTTTCAATCATGTTTTTCTTCGCCTGGATTGTAAAAAAATATCTGGAGAAGCCAATAGTTAATTATTTAAATATCAGATTTTTACCAAAATTTAAATTGGATAAAGAAGCCCTGATAAATACGGAATTCGGAACTTTGGTTCCCAAAAAAGCCGGTTGATCAAACTGATTGCAAATAACAAGCTTTCAAATTCCTCACCCAAAAGGAACATTTTCAAATTTGATTGATTCATGAATTCCGAATCAAGCTGAACTACCCATGTCTTATGAGTTTAAGAAAAAAAACATTAAACGGCCTGATTTGGACCTTTAGTCAGCAGTTTGGTGTACAGTTGATCAGTTTTTTCATCACGATTGTTTTAGCCAGAATTTTAGCACCTTCTGAATTTGGGATCATAGCCATGCTATCCGTTTTTGTTGCTGTTGGCAGTTTATTAGTTGACGGCGGGCTTTCATCATCTTTAATTAGAACGGGAATGGCCAATCAAAAGGATTATTCTACAGTATTCTTTTTTAATCTGGGAGGAAGTTTGATCATCTATGCAATAATTTTTTTTATAGCACCATTGATCTCTAATTTTTACCATCAGGATATTTTAACACCGGTTCTCAGGGTATATTCTATAGTATTCATTATCAATGCATTTTATGAAATTCAAAATGCCAGGCTTGTAAAGGTCATGAATTTTAAAACTCAGGCGCTTATCCAGGTTCCTTCTGTTTTGGCCAGTGGCTTACTTGGAATACTCCTGGCGATAAATGGGTATGGCGTATGGAGTTTGGTATGGATGAATATATCACAATCTTTTTTAACTACTATTTTCCACTGGGTATTTTCAAAGTGGCGCCCATCCTTAATTTTTGATCTGGAAAGTTTTAAGAAACACTTTCATTTTGGATATAAAATGACATTATCCGGTTTGTTAGAAATTATCTACAAAAACATTTATGTACTTATTATCGGTAAAAATTACTCTGCAGCACAGTTAGGCTTTTATTCAAGAGCAGATTCAATCAGCCAGCTTCCAACCAATAATATATCTATTGCAATCAATAGTGTTACCTATCCAATGTTTGCTTCCATTTCTGATGATAATACCAGGTTGAAAATGGTGTACAAAAAATTAATGCAGCAGGTGATTTTCTGGAATGCGTCTGTCCTGGTTTTACTTGTAGTGATCGCTGAACCTCTTATTAGATTTTTAATCACCGAGAAGTGGCTTCCTGCGGTACCATATTTTCAAATTCTATGCCTTGCAGGGATACTTTACCCGCTTCATGCATATAACCTGAATATTTTAAAAGTTAAAGGCAGAAGTGATCTGATCTTAAAACTCGAGTTTATAAAAAAGGTGATCGCTGTTATTGGAATACTATTGGTTATCCCATTTGGAATTTATGGTCTGCTTTATTTTCAATTAATATTCAGTGTAGGGTCTTGTTATATCAACTCTTATTATAGTGGTGAATTAATTAATTATCCTGTTAAAGAACAATTGGCAGATATATCTCCGGCTATTTTATTATCGGTTTGTACTGGCCTGCTATGTTTTTTTACAGATGCCTTTCTCATACAATTATTCCATCTGTCTGATTTTGGAAGACTAGTCTTTATCTCTCTATTTTTTTATTTTATCTATTTGACTATCAGTCATTTTATGCAGTTCAACGCTATTTATGATTTTAAACAATTAGTTCTAAAACGATGATACCTGTAACCAAACCCTTTCTCCCGAAAGCCAAAGAATACGATGACTATTTACATAGCATCTGGGAGCGCCAATGGCTGACTAACAACGGACCGCTTGTTAATGAATTTGAACTCAAGTTGAAAAATTACCTGGGACTGGAACATTTACTTTATGTATCTAATGGTACTGTAGCTTTGCAAATAGCTATTAAAGCCTTAGACTTAAAGGGAGAAATAATTACAACTCCATTCTCATTTGTAGCGACTACCAGTAGTATAGTATGGGAGGGATGCAAGCCAGTTTTTACTGATATTGATCCCGAAACATTCAATATTGATCCTGAAAAAATAGAAGCTGCAATAACACCCAATACTTCAGCGATTTTAGCAACCCATGTCTATGGAAATCCCTGTGATATTGATGCCATTCAGACAATCGCAGATAGACATCATCTCAAAGTGATCTTTGATGCCGCCCATTGCTTTGGAACTAAGTATAAAGGCAAGTCTGTATTTGAATATGGCGACATAAGTACAACAAGCTTTCATGCAACCAAACTATTCCACAGTATTGAAGGGGGGGCGGTTTTCACAAGAAAACCCGAATTGCTCAAAAAAATGGCCTTCATGAGAAATTTTGGACATAATGGGCAGGAAGATTATAGCGAGTTGGGTATTAATGGGAAAAATAGTGAGTTTCATGCTGCTATGGGACTGTGTAATCTTAAATATGTTGATGAGATATTGAAGAGAAGAAAGTTACTTTCTCTGTATTACATACAGAAATTATCAAATTTAAAAGCAAGCTTTCCTAAGCATAATGGTGATTTTAGTTCTAATTACGCATATTTCCCGGTACTTTTTGATACAAAGGAGTTGATGCTGAAATGCCTTTCCGACCTGGAAACTGAAAAAATCTATTGCAGACGATACTTTTTTCCTTCTCTGTCAAATTTACCATATGTTCAGAAAACATCATTACCGGTATGTGATTCAATTGTAGAAAGAATCATTTGTTTACCTCTTTACCATACGTTAACTTATTCTGATCTGGATCTGATCACAAGAATAATTCTGAGAGCGCAAAATTATGAAGTCCAGGTCCCTTCTAGAATAGAAGAGGATATAGCTGAATTACTGGAAACTGCTCTGGTTGTTAATAAAAGCAAGTGATCTTTCTCTAATTTTCTATTACAGAGAATTACCAATTTATTTTTTTGCCAGCCAATAATAATATGGTTTAGCAATTCTTAGCTTTTCCGCACTTTGTTAGATTGTCAGACAGGTATTCTGCTTTGATATCAGGCACAAATTCAATTAATCAATTCATATGAACAGATCTGAAATAATGGTAAGCATTTGTTGCATTACCTATAACCAGGAAAAATATATTGCTGAGGCTTTGGATGGCTTTTTAATGCAAAAAACTGATTTTAATTATGAGATAATAATTGGCGATGATTGCTCAAAAGATGGTACAAGAAATATTTTAGATGAATATTGTGCGAGATATCCCGGGAAGATCCAATTGCTCACTAAGGAAGTTAACGGAGGTGCTGTAAAAAATATACTCAGGACCCTAAGTGCAGCAAAAGGAAAATACATTGCTATGTGCGATGGAGATGATTACTGGACAGACTCCAGAAAGTTGCAAATGCAGGTTGATTTTATGGAAAACCATCCTGATAGCTCAATTTGCTGCCATTATAGTCGTGTCATAGATGAAAATGGAGATTTGGTTTATCAAAATACGTCTCCGGTAAGAATGGAATTTACCTATGAAGATGTCTTAGTAGGAAAAAAGGATGAAACAAGGGTATGCACCATGGTGATGAGGAATAGTTATCATTTAAAACACATAAGCAACCAGGATTGGTTTTATAAGGTATATAGTGCAGATACATTTTTTAAATTATATGTTTTGGCCCATCAGAAAGGAAAAATATATGTTCTACCTGAAGTTATGGCAGTTTATCGCTTGCATAGAGAAGGTGTTTGGAGTATGATAGATTCAAGGGTTAGAAAAGGAAAAATGATCGATGATTTTAATATTCTGATCAATAACTTTTCTTATTCAGCCAGGTATAAAAAGGAATTATTAAAGATTTACCTCATGCAATATTTTTTGTTTGATATCAGAAATCTTAAAATTCAAAAGGCAATAAATACCCTTATTACCCTGGTTTAATTTATTGGAGTGGTCAGGTGATAAATAATAGGGAAATGGGTAAGAGCATATTTTTCGTGATCAACACATTACAGGGTGGAGGAGCAGAGCGTGTATTAAGTACATTAGCCCTTGATTTCCATAGGCATAAAGTTCCTGTAACTATTATTTGTCTGAATTATGCACAATCAGCTTATAAACTTCCTGATGATCTCAAAGTAATTTATCTGGTAAACCGAAAAGATCAAAGCAGAATTTTCAGACTATATTATGCCATAATAATATTTCTCAAACTAACTTATTTACTCTATTCAAAAAAGCCAGGCTGTGTAATTTCGTTTATGACCACTGCAAATCTGTGGTCGGGTTTGTCTTCAATGTTAACAAAGACAAATTTTATTGTTTCAGAAAGAACAACTCCTGAACATACAATCAATAAACAAAATTCTCTTTTGAAAAGATGTTCAGAGATTATCTATCGCCATGCCCTTGCTGTCGTACTGCCAGCAAAGGGAATTGAGGATTGCCTTAGAAAGTACAAAGGATTTGAAGATCTGACAAACTGTAAAATTATCAATAATCCTGTTGGCCATTTAGGAAACCTTAGCGGAAACAGGGTGAATGAAAGGAAATTCATTCTGGGTGTAGGCCGACTATCTTACGAAAAGGGTTTCGATCAGTTAATTGAGGCCTTTGCCAATTTGAATATCAGAGGTATTGACCTTCTTATTGCAGGCGAAGGACAAGAATATGCCGCTCTGGAGCAACAGATCCGAAAGTTGAAGCTCAACAAAAATGTCAAACTGATAGGCTCAAAAGAAAATCTACAGGATTATTATGATCAGGCAGAATTGTTCGTATTGCCTTCAAGGAATGAGGGTTATCCTAATGCTCTGATTGAAGCTATGAGTTTGGGTTGTCCATGTGTAGCTATGGATTGTGAATTCGGTCCTTCCGAAATCATCAGGCATCAAAAGAATGGATTACTGGTTCAGGATAATAATATCAAAGATCTTACGGCAGCTATTTATAAAATTTTAAATAATCCAATTCTTAAAAATAAGCTGGCTACCAACGCCAGGCAAATTAATACTACAAATTCGCTCAAGAATATTTCTTATCAATGGCAAAAATTAATATTTAGCCCTGAAATTAGTAGTTAATAGCAATCTGCTATTATCCAATACCCTTCCCCAAATTCCGCCTTCTTTTTCTTCCTGCTCAGAGTAGGGATCTCTATGTTCATTTTTTTGTATCTATCTAATTTTTATAATTATGAAAATTCCATTTTCTCCCCCCTTTATAGATCAATCAGTAATTGATCAGGTAATGGACACTCTGAATTCTAAATGGATCACATCCGGGCCGAAAGTTAAAGCTCTGGAACAGGAAATGGTGACATTGACAGGCTCTAAGGAAGCTATATGTGTTAATTCATGGACTTCCGGAGCAATAATGATGTTGAAGTGGTTTGGCGTTACTGCAGGTGATGAAGTTATTGTGCCGGCATATTCATATTGTGCTACTGCTCTTTGTGTTTTGCACTGTGGTGCCAAGCCTGTTATGGTTGATGTTTTGGATGATCTGACGATCAGCCCTGTAAAGATAAAAAAGGCCATCACAAATAAAACAAAGGCCATTTTAGCTGTTGATATTGCAGGACTACCTTGCAATTATGATGCAATAAATCAACTTATTAAGGATCCTGATATCAGAAATTTATTTATCCCTGAATCAGAAAAGCAATCTTTATTAGGTCGGATCTTACTGATTTCTGATGCGGCGCACTCAATTGGTGCGATGTATGACGGTCTGCCGTCAGCATTAAAAGCTGACATTACTATATTCTCTTTTCATGCAGTAAAAAACATTACTACAGCAGAAGGTGGATGTATTTGCCTAAACCTTCCCGAGGTTTTTGATTGCAGCAGTGAATATGGTTTTCTAAAAATGTTTTCACTGAATGGTCAAACCAAAGATGCATTCGCAAAATCCTTGGGGAATAATTGGAGATACGATATTATTTATAAGGGCTTGAAGATCAATATGCCTGACATTTGTGCAGCAGTCGGTTTAGCACAAATCAGACAATATAATGGTTTACTGCTTCCTCAGAGAAAGAAAATTGCACTTAAATACTGTGAGGGTTTCAGCCCTTTTAAATGGTTTATAGCACCTACTTTGCAGGATAGAAAAAGAGAGTCTTCCTATCATTTGTTTCCTTTGCGGGTGAAAAATATTACTGAAGAGGAGAGGGACCAGATCATCGATAAGATCATGGAGACGGGTGTCAATGTGAATGTTCATTTTATTCCTATGCCGATGCTCACGTATTTTAAAAGTATAGGGTATCGTACAGAAGACTACCCTAATAGTTACAAGCAATATTCCTGTGAAATATCACTCCCAATTTATCCCCAACTTAAAGATGAAGAAGTTGATTATATCGTAGAAAATGTGATCAACAAAATTCAGTCAGTAGTGTATCAAAAGAAACTGGTTGAAGTAATATCTTAAATACCTGAACTTATGATTGCCAAAAGAATTTTTGATGTGTTTTTCTCATTTACGGGAATTGTTTTCATACTTCCTTTGCTGATTCTCCTGGCGATTATTATCCTTCTGGACTCAAGGGGAGGGTTTATTTATCGGCAGACACGTGTTGGACGCAATAATTCGGAATTTAAATTATTTAAGTTCAGGACCATGCGCACAGGTTCTGATAAAGCATGTCTGTTAACGATCGGTGATCACGACTGCAGAATTACCAGGAGTGGACATTGGTTAAGAAAATACAAGCTTGATGAACTGCCGCAGTTGTTTAATATTCTTAAGGGAGATATGAGTTTTGTGGGGCCAAGGCCTGAAGTTTCGAAATATGTTGCTTTATATGATCAGGTTCAGCTTAGGATCTTAACAGTAAAGCCCGGATTAACTGATTGGGCATCAATTGATTATATTGACGAAAGTCAACTGCTTGCATCTGCCAAAAATCCTGAAGCTTATTATATTGAGCATATAATTCCCCTTAAAATAGCTCATAACCTGAGATATATCGACCATAATAACTTATGGATCGACCTGAAGATCATACTATTAACGATCAAAAGTATTCTTAATAAATAGTTCCCTCTCAAGTCCTGCCATGGTATCAGTATGCCGGTTTTCAAAACTGGTAATAAAATCAAATTCTAACTAAATGAAAACACTTAAAATATTAGACTGGCCTGAACAGCGGTTTTATTCTGAAACTCATCCCTTTCATAAATGGAAAACTCACTTTAGAGAAAATGGAATAAGTGTTAAATATTATAATCACCATCTTGATAAGGAACTCCGCGAGTCTGATTACCTGATCATCCACTCAAGATACTTTGATAAAGGGAAAAATATTTATAATCAGCTGAGGCAGGACCAGATTTACCTGATAAACTATCTTACAGAAATCAGGAGAACAACAGCTAAGCTAATTTGGTTTGATGCAGCTGATTCAACTGGTTCCAGTGATTTCTCTTTAATTCCTTATGTAGATGTGTTTTTGAAAAAGCAGGTTTTAAAGGATCTCAATTATTATATAAATCCAACTGCTAACAGTGACTTGAGAATATGGCTGAATGAGTCTGATAGCCAAAAAGCTAACTATCCTTTTCAGGCCTGTCCGGCTGATCAGCTCAATAAAATACGATTAGGATGGAACATAGGCTTAAAAGACTACAGATATTTCGGGTACAAATTAAGCAGGCTGAGTAATTATTTAAGTTATGGACTTTATCCACTTAGGTTTAGTAAAGCAACTGATGAAAGAAATCTTGATCTGACTTTTAGAGGGACCATTCACAAGGAAAAAAATGGCATGAATAAAGTGATGCAGCAAAGAAATACTACACTTAAATTTCTTGGACAATTAAATATGAATGTTGCGATTGGATCACCAGTTTCAAAACTGAAATACTGGGACGAATTAAGAAACTCTAAATTAAGTGTAAGTCCTTATGGATGGGGTGAAATATGCTACCGGGATTTTGAATCTTTTATTGCCGGTGCACTGCTTGTAAAGCCCTCAATGGATCATTTAATTACCTATCCGGATGTTTATAAACCATTTGAAACTTATATTCCAGTTTCCTGGGATATGAAGGATCTGCCTGAAGTATTAGAATACCTCAATGCGAATTATACATACTATAAACAAATTGCCCAGAACGGACAGGAAATGTATAGAAAGGCAGTATCTGATGCCGATTCTTTTGTCAGCACAATTTTAAAGGCTATCGCCTGATAGAAATTATCAACTCTTTTATTTTACCCTAAATCCATTATTATGAAACTAATTGTCATTGTATTGATGTTTCTGTACCTCTATTCTCTTGCATTTGGAGTTTTTATGACTGAAACATTCAGATTACCAGCCCCATTTCTTTTCAGTTTTCCATTGATATTACTTTTCAGGGAAGGGGAAAAAGCATTTTTATACACCAAAGAGCTTTTAGTTTTCAGCCTGGCTCTTCTTTGTTACTATGTAGTTGGAATTGGTGACTTTCCATCATTCTTTGCTATTCTGATCAATTTTACCATTTGTCTGTTTTATTTTAATTATTTCATTGGAACTAATACTGCCAGGTATAATTTATCAATATTCGTTTTCTTTTTATTGCTCGGTCTTTCTTCACTTGTATTAGTCTTCAATAATTATTATGAAGAAGTAGATGGACTTAGAGCGCTATTAGTAGATGATAAAGTATTACAAAGCCCTGCTGGAATTTCTACCACCCAGTTCACATTCGGTTATCATCTGGCTGCCTTTGCGCCATTTTTATTGATCTATACATTTTTATTTCATAAGCCATTATTTATGAGATTATTTGTCTTTTTGATATGCCTGGTCCTTATTTATCTGGGTATGCAGCGTTCTGTTTTTATAACTTTTGTATGTACAATTTCTCTGTTTTTAATGTTAAGCTATCGTGTTAAGGCAGTATTTTTTATTGCAGTTGCAGTATTTTTCAGTGTTGTATTTTATAATCTGGCGTTGAAAAACGATACCAATAGCAGAGATAATATTGTAGCAAAAAACATCAATAATGATCCTGAATTTAACCGGACATTGCTTACTTCAGAAAATTTGAAAATTTATTCAGATTATCCATTTGGACTTGTTTTTTACGGCAAGAACTGGAGTGATGTAATTTATAGGAATCAGATCTTTGCAACCGGAATCACTTCCCACAATGCCTATTTAATGTTTATTACTTATTTAGGACCATTCCTTGGATTGGGTTTATTGCTGATCATTTATAGAGGTGTAATAAGAATAGGATATAATGCATTAAAAGAGATCAGAAATAAGGAAAATGCCTTGTTAATCTGTCTATGTTTTTCCTTTATTGCGGTCTCAATAAATGCTGCAGCACATAATGGCTGGCTCTTAAGTGCAGATGGCCCCACCTTGTTCTTATATTTTAGCATCCTGCATTCCGACAAAATGAAAAGATCACCTGAGTACAATCATGCTGTAATTTATTAATTCTGTTATTATGTTGTTTTCATTTGTAATCCCAACCTATAACCGTTCTGAAAAAGTCAGAAGAGCCATAGATAGTATTCTTGTTCAACCTAATTGGTCTGAATGTTCAGAGATCGTTATTGTAGATGATGGTTCAACAGATAATACAGAAAACTCACTTCAGCATTATCTAAAACATGACCAGATCAGATTGATTAAGCACGATACCAACGGGGGAGTAGCAAAAGCGAAAAACACAGGTATTAGTAATGCTCTAAATACCTATGTGGTTTTACTTGATTCGGATGATCTTCTGAATGATGGAGGTTTAGCTTACTTGAAAAATTTGGTTTTAAATAATGATTATGACCTGTTTTTTTGTGGTACAAAAGCACTTGCCGGGAATAAATTATTGTATGATCCACAATTTAACGGTACAAAAACATATTCAGATTTGCTAAGAACTTCTGTCGGAGAATATTTACCAGTTTGCCGTACAACATTATTGAAGGATAATTTATTAAGTAATTTGAGGGGTTATGAAAGTGTAACCTGGCTAAATCTGGCAAAAAATGGATCTAAATTATATTTTGACAGGGAAGCAATTCGATTATATGATGAGGATGGAGATGACAGACTTTCTAATCGTTTTAACGGAATAAGGAATTCAATTAAAATGAGAGATGGTTATCGATTTTATTTAAATGAGTTTGGAACAGATCTTAAAAATCATAATTATAAGGAGTATTTGAAAATTAGAATCAAACTGTCCTGTTATAATATTCTCGGCTTTGTACAATTAAAATTGGAACATAATTAAGGATAATTATTTACAGTTCTTGTTCCCATTATGAAGAAGGTATTTTTTATCATAAGCCATTTAAAGGCCGGAGGCTCTGAAAAGGTCTTTTGGATTTTGTCTCAATATTTTGATAAATCCGTTTTTGATGTATATCTGATTGTATTGGATTCCAGAGAAACAATCTATTCCAGGGACTTGCCAGGGGTTAAAATTATTGATCTTAATTCCCCCAGAGCATCTAACTCGATTTTCAAGCTTCGAAAGCTTATTAATGACGAAAAGCCATACGCTGTATTCACTACTGGAGGACATATAAATACCTTATTGGCCTTAATATCGCTATTTGTTAAAATTCCTATGCTGGTTGGCCGTGAATCAAATGTGATGGATATCATGACAAAATTAGGAGGCATAAAAGAAAAGTTCTGGGATATGTTTTTAGGGCTTACTTATTACAGATTTGATATTGCTGTTTGTCAATCTATTGAAATTCAAAAATCATTGGCAAACCATTATAATATAACTGAAAGTAAATTGATTGTAATTCCAAATCCTGTCTTACCAATGGATCTTATTAAATTATCCGATAGTAGTAAATCTAAAAAGATCATTATTGTTGCCCGTTTAGCAATAGAGAAGGGAATCATACGATTCCTTCAAGTTTTAAGCAGACTCCCAAAGGAGTACACACTCACGATAGCAGGTGAAGGCCCACAGAAAATGATGATCCTGAAGGAAATAGAACATCTTAAGCTGACTGATCGGGTTAAGCTGCTTGGGGTAGTTCGGGAAATTCCAAAACTAATCTCTTCTCATGATCTTTTAGTGCTTCCATCTGTTACGGAAGGGTTTCCAAATGTAGTATTAGAATCTTTAGCAGTTGGTGTTCCGGTGGTTGCATTTGGGGTTGGTGGTATCCGGGCTATGATAAAGCCTGATTTTAACGGATATATTATTGCCCAGGATGATTTGCAGGATTTTGAAAAATGTGTGGTAAAAGCCTGCCAAAAAAAATGGGATCATTCAGCGATCAAAGCTGATGTAGAAACCAGGTTTGGCGTCAAAAAAATAGTTAAACAATACGAAGCTCTGCTTTCTTAAAGCATAGGATATTTTCTCTCAAATTTCTGATTTTCTTATTTAAATCTTTCCTTATGTGTGGGATATACGGCTCTACAATTAATTTTAGCGATGATGTGATCCGGCAAAAACTGGCCATTGTTAATTTTCGCGGACCTGATTATTCGGGATTTATTCATACTCCCGATGTGATATTAGGGCATAACCGCCTGGCCATTATTGATTTGGATCATCGGTCTGACCAGCCTTTTACTTATTTGCATCTTAGAATTGTATTTAACGGTGAGATCTATAATTATCGGCAATTAAAAGCACGCCTGGAGAAAGATGGTTATTCTTTCAGGACCAGTTCTGATACAGAAGTTATCTGTGCAGCTTATCTGGCTTACGGTGAAAGTTGTCTGACGCATTTTAATGGGATGTTTTCATTCGTTATTTATGACGAGGCAAAGAAAATTCTATTTGGAGCACGGGATCGTATGGGCAAAAAACCTTTTTATTACTGCCATAAGGGTCAGTCCTTTGAATTCGCAAGTCAGCCTTCCCAACTTAAATTGGATAGAACTTTTACTCTGGATCAGCAAGCGGTAAAAGAATATTTTATCTGGGGATATGTTCCGGAACCAGCCTCCATCTGGCAGGAGGTTAAGCAACTCCCTGCCGGGCATTCCTTTACCTACAACCTTAGCTCATGCACACTGAACATTAAGAAATATTGGGACCTGGATTATTCCAGAGAAAATAAATTCTCTGGTAGTTACGAGGATGCTAAATTCCTTTTAAATGAATTAATTAATGATTCAGTTGGTATAAGAATGAATGCGGATGTGCCTTTGGGTGTTTTTCTATCCGGAGGAATTGATTCTTCTCTGATAGCTGCGATAGCTTCCAGGAAGGCTGCTCATATTAAAACCTTCTCAATACAGTTTAACGAGAAAGGATTTGATGAAAGTAAATATGCCAGACTTGTAGCGAAACATCTTGGTACAGAGCATCATTCAATTGAATGCAATTATCATGAAGGCATAGAGCTGATCAATAATTTTTCAAGCTATTATGATGAGCCATTTGCTGACTCAAGTGCAATTCCAACCATGTTATTAAGTAAGCATACAAGAAAACATGTAACAGTTGCATTAAGTGGTGATGGGGGAGATGAAGCATTTATTGGATATACCAGGTACAAGAGAATCAAAATGATGAATACCCTGTTTCTATTGCCATTGCCAATCCGGCAATTAATAGGATCACTTATCAGATTTTCTCCAAATTACATATTAAAGCTGATTGCTATTGGAGTTTCAATTAGGGATATAGAAAGCCTGTATATAAAAATGTTCGGCGGACTGGAAAATTCCTGGATACTTGATCCGGAGAAAGGTATGAATAATCAATTCAGCCATATTTTTAATGTGTCTAATAAATCAATATTAGAAAAAGTATCTGATTTGGATATTAAAACCTATTTGAATGGTGATATAAATACTAAAGTTGACAGGGCTTCCATGGCATTTTCTCTGGAATCAAGGGCTCCATTAATGGATTACAGGATTATAGAATTTTCCCGGAGCCTAAGCACACATTATAAATATTCATTTGGGAATCAAAAAAGAATATTAAAAGATGTCCTTTATCAATATCTGCCCTCAGAATTATTTAACAGACCCAAAGCCGGATTTACTATGCCGTTTAGAGAATGGTTTAGAGCCGAACTTAAGGAGTATGTATTAGACAACCTGTCTAAGTCTGAACTTCAAAAAATACCTGGTATTAATGTGGAAAGAACTCAGGAAATTATTCAGGAGCATATGAGTGGGAAGTGGAACCGATATCCTCAAATATGGAAGTTACTTGTGCTTTCACAATGGTTGAAAAAGCAAAATGAAGGTCGGCCAGTTATTCAAGCACCATTAGTACCCTCTTTGTAGATTAATCTGCTTTTTTGGATTTAATGAATCATTACTATGAGTAAGAAGGTTTTATTTATCACATCATCCATGTCAAAAGGTGGTGCAGAAACTCAATTAATAAAGGTGGCTCTGTTCCTTAGATCGTTGAATTATCAGATCCTAATTATAGCCTTAAAGCCGATCAATGAGTTTGATATGGATTATGAAAAGGAGGGTATACCAGTTCTGTTTCTTAAGGATTGGAGCAAAAATCCGGTAAAGAACCTCCATGTCATTAATAAAACTATAAAGGAGTTTAAGCCCGATATCGTAATCGCATTTATGTTTATCGCTATTATTTTTGCCCGTTTATTTAAACTGTATTTGAGATTCAAACTGATCTCTTCAGTCAGGATCGCGGTACTTCCAACAAAATGGTATTTACCATATATATTGACATCGGGACTGGATGACATTCTTGTCTATAACTCAAGTGCATCCAAAATAAATTTCGAAAAAAATCTTTTCGCAGATAAAAATGGAATCGTAATAAATAACGGTATTAGTATTCCTGAATTAAATATCCAGCCAGCTGTAAATTTGAACCCGGAAAAATTTGTTTGGGTTTGTCTGGCCCATTTCAGGTGGAATAAAGATTATAATACCTTGTTTAAGGCAATAGCCCTTCTTAAACACTTGAACTTTATTGTAGATATCATTGGTGAATATACCGATCAGAATAACCCGTTTAGTATAATAAAGGAGTTAAACATTGAGTCTCATGTAAATATTATGGGTTTTAAACAAAATGCTACACAATACCTTGAACATGCTGATGCATTTGTTCTTTCATCCTTTTCGGAAGGAATGCCCAATGCACTACTCGAGGCTATGGCTTTTTCAAAACCGGTAGTGGTGACTAACATTGAATGTAATGTTGAAATTCTAAATGCATCAGGTTGCGGGGTTCTGTTTAAGAGATCGAATGAATATGATCTTGCAAACAAAATGATGGATATGATGAATATTACTTCTCCTGAAAGAAATAGTATGGGTATTCGGGGAAGAAATTATGTTCAAAAGAACTTCGCAGAAGAAAATGTGATGAATAACTGGTTGACAATTATAGATCAGTATTCAGGAGACAGGGAATTTATTCTAAGTAAATAGTTGTTGCCTTAGGCAGATCTGAAATCAATTTTATCATTTTTCTAAATATAATTATCCAATGTGTGGAATTTTCGGCACTCTAAATCTGGCTGTTTCAAATCGCGCGTCTGAAATATTCAGTGGTTTATATCATCGTGGACCTAATGCAAAGGGCTTATCGATAGAGGATAATGTGGAACTCTTTCATACCAGGCTATCGATTCAGGATTTGAATGTTACAGGAAGGCAGCCAATGCATCATCATGGTCTTACCATAGTCTTTAACGGCGAAATATATAATCATATGGAGCTAAGAAAAGAATATGGACTCTATGCCGAATCCAATTCAGATACTAAAACCTTATTAATGCTTTTTGAATTAATGGGTATGAAGATGCTGGATAAACTTGATGGTATGTTCGCATTTGCCCTATATGATCAGTTCAGAAATGAGTTGTTCTTAGCGAGGGACAGAGCAGGTAAAAAGCCATTGTACATTTATAGTGAAGGGAATGGTACTGCCTTTTCTTCAGAATTGAATATACTCAATCAGATATTCAGGCCTGAAATTGACTATTCCTCGTTGTCTGGCTACCTGTATTTAGGTTATCACTATAGAAAAGCAACTCCATATAAAACAGTTATGGAACTGGAAAATGGTCATTACCTGAAGATTAATACAAAGACCGGAAAGCAGTTTCAGATTAAATGGTTTGATATGAGCTCCTGTTACCAGCACAATAACAGGCTTTCTTATGAAGAATCAATTGATGAATTAGACAGGAAGTTAAAGCTTTCAGTGAACAGAAGGATTGATAGTTCAGATCTGGAAATAGGCTCGTTTTTAAGTGGAGGGATCGATAGTGGTATCATCACAGCAATGGCAGCATTGCATAAGCCATCTTTAAAAACCTTTACAGTAAGAATTGATGGTTCATATGACGAATCGCCACTTGCCCTTCAGGTTGCTCAAAAATATGATACACAACATACTGTAGTAGATATTTCATTTTCTGACCTTAAAAATAATATTGAACAAATCTTGATAAACTATGGGGAGCCATATTGCGATAGTTCTGCTATACCTAGTTATTATGTTGCAAAAGCAGCAAAAAAGTATGTTAATGTTGTTTTAAACGGAGATGGAGCTGATGAATTATTTGCAGGATACAGACGATATGTACCATTTAAATATTTTGATTTCTTTAATTCGGGAAAGCTTTCAAAGATCTCAGCTAAGATACTCTCAGGGGTTTTACCTACTGCACATGAAAAGAAGAGTTCCTATAACTACATCTACAGGCTTTTGAAATTTGCCAGTTACAGCGATATTCTAAAAACCTATAGCGCCGCTACTTCTGATATTATGGTTGGTTATGAAGATCAATTTTTGATTGATCCTGATCTTGATGATATTAATGATGATCTGCGAAGGATCAACCAGTTAAACCTATCTCCATTGAATAAACTTCTGCTGATGGATTTTCAAACCATTTTGTTCAGCGGATTATTATCAAAGATGGATATAGCTACAATGGCTCATTCATTAGAGGGGAGAAGCCCCTTTTTGTCTAAAGAATTGTTGGAGTTTGCTCCCGGACTAGCTGATCACTATAAAATAAATGGATTAAATACCAAATATATACTTAGAGATCTTTCCAGAAAATATCTTCCCGGGGATTTGATCGGTCAGCCAAAACGAGGATTTGAAATACCACTTAAAAACTGGGTTGAAAACCAGCTTAAAGATATTATTAATGATTATTTATTATCAGGAGACGCCTTTTATCCCAGTATTATCAGAAAGAATTTTGTACTTGATCTTATAGCCAAAAGAATAAACATATCTGAAGAGAAAAGAGCAAAGATCCTGTTTGATGTTTTTGCTCTGGAGGTTTGGTATAAAAATATCAGCAGATCAAATTTGTCAGGCGTTCACCTGGAAGCTTCATTAATGCAGGTATGATCTGCTCTGCATTTTTATAGCTGTACGTTTCTGCTGCAGTAAAGAATTTAATTATTCATCTCTCACAATTCAAAATTTTATATTATGAAAGTATTAATTACCGGCAGTGCCGGGTTTATTGGTTTCCATTTAGTGAAGCAGCTTGTTAAACAAGGGGATGAGGTTATAGGAATTGATAACCTTAACGATTACTATGACAGAAAATTGAAATATGACAGGCTTGCCATATTGGGAATCAATAAATCTAATATCAACTATGGGGTAGAGCTGAACAGTGATAAGTTTGTCAACTTTAAATTTATAAAGCTGGATCTAACCGATAAAGAGAATCTCAAAAAGCTCTTTAAAAAGTATAAGTTTGATGCGGTATGCAATCTGGCTGCCCAAGCGGGTGTCAGGTACAGTTTAATAAATCCTGATGCGTATCTTGAATCTAATATTACCGGATTTCTAAATGTTCTGGAATGTTGCCGTCATGAGAAAGTTGGACATTTGGTATATGCCAGTTCCTCCAGTGTTTATGGCTTGAATAAAAAGATGCCATTTTCTGTTAGTGATAATGTAGATCATCCTGTCTCTTTATATGCCGCATCTAAAAAAAGCAACGAATTGATGGCCCATACCTATAGCCATTTATTCAATCTTCCAACTTCAGGATTAAGGTTTTTTACAGTTTATGGGCCATGGGGCAGGCCAGACATGGCTCTATTCCTGTTCACAAAGGCAATTCTTGAAGGTAAAGAGATCAATATATTTAATAATGGTATAATGAAACGAGATTTTACTTATGTGGATGATATTGTAGGAGGTATCTTGAGAGTTCTGGCTAATCCACCAAAAGGTAATCCCAGATGGGATGAGTTAAACCCGGATCCGGCAAGTTCAAAAGCTCCTTATCGCATTTTTAACATAGGCCGTGGCAACTCTGTTAATTTGCTGAATTTCATATCAGAAATTGAAAGAAATATAGGAATAAAGGCCAAAAAGGTTTATCTACCAATGCAGGATGGAGATGTTTCTGAAACCTGGGCTGATATTTCAGAATTGAAAACTGAATTCGACTATGAGCCAAAGATCACATATAAGGAGGGGATCAAAAAATTCGTAAACTGGTACAAGATATATTACTCATTAAATAAGGAGCCTGCAGGTAAAAGTTCACTGTCCAGAGCTATTCTAAATCAATAAAAAGATTGATCAAAATCATATTTTTTTTGTGTGAGCTTTGTCAATCTCATTTAATGACAATATAATGACTATATTATGATATTGGTATGACAAAATATGACAGAGATCATTGGAATTTTTGTTGAAAAAATTAAAATTCTAATTCTTTCAAAAATAAATGCATTTTTTTTTGAACTTTTTTACAAATAATTAATTTTCTGTTGAATTACTCTTTTATCAAAAAAGTTCTACTGTATAACCTCTGATTATTTATATAATTATTTAAACAAAAAATATTTCTCTCTATTAAAATATCTTAATTTATTAGGGTTTAGTATTCAAAATAAAGTTCTGCCTGGCTTAAAAAATTAGCCCATAATTCCAATTTTTTTCGATGTATCGAATGCTTTTTCGTAGCCGTTAAAGCTGATATATTCAAAAAAATCGAATTATGAGAAAAAACAGTTTAAAAACAAAAGGTTTAGTGACAGCACTATTATTAACAATTATCTTTTTCGCTCAATGTAAAAAAGATGATGTTCAGCTTCCTGGAAGTTCTGCTGATTCATTTGCTTCAACCACAGCCGTGGCAAGTACAACTACAGCAACTACAGAGCAGGGCACTTTAGACCTTTTAAAGGTTATAAAGGAATCAGGTTATGCCTATTATCTTGATCGGAAATTTATTATCCCGGGTGATTCGCAGAGTTCACCAACAAGTTCTACATTAAAGCTCTATGAAAATGGAAAAGAACTTGGTCCGGCTCATGCCTCACATAAGGATATAAGAAATTCTGGAAAGGGGAGATTTAGCCATTGGGACAATAGTTTGTATTTTTCTAGTTCAGATAATACGGACCCCCGTAAAAATGGCAGAATTTATACCTTTACTATTGGGGATGTAAGTGGTACAATAACAGCCCCAGTTACAACAGAGCCTGCACCAACAGAGCCAGTAACTACAGCGCCAGTTACTACGGTTCCTGTATCAACAACGGTTCCAATTGGTTATGCAATGGTAAACGGATCAACAACAGGTGGTCAGGGTGGTCAAACAGTTACTGTAACTAATCTTAGCGACTTTAAAGCTGCTGCGAAATCAAGTTCACCTCTAATCATTCAGGTTTCCGGGAACTTTACCAGTACAGGAATGATAGACGTAGCTTCGAATAAAACCATTATCGGACTAAATGGAGCTACCTTAAACGGAGTGGGACTTGCTTTATATCGTGTAAATAACATCATTATCAAAAATCTAAAAATAAATAAGGTTATTGGTGGAGATGGTATCACAATAAAGGAAACAAGTCATCATATTTGGGTAGACCATTGTGAGATTTGGCAGGACAGAACCCATGGTTGGGATTATTATGATGAACTGCTTGAAGTAACAGATCGCTCAACTTATGTCACGATCTCTAATAACAAGTTCCATGATTCACATATTGCATTCCTGATAGGTAGTGGTGACGCTCAAACTACTGATATTGGTTATCTTAAGGTTACTATGTATGGAAATTACTTCTATAATATCTCAGAAAGACAACCTAGTACAAGGTTTGGTTATATGCACGTATTCAATAACTATTTTAACAATGGAAGCGGTTATACTGTTGGTGTAACTATGGGTGCAACAGTACGTACGGATAATAATTATTTCGAAAACCAGGCTAATCCAATTTATACAGAGTACAATGCAAAACCGGGTTACGTGAGTGGTGCATCTACAAATTTTTATAAAAACTCAGGTACGAACAAAATTTCAACACCTGCTTCAACATGGGTACCAACTTATGAATACAAATCAGTGTTAATACCTGCTGCAGATGTTGCTGCCAGAGTATTAAGTGAAGCTGGTCCCAAATACTAATTGTTGATTTATTACTGATCCTGATTTAAACAGGATATTCTATTCTACTAAGCGTTGCATTTAATAATATGCAGCGCTTAGTATTTAAAGCTTAATTAAAGCTTTCATCCCCCTCTTCCGCAATCTATTTGATCTGTTCAATATCCTAAAAAACAGCAAATAGTTCTAAATACCTTCAATTCATTTATCTGTCACCAGATTATTTTTCATATCAGGAGAGCTATTCCGGCTTCTCTTCAATTATTTATTATCGTGAAACATAAAAGAAAAAAAATACTGATCGCTTGTGATTCGTATCGTACACTATTAGGGTTCAGGGGAAAACTAATGGAAGCTCTATTGGAAAATAATGAAGTGGCCGTATTTACGCCCAAGATCCATCATGAAGACATTAAAATCAAACTGGCTAATATGGGAGTCGATATTTATGAAAATGAGCTGAATGGGAGTAATGTCTCAATTTTTTCTGATTTGGCATATATGGTCAGATTATTTCAGGTAATTAGACAAACCAGGCCTGATGTTTTTTTTCCTTATACACTCAAACCTGTTATTTATGGCTCTTTTATAGCTAAAATTTGTAAGGTAAAACACATAGTGCCAATGCTTACCGGTTTAGGATATAATTTTATGAATGGAAACAAGAAAACTCCATTAGTAAAGAAAATCGTCAGGGGCATGCTTAAATTTAGTTTAAAACAGAATGATCAGTCAAATCTGATCCTCCAAAATAAGGATGATTATGATACTTTGCTTAATCAGGGAATCATCGATAAAGAATACAATACCCATGTGGTTAACGGTTCAGGTGTTGATCTTTCTTATTATCTGTTTTCCAGACCTGAACATGAGAATTTAAGCTTTTTAATGATCGCACGATTAATTAATGCAAAAGGGATCCGCGAGTATTTTGATGCTGCTCAATGTATCAGACTGCACTATCCTTATGTTAAATTCAAATTGATTGGTCCTTATGACGATAATATAGACTCTATTGACAGCGATCTGTATAACAAGATCATTAGCGGCGATGTAATTGAGTATTTAGGGGAAGTAAGTGATGTGAGGCCATATATAAAAGCATCATCAGTGGTTGTATTACCATCATATTATGGTGAGGGGATTCCACGATGTCTGCTGGAGGCTATGGCAATGGGCAGAGCGATTATTACCTGTGATTCTGTGGGTTGTAAAGAAACGGTGAATCTCTCAGAGAACCTCCAAACAGGCTTCCTTGTGCCAGTAAAGAATGTCAAAGCATTGACCGATAAAATTCAGCATTTCATACTGCATCCGGATGATACTATGTTATTTGGAAAGAATGGCCGGGAGTATGCGAGAAGGAAGTTCGACGTTAATAAAGTTAACAAACATATGCTCGAGATTCTTCAGGCTTAATGCAAAATTTATATTAAATAACAGTAGATCAGTTATTTGTATTTTTATTCTTCTTCAAAGAACTCCTTTCAGAGATATTATCTCCTAAATATTTCGAGTCAATTCAATACGATTTCTTGTATCTCCAGAATTTGCATTCTATGTATATGCCGGCAATTTTTGTCATGCATTTAATTTCTACTCAATTTAAAACCATTAATAAATTTAATAAATCATGAAAAATAAATTTAACTACTCAGAGGTCCCGGTTGAAAAGTCTATGGAACTTATGGACCAATATGGATGGATAACCTATGAGAATGCATTAGAGCCTGAATTTGTTGATCAAATCAATAATTCTCTGGAAGATGCATACGAAAGGAGAAGGGAAATTCAAATAATGAATGGAATTGCCCAGAATATGGAGGGTACACTGCATCACTTAATTGAAACAGATAATTTTGCTTTAAAATTTCTGGATCGCTTGTATTGCGATGAAGAAATGAAAGAATTTCTTGGCGGAAATTATATTGTGAATGCATTCGGCGGTGTTATGAATTCTAAAAATGCCAGACCCTATGTTCAGAATATTCACCGCGATGTAAGGTCATATATGGGAAATGAAAAAACGATGGTACAGATGATGGTCATATTGGATGATTTCACTCTGGAAAATGGTGCAACCTACATGCTGACAGGTTCGCATCAAATTGAAGCTAAACCAGATGAAGAATATTTCTATGAAAAATCTGACCGCGCAATCGCTAAGAGGGGAAGCATCATTCTTTTTGATTCGAACTTATGGCATGCTGCTGGAAAGAATTTTACAGACGGCAACAGGAGAGTGTTGACCTTAAGTTTTACAAGGCCTCAGTTTAAGCAACAATTGGATTATCCCAGATCTTTAGGTTATGAATATGGCGAAACATTGAGTGATGGTTTAAGACAAGTTCTGGGTTATAAATCCAGGATCCCGGCTAATCTTCATGAATATTATCAACCGGTAAGCAGGAGAATGTATCAGCCCGATCAGGGATAAATATATCAATTGAAAATTGGTAAATACGAACACTCTTGCTTGAATTTTTCATCATTTTATTCCTGAATCTTAATGAGAATGTACTCCAAACGATTGAAGGCTATTGGCGGATATTTTGATCTGCAATTGCCTTCCCTGGAAGAATTTTATCCTTCCCTCATAAAATTGAATACCGGAAGAAATGCCTTGGAATATATCCTCAAGGTTAATGGCTATACCTGTATTTATATACCCTATTTTACTTGTGAAGTATTATTGGAACCCATTAAAAAACTTGGAATAGAATATTATTTTTATACACTGGACAAGAATCTTGATCCAATCATTGATTTCAAAATAGAATCCAAAGAGTGTCTTTTGTATACGAACTATTTTGGAATCAAGCAGGCAACGATCAATAAATTGACTGATCTTGATTTTAACCTGATTGTTGATAATTCACAAGCTTTTTTTTCAAGTCCGCTACCTGGTATAGATACGTTTTATTCCTGCAGGAAATTTTTTGGTCTGCCTGATGGAGCGTACTTGCAAAGTAAGTTGAAAAGCAGTGCAAAATTCGAACGGGATGTTTCATTCGACAGAATGTCGCACCTTTTGATCAGTATCGATCAGACCATAGAAAAGGGATATGAGAGTTTTAAAATCAATAATGAGGTGCTCTCAAATAACCCGATTAGAAGAATGTCCTTATTAACGGAGCGGCTGCTTAAAAGTATTGATTATGAAGAATGCAGAGTAATAAGAAACCGGAATTTCAGAATACTCCATGAAGAACTCTCAGAAAAAAATCAACTGTCAATTGACACTTCAGGTATCAACGGACCATTATGCTACCCATTCCTGGCAGTCAAAGAAAACATAAAACGAAAGCTGATCAGCAAAAGAGTTTTTGTGCCGGTCTTCTGGCCTAACGTTTTTAACTGGACAACAAGCAAAATGTTTGAAAATTATCTTGCTCAAAACCTGGTTCCATTACCAATTGATCATCGATATGATGAAGAGGATATGGAACGAATGATAAACTATTTAAAACAAATGATATGACTTATTCTGTTTATTTAAGAAACTTAAAATTATCGGATGCTAAAACGTCATATATGTGGAGAAATAATCCATTAATATGGCAATTCACCCGGTTTAAGCCTACAAAACAAATAACCGAAGCAATGGAGACTGAATGGCTTAAAAAAGCATTGAGCAATACCAATGAATATAGATTCGCCATTTGCCTGAAAAGTAACAGTCAATATTTGGGAAATGTTCAGCTTATTGATGTTAAGTCCAGAAATGCTGAGTTTCACTTGTTTATTGGAGAACCCTCCTTTTGGGGAATGGGCCTTGGCAAGGAGGCAACCGCCCTTATTCTTAATTATGGGTTCACCTATCTTGGTTTAGACTCAATCAGGCTTGAAGTACATAAAGAGAATTATGCTGCCCAATCTGTGTACAAGAAATCCGGATTCTTTGTTATCGGTGAAGGGCAAGATTTTATTGAAATGCTTATTCAAAGAGACGATAAACCTGAATTTCAAAAAATTATTACTCAAAATATTAGTATGCTTCAATAAGTTTGATACAACAAGCTACATTGATGATAGCCGCATATCTATGGACTATTAAATAAAGGTCCTTTTCGGTCAATTATAATTTTTATTAAATACCAGATATCATGATTAATGAAATTACTATCCACCAGGAAAGAGAGTGGAAACAGATCGTGCTTAAATCTTTAGATTATGATTCTTATCATACCTGGCAATATCATAATTTAACAAAGGATGGGAATCCTGTTTTGTTGGTTTATTATGAAGGAGATGACTTTATTGCCCTTCCTTTGCTTAAAAGAAATATTCCAAATTCTGAGCTATTTGATATGACCTCGGTTTATGGGTATACCGGGCCTTTATCTAATCTCAAATTTGATGCTCTTCCTTTGCAGATGAAAGAGAATTTCAAAAGAGAACTTATTATATATTTTAAGATCAATAAAATAGTATCTGTTTTTTCGCGCTTAAATCCATTTTTAGCTCAATTACCTCTAATGGGAACTTTTCAGGGAGTTCATGACAATGGCAATGGCGTTGTAATAGACCTCCATCAGTCACTGGAAGCACAGAGGTCTAAATATGAAAGCACTCTCTTAAAACAGATCAGAAAGGTTAAAAAGTTAGGGTTTTCTGTTCAGGATTCAAAAAATCCGGAGGCTATTAAAGAGTTTGCAGATATTTATACCGAAAATATGAAGAGGGTTGGAGCAACTGATTATTATATGTTCACAGAAGAATATTTTAAAAATTTTCTGAACTCCATGGATTTTCACAGCAAACTAATCATGGTTTATCATGAAGGAAATGCCGTTTGCGGGGGTATTGTCCTTTTTACTCAAAAGATAATTCAATCGCATTTATCGGCTACCAGAACCTCTTATCTCAAATTTTCTCCGGCTAAATTACTGACTGATGAGATTAGTCAATTAGGACGGCAATTAGGGATGCGATATTTTAATCTGGGTGGTGGACTTGGATTTAATAAGGATTCATTGTTTGATTTTAAATCTTCCTTTTCTGATATTTATTATGATTATAAAACATGGAGGTATATATCAGATCCGGAAAACTACCTCAGACTTATTCTAAAAGCAAATATTGATCCTGATAATGCAGTTGATTTTTTTCCTCTTTACAGGTATCCCAATAATAATAAAAACGAAGTAGAGGTCAAGGTCCTGACGAATTCCTACTCCTGAAAAAATCAGGATTTTTAGTATCCATTAATTCTCTTTTTTAAAGTTTCTCACCGACTCTGTATCGGATTAGCCTTCAATTAATTTATAGGTAGCCTTCAAATCCCAATATTTCAAAATTCAGACTCTCTGGATGCTTACGATTTTATTTTTCAGCTCACCAATCTTATACTAAGAAAATGAAAAAATTAATTTTCCATGAAAAAACATCGTCCAGATGGCTCATTTTTTCGATAGATTTTTTAATCCTTACAGCAGCTTTCATACTATCGTATTTGATCATTAAAAAGTTCCAGTTCAGCGAATTAGTTACAAGTGACTTTCTTGTTTACCTTCTCTTTTTCACGCTGGTAAAATCTGTAGTTTTTATGTTTATGAGAATTCATACAGGTATTATCAGATATTCAAATACGGAAGACATATTCAGGATCTTCAAGGCAGTTTCAATTAGCAGTATATTTTTCTGGCTATTTAGCAAATTGGTCATCATACCTCTAGTACACTTCAGTGTAGAATCTTTAGGTGCTGTCATTATTGTAGATTTCTTTATTTCTGCCACCTTTCTGATTATTTTACGGATAACTGTAAAAAGCCTTTTTTCATACATTAAAAGCCTGGAATCTGTAGATAGTAAAGAGGTAGTCGAGAATATTTTAATCTATGGATCGGATAAGAAAGCTATTTTAATAAAGAAGGCATTCGAATATTCACAAGAAAAACAATTTAAAATTATAGGCTTTGTTGATGATGATCCGGATAGAATAAATAAAAATATTGAACAAAAAGAGGTTTATGCCTCTTGTTCGATTTCATATTTGAAAAATAAATATGGGGTAGATAAATTGGTTATAATGGCTGATGATCTCAATGCTGAAAATAAAAATTCTGCAATAAAAACGTGTATTGATCTGGGTATAAGTGTATTATCTGTCCCTCATTCAACTCAATGGATAAATGGGAGGTTAAGTTTAAATCAGGTTAGGAACCTTAATATTGAAGATCTTTTACAAAGAGCTCCGATCAATCTAAAAAAGGACAATATTTTTAGAGAACTGTCCGGGAAAAGGATATTGGTAACAGGAGCTGCTGGATCTATTGGCTCTGAAATTGTAAGGCAATTATTAAACTATAGGCCTGAAATGTTGATTCTATGCGACCAGGCTGAAACACCTCTTCATGAACTGCAATTAGAGATCGAAGACTACCACCCAAATGCTCCTGTTAAGATATTTATGGCCAATATTCAAAATGCTAAACGACTTAGAACTTTGTTTTCAGTATATCAGCCAGAGGTAGTTTTTCATGCTGCAGCATTTAAACATGTTTCAATGATGGAGAATAATCCGTTCGAGGCAATTCTCACCAATGTTCTTGGAACAAAGAATTTAGCAGATATCTCTTTAGAATTTAAAGTAGAAAAGTTTATCATGATTTCTACAGATAAGGCAGTAAATCCAACGAATATTATGGGTGCTTCAAAGCGCCTGGCCGAGATGTATATCCAGTCATTAAATTTTCATCAGGTTAGAGATATGTCTATTCAGGAAATTTCTGAATCAAAAGAAGTTCCAACCAGGTTTATAACTACAAGATTTGGTAATGTACTTGGTTCCAATGGTTCTGTCGTACCCAGATTTAAAGGTCAAATAGAAAAGGGTGGACCTATTACCATCACCCATCCAAAGATCACCAGGTATTTTATGACTATACCGGAATCTGTTCAATTGGTACTGGAAGCCTGTGCAATGGGAAAAGGAGGGGAGATCTTTATTTTCGACATGGGAGAACCCGTTAAAATTGTCGATATGGCCGTAAATATGATCCGTTTGGCAGGTTTGATCCCCGAAAAAGATATTGAAATTATTTATACTGGACTGCGTCCCGGAGAGAAGCTCTATGAGGAATTGCTGAATAAAGGCGAGAATATAATTCCTACACATCATTCTAAAATTAAAATTTCAAAGGTTATAAATTTTCACTTTTTCTATGTGGAGAGGATGATCAGTGAATTAATTGAACGGATGGATTTTGATGATAATGTTGGGCTTGTAAGAAAGTTAAATGAGATTATTCCTGAGTTCAAAAGCAATAATTCTGTTTATACCAAACCGGATGAAATAGCTATTAACTAATAGTTTAAAATCATACTATATTCTATTCATAATCAAATGATTACTTGACCATTATCAGGTAAATATAATTCAATATGCCCTAATTTAAAGTAATATTAAGAGACGTAAAATTGAATTTCAATTTGTTATGTCATAGTGGTTTTTTTAAGGAGGATGTTAAATTTTAATTTTCTTAATCATGAATAACGGTGAAATTGTTGAACATGTAATTCGCAGAAATAATATCAGTATTAGTGAATTATCAAGGAGACTGCGTGTAAGCAGAAGATCTATCTATAATTGGTTTACTCAAAAGAATCTGAGTTTCGATATCATCCTTCAGATAGGAGAGGTTTTGGACTATGATTTTTCATCTGATTTCCCGGATAAGCTAAATGGAAGAAGATCAAATCCAGTTCAGGGATATCAACCAGATATACACATGAATGATTTTCAAAATTCAGCAAACTACTGGAGAAATAAGTATATCAATCTTTTAGAAAAATATAATGAGGTCTGAAAAATCTATCATGGATTTTAACAGCAATTATTAATTGATTCAATGACTAAAATTAAAAGAAATGAATTAAAAAAATTCCACAAAAGTACTGCCAGTGTTCTTTGAAAAGGTCCCAATTTATTCATGTGCAAAGATCGCCAGCTAGGCCAGCTGTATCCACACTAAGTATAATTATGTTGTAAAACTTAATTAGTCCTCCCCTTTCCAAAAAGATTTGCTTGTAAGTGAGATCAGATGAATACTTAAGCTTTTCGCAGAATTACAGGCGTACTTTTCAGTGGAACCCTTAGATTAAATAAAGGTTCTGCTCATGTTTTCAGACCATGTTTCTAAAGTAGATATTCCGACGAAAGTACGCCAGTGTTCCGCGACAAAGTACCCCATTTATTCCGGAGCAAAGTACGCCAGGCAGACCGGCCTGTAACATCAC
>NZ_FNHH01000008.1 GCF_900103545.1 Daejeonella rubra
ATTGCCCGTCTGCAAAAAGAAGCAGAAAAAATGGGTTGCACTTTACATATAAAAGTTGCTTGAAAATCAATAAGTTATAATCAATGTCATTATAAGATTAAAATGAATGAGTCTATCATTGTTTTGGCGGATAAAGATATGCTACAACTTGTGATTAGAAATCTGCTCAACAATGCGGTTAAATTTACCGCGGTGGGAGGAAAGATCAGTATCCGTTCTACAGTCGAAAATAACAATTGCATCATTACCGTCACCGATAATGGACGTGGAATTCCATATGATATGCAGGCCGATCTTTTTTCAATGAAGGTGAAATCAACCTATGGTACCAGGAATGAGAAGGGCGTAGGTCTGGGGCTGGCACTTTGTAAAGAATTTGCCGAGATCCAGAATGGTAAAATCTGGTTTGAAAGTGTTCCCGGAAAAGGTACAACTTTCTATATCAGCATGGTATTATCATCCATTATTCAGGTTGATTATCCAAAGAACTTCGTTAATTCAACACTTAATTAATCTTAATTTTTCCCAATATTCGGAAGAAAAGCTGTGATCAACCCGATCAACGGAAGATAAGCACAGATCTGATAGACGTACTCTATACTAGTCCGGTCAGCAAGTCCACCTAAAAGAGCGGATCCAACTCCGGCCATACCAAAAGCATAACCAAAGAACAGTCCGGAGATCGTTCCAACCTTTCCCGGAAAAAGCTCCTGCGCATATACCAGAATAGCAGAAAAAGCAGAAGCCAGAATCACACCGATCGGAATGGTCAAAATTACTGTCCAGAAAAGATTCATATGAGGTAAGAGGATAGAAAATGGTGCAACACCCAGAATTGAACCCCAAATTACATATTTACGTCCTATCCTATCACCTAATGGTCCCCCGATTATAGTACCTGCCGCAACGGCAAATAGAAAAATGAAAAGATATACCTGAGAATCCTGTACGGAAACACCAAACTTATGAATAGTATAAAAAGTATAATAGCTGGTCATACTGGCCAGGTAAATGTATTTGGAAAAGATCAATACCAGCAAAATGCTAACAGAGAAGATCACTTTTCTTTTAGGCAGGTTATGAACAGCATGATGTTCCGTACCCGGTCTGCTTGCCTTTATTCTGACCTTACGTTTGTACCATTTCCCTACATTAAACAGAATGAAGATTGCCAGAAGTGCAAGTGCAGAAAACCAGACAATATTAGATTGGCCGTAAGGTACAATGATGAGCGCTGCCAGTAAAGGGCCAATAGAGCTACCGAAATTTCCGCCGAGCTGAAAAACAGATTGAGCCATACCGCGCCTTCCGCCTGAAGCCATATGTGCAACACGTGATGCCTCCGGATGAAAAATAGATGAACCAATTCCCACTAAAGCCACAGAGAATATCAGGAACTCAAAACTGGGTGCAGCAGACAACATTACCAGGCCAACCAGAGTAAAGGCCATGCCAACCGCCAATGAGTAAGGCTGTGGTTTACGATCGGTATAAAAGCCAACAAAAGGCTGAAACAAGGACGCAGCAAGCTGAAATGTCAATGTGATCAGACCTATCTGAGCAAAGTTAAGGCTGAAAGAATCCTTAACAATTGGATATATCGCGGGAATGATCGATTGTAAGGTATCATTTAGCAGATGTGATAAACTGATTGCAATCAGAATCGGGTAAACGGTCTTTCCGGCCTTACTCGTACTGCTTCTTAGTTTTAAGCCTGTAGGTTGCTCAATGACCTGCTTATTCATTACTCATTTTCCTTGCTGTAAATATCCGTTCAATAAATTAAAAAAGCGAGGAAAATAACAATATTTCAGACCGGTCCCCTGGCATGACAGATCTCCCTCAATTGCCACACCGCCTTATTTTTGTCAGCAGCATCACCTATCCGGATGATATCACATAATGCCAGCAACTTGTAAAGAAGCCTATCCTTCCGCACAGCCTTGCTTACCGTGGGATATAAAGGCAGAATACTTTGTCCCCTTTCCTTTCCAAACTCATCAGCCCATACCAGTTTTTCTTCTGAAGAAAAACTCAGATATAGAGACGATTCTGAATGCGCGGTAAACAAACCCTGCATTACCGGACCAAGTTGTGCAGGGAAAACATAAGGGAGGCCATATTCCAGAAACTTTAGAAATGCCTCCTTATTGACAACTCTCGTTGCCGGATCTATTAGCCGGGCAATTGCCGAACGATTCAGAGATTCACTGATCTCAGATCCACTAATAAAAAGTTTCGAGGAAAGATCCTTAATACGAATCTCCTGATCCGCATCGATGATAAGTTTTAAAAGAATTACAATATCCTGTGGGCGCATGCCCTTATGCTCTTTCATGGAAGAAAGATACGCATTTTCACTTATTTCGCAATTCGCGAAAAGCTTTTTTACACTTTTATTCTTTGATTCTCCCTCGGCACTGCGGACTTGATCCGCATTAGTCACTGCGGGCTTGATCCGCACCGCAGCTACTACAACGGCGCTCCCACCTGCAGATCACATCTATGACCAGGCTGACCATGAGCTGGATTAACCTTCAAACCGGCTGGAGCAGGCTGTTGAGGAACAACCGCCTGTGGCGCAGCAGCAGGAACCTGAGCACCGGCAGCATTTGTTAACGGGGCACCCACAGCAAGATCACAACGATGGCCCGGAAGACCATGTGCCGGATTTAATTTAGGTGCTTCACCCGTAGCATCAGCAGGCATTGGTGGAATTCCCTGACTAGAAACAGCAGGTTGGGCAGCCTCATTTCTTTCGCTCATCATTACTCCGATGATACTGGCACCAGCCAATACTATTGCTCCAACTATTACGATAGTTCTCATAAATTACATTGCTTAAAACACACTTTAATATTAGAAAGCGGAATACAAAAATACATATTATTTGAATATTAAGACTCTGGTACCTTTGAGATATAGAAGCGGAATTGAAAATTCATTATTAGCTTAGCAAAATAATACAAAAAAGGCATTGAGATACTTCGTTCACATTGGCTATAAAGGAACAAACTATTTCGGCTGGCAAAGGCAGCCGGACAAGCTAAGTGTACAAGAAATTCTTGAAGATAACCTCAGCAAGATCTTTAAAATACCGATCACAATTTTCGGTTGCGGACGCACCGATGCCGGGGTACATGCCAGCCAGTATTTCTTCCACATGGATATCGAAAAACCATGGAACTTCGATCTATTCTTTCGCCTCAACCGGATTCTTCCGGACGATATAGCCCTGTTTGATATCATCCCTGTGGAGGGCCAACCCCATGCACGTTATGATGCAATTCAAAGGTCGTATGACTTTTTTATTCACACCTACAAAGACCCGTTTTTAAGTCAGAGCAGCTCGCTCTATCTGCGTAAAAGTTTTGATCTGCATGAAATGAAAAAAGCAGTCGATCTTCTCCCAAAGTACGAGGATTACCGGGCCTTTTGTAAATCGCCCGATAAAAATGAACATACCATTTGCCGGGTATCTTCTGCAGGTTTGTACACAAACATTGGTGGCGACAGGATCCGGTTTCAAATTTCTTCCAACCGCTTTCTGGGGCGTATGATACGGATTATCGTTCGTAAGCTTATCGAAATTGGCGATGGTACGCTGAGCGTGGATGAATTCGAAAGTCACCTGATCTCAAGAAACATTCCATCCAAAATATTGCCGGCACATCCCCAGGGATTATTCCTTTCAAAAGTTAGCTACCCCTTTCTGGACATTGAGCCAAAAGCAAAATTCCCTGCTACAGAGGATTCTGAATATTGGAATAAGGTGGTTTAAAATGGTTTAAAATTTATACTATTTCATTAAACCTCTGAGCCAATCCTGATTAGGAATTTTCAATCCCATTCCTCATATTTAATATACTCAATGGTTCATCCCAAAAGCAGCACTAAACGTTCTATCTTTTAATACTGAAACGATTAACAATATTGAACAAGTTTAGTGGAACTTATTGGATTTGATCAGCAGGGAACATGATCCGGATTTTTTACCTGATCTTTCATTAATTAAAATTTAAACCAATGCACAGAAGAGATTTTGTAAAACTAGGCAGTGTCATAGCTGCATCAGCCAGTCAACTAGACGTTTATGGCGGAGAAATTCCACAAAAAACGGCAACTATTGCCGGTAAAACTGTTGATTTTGTAAATGATGGTGTGCCTTTGAGTCCGAAAGAGTATGGCGAACTTTTAATGAAACTTGCTGACGAAGGAAAGATCAAAACCGATTTTTATTCAAACGGCGGGGTAGTTGAAGAACTGGAAAACAGGTTTGCTAAACTGATGGGTAAAGAATCTTCAGTTTTCATGCCTACTGGTACCCTGGCTAACCACATGGCATTGCGCCGCCTGGCTGGAAATAATCGCCGGGTAATTCTTCAGGAGCAAAGCCATATCTATCAGGATACGGGCGATGGTTGTCAAACCCTGAGTGCATTGAACCTTATTCCCCTCGGACTGAATACCACAGAAATGACCCTGGCTGAGATTGAAGAAGTTGTCAGTAAAACAGCAAAAGGAAGGGTTGCCTTAAAGGTTGGAGTTATCTGTATTGAGAGTCCGGTACGCAGGCAGCAGGACCAAATGTTTGCTTTTGAAAACATGAAAGCCATTACGAATTACGCCAAAGCAAATGATATTAAAACCCATCTGGATGGAGCAAGGCTTTTTGTACAATCGGCTCATACCGGAATTGATCCTGCCACATACGGAACAATGTTCGATACCTCATTCACATCCATCTGCAAATGCTTTAATGCAGCAAGCGGAGCTGTTCTGGCAGGTTCAAAAGAATTTACACACGATCTTTTCCATGAGCGCAGAATGTTCGGTGCAGGTATTCCCGCTGTCTGGCCATTTGCCGCAGTAGCCCTGCATTATGTTGATTCATGGATCGAGGAATATAAAAATGCCTGGCAAAAAGCGGAGTATCTATTCACTGAAATTCAGAAAGATGAAAGATGCAAAATTGTCAAATATAATAATGGTTCACACATCGTACACCTCGACCTGAAAAACATTGACAAGAAACGCTTTTCGGATGCACTGGCAAAAAGAAACATCCGCCTATCTGCTCCTGATGCAACCGGCTTTAACTTAAAAGTGAACATCTCTATGAACAGAATGACTGCTCAGGAAATTACAGGTAGTTTTAAGGAAGCGATGAAGGAGGTGGGGTAAGTTTGCCCCCCCGCTGGTGCACACACATCACGCGTTCCTTAACCAAATACGACTTCCAATTGCCGAAAGAACGGTAAACTCTGGGAAGCTTATATAATAACAGATTTGCAAACCAATAGATCTAACATGAAAAAACCTGTTTCATACATCCTGATCTTAATCCTCGGTCTTGCCACCGGTATCTTTATCAGCCAGAATGAAACGATATGGAATACCCTGAAAAAGCCATTCTCTAATACCTTCACCCGCTTTGATGATACCAGCCAAACCAATTGGGATCCTGATTTTAAGGTCGTAGATATTAAATCTACCCTTGATAATTCTTTACAAAAAGCCTATTTCTATAAATCAAATTCTACTTCGCCAAAGCCCCTGGTTGTGAGTCTGCATACCTGGAGCGGTAATTATGAGCAGAAGGATGAACTGGCGGCACTCAGCAAAACAAAAGATCTGAACTATATCCATCCCGATTTCAGGGGGGTAAACTGGACAAAAGACGCCTGTTGCAGTGATCTGGCTTTGGGTGATATCGATGATGCCATTGACTATGCCATTAAAAATTCCAATGTGGATCTTTCGCGGATCTATGTCATCGGAGTGAGCGGTGGCGGCTATGCTACTTTGGCAACTTTCATGAAATCAAGACATTTGATCAGGCGTTTTTCTGCCTGGGTTCCCATATCTGACCTGCCTGCCTGGTATGCACAAAGTAAGATCGTGGGAGCCAAATATGCTGAGAACATCATGGACTGTACCAGTTCAAAAGACAGTCTCAACATGGATATTGCAATAAAGAAATCGCCTATCTACTGGAACACCCCCGTAGAAAAGCTGAACACCTCAGAGCTTAATATTTATGCCGGCGTTTATGATGGAATTCAGGGCAGTGTACCGATTACTCATTCCATCAATTTTTATAATAAAGTATTAAAAGATAAGCTGGTAAGTGATAGTTCCATTTATGTAAGCGATTCCGAGAAACTAAATTTGCTGGAATACAGAAAAGCCCTGGGCGACTTCGGCATTATTGCCGGCAGAAAGGTGTTTTTGAAAAAACAATCCGGCAATTTAAGCCTGACCATTTTTGAGGGAAATCATGAAATGCTGACAGAATATGCTTTCAATGAACTGATTAAGGAATAATCAAAAATCATGAATTCCGGACAGATGAAGATGCCTGCCGGAATTATGTTTTTACATTTAATACACAAATAACTATCAATAATCCAATATATTCGGGGTTTGAAAATTTAAACTATTTAAATCACATGAAGAAAATATCCATACTATTTACGACAGCTCTCATTGGTCTGGTTTGCCTGAATGCCTCTGCGCAACTTAAAATGCCTCAGTCAAGCAGCTCCCAAACCCTTATTCAGGAGTTCGGACTTGGAAAAGTTACCGTCAAATATTCGCGACCAAATATCAAAGGAAGAAGTTTAGAAAAGGACCTGGCACCTTACGGAGAAGTATGGCGCACCGGTGCGAATGATGCAACCGTCATCACATTTACAGATGCGGTCACCCTGGATGGAAATCCGGTAGCAGCAGGCGAATATGCACTTTTCACTATTCCCGGTAAGGATGAATGGACCATTATTTTGAACAAAGAAACCAAACAATGGGGCTCCTACCAGTATAAGCAATCAGAAGATGTATTACGCTTTAAAGTAAAGACAGTTAAACTGAATGACAGATTGGAAACTTTCAGCATCAATTTTAGTGATGTAATGCCTTCAAGTGCAAATCTTGATCTTTTATGGTCGAATACCCGGGTAACAGTAAAAATGACAACAGATGTCGACACTAAAGTAATGGCCAGTATTAATGAAGCCATGAAATCTGAGAAACCACCGTTTTATCCGGCAGCTGTTTACTATTATGAGAATGGCAAAGACCTGAAAAAAGCATTGGAATGGATCAGTATTGCTGAAGCCGGAGATCAGAAAGCACCATGGTTCAAATACCAGAAAGCTCGTATTCAATTAAAATCAGGTGATAAGGCAGGAGCAGCACAAACTGCCAAAGCCGGAGTTGAAGCCGCCAAAGCCATGAATAATGCAGAATATATCCGTCTGAATGAAAAAATACTTGCTGAAGCAAGCCGCTAAAATTATTTTAAATTATTTTGAGATAAAGCCTTCGAAATGAAGGCTTTATCTTTATATATAGAAGCTGATTTTTAACCTGCTAAAACATTAAATTATGAAATGGGCCTTCGCAATACAACGTAAGATCCGTCTGGCCATTGCACTGGCGGTTATGATGTTACTAGTTATTTTATTTAGCCTGTTGGAAAGCTATAATGTGAGCAGGATCTCTAAATCATTCAATTCGATCTATGAAGACAGACTTATACCTGCTGTTGATCTGTATTCTATTTCAGGCCATATTCAAACCAAACGCAATAAGCTGGTCTCTTTCCTGTTCACGGATAATTTAAGTACAGAAGAGATCAGGATTGTACTCGCTTCAGAAAATAAACAGCTGGATACCCTGATAAGTAAATACGAAAACACGTATCTGGTTAAGGCCGAAACCAACCATCTTCAAAACCTGAAAAAAAATCTAAAAACATTTGAGCGCGATGAATTGCTCCTGATCAATGCGGCAACAGAAAGTAAGCAATTCGCAATTAATCTCTATCTGAATACTACCGTAAAATTATATGATGAGATCGATAGAGATCTGATCGAACTAACCCGGGTTCAATGTGAGATCGGAAAAGAATTACTGGCAGAATCTGTGAAAAGTCAGTCGAGCTCCAGCTTTATCTCCCAATTGCAGATCATTGTAGCGATCATTCTGGGCCTGATCATCATGATCCTGATCATTACCGATAAACAGGTGGTATTAAAACAGGAAAAATATAACCTGAATTGATCCGGGAATGGTTTGATGCTTGCAGTTTAATAAATTACAACATAACCTGCCTCTTCAATGGCAATGATGATATCAATTTTGGGAAGGTCGTCTTCACAGGTAATTGCAGCCTTTCCGCTTTCGGTTATGATATTGTAAATTCCCAGTTTTTTCAGTGACCTGCTTAGCTCCTGTTGCTTGTATAAGCGGGTCATTGTAGGGATTTCAAAATGTAATGTTTTCATGTATTTAAGATATACGTGTTTTAACCTGCCTGTGATTTATTTTACAAAATTCTGAACCAGAGCATGCTGATTAAAAGGAGCCTTATCATCCTGAACAACCGGAATACTGTCATCCTGAACATAATGACGGGCAGGAACCGGTACAAGGGCATATTTTGCATTGATATTTTCCAGACCTTCCGGAACTTCAGTTGTTTCTTCTTCCCAGACCTTAGCAGGAACCGGTACCGTTGACATTAATAATTCAATTGGGGCAGCTTCATCCGGATTACCCAATACAAATTCAGCTACAGGAACCAATGCAGTTTTTGCTTTGATGAATTTTAGGTTTTCAGGCACTTCTATATCATTCAACTCCCAATTTCGTGGAGACAAGGGAACTAAAGATCCGATAAAATTATTTCTGTAATCATTCGGTTTTCCTGAATATGCATAGGATTCAGTATTCATAAACAGAACTAATAATGCGATGAGGGTATGTACTATTGTTTTCATAATATTTTTCTTTTTTTCTTCAAATGTAGAGTGCAGGCATGAGGTCTTAAATACCTATTAGGCAGATAAGCCATTAAACTCGGTGAAAAAGGGAAAAATGTCGGTGAAAATAGATTTCAGGATTTTCTGGCAGAAGATCTTAATAAATAGGGAGTAGAATTGCGAAAAGGAGGATCGGATGATCAGGAAAGCAATTTCTGACGAAGAAGAAATTCAAGCTGGTCATTAGAAAGAGCCAGTTTATCATTCATTTCTTTGATCTCTTTATTTGCTTTATAAACCTCGAATGCCTTTTTGATTGTCTCATCAAGCTCCTGCTCATTCCATGGTTTACTAAGGTAATGGAAAATTTTACCCTTATTTACCGCATCGATCACAGCATTCATATCTGCATAACCGGTCAATAAGATCCTGACAGGGTCAGGATACTTTTCAATGACCTTCTCCAGAAACTCAATACCGGTCATATTAGGCATCCGCTGGTCCGTAATGATAATTTCTACGGGCTTGGTTTCCAGAATTTTCATTGCTGCATCAGCACTGGAGGCAATAATTACATTATATTTGAGCCTGAAAGTAGCCTTAAAAGAGACGAGGTTATTTTCCTCATCATCTACATAAAGTATATCTATCTTCTTTTCAGACATTATTGAACTAGTGGTTTTTGGTAAAATTAACAATATTTAGTCAATTTAATTATTTTACAAGTAAATTACCCTGCAAAAGTTTTTCAAAAAACAGCCCCTAAGTAACTATACTAATATTCAGGACTCTAATACTGCGTATTCATAAACAATGGAAATTCAATTTAACAATGGTAATCCGGTAGTCAGGTTAAGAGCATTCAGAGCGGTTGACGATCCCAACTCATGTGAATTGTTTATTGAAGGCCACAAACGAGTACTTACAAGCATTGGTGTAGAAAAGGTAACCTCATCAAATAATGAATGGATGTACAACCCTGCCGCATTTGTGATGATTGTTGAATCACTTGATAAACAACATATTTACGGTGGAGCGCGTATTCACGTAGCTGGTGGAACCGAACCCCTGCCCATCGAACAAGCAACAGGAATTCTTGATCCGGCGATCTATGATCTGGTATGGGATTTTGCACAAAAAGGTACAGGAGAAGGTTGCGGATTATGGAATTCACGTGAGATCGCCGGTTATGGTATCGGAAGTATATTTCTTACCCGTGTAGGCGTGGCCATGTCAACTCAAATCGGGCTTGATTCCTTATTCGGGCTTTGCGCTCCCTACACCGTCAAAATGGCTCAGAGCGTGGGCTATGAGATTGAATACGGGATAGGGAACAACGGCACTTTTTATTATCCAAAACTAGATCTGGTTGCTACAGTTCTGATTCTAAGGGACCTGAAAAATCTGAGTGCTGCTGATGATGAAAATAAATTAGCTATTCAATCTCTGAGAGATAATTTACAGGGTGTACGTATCGAAGAACTTCGAAATAAAAAAATTGAGATACATTATGACATTGAGATACCAAATATGGAACAATGGGACCTTAAAGCGACCATAGCGAATGCAAAAAAACTTTCGTCTACCGGAAAAATTGATGAACGTAACATCAATTTATTCTAAATTACAGCATATTAACAGGCCTGATTGGCAAAAAATACACAGCATTTCAAAACTTATAAACTACCCCTATGAGTAACAGGCTTTCTGAGCTGATCAAAGCATCCGGGCAAATGCAGCTTGTTTATAAACCAGTATTTCTGCGGATTAGCGATCCTTCTGAGAAATCAGCTCTTGAACAACTTATTGAAAATCATGTTATATTCTTTCATGATGAAATTTACGGACAGTTACAGGAACTGGTGAAAATGCGAAGCCCGGCAGTTCGCATCAAAAAAGATGAATACCCTGAACTTATAAAAAAACATTTGGCAGGCAGAGATATAAATGCCTATGGAGTTTGGGTCTATTATCCATGGAGCCGCCGACTGGTTCACATGCTGGATGAAGATGAGTTTATCCAGGTAAGAACCAATCGCAATCAATATAAGATCACTGCCAAAGAAAAGGAAACCCTTAGCACAAAACGAATTGGCATCATCGGCCTTTCTGTAGGGCAGTCAATTGCCCTCACTCTGGCAATGGAGAGAGGTTTTGGTGAACTTCGACTAACGGATTTCGATACCCTCGAGTTAAGTAACCTGAACCGGATACGCTCCGGCGTTCATAATCTGGGAGTCCCCAAAGTAGTTATTACTGCCAGAGAAATAGCAGAAATGGATCCTTTTCTGAAAGTAACCTGTTTTTTTAGCGGGCTAACTGAAGAAAATATGGATGATTTCTATTGCGGCAATGGAAAATTAGACTTGCTGGTTGATGAATGTGACAGTCTGGATGTGAAAATACTTTCGCGCTTTAAGGCAAGAGAGCTAGGAATTCCGGTAATTATGGATACCAGTGACCGGGGAATGCTGGATGTAGAACGTTTTGACCTTGAGCCAAACCGTCCGCTGCTCCATGGAACTATTGAAAATATTGATCCTCAAAATATTAAGGGATTAAGTACTGAAGATAAAATACCCGTAATGCTGCAAATGCTTGGAGTGGAGAATATCTCTCTCAGAGCAAAAGCATCGATGATAGAGGTAGAGCAAACAATCAATACATGGCCACAGCTGGCCAGTTCCGTCGCTTTGGGAGGTGCTGTAGGTGCAGATGTTTGCAGAAGGATCCTGCTTGATCAATATCATGAATCCGGTCGTTATTATATCGATCTGGAGGAACTGGTTGGGGATAAAAACACTGTGGAGGATTTACCGGTATCAAGGATTAACCCCTTCAATCCGCTATCTGCAGAAGATATGAAGCAAATAGCTTCAAAAGTAAAAATTGAGTCGGGCGCAGACGATATCTATCCCGATAGGGACAGCATAAACAGTATGGTTGCTGCCGCGGCTGCGGCTCCTTCAACAGGAAATGATCAGCCATGGAAATGGTTGAGTAAAAATGGAACCCTATATCTGTTTCATGATGAGTACCGTTCCCATTCTTTTGGTGATTTTCAAAAAACTGCATCATTCATCACTTTTGGAGCAGCTTACGAGAATCTTTATATACACGCGCTGAAACTAGGAATTGAACCATATTATCATTTCTTTCGGGATAGCACATCAGAAAAGCTGGTAGCTGCGATCCGCTTCAAAAGATTAGTAAAAAATCCTCTGACCGAGATTCTTTTGCCTTTGGATAAAGCTATCTACAGACGCCATACCAACCGCATCATGGCGCCTAAAACAATAATTTCTGAGGATATTTACTCAAGATTGGGAATGATCGCTGAATCTGTTCCGGGTGCTAAGTTCAAGTGCTTCACAGATGAGAAAGACCTCAGGGCAATTGCAATGATCATAGGAGCCTGCGATCGCATGCGTTTGCTGCATCCTGAAGGACATTATGATTTTGTACACAGGGAAATGCGCTGGACATCTGAAGATGCTGAGAAAACACTGGATGGAATTGATATAAAAACGCTTGCCCTTGGAAATTCACTAATGGCAGCAATGAGTGTCATAAAAAGCGAAAAGGTGATCAACTCTGTGAAAGAACTTGGAGGTGGCAATGCTTTAGGCATGCTGGCCATGCGCACAGTATCCACAGCTTCAGCATTATGCATGATCAGCCTGCCGGGTTATGAACTCAAAAACTTCTTTGAAGGTGGTCGCTCAATGGAAAGATTATGGCTTGAGGCAACGAACCTTAATCTGGCAATCCACCCCTTAATTTCTCCTCTCTACCTTTTTTCGCGTATTTTGCACGGAAAAGGGGAAGGGCTTGATGAAAAGAATGTCAAAGAGCTTCAGTTCCTGAGAGAGCAATTCAATAAAATTACCGGATCAGGAAATACAGATGCAGAAGTATTTCTGACTAAAATAGCCATTGCCGAAGAGCCGGTTCTGAAAGCTCACCGTTTGCCAGTTAAGGATATACTTGTATTCGAAGAATAGATTAGATTAATAATATGCTTTCAGATTTTAAATATTGGGAATGAAAATGTTTAAGTATATCCTGATCATTTTTTCGCTGATCTGCTCATTGTCGGCTTCTGCGCAGGGGCCAGTTATTTTTAAGGGTCAAAATCTGGTAATTGGAAATCAAGTATCCATTCTGGAAGATGAAACAAACAATTTGAGTCTGAAAGAAGTTGCAGACTCTGATGCTTTTGTACAATCGACAGTTCCTATTCCCAATCTGCAATTAAGCCACTCAGATTTCTGGATCAAATTCAGTATCAGGAATGAAAGTGATCAGGAAAAGCTAATTCTGGCACTGGAATACCCCATGCTCAGTATTTGTGAATTTTATTCAATTAGTGATGGAAAAGTAAATAGCTTAAGCTATAACGACAATTTTTCTAAGCGCAAATACAAAAATCAGAATTTTCTCTTTGATATTGACCTGGCAAAGGGCGCCACTGAAACCTATTATCTCCGGGTAAAGAGTTCTGAACAAATGGTATTACCATTGATCATTGGAACACCCAAGCTAATGGCCGAAAGATTGTCGGGGAATGACCTAGTATGGGGAATGTTTATAGGATTGATCCTGGTAATGGTGGTCTATAATTTATTCATCTATATCTCTGTAAAAGACGCCAGTTATCTCTACTATGTTGCATACAGTTTACTCATTGGGCTTACTCAGGTAACTTTGAGCGGATATACTTACCGTTTCATTTTATTTGATTATCCTGCCTTGAATCATATGGGCATTATCATTTTCCCAGGACTTGCGGGAATTATAGGTAATCTGTTCATGATGAACTTTCTGCAGACCAGGGAAAATACTCCAAAGCTTCATAAAGCCATCTATGTTTCAATATTGATCTATAGCACTGCTGTCGTGCTGCGTTTAATGGGCTTTGATCAGGCGAGTTACAGAACCATCGATATTGCAGCTATCACTACAGTGCTGATCACCTTTACAGTAACCATTTCCCTCTCATTAAAAGGTTACAGACCCGCAATACTATTCCTCCTGGCATTTTCCATGTTCTTTACAGGCCTGCTATTATTTGTTTTGCGAAACCTCGGAATAGTACCTTATAATGATCTGACGAATTATACTAAAGAAGGTGGCATAGCTCTTGACGTAGTACTCCTGGCATTTGCACTTGCAGATAAGATCAATACTTTCAAGAGAGAGAAAGAAAAATCACAGGAAGAGACCTTAGTAGCTTTACAGGAAAATGATAGGATAGTTCGTGAACAAAATGTATTTCTTGAAACTAAAGTTAATGAACGTACACTGGAACTAATTGATGCAAATAATGAAATTAGTCAGACCCTGGTCGAACTAAAAGAGGCTCAGGGACAGTTAGTTGAGGCAGAAAAGATGGCATCACTAGGGCAACTGACTGCAGGAATTGCACATGAGATCAATAACCCAATCAACTTTGTTACTTCCAATATCATGCCTCTTAACCGGGATGTAGATATATTAATAGACTTTATTCAGGAGATGGAAAAAATAGGCCTTTCTGACCTTCCTGCAGAAGAGAAGAAAAGACAAATAGAAGAACAAAAAGAAGAACTTGATTATGATTATCTGAAGATGGAGATATCACAATTGCTCAAGGGTATTCATGAAGGTGCTTCAAGAACTTCAGAGATCGTGAAAGGTTTAAGAGTATTCTCACGTTTGGATGAAGATGATCTGAAAAAGGCAGATATGAACGGCGGACTGGATTCAACACTGATCGTTATAAATAATTTATTAAGCAATAAAATATCCCTGGAAAAGGAATATGGAGACATTCCAATGATCGATTGTTATCCAGGGAAACTGAACCAGGTATTTTTAAATATCCTTTCGAATGCAATATTCGCGATCAACAAAAAATTTGGCGATAATTCGGGAGGTGTTCTTAAGATTAGTACGAGCAGCAATGAAAAAAGTGTGTTTGTTAAAATAGAAGATAATGGAATAGGTATGGATGAGATTACGAAGAAAAAGATCTTCGAGCCATTCTTTACCACGAAAGACGTGGGCGAAGGTACCGGCCTGGGAATGTCAATTGCATATAACACGATCAGAAGGCATCAGGGGGAAATACAGGTTATCAGCACACCGGGTCTCGGCACTGAATTTATACTGGAATTACCAATAATACTGAACATTACAGAAGATATTTAAGTGGAAAAACAAGAGAAAATAAAAATACTTTACGTTGATGATGAGATCAATAACCTGACTGGTTTCAAAGCCTCATTCAGGATGAGCTACAACATCATGATCGCCGTAAATGCAACTGATGCTTTGGAGCATCTGAACTCTCATCCGGATATCAGAGTGATTTTCTGTGATCAGCGTATGCCCGGAAAAACAGGCGTCCAGTTTTTTGAAGAGATCAGAAGCCGCTATCCTAAACCAATAAGGATCCTGCTTACGGGTTACACTGATATTGACTCGGTGATCGACTCCATAAACCTGGGTAATATCTTCAGATATGTTAAAAAACCATGGAATGACGGTGATATTCTGGCAGCCATCAATGAAGCCAATAAATTCTATGTTTCCAACTCACTGCTTGCTGTAAAAAATGAGGAGTTACAGAGAGCATATAATGAGCTCGATAAATTTTCATACAGTGTAACTCATGATATGAGAGGGCCTTTATTAAGTATATTGGGCGCGATTGAGGCTGCACAGGATGTAGACGATATCTCTGAGATAAGGAAAATGCTGAAGTTGATGAAGAACTCTGTACTCAACCTGGACGATTTCATTCAAAGTATTCATGATTATTATAATTTGAACAGGGGAGAACTTGAAATAAAGCAAATTGACTTTAAAGAATTAGTTGATGAGCAAACCAGAATATTTAATTTCACCTACCTGGTAAGTGATGTACGGTTTAAAACAACTATTAGTCAGAGAGAAGTGTTCCGTGGGGATGAATTATCAATAAAACTTATTCTGAACAATTTACTTTCAAATGCGTTTAAGTACCAGAGGAAAGAAAATAAAACTAAATTTGTAGACCTTAATATCCTCGTAGAGAATGGTTTAGCTGTAATTCGGGTTGAAGATAATGGTGTAGGCATTGCCGAAAATTACCTGGGAGATATCTTTAATATGTTCTTCAGGGCAAGTTCACAGGAAGTAGGTTCAGGATTTGGACTATATAATGTAAAAGCTGCGGTAACTAAACTAAATGGAAAAATAACTGTAGATTCAGTAGTAAATAAGGGTACCACGTTTAAAGTAACAATACAGAATAAGTAAGATGTCTGCTCCGTTTCCACATTTTATTATAGTTGATGATAGCCAGCTTGACTGTTTTATTGCAGAAAAGATCATACAAAATGCAGGATCCTATTCCAGTGTAAAATCTTATATGGAGGCTACAGAAGCCTATGAAGCAATAAAAAAATCTGTTCCGGGACCTGCAGATGCCATGACCATCATTGTTCTGGATATTCAGATGCCTGTAATGAACGGATTTCAATTCGTCGATGCTTTTGAACAGCTCCCCGCAGATATCCGGTCAAATTATGCCATATTTTTATTTAGCTCATCAATCAATGAGAATGATAAAAACAGACTGGGCAATTATCCATCTATTAGACGATTCTATGGTAAACCCATCTCAAAAGATACGGTAGCCCAGATGATAGAAACGCTCTAAACCTACTTTAATCCTAAAACACTCAGACCCTGCTCAAAGATCACATCTACCGGAATTCCCTTTTTACTCAAACGGCTAAGGTCAGAACTAAGATCAGTGTGAATTAAAGCCATTTCTTTCTGAACTTTTTCAACAGCGGCCTTATCGCCATTGCCCTGAAGAACAAGAATTTCCCTGGTCAGATCATTCATGGCAGATTCGAATTTTTCGTAATTAACCTTATATGTGCCTTCATCAGTACGTTCAAAAGCACCCTTACTATTAAAGAAATTGAAGCAGAGCATATTTGCTTTGCCATGTGCTTCACCTGCACCAAAACGAACAGAACGCAAAATACCTGCCATAAAAGTGGTATAATAGTCTTTGATATCACCCTCCAGCTCGCCCTTCTTAAGCAAACTACTCACCATATATAAACCCAGAATATCAGCCTTACCTTCTTCCAGCCATGAATATTGTTCCTGCAATGCTTCTCTTACATAACCTTTTCCTGTAATAGTTGATTTTATTCCCAAACCATGAGCTACCTCATGAAACATCACATTGGCAAAAAATGCATCAAATTTGATATGCTCCTGCTGACTTTTATCTATCAGTTCAGCAGAAATCGGTACCATGATCTTATCAAACTTTGCACGCATTGCATTTTTTAACTGTGAACGGCGGGTACCTTTCAATTGCTGGATCTTTTCATCATTAGGCAGATTCACCGCTATGGTCTTTCCACCTGAATTTCCATCTCCTGCATAATAAACTACATCGAATGCAGCAAGCTGAGAGGAAGTACCAGGCTTCTCCTTCTTATAGGCCTCTTCAACCGGCAAGCCCCTCTGAAGTTCTGGGAGCATACTCACATATTTTTCCAATCGCTTAGTCCATTCTTTATCCTTAACAAGTACATAACTTTCGAAAGCAGCGCGGGCATTGAAGAGTCCGTCTTCATAATTCTCGATCGGACCAATAATGATATCAAGACCGTTATTTGTCATGTCCATCCAGGCTAAATCACTCGGCATATAATTATCAGTGACCAAAGCTTCTGCTCTGAAGGTAAGATAGCGTCTTAACTGACCGGGGCCGGAAAGCTGTGCCGCTTCTCTCAATAAGTTAGCTGCCCTTACTAAATCATCCCTGAAGTAAATACTATAAGGTACAGAAAGTAATTTGCCTGAATCGGTACGACGAATCATGGAATATAATCCCTTTTTGTCTGCAACATTAGAGCTTTCAAGCTCTTCTTTTGTCATGTCAGCAGGATAAAAACCAGAACCTGCAGGTTTTGGGCCAATTCCCTTGACAAATGGCTTATTGTCATTCAAACGATCCCATGGACCATAATTTATCAGTATAAATTCCTTTGTTTTCTCATCCTGAACAGTGGCCAGTAAACTATCCCGCTGCGGGTAACTCTGCTTCCAGAAAAGTTCGTCCATGATCTCAGCTGCCTGGATAAGAAGGGGTAAAACCTTTCGCTCATTTTCTGTCAGCTTTTGAATATCTGTAGTAAGTCTGACTTTGGCATATATAGGAAGCCGTTCTGCCACATAGTTCTGCAAACTGTCGTTCGCAAGTACACTTTTATTTTCTGAATTATTTGAACAGGATGTTAAGCCTATCAAGGCACTCAAAACTACCAGATAATTGATTTTCATTTTGGAATAGGTTTTATCGAAGAATAAATATAGCTAAAATTATAGTTCTGTGAAGAGAACCAGGTTTCAGATCCGGGTTTTTAAACGCCAGATCCTTGACTAGTATGGTACTTTTCATGCAAAATATCTCATGCAAAATATCTTACTTTCAACTAACAATCGACTGAAAAATAGATGGATGAAAGTATTTAGCTTTGCAGAATTACCGTATATCATACTTATGCACAAAACACTATTTAAACTCTTCTTCTTATTTTAATAGAATGCTCTTTTTGAAAAATATCTTTCTGACCATTATGCTGCTATTGTTTTGTACAATAAGCAGTTTAGCTCAGGACAACTACACGGTAAATGGGGTTGTAAAAGACTCTCTTTCGGGGGAGACATTAATTGGAGTTACCCTCAAATTTATGGGTAAGGCACAAGTCGGAACCAGCACAAATGCCTATGGGTTCTTTTCATATAAACTCAGCTCAGGAGATTACGATCTAAGCGTAAGCTATGTAGGTTACAGAACAATAAACAGAAAGATCAGCATCAATTCGGATACAAAGCTTGAGCTGAATATGGTTCCTGACAATATCCTTGATGAGATCGTGATCAGCTCCGAAAGAAGGAATGACAATGTGGTGAATGCACAAATGGGTGTGGCCAAAATCAACCTGAGTGAAATCAGAAATGTACCCGTTCTATTTGGGGAACGCGATATACTTAAAACTCTGCAATTGCTTCCCGGAATAAAATCTGCCGGAGAAGGAAACAGCGGCTTTTATGTTCGGGGAGGATCAACTGACCAAAACCTGATTCTTCTGGACGAAGCACCCGTTTATAATGCATCGCATTTACTTGGATTCTTCTCAACCTTCAACTCAGATGCTATAAAAGATGTCAGCGTTTTTAAAGGAGGCATGCCAGCTCAGTACGGGGGCAGATTATCATCCGTTCTGGATATACGAATGAATGATGGGAATAAGAAGGAATATACCGCTGAGGGTGGAATCGGATTGATCTCTTCAAGGCTCAAGCTCGAAGGTCCGATAGTTAAAGACAAAGGTTCATTCATGATCAGTGGCCGGCGAACCTATGCAGATGCATTTTTAGCCTTTTCAAGTGATAGTTCCATCAAAAATAACACCCTTTATTTTTATGATCTTAACGCTAAAGCAAACTACCAGATAAATGATAAAAATACCATTTATCTTTCCGGATATTTTGGTCGTGATGAACTCGGACTAAATGAAACTTTTGGCTTCGACTGGGGAAATACAACTGCAACACTCCGTTGGAACCACTTATATAGTAATCGTTTATTCTCAAATACTTCCCTCATTTACAGTAATTACAATTATGTGATTCAGAATTTTCTGGAAGAGAATAATTTTAAAGTGAGTTCCTCAATCAGGGATATGAATTTGAAACAGGATTTTCAGCTTGCCTTAAATAATAGTCATAATATCCGCTTCGGGCTTGATCTGAACCATCATACTATTGCTCCCGGTAATATTACTGCCAGTGCAAGTTCCAGTGTAAATGAAGTAACTGTTGAAAAGCGCAAAGGCAGCGAAATAGCAGCTTATATTTCTGATGAATGGGAAGTTAATGACAAGATCAATATGGTTTATGGCCTTAGGGCCAGTTCATTCTTTCTATTTGGACCGGGTAATTTTTACAGGTATGATGCTGAAGGAAATACCACTTCAACCAAGGCCTATTCAAGCGGTGATCTGGTTAAAAGTTATTTTTATCTGGAACCCAGAATCTCGGCAAGTTATCAGTTGAATAGTTCGTCTTCTCTGAAAAGCTCTTATACACGGAATACCCAAAATCTGCATTTAATGTCTAATTCTACAGCCAGCTCTCCTACTGATCTGTACATTATGAGCAGTAATAATGTCAGACCGGAAATAGCAGATCAGGTAGCCCTTGGTTATTTCAGGAATTTAAATGAAGATAAATACGAGTTTTCTGCAGAGGTGTATTATAAAAAGATGCTGGGGCAGATCGAATACCGAAGCGGAACAGATCTTCGTGGAAACAGAAATGTGGAAGCTGACCTTCTCTTCGGTGATGGAAGAGCTTTTGGCATTGAGTTGTTCTTAAAGAAACGTTTTGGTAAGATCAATGGATGGATAGGGTATACGCTGTCAAAAACAGAGCGCAAATTTAATGATATAAACAGCGGCCAATGGTTTCTTGCAAAACAGGACCGGACACATGATGTTTCATTAGTGGGTATCTACAAAGCAAGTGAGCGGTGGACTTTTTCCTCAACATTTGTGTATAATACCGGAAATGCGGTGACCTTCCCCGGAGGCAAATACCAGTTAAATAACAAAACTGTATTTTATTATTCTGAGCGTAATTCAGACAGAATGCCTGATTATCACCGCCTCGATTTTTCGGCTACACTGGAAGGAAAACCAGGAAAGAAATTACAATCAAGCTGGTCTTTTGGAGTTTATAATTTATATAATCGCAAAAATGCATACTCCATCGATTTTAGAGACGATCCGGATGATAAAAGTAAAACCCAGGCTGTAAGAACAACTTTATTCGGAATAATCCCTTCAATTACCTGGAACTTTAAGTTTTAAAATGAAACCATTATGAATTTCCTAAAGACCTTTAAACCTGTACTTCAGGCTTCAAAACTTAATTATACCCTGATGTTTTTCATCAGTTTATTCTTATTATCATCCTGCGAAAAAGTAGTTGACCTTGATCTGAGCAATGCAGAACCAGTAATTGTTATAGAGGGCAACATCAGCGACCAAACCGAAAATCAATTTGTCAGAATTTCGAAAACCATTCCATTTACAGAGTCAAATTCTTTCAATGGTTATACAGGGGCAAAAGTAACTGTGACCACTCCAAGCGGCATTCTAATTAACTTTGCTGAAGTATCTAAAGGCCTGTATAGAAGTCAGCGGTTCAGGGGAACACCCGGTCAAACTTATAAGCTGGAAGTTCTGGCAGATGGAAAGTTGTACACAGCCAGTTCAACTATGCCTTACCCTGTGGGGCCTGATTCTGTTGGATTCAAAAAACTCAGCTTTTTTGGAAATTCCAATATCTATCCAACCGTTTATTACAAAGACCCTGCGGGTGTGCAGAATCAATACCGATATTTGTTAAAGATCAACAGTAAATCTCAGACCGACATTGTTTTTGAAGATCGGTTTAATGATGGAAATGCAGTTTCTGATGTGATCATTTATGATGGTGATGATATTAAGTCAGGGGATATCATTGATATTGAAATGCAAACGATCGACCGTAATGTATTTAAATACTACTTTGCGATCAGTCAGATAGGAGGAAACGGCGGACCACCGGTAGCTCCGGCAAATCCTGATTCCAATTTTAATAACGGAGCCCTCGGGATATTCAGCGCATATACAAAATCAACGATCTCCATTGTTTTGAAATAGTTCAGTTCCATGGTGAAAGTGAAACATCAATGATCACTCAAAATTTTCACAAAAAGATTTGACAGGCTGCTATCAACGGGCACCTGGCAAGCCAGCCTGACCTCAGGCCGGCATGATGCCAACCTATCAAGAGTTGTTGCTTCATTTCTTTTTAGAGAGGCAGCCTCTCCTGTTAATCCGCTGATCTCAACCAGGCATGTACCACATTTACCCATTCCTCCGCATTGTCCGAATTCTTCTGAATACAGCCTGTCTTGTATCAGACATTTGAGATCTCTGTACTCTCCCCTGAAGGTCTCAACTAAAAGCTCCCCTGAAGTATATACGATAGTTACAAATATCCTATTTCCAGTCAGATTCATCAATATTAAACCAGAGCCGATTCCAGGCTGACCGCCTTCGGAAAAAGGATATTATTTTCAAGATGAATATGTGTATGCAGATCTTCTTCATATTCTTTTAACATCGCAAATGCAACTTTGTATGTTGTACAAGCATCTGCAGGAGCAATGTATCCATTACTTAATTTTGAGATCTCTCTGAACCGGCCACCCTCCGTATCATGCTCCTTCATCATCATTGCAATTGGGTTCTGAACGGTCATGAATGGAGGCTGATCAATTTCTGATTGGCCATTTTCTGCCTTAACCATTGAGCGGATGTATGGAAAAAGGATGTTCTCTTCCTTTTTCATATGCAAGGTCAATTCCTCTGCCGAAGCTAAAAACTGCTTATAGATATTAAATAATTCAGGATGTCTTTCACCATGAACTTTGCAAAGCTTATTAAGATATAGATTCAGCTCAGGGATCTTTTCCGTTACATAACGATGATGGGTTTTCTCAATATAATCTGCTAACAGGTCGATTGGCCAGGAATTATAATCGATGGCGCTTTTTTCTTTACTTGCCATTACCGATAAAACCTCCTGTTCAACTTTCTCTTTGTCAAGATCCTGACTTGAACATGCCTCAGAAATGGTCCTGTTTCCCTTGCAGCAAAAGTCAATTCCAAATTTTTGAAAAACACTGGCCGCCTTAAAATTTGCAGCAACTAAAGACCCGATTGTACTATTAGCTATTGTTTCCATGATTTATTTTCTTTTATTTAGTATTCAAAGGTATAAAAATTTCATAAAGGATAATTTTATCCTTTATGAAAAAATCTTATATTTGTCATATATTATCAAAAAATGACCGGTAAAAAAGATATTGAAGGACTTGAGGACATCAAAGTAATGGTTGATGACTTTTATGACAAAATCAGAGAGGATGAGTTATTGGCTCCAATTTTTAATTTCAGGCTTTCAACACACTGGGTCCCGCATCTTGAAAAAATGTATACTTTCTGGAATGCAGCCCTCTTTGGAGTGAAAGGATACAATGGAAATCCCTTTATGAAACATGCAACGATGGAATTAGATCCTGAACATTTTGAACGGTGGATCAATATGTTCAATCAAACAATAGATACACATTTTCAAGGCCCGATAGCTGAAGAAGCAAAAATAAGAGCAGCAGTTATGGCAAGTATGTTCATGTTTAAACTGGATAAAATAAAACATAGCACAATCAAACCACTGATCTGATACGGATACACTTTAATCACATTATGATCTCAAAAGCATGTAAATACGGAATACGGGCAACAATTTTTGTAGCCTCAAAACAGGAAGAGGGTATAAAACTCAATATCAAAGATATTGCAAGAGAAGTTGATGCACCTGAAGCTTTTACAGCGAAGATTCTGCAGGTACTTAACAAAAACCGTATTATCACATCCCTAAAAGGACCTTATGGTGGGTTTTACATTGAAGATTATCAGCTGGAGCAGCCAGTCATAAATATTGTAAATGCCATAGATGGGATGTCTGTTTTCCAGGAATGCGGACTTGGATTAAAGCAATGCTCGGCTACTCACCCCTGCCCTATGCACGATCAGTATAAAATAGCAAGAGATGCGCTTCTGGATGCATTCCAAAATACCACAATAGGTCAACTCGCAGAGCAGGTAAATGAAGGAGGTTCTTATATTAAAAACCTCCATTATTAAATAAAGAGATTCATTTTTGTATTTTGGCTGAAGTTAAAACAACATCCATGCGCATAAAAATAAGTCTGATGCTCCTTGCCGGAATAAGTATGATCATAGCATCCTGTTCATCAAACCCTTACGGCCCGACGAACAAAGCATATAAAAAACAAACAAAAGAATTAAGCAGAACCATCCGCACTAATCCTGTAAATCCAACAGGTGAGGATTTTGTAGGGACAACAAATTTCGGGCTGCGAAAACCTAATTACGTGATCATCCATCATACCGCTCAAAACTCGACCGAGCAAACCCTAAAAACATTTACATTACCTCGTACTCAGGTTAGTGCTCATTATGTGATTGGGAGAGATGGAGCAATTTACCAGATGCTGAATGATTATTTAAGGGCATGGCATGGTGGATCGGCAAAATGGGGTAATCTGACTGATATTAACTCTGCATCAATTGGAATAGAACTCGACAATAACGGCTTCGAACCATTTGCTCAACCGCAAATCAGCAGCCTTTTAACCGTACTTGCAAACCTTAAAAAAACGCATACTATTCCGGCGGCTAATTTTATTGGCCATTCAGATATTGCACCAGGCAGAAAGGTGGATCCAAACATCACCTTTCCCTGGAAAACTCTTGCTGAAAATGGTTATGGGTTATGGCAGGATTCTATATTAACTGATTCTGTGCCAGAAACATTTAACCCCATTGAAGCGCTTCGAATTATAGGGTATGATATTAAAAATCCCCAAAATGCCCTGAAATCCTTTCAGCTCCATTTTGTACAAAAAGAGATCACGGGCATATTAACCGAAGAGGAGAAAAAGATCCTCTTCAATCTTTATAAGAAGTATTTATAGGTCTCAGGATTTCTTAACTTCTTTGGCCCAGGTATCTTTTAATGTTACTGTACGATTAAAAACCAGATGATCAGGACTTGAATCGATATCAAGGCTAAAATAACCTTTACGTATAAACTGATATCCAAAACCAGGTTCAGCATTCTCCAGATCAGGCTCTATAAATGCATTTTTAATCACAGACAAACTATCCGGATTGATATATTCTTTAAAATCACCCTCTTCGTTTGATGGATCTTCTACACGAAATAAACGATCATATAATCGTATTTCGGCTGTTTTGGCTCCTGCAACACTAACCCAGTGGATAGTTCCCTTAACATGGATACCGCTGGTATCACTTCCGCTCTTTGACTCAGGAATATAGGTGCAATAAATTTCTGAAACACGACCAGTATCATCCTTCACAAAAGAATCACATTGAATGATATAGGCATTTTTTAACCTGACCATGAGTCCCGGACCCAAACGGAAATATTTCTTCGTTGGCTCTTCCATGAAGTCATCTCTCTCAATCCATAATTCAGAACTAAATGGAATAGGACGTGATCCATCTCCGCCCTCAACTTCAGGATTGTTTTCACCATCCATTACTTCAATCTGATCTTTTGGATAGTTACTAATGATCAGTTTTACAGGATCCAAAACTGCCATTCTTCTCCAGGCAGACTTGTTTAGATCTTCGCGAATACAGAATTCAAGCAAACTAAGGTCGATCAGATTCTCTCTTCTGGCAACTCCAATTCGCTCGCTGAAATTACGTATGGAAAGTGGTGTATATCCGCGACGACGTAATCCGCTGATAGTTGGCATACGGGGATCATCCCAACCAGTAACATAATTTTCATTGACCAGCTGAAGCAGCTTGCGCTTGCTCATAACCGTGTAATTCATATTTAACCTGGCAAATTCATATTGCCTTGAAGGAAAAACATTTAACTGTTGTATAAACCATTCGTACAATGGACGATGGGGAATGAATTCAAGAGTACAAATAGAATGGGTAATTTGCTCAATAGCATCAGATTGACCATGGGCAAAATCATACATTGGATAGATACACCATTTATCACCGGTACGGTGATGATGGGCATGCTTTATACGATACATTAAAGGATCGCGAAGATGCATGTTAGGTGATGCCAGATCGATCTTTGCACGCAAAACCTTCGCACCGTCAGGATATTTACCGGCCTTCATATCTTCAAAAAGCTGCACATTTTCTTCAATACTCCTGCTTCGGTTGGGAGTAGGTTTACCCGGCTCTGTTGGAGTTCCCTTAGCTGAAGCAATTTCCTCAGCTGTACTATCATCCACGTAAGCCAGCCCCATCCGGATGAGGTTCAATGCAAAATCATAAAGCTGATCGAAGTAATTGGAAGAATATAGTTCCTTATCCCATTCAAAACCAAGCCATTTAATGTCTTCCCGGATACTGTCAACATACTCCACATCCTCAGTAGTAGGATTGGTATCATCAAATCTAAGATTGGTTTTACCATTATATTTTTTAGCAATACCAAAATTTAAGCAAATAGATTTAGCATGCCCGATATGCAAATAACCATTTGGCTCAGGAGGGAATCGCGTTAGAATACGGCCGCCATTTTTACCATTGCGGATATCTTCTTCAATGATTTCTTCTAAAAAATTTAATGATCTTTCTTCGCTCATACTCTGATTTAAGAGGGTACAAAAGTAGCAAAATTTACTGTTTAGCTTATAGCAATTTGGCAGATGCCCTTTTTAAAATTTACTGGAGTTTTAATTGCAGGATACAATGCAATTTTCTTCTTACTTTTACTTAATCTCAATTATGACAGGATACCTAAATCGACCGATACGTGTACTTGTTGCTAAAGTTGGCCTGGATGGGCATGACAGAGGCGCAAAGATCATCGCTACCTCTCTGAGGGATGCCGGGATGGAAGTTATTTATACGGGCCTGAGACAAACTCCGGAAATGGTGGTCAATGCTGCTCTTCAGGAAGATGTTGATGCCATTGGCATTTCAATTTTATCAGGCGCTCATATGACGGTATTCCCTAAGATCATACATTTAATGAAGGAAAAAGGCTTGAATGACGTACTCGTAACCGGAGGTGGAATTATCCCTGATGATGATATGAAGATCCTGAACGAAATGGGTGCAGGCAAACTTTTTCAGCCTGGAACAAATACTCAGGAGATCGTGTCTTATATCACTCAATGGGTCAAAGAAAACCGAATGTTCTGATAATTCCAGAATGGAATGAAACCCTTTAATTAATTTCAAATTAAACACTATGAACTTTACTAATCTTCTCGTAGAAACACGTGACCGGATTTTATATATCACTATTAACCGTGAAAGCAAATTAAATGCATTAAATAAGGTCACACTGGCAGAACTTCATCATGCTATCACAAATTCATTCCATGATAATACTATTGGAGGATTGATCATAACCGGAGCAGGGCAGAAAGCTTTCGTTGCAGGAGCAGATATTTCAGAATTTGCAGATTTCAATACCGATGAGGGCAGGGAACTTGCACGCGAAGGACAAAGCAAAGTTTTTGATGTGATTCAGAACAGTGAAAAACCTATAATTGCGGCAATCAATGGATTTGCACTCGGTGGTGGCCTTGAACTTGCGATGGCCTGTCATATAAGAGTTGCCGCTACAACTGCCAAAATGGGATTACCCGAAGTTAGCCTGGGCTTAATCCCCGGATATGGTGGTACCCAGCGTCTAAGCCAACTGGTCGGCAGAGGACGGGCCCTGGAAATGATCCTGACAGCAGATATGGTAAGCGCAGCGGAAGCGCATAGAACCGGACTGGTTAACCATGTTACTGAACCTGATATGATCATGGCAAAGTCAGAAGAAATACTTAAAAAGATCATTAGCCGCTCCCCTTATGCTGTAGGTTGTGCTATCAGGGCAGTAAACGCTGCATTTATTGAGGGGCAAAATGGCTATGAATCTGAGATCGCTGAATTCTCCAACTGCTTTGGTTCAGAGGACTTTAAAGAAGGAGTTGCAGCATTTTTAGAAAAAAGAAAAGCTGAATTTACAGGAAAATAATCTATTCAAACAGGGGGCACCTAAATCAGAGGAGCATTTAAAAGTGTGGAAAAAATTTCCCAATTCTCAAGATTGTTTGTACCTTGCCTGCATAACATTGCCATGATTAGGGCTCTTAATATAAATTCATCCTATGAATAAAATATTAATAATTGATGATGAGGTAAATATCGGCATACTTCTTTCCAAATTTTTAACAAGAAACGGTTTTGAAGTAACCACAAGTACCAACGGTAACAATGCTCTTGATATAATGACAAAGGAGCCTTTTAACCTTGTACTTTGCGATTTCCGACTGGAGGATACCGATGGCAGGGAGATGTTGCGTAAGATCAAAACTACCTATCCAGATACAGGTGTTATTATAATCACAGGATATTCTGATATAAAACTCGCTGTTGAATTAATAAAAATGGGAGCTTTTGATTATATCACAAAGCCTCTTTATCCCGATGAAATTCTAAATACCATCAACAAAGCGATTGAGGCTCAAAAAGCTATTAATCAACATGGAAATCAAACAAACGAAACAAAAAATAAACGTGACTCTAAAGATGGTTCCATACCTGAAGAATTTGTAGTTGGAAAAGGAACTGCTTCGCAGGAGCTGTTAAAACAGATCAAGCTGGTAGCCCCAACAAATTATAGCGTTATCCTGAACGGTGAAAGTGGAACAGGTAAAGAATCTGTTGCGAAAAGCATTCACTTTAACAGTCCGCGAAAAGACAAGCCCTTTATTGCAATGGACTGCGGATCTTTAACAAAGGATCTTGCAGGAAGTGAATTTTTTGGGCATGAAAAAGGTTCATTTACAGGTGCTTTATACACTAAGATCGGACATTTTGAAATGGCTAATGGCGGAACCTTGTTTTTGGATGAGGTTGGCAATTTATCCTATGAGATACAGGCAGCACTATTAAGAACAGTACAGGAACGAAAAGTAAAAAGAATCGGAAGTACAAAAGAAATAGATCTTGATGTTCGAATTCTTGTTGCAACAAATGAAAACCTGACCGATGCCATACAAAAAGGGCGGTTCAGGGAGGATCTTTTCCACCGTTTCAATGAATTCAATATTACTGTTCCGCCTCTGCGCGAACGGGGTAAAGATATTATGATCTTTGCTGAGCATTTTCTTAAGGAAGCTAATACAGAACTAAATAGAAATGTAACTGATTTCTCAAATGAAGTGATCGATTGTTTAATGACATATAACTGGCCAGGGAATGTCCGTGAGCTTAAAAATGTGATCAGGCGTGCTACACTCCTGAGTGAAGGAAACGAGATACTATTAAAAGCTCTGCCACTTGAAATTTCAACCTTTGCGAAAGCTTCTGCCATTGAAAATGCATTTGGCGCTAATGTTGCTGTAAATGCAAACAGGCACGATCTTAAAAATGCAGCAATGGAGGCAGAATATGAAACCATTCTGAATGTTTTGAAAGAAGTTAACTTCAATAAAACAAAAGCAGCCAAGATTTTAAATATTGACAGGAAGACGCTCTACAATAAAATGAAAGCGATCAACCTGGAGTAATTAAATTGCTAAAAATCTGATTCAAAGCCCGCTTAATAAAATATGCGGGTTTTTTGTTGCAATGCTCATTGATCTACAACCACTAACACCGGATCATGTATGTTTCCAATCATTAACAATGAATTGACACCCGCCAGTTGTACATGATATTTAATTCTTTGCATATTAATCTGATTATGTGAGTCATAAAATAATTTTCAAAAAGATTAAAACCTAATCAATCCTATATTGTTTATTAACAGGAGTTCAAAAATGATTGGTTTGAGGAAGGCCAATCAGTTAGAAGAGGATACAATGGAATATCCTAAATCAATTCTGCTATGGATTCCTTTCATTCGGGAATGCCATCAGGAAGTTCAAACGGCATTTAATCTTCTATCAGATGCTGACATTTGGCTTGATAATTGGTAGATATGAGTTAGAAACCTGAAGATCAGGAATTGACCTTTAACATATTTCATCTTAACAATAAGTAAATATGGATTATGTAAATTTGTAATGCATTGTTTAGGATAAAAGGAACTTGTTTAGACCAGTAAATAAAATATTAAATTGAATAGAATTATTTTTAAGATTAAATTAACCAAAATTTTTAAGTCATGAGTGATAACACAAAAGTTTTAGCAGCAATGCTGGCAGGATTAGCAGCAGGAGTTGCAATAGGTATATTATTTGCTCCTGAAAAGGGATCTGAAACACGTGATAAATTAACTGATTCTTTAAAGAATTTGGGCGACAGTATTAAAGATCGTGCGGCAGATGAAATCGGCAATTTAAGCGAATTCAAAGATAAAGTTGTTGATGGAATTAAATCTAAATTGAGATCAGCAGAGGAGGAATATTCTAAAACACGTAACGCTGTAAGTTCTGTTGTGGATCATGCAGAAGATACCCTTAATAAGGCAGCAAAATCATAAATTTGAATTCTTATGGAAGAAGAAGAATTTGAACAACAAAAACTTATTGAGAAAGTAACGGAGTACGTAAAAGTTCGTAAGGAACTTACCTTACTCAAAACCGTTGATAAGGGATCGCAACTATTTGCCAATTTACTAACAGATGGCCTTGTGCTTATTCTGGCCGTTCTGGCATTTTTGTTTGGCAGTTTTGCTCTGGGTTTTTACCTATCTGAGGTTTTAGAAAATTCATATGGAGGTTTCCTGATAGTTGCCGGAATTTATTTACTGGCTGCTTTAATTCTGAATTCCATAAAAGACAAATACCTCGAGAAAAAGATCATTAATATCATAATCGAAAAATTTTTTAGAGATAGAAAATGAGAACAAAGATCCAGAATATCGACGATTTACGGGAAGAGGTTATTCGTTTAGGAGTTAAACGCTCTGAAATGGAGACCGATCTTAAAATCGAAGTTGAGAAAATTACATCCAGAATAAGGTTGCCACTCATGCTTTTGCGTAAACTGAATGACTTTTTAGGTGGCAGCAGGGATAAATCAGGCAAAAAGGATGGCGAAGATTGGGTATCCGGTATTTTCCGAATCGGTTTACCTGTAATGATGAATAGATTTCTCTTTCCGAAGTCCGGGTTTATTGTTAAATCTGTCATAGAGCTTATATCTCAGAATGCTGCGAAAACAGTAAATAAGGATTTAATGAGTGGCCTGCTGGAAAAATTATCCGAATGGATAAAATCACCCAAAACCAGAAATAAAAAAGAACCTGAACTGGCTGATTATGGTATTCCGCCAGATAGTGAGACTTATTAAAAAAAAGGCCTTTTTGTAATTCAAAAAGGCCTTTTTTTATGCATAATTATTTTTAAAATCTTCATAAACAAGCCTGATACCCTGTTCAAGTTCAACCTGATACTTCCAACCTTTACTATTTAATTTTGAAACATCCATCAACTTCCGGGGAGTACCATCTGGTTGAGAGGTATCAAAAACCAATTCGCCTTCAAAGCCGACTACTTTTTGAATTAATAAAGCCAATTCTTTGATAGTTATATCATGACCGGTTCCAATATTAATAAAGCCGGCCTCATCATAATTTTGCATCAGAAAGAAACAGGCATTTGCCAGATCATCTGAAAATAAAAATTCACGTTTCGGACTTCCGGTACCCAAAATGATAACTTCTGAACTAAAATTAATTTTCGCTTCATGAAACTTTCTGATCAGAGCGGGCAATACGTGGGAGTTCTGAGGATGATAATTATCATTATAACCATACAGATTGGTAGGCATTACAGATATAAAATTGCATCCATACTGTTCCCGGTATGCTTCACACATTTTGATACCGGCAATTTTAGCAATGGCATAGGGCTCATTGGTTGGTTCAAGCAAGCCAGTTAACAAATATTCTTCTTTTAGTGGCTGTGGAGCAAGCTTTGGGTAAATGCAGCTTGAACCCAGGAACATCAGTTTCTTCACACCATTAACATATGCCTGGTGGATAACATTCATCTGAATAGCCAGATTTTCATATAGGAAATCAGCTTTATACATATTATTCGCAAGTATACCTCCTACTTTTGCTGCGGCTAAAAACACATATTCAGGCTTCTCAATTGCGAAAAAATCAGTCACCGCCTGTTGATTTCTTAGATCAAGTTCAGACGATGTTCTTAGAATCAGGTTGGAATAGCCTTCTTTTTGAAGTTTTCTGAGTATAGCAGACCCTACCATCCCTCGATGGCCTGCAATATATATTTTAGATGCTTTTTCCAATATTATAGAGTATGGAAGCAAAGATAAAACTATTTTTACAGGCTTTAACATAAGAAATGGGTAAGGATAAACTAAGACGCTTTGCAGAGATCACAGCTTTTGAAAATGTCATTGAGCTGGAGGATGGAAAAATATTAAAAGGTCGCTGGGCCCAGGAACATTTTAAGAACAAATACCCACTGATCCTTGAATTGGGATGCGGAAAGGGTGAATATACTGTAAATCTTGCCCGGCTTTTTCCGGAAGTGAATTTCATTGGAATCGATTATAAAGGAAACCGCATCTGGAGAGGAGCCAAAACGGCCATGGAAGAAAATATTCCAAATGTTGCCTTTCTCAGGATTCAGATCGAAAATCTGATCGATTATTTTTCGGAAAAAGAAATTTCAGAAATATGGATCACATTTCCTGACCCCCAGCCTCAGATCAGTCGTGAAAAAAAACGGCTAACTTCACCAAGGTTCCTGAATATGTACAAATTGGTACTAAAGGAAAAAGGTCCTGTTCATTTGAAAACCGACAGTGACCCCTTACATGCCTATACCTGTCAGAAAATTCAAGAACTGGGTTTGAAAACACATGCCCGGACAGAGGATCTGTACAATTCTTCATTAGTTAATGAGGTACTTTCGATCAAAACTTATTATGAGAAGAAGTATCTTGCTAAGGACAAAAACATCAATTACCTGAAGTTAAGCTTTGATTAAATGGAAAAACTTAGTTTTTATGATCAGGTTTATCAGGTCGTCAGGCTGATACCCAATGGAAGAGTCACTTCTTATGGTGCTATAGCTTCCTATCTGGGGACTAAGGGTTCATCAAGAATGGTTGGTTACGCCATGAATGCCGCACATACCGCATACCCTCCAGTTCCTGCACAAAGAGTTGTCAACAGAAATGGTTTGCTTACAGGAAAATTTCATTTTGGTACTGAAGATCTGATGCAGCAATTATTAGAAAATGAAGGAATTAAAGTTGAAAATGACAAAGTCACAGATTTTAAAAAGATATTCTGGGACCCCGCTATTGAATTGGAACTTTAACAGACAAACTGAATTTAACGCATAATAAAAATAAATTAGAAAAATGATATGGGAAAAATGATCGAAGAATTCAATGGTTATCGCACTAAAATGAATGACCGCATCATGGAAACTGCAAATACCAATATCAAACGCTTTATTGCACTCGATACAACAACATATGCAGATGGAGCACTGAATGTAAAAACCAAGGAAATGCTTGGACTTGTTGCATCTATGGTTTTACGCTGCGATGATTGTATTAAATATCATCTTGGAAAATGCCATGATGAAGGGGTCAGTAATGAAGAAATGAATGAAATCTTTATGATCGCAAACCTCGTTGGAGGGTCGATCGTAATTCCACACTACCGCAGAGCACTTGAATATTGGGACGAGCTGAATAGTTAATTCAGCTGATTCAAATTTGAACTATGACTGAAATTAATTAAATTTCTGTTGTATTAATCAATCTTAAAATTGGACTTAAATAAAAACATAATCAGGTGTGCCTGGTGCGGTACCGATCCATTATATGTCAGGTACCATGATGAAGAATGGGGGAAACCTGTTTATGATGATCAGACTTTGTTTGAATTTCTAATTCTTGAAAGTGCTCAGGCAGGATTAAGCTGGATAACCATTTTAAGAAAACGCGAAAACTACCGCAAGGCCTTCGCAAATTTCAATGCCGAAAAAGTAGCAGAATTCACTGAAGAAGATGTTAAACGATTATTGCAGAATGAGGGGATAATCAGAAACAGGCTGAAAGTTAATGCTGCAATCAGCAATGCCAGATTGTTTTTGGGAATCCAAAAGGAATTTGGGTCATTCTCAGATTATATCTGGGGATTTTTGCCGGATAAAAAACCGGTAATAAATACCTGGACTGATCATAAGAATGCACCGGCCAGGACTGAGCTTTCCGACCGCATCAGTTTAGATATGAAAAAACGCGGTTTTAAATTTTTTGGCACTACCATCTGTTATGCTCATATGCAAGCAACAGGGATGATAAATGACCATATTGAAGGCTGTATTGCCAGATAAAAATTCGGGGAGATTTACCCCCATCAAAAGATCAGAATTCGAATGAAAAAATTATTTCTCTTAGATGCATTTGCATTAATATACCGGGCTCACTTCGCTTTGAGCAAAAATCCCAGATTTACATCCGCTGGATTGAACACATCAGCAATCATGGGATTCACGAACACCCTTCTGGAAGTTCTTAAAAAAGAAAATCCAAGCCACATGGCAGTGGTATTTGATACCTCAGCTCCTACAGAGCGTCATACAGATTTTGCTGCCTATAAAGCACACCGGGAAGCAATGCCTGAAGATCTGTCGACTGCCATTCCATACATCGTCAGATTAATTGAGGGTTTTAATATCCCCGTTATATTTTCTGATGGATACGAGGCTGATGATTTGATAGGTACACTAGCTAAAAAGGCCGAAAAAGAAGGTTTTACGGTTTATTGCATGACTCCAGATAAGGATTTTGGTCAACTCGTATCAGAAAATATTTTCATTTACAAGCCCGCAAGAATGGGTAATGGAATGGAAATTCTGGGGGTAAAAGAGATCCTTGAAAAATGGGATATCGACCATGTTGAACAGGTTATCGATATTCTGGGATTATGGGGAGACGCAGTAGACAATATCCCGGGAATACCTGGAATTGGCGAAAAAACAGCAAAACTACTGATCAAACAATATGGTTCGATCGAAAATATCATTAAAAACAGCCATGAGCTTAAGGGTAAATTAAGAGAGAATGTTGAAAATTTTGCCGAGCAGGGCCTTATCTCCAAGAAACTGGCCACCATTCTGCTGGATGCACCTGTTGATCTGGATGTTGATGCCTTGCATGTTGACAAACCCAATCGCGAAATATTAGAAGCTCTGTTTGCTGAACTTGAGTTTCGTACCCTAGGCCGTAGGGTGTTTGGAGATGACTTCAATGTGGCTGAAATTAAGTCTGGCTCAACAAGCGGACAGATGGACCTTTTTGGAACCAACAACATTCAAAATGCTCCTTCCTCAATAGAAGGAGCTGAGTCAAATTATACCGATGTTCCGCTTTCCTTCAAAAATATAAATAATACGGCTCATCACTATGAACTGGCCGAAACCTTTGACAAAAGAGCGTCCCTGATCGCGTTGTTAACCACCCAAAACTCATTTTGTTTTGATACTGAAACAACTGGGCTGGATGCTAACGATTGTGAACTGGTAGGCATGTCCTTCAGTATAAAACCGGGTGAAGGATGGTATATTCCATTATCCTCTGATCAAAATGAATGTCAGAATACCCTAAATGAATTCAGGTCTGTTCTTGAGAACAAACAAATTGCCAAGATCGGGCAAAACCTGAAATACGATATTCTTGTACTTAACTGGTATGGAATCCGTGTTCAGGGGGAGCTGTTTGACACGATGCTTGCACATTACCTGATCGATCCGGACTCCCGTCATAACATGGACCTGCTTGCCGAGAATTACCTTCAATATACCCCGGTTAGTATCACCAGCCTGATAGGCCAGAAAGGTAAAAATCAGGGCAGCATGAGAGATATTGATGTTGAACTGGTTAAAGAATATGCTGCCGAGGATGCTGATATCACACTGCAGCTAAAAAATACCTTTGAGCCCATTCTAAAAACTGTGAATGCCTGGAAATTGGCAGTGGAAATTGAAAATCCGCTGATATATGTACTTGCTGACATTGAGCGCGAAGGAGTAAAAATAGATCAGAATGCACTCGTAGAGTTTTCAAAAACTCTGGAAACAGATCTGAAGCTCCTTGAAAAAACTATTTATGAAAAGGCTGGTGTAAAATTCAATATCGCATCTCCAAAACAATTGGGTGAAGTGCTTTTTGACAAACTCATGCTGGATCCGCAAGCGAAGAAAACAAAGACAGGACAGTACCAGACCGGTGAAGATGTACTGACAAGACTCGCAAACAAAAGCGATATTGTTGCCGATATTCTTGATTTCAGACAGCTTCAAAAGCTTAAATCAACCTATGTGGATGCCTTGCCTCAAATGATCAATAAGAAAACTGGCCGCATCCATACTTCCTACAACCAGGCTGTAGCAGCCACCGGAAGATTAAGCTCAAATAACCCCAACCTGCAAAATATTCCTGTGCGTACCGAACGGGGAAAGGAAGTAAGAAAGGCATTTATTCCAAGAGATAAGGACCATGTTCTGCTTTCTGCTGATTATTCCCAGATCGAGCTGAGGATAATTGCAGAGATCAGTAAGGATGAAAACATGATGGAAGCCTTTGTTCAGGGCCATGATATTCACACCGCAACGGCAGCTAAGGTTTATGGAATAAGTTTGGAAGAGGTAAGCTCAACTCAAAGAAGAAATGCAAAAGCCGTAAACTTTGGGATCATTTACGGGCAATCAGCATTTGGACTTTCCCAAAATTTGGGTATCCCAAGGAAAGAGGCAGGAGAAATAATTGAAAACTACTTCAATACTTATCCCGGAATTAAGAAGTACATGAATGATACCATGAATTTTGCGAGAGAAAATGGATATGTCGAAACAATCATGGGCCGACGACGTTACCTGAGAGACATAAATTCAGCTAACCAAACGGTACGTGGCTTTGCTGAGCGAAATGCGATAAATGCCCCGATTCAGGGCTCAGCAGCAGACATGATCAAGATCGCCATGATCAGGATCCATCAGGATATAATCGATCAGAATCTGAATTCAAAAATGACCATGCAGGTACATGATGAATTGGTGTTCGATGTGCCAAGGTCAGAAACAGTGATAATGAAAAAGATCATTGAAGACCGTATGAAAAATGCAATTGAAATGAAAGTGCCAATTCTGGTGGAAGTTGGAGAAGGCAGTAACTGGCTTGAAGCACATTGATGTTTTTCCTTTTCGATTAAAAGGAATTAGCGTTTATAATTCATTTTTATGCTTAACATTTATTAAATTCATTTTTCAATTAATTAAGATTATTTATGAATGTAATGCACCTCAGCGCAGAATGCTACCCGGTAGCCAAAGTCGGAGGACTTGGTGACGTTGTTGGTGCCCTCCCTAAATACCTTTGCGAAGCGGGCCTGAATGCTTCTGTTGTTTTGCCTTATTATGACCGCAAATTTGTCAGAGAAAATACCTTTGACCTTGAATTTAAATCAAGCATAAAAATTGGTACCAAAATTTTTGACTATAGTATTCTGAAAGAAAGCAGCCGAAAGCTGGGATTTGATCTGTATCTCATTCATATCCCGGGTTTGCTTGATCGTCAGGAAATTTATTGTTATCCTGATGAAATAGAACAGTTCATCAGCTTTCAACTCTGCTTTTTAGACTGGATAGTTAAAGCTGAAATTAAACCTGATATAATTCATTGTCATGATCACCATACAGGGCTTATCCCATTTTTAGTTTCACATTCCAGCTCATTCAAATCTCTGGCATCCATACCAACTGTATGTACGATCCATAACGGGCAGTATCAGGGTTGGTTTGGATGGGACAAGGTTGGCTATTTACCAGGAATTGACCTAAGTAAAGCCGGACTACTAGATTGGGCAAATTGCATTAACTCGCTGGCCGCATCAGTAAAATGCTGCTGGAAGTTCACAACAGTATCACCGAGTTACCTGGAGGAGCTTTCCTATAATTCAAATGGCCTGGAAAAACTTTTCCAGATGGAAAAAAATAAAGGTATTGGAATAATAAACGGTATTGATACACAGGTTTGGGATCCGGAGAATGATCCCATGATAGTTAAAAACTATTCTGCTCTAACAGCAGATACCGGTAAAAAAGAAAATAAAAAGTTGCTCTGTAAGGAGTTTGGTTTAACAACAAACAAGCCGCTGGTAGTCTTTATTGGCCGGCTTGTTGGAGAAAAAGGAGCTGATCTTTTACCCGAAGTCATTTCTTCATGCCTGGAACGCTATAAAGGAAAATTAAACTTTCTGATACTCGGATCAGGCGATCCTGCTACCGAAAAAAATTTAAAAGAACTTTCTTCAAAACATAAAAAACATTATGGAGTCTATATTGGTTATGATGAAGAACTTTCACATCGTATCTATGCTGGTGCAGACTTTCTGATGATGCCTTCGAGAGTTGAACCATGCGGATTAAATCAACTATATGCTATCCGTTATGGCACTATTCCTGTAGTACATAAAACAGGTGGATTAAAAGATACTGTGATCGATCTTAAAAACAAGAATGGTTACGGTTTAACATTTGATGATCTTACAATTGATGGGCTGACCAATGCTATCGGCAGAGCACTGGATGTTTACGCAGATTCAGGCAGGATGACAGAGATAAGAAAAAAAATGATGTCCCTTGATTTTTCCTGGGATAGATCTGCAAAGGAATATATAGATTTATATAAAAGCTTAATAACCAATTAACATGAATTCTAAAGTTATATCAGTAGTGCTGGGTGGCGGACAAGGTTCGCGTCTGTATCCTTTAACCGATACTCGTTCCAAACCGGCAGTGCCAATAGCCGGAAAGTACCGTTTAGTTGATATACCTATTTCAAATTGTTTGAATTCTGGAATTGAGAGAATTTTTGTTCTAACCCAGTTCAATTCAGCTTCCCTGAACAAACACATAAAAAATACTTATCATTTCAGTTTTTTCAGTGATGCCTTTGTAGATATTCTTGCTGCTGAACAAACTCCAGGGAATAGTACCTGGTTTCAGGGTACTGCAGATGCGGTAAGACAGAGCCTTAATCATTTGGTCCAGCATGAATGCGACTATGTTCTAATCCTGTCAGGTGATCAATTATACCAGATGGATTTTGAAGGAATGGTAAGAAATCATGAAGAAAACGGTGCAGATATAAGCATTGCTACCATACCTGTAACAGCCCGGGATGCAAGTGACTTTGGAATTTTAAAGGCCGATGAAAATAACCTGATCACCTCATTTATAGAAAAACCTAAAAAAGATATACTTCCGGAGTGGAAATCAGATGTTGGAGATAAGGTCAGGTCAAGTGGTAAAGAATATCTTGCTTCAATGGGTATTTACTTGTTCAATAAGAAACTACTCTTTGAACTGCTGGAAAATAATACAAGGACCGATTTTGGTAAAGAAATTATTCCTCAATCTTTGGTTGACCATAAAGTACTAAGTTATCAGTTTGAAGGATATTGGACAGATATCGGTAATATCCATTCCTTTTTTGAAGCAAATATTGGCTTGACAGATGATATTCCTGAATTTAACTTGTTTGACAAACGTCCGATCTATTCAAGAGCCAGAATGCTGCCTCCTTCAAAAATATCAGGAACAACCTTAGAGAAGACAATTATCGCAGATGGATGCATAATTAATGCGAGCCGGATTGAGCGTGCCGTGATTGGTATAAGAACCAGAATAGGCACAGGAACTACCATTGTAAACAGTTATGTGATGGGTGGTGATCGTTACCAAACCCTGAATGAACTAAGTGAGGCAGCTGAGTCTAAAATACCGGTCATGGGAATCGGGGAGCGATGCTATATCAAAAATGCCATTATTGATAAAAACTGTTTTATTGGCAATGATGTTCGTATTAACGGAGGTCCGCATCTTACTGACGGTGATTTTAAAACCCATACGATCAAGGATGGAATTGTTGTTGTTAAAAAATTGGCGGTCATACCTAACGGTACGGTGATCTGACAGAAATTAATTGCTATTTGTTTCCAAATAAGCCACCCAGGCCTCCCATCATATCCCGGGTAGCAGCCTGCATTTCTGTCTGGCTTACATTTTCTGCATGCTCAAGTACCTTGTTGATTGCTGTTACCAGCAACTCTTCAAGCTCTTCTTGATCAGCAGATCCCAGTAATTCCGGATCAATTGAAATACCAGTGATTCGCTTATTGGCAGTCGAAGTAATACTGATCTTTCCTCCTTCCACTTCTGCCGAAACAGAAACATTATCTAAGCGTTTTTTGATTTCTTCGGCCATTTGCTGAGCCTGTAAAAGTTTGTCGAACATAAAGAAATTGAATTTAACCTATTTGTCAGAGGGTACTCCGGATAATATCAGGAGTAAGGGGCTTAGAAATAAAACCCTTTACAGAGGCAAACAGCTTTGAACGGGCGATATCCTTTTCATCAACAGATGAAGTAACTATGAACACACGTACAGCCTTTTTCAGATCCTGTCTGAAAATTTCAAAAGACTCTAAAAAATCCCATCCATCTACCACCGGCATATTCAGGTCAAGCAAAATAACATCGGGAAGCTTAGCATGATCCTCTGAATTAGCTTTTAGAAATTCAAGTGCCTTATCTGCCTCAGTATAACTTACAAAATCGTCATAGATCTGATTTTTGGAAATCATAATTTGAGCTATGCGTTGATGTATAGGATCATCATCAATTATAAATACAGTACTCGTATTACCCATATTGTAAAAATAATTTAAGCAATTTAATCCTTTTTTATCAAAATAAATGTCCTGAAGTAAATACTTTATTAATCTTCATCATCCGAAACTGAACTCTGCCCGCTGCCGGAATATGCACTTCTTCTGACAACCGGCATTCCTGCTGCATTAAAAAGTTCATCAAGTTTTAACAGGCTTCCGTTAGTAAGATTACTTAATAATATAACTGTTACATCTTTATCTAATTGTCTTAGGTAAATATGTCGAAAACCATGCCACCATCCCGTATGATATACAACTTTATGCTTCCCATCAACAAAAGTTCGCCATCCATAACCATAATTAAAATGACCTCTCTGCATTTCATTATGAGGAGCATAAATTGAATCCATGGTTGATGCATCTAACAACCTGCCTTTACGCATAGCCCTGTCGAACAGATAAAGGTCATGTATGGTGCTATAGATTCCTTTATCACCTACAGGGCCATCCAGGAAATTCTGAGCCACAGACCGACGCCAGGTCCTGTCATGACCAACAACATCTACCGGGATCTTAGTGTATTCCGCTTTAGAATACACCGCTGTTTTCTTCATTCCCAGAGGCTTAAAAATATTATCTGCCATAAACTGGGAGAATTTCTGTCCGCTAACCTTTTCAATGATAGCCCCCAAAACCATATAATTTGAATTATTGTAATGGAATTTTCTGTTTGGTTTCATATAAGGTGCAGGTTTGTGCTCTGCTATCAGCTTCATCACATCCTGATTGGTAATTCCCGGTCGCTCATCTTTCTTCTGCGCCTTCCATAGGTCATCAACGAAATAAACATAATTCATCATACCGGATCGGTGTGTCAGCAAAAGCTTGACCGTAATGCCATCATAAGGAAAATCAGGGAAAAACTCTTTGACGTCCTGGTCCAATCTGAGCTTACCATCTTCAACAAGCATCATTACCGCTGTTGAAGTGAATGTTTTTGTGACAGAAGCCAGCTCAAACACTGAATTTATTTTCAGACTGTCGCGATGTAAGTGATCTGCCCAGCCAATTGCCTTCTCATAAATGATCTTTCCTTTTTTTGCAACAAGAACATTTCCGTTAAATCCCGATCTTCTGTGAAGATTCATCATAAATTCATCAATTCTTTTATCTGCCTTTTTCGGGTCATAGATTAAAGCAATGCTGTCTAATTGTTCATCGGAAAGCGTTCTCACCTTTCTTTTTTCAACAGGATCGGAACTGCAGCCCTGGATGAGAACTATAAAAAATAAAACTATCAGAATGTTACGGAAATAATGGGTCATTGAAATGTACGATATAGAGTTAAATGCCGAAAATTAGAAAATATTATAAACAGCCCAATAAAAGAGTTATAAACACCTCTGTTTATGTCAACTAAATTTTCTGACAAAACATTGTAAAATCTAAATTTTTGACAGTAACACTAAGTAAAAAAATCTAAATTTGCAGCAAAACAAATAATTCCATTCCAATGACTTACAGAGTAGAACACGATACTATGGGCGAAGTAAAGGTGCCTGCAGATAAATACTGGGGTGCACAAACTGAACGTTCAAGAAATAATTTCAAAATAGGGCCTGAAGCATCTATGCCTAAGGAAATAATTGAAGCTTTTGCCTACCTTAAAAAAGCTGCAGCATTTACAAATACCGACAGTGGGATCTTATCTGCTGAGAAACGCGATCTTATTGCACAGGTTTGTGATGAAATTCTTGAAGGCAAACTTGCCTCTGAGTTTCCCCTGGTAATCTGGCAAACAGGCTCTGGTACACAATCGAACATGAACGTTAATGAAGTCATCGCTAATCGCTCTCATGTTCTGCAAGGTAATAAGCTTGGTGAAGGCACTACCTTTGTTCACCCGAATGATGATGTGAACAAATCACAGTCCTCTAATGATACCTATCCAACGGCCATGCACATTGCGGCTTATAAAATGGTTTCAGAAGTAACAATTCCGGGTGTTGAGAAACTTCGTGATGCCCTTCAGCTGAAAGTCGAAAAATTTAAAGACGTCGTTAAGATCGGCCGTACTCATTTAATGGATGCTACCCCTTTAACATTAGGGCAGGAATTTTCAGGATATGTTTCACAGCTGAACCACGGACTTAAAGCACTTAGAAATACATTAGACCATTTATCTGAACTGGCACTGGGTGGAACAGCTGTTGGTACAGGTATCAATACTCCAAAAGGCTATGATGTAAAAGTTGCAGATTATATCGCAAAATTTACGGGACTGCCATTTGTAACTGCAGAAAATAAATTTGAAGCTCTGGCAGCGCACGATGCGATCGTGGAGACTCATGGTGCACTGAAACAAATTGCGGTTTCGCTTATGAAAATTGCGAATGATATCCGTCTTCTTGCTTCAGGCCCGCGTTCCGGAATTGGGGAGATCCATATTCCCGATAATGAACCAGGATCTTCAATTATGCCCGGAAAAGTTAACCCAACGCAAAACGAAGCAGTAACAATGGTTGCCGCTCAGGTTATGGGGAATGATGTTACAATAAGCATTGCAGGGTCAAACGGACATTATGAATTGAACGTTTTCAAACCGGTAATGGCCGCTAATTTTCTGCAGTCTGCACGATTAATTGGTGATGCATGTGTTTCATTTACAGACAATTGCGCCTCAGGCATAGAACCAAATTATGAAGGTATCAAAAAACATCTTGAAAACTCTCTGATGCTGGTAACTGCGTTGAATCCACACATTGGTTATGAGAACGCAGCAAAAATTGCCAAAAAAGCACTGAAAGAAAATAAATCACTCAGAGAAGCTGCTCTGGATCTTGGTTTACTGACCAATGAGCAATTTGACCAATGGGTGCGTCCTGAAGATATGATCGGCGGACTAAAATAATTCATTGTACCTCTCCGGACTAATTTCCGGAGAGGTTTATAATCTCAAAATGGCAAAACACGCTTATTTATTTATTTTAGTCTTAAGCGTTCTTGCTTTTTCATCATGTAAATTCAACCCAAACCTTCAGGGAAAAGGAACAGAACGACTTCAGGGGGTATGGGAAGAAGATAGTGTTGATTATCAGGATCAAAAGCTGCAATATTCAAAACACCGGTTTCGCTTTACCTGCGACTCTGTGTATGTCACCATTCAAACATTTGCAAAAGTAAATATGTATCCTGATTCATGCTTTAACAATGGAACATGGACAGAGTATGCGAAGGGAACCTATCTGACTAAACAGGATACTCTTATTTTAACAGCCACTTTTACAAAGTCAAATTTTAAGCAGAAGATCTCAGGATGCTATCGGATCGGTCAGTATCTTCCGGCATTTGTGATCAGAAAAAATACAGCCGATAGCCTATATTTGGAAAGTATACAACAACATCTCCAACTCAAGCTTACCTTAAAAGAAAGAACGGTTTGCGTTCAGAAACCTCTAAATTAAATTGATTATGAAATTTTGGTCTTTAAAAAAACTATTCCTTGCCGGAATGCTTCTCTATATCCCATTTCAGAGTATGGCCTGGGGAATGCTTGGTCACAGGGTGGTTGGACAGGTTGCGGAAAGCTATTTGAGCAAAAAGGCCAGCCGGGAAGTAAAAAGTATTCTTGGCAATGAATCCATGGCAATGGCCAGCAATTGGGCTGACTTTATCAAATCGGAACCTTCTTATAATTACCTTGGCAACTGGCATTATATTAACCTGCCTGCCGGATTAAACTTCGAACAACTGGAATATGCCTTAAAAAGGGATACAGTAACCGATGCCTATACCCGGATACTTTTTCTGAGTTCAGAACTAAAAAATAAATCCCTCGATCAGGATAAAAAGGTCATGTACCTGAAAGTACTGATTCACCTGGTTGGCGATATCCATCAGCCAATGCATACTGGCCGTTTTGAAGATCTTGGAGGAAATAAAATTCAATTAACCTGGTTTGGTCAGAACACAAATTTACATCGCGTTTGGGATAGTGACCTGATCGAATCACAGGACCTGAGTTATACCGAATACTCCCGTTCGATAAATTTCATTGATAAATACAAGCTCCATTCTATGCAGCTGGAAGGCCCGGAACAATGGGTAACTGATTCCTATAAGATCAGCGAAAATCTGTATTCAAAGGTAAAATCTGGTGATAAACTTAGCTATAGATACATATACGACAACCTGGAAACCGCCAATCAGCAATTACTTAAAGGTGGAATACATCTTGCCGGCTTATTAAACAATATTTTCGCAAACTAATTAACCCTAACCGCTAATTTCCATGAAGATCTTAATGGTTTGTTTAGGTAATATCTGCCGATCCCCGCTCGCTCATGGTGTTCTGGAACACATGGTCAGGGAGAAAAATTTAAACTGGGAGATCGATTCAGCAGGAACAGGTAACTGGCATATCGGTGAACTACCCGACAGGCGCTCAATTGCCATTGCAAAAAAATATGGAGTAGATATTACTAATCAATCTTGCAGACAGTTTGATGTTAGTGACTTTGAAAATTATGATCATATCCTGGTGATGGATCAAAACAACCTGTCAGATGTCATCTCTCTGGCTAATAGTGATGAAGATTTTGGGAAAGTTCGCTTATTTCTTAAAAATGGGATCGTACCTGATCCATACCATGATGATAATCAGTTTGAGCCGGTTTATCTGATGATCGAAGAACGATGCAGAGAGATCATAGAGGAATTCGGTTCTAATCGTTAACCTTCCAGCCTTTTTGTACATTTGCCCCATGGCAGTTATCAAACCATCTATTCCGAAAGGTACCCGTGATTTTTCCGCATCCGAAATGGTGAAGCGTAATCATATTTTCAATACCATAAGTTCGGTCTTTAAAAAATATGGCTATCAGGAGATTCAGACTCCTACAATGGAAAATCTCACTACTCTGACCGGAAAATATGGTGATGAAGGTGATAAACTGATTTTTAAGGTTTTAAATTCCGGTGATTATTTGTCAAACATATCAACCGAAAAACTGGATAGCCGCAACTCACAACTCCTTATTACTGAAATAAGTGAAAAGGCTCTCCGCTATGACCTGACCGTTCCCTTTGCACGCTATGTGGTGATGCACAGGAATGAGATCTCATTTCCATTCAAACGATTCCAGATCCAGCCGGTATGGCGTGCCGACCGTCCGCAAAAAGGAAGATACCGTGAATTTTATCAATGCGATGCAGATGTGGTTGGATCTGAAAGTTTAATAAATGAAGCTGAATTTGTTCTGATATATCATGAAGCATTAAGTAAACTCGGACTGAAAGACTTTACCATCAAGATCAATAACCGCAAGATATTATCCGGCATAGCCGAGATCATAGGTAAACCAGAACTGATCGTAGATATGACAGTCGCAATTGATAAACTGGATAAGATCGGACTTGATGGTGTTACTAAAGAGCTGATCGATCGGGGATTCAGTGCTGACGATATTGAGAAACTAAAGCCGATCATCCTGCTGACAGGTTCAAATGAAGAAAAACTGGGTAGCTTACGTTCAGTACTTTCTGCTTCGGAAACAGGATTGAAAGGTATTACTGAGATAGAAACTATTTTCGACTATTTACAGCTCCTAACGAGTCAGAACCAAGAAACCATAAGCCAAAATTTAGAATTAGACATCACACTCGCCCGTGGATTAAACTATTATACCGGAGCGATCTTTGAAGTCAAAACCAATGAGGTAGCAATGGGCAGCATTGGCGGAGGTGGTCGTTACGATGACCTTACCGGAATGTTTGGCCTGAGCGATTTAACAGGTGTGGGTATATCGTTTGGTGCCGACCGTATTTATGATGTACTGGAGGAGCTTAAACTCTTTCCTGAGAGCGCATCTGAAAGCACCAGGGTACTGATCAGTAATTTCGATGAGCAGGCAGAAAAATTTGCACTTCCTTTACTTCAGATGTTAAGAAATAAGGGAATTAGTGCAGAGATCTACCCATCATCAGCAAAGCTTAAAAAGCAAATGACCTATGCTGATGATAAAAATATTCCATACGTAATTCTTATCGGAAGCGATGAAATGGAAACCGGACTCTTAACTCTTAAAAACATGAAAAGCGGAGAGCAGCAAAAATTATCTTCTGAACAGATTATTGCCGCATTATCAGTTTAAGAAAAGGGGATTTACGTTCCGGTTCTGCCAGCCGGGAATATTAAACAGTCAAGCTATTTAATATTCTCTACCAAAGCCTTCAAAAACTCTTCAGGGATCTCAAGATGAGGAATATGTCCGGAATTTTCAAACTCAACCAGCCGGGAGCCAGGTATCCTTGCTGCCGTTTGCTTCCCCAGCTGATCATATCGTCCAAATTTTTTCTGGTCATCAGGGCTTAACCTCGCTTTTCCTACAATCGTTTTATCCTGAGTACCAATAAGCAGAAGAACCGGAACTTTAAGCAAGGGCAATTCATAAATAACAGGCTGCTCATAAACCATCTGCGATGTAAGCGCTGCAACTTTCGCATATCTTGGGAACTCCGAACTTCCGCTTACTCCCGATGCAATTCGAACCAGATCATCATATTCTGGCTTCCATTTTACAAAATAAGAACTCTGATAATATTTTTTGACGCTTTCAGGTGTGGTTTTTAACTCCGTCTGGTACATTGCCTCAATGCTGGCAAAGGGTACAAATGTCCGGTAATCCTCCAGTCCAATGGGATTCTCGAGGATCAGTTGAGCGGTCCTTTCCGGATATAATAGGGCAAACCGGCTGGCAAGCATCCCACCCATTGAATGCCCCATTACAACAGCATGCTGAATTTTCAGGGTGTCCATTAATTGTCTGTTCATTGCAGCAAGTCTGTGAAAGCTATAATTTATAAAGGGCTTCGATGATTTTCCAAAACCTATCTGATCAGGAACAAGTACCCGGTAACCCTTTTCACTAAAAACCCTGATAATATTAGTCCAGTAATAACCACCAAAATTTTTGCCATGAAAAAGCATAAGGGTTTTCCCATTAAAATTTGCAGGCTTTATATCCATATAGGCCATTCGAACATCCTGCCCTTCAATGCTTAAGGAAAGAAAATTTATTGGATAAGGGTATTCTACATTTTCAAGTGTGATAGACAATGCCTCCTTTGACTGAGCAAATGCACCTGTAGAAATAGCAAACAGAAGGAAAAAACATATTCTTTTCATAAAACTTTATTTAGAGGTAAATAAAACAAATGCCGTATATAATATTTAGAACTGACAAACCATTCATGTTTTACACACGTATAGTTAGAAAACCGATTCTTATCGAAATTAAGACAATTAAAAACTTAAAAACAAAATTATCATGGAACGCAAAGATTTTCTAGCTGCATTAGGATTAAGTGCAGGCTCATTAGTAATCACATCATGCCTTGGAGCATGCGGCAAAGGTGACTCGGCCACTCCAACAACCGGTACTCCAACAACACCTACTAATGGTACTAAAGTTGATTTTACATTGAATGTGAGCACAAATTCTGATATCAGTACAAAGGGCTGGACAATCATGAATAGTATAATAATTGCAAAGAACGGATCAAACTATATCGCACTCTCAAGTGTTTGTACCCACCAGGGAAATCCATTAACCTATAATTCTGGTAATAATACCTTCCCCTGCTCCCTGACTGATGCGGCTCATGGATCAGTATTCGATTCAAATGGAACAAAAACACAAGGTCCAGCAACCTCCAATGTAAAAAAATATAGTACTGCATTAACCGGAACTTCACTGAGAGTGTTTGAAGCTTGATTTTAAGAAAAACGAACAAATGAAAAAGCTATACCTGATCCTGTTCATCATACTTCCATTTACTTCCCTGGCGCAGGACGACCTGATGAAAATGGTGTCCGACAGCAATGAGGTAATCGTAAGGTCAGCCACATTCAAGGCAACCCGCATCATCAACGGACATTCAGTTGAAACTGTCGGTAAAAATAATTTAGACTTTATTATTTCTCACCGTTTTGATCGGGTAAACAGAGGGTTTGATGAGTTTTTTGGCCTGGATGCAGCAACTAACCGCCTTGGCCTGGAATATGGACTCAATGATCGTTTGATGGTCGGAATCGGAAGAAGTTCATTCCAGAAAATGTATGATTTCTTTGGGAAATATAAATTATTACGTCAATCCTCAGGTGCAGGAAATATTCCAATATCTCTGACATTGTTTTCAGGTTATTCATTACGCACCCAAAATGCAACACCCAGTCTTTCAGGTTTTGACCGCAGCAGTTATACCAGCCAACTACTGATAGCAAGAAAGTTCAGTGAGGGATTTTCCTTGCAGTTATCACCAACCCTCATCCATAGGAATCGCCCGGATATTTTTACTGATTCCAAAACCGTAATTGCTACAGGCATAGGGGGAAGAATGAAACTAACCAAAAGGACTTCCATTAATGGAGAGTATCATTACGTATTACCCAATCAGATCGATGACAACTATACCAATAATCTTTCATTCAGCTTTGATCTGGAAACAGGGGGACATGTTTTTCAACTGCTCTTCACCAATTCATTTGGAATGACCGAAAGACAGTTCATTACTGAAACAGATGGCAGCTGGGGAAGCGGAGACATCCATTTCGGATTTAATATTTCAAGAACTTTCTCATTTGAGAAAAAAAAGAAAGCTAATCAATGAAACGATTTCTTATAATACCTGTGTTTATATTGATTAGTCTTTGTGCATCTGCACAGAACCAGCTTTATAGCGTTAAGAATAGTGAGTTCAGTTTTTTTTCCAAAGCTCCCCTGGAGGATATTGAGGCCAGGAATACAAAGGCCAGTTCAATTATAAACACAGCAAACCGTGAACTGGTTGTGCGTATTCCGATTACTCAATTTCAATTCAGCAATAAACTAATGCAGCAGCATTTTAATGAAAACTACATGGAAAGCGAGAAGTTTCCAAATGCTACCTTTAAGGGTAAAATAAATGAGATGATCGACTTTAGTAAATCAGGAGTTTATGAAGTTAGTGCAAGCGGAACATTGAACATTCATGGAGTAGATAAGGAAAGAATCATCAAAGGGAAATTAATTGTAGGTGAGAATGCCCTAAATCTGGATGCCAGATTTGATGTAATGCTCATTGATCATAAGATTGATATTCCTAAACTTGTTTTCAAGAAAATAGCTGAAAAAATAGCTGTCAGTGCCAGCATCAATTATATACCCTATAAAAAATAGATGAGCTTGTCTGTTCATAATAATGGGATATTGACAGACATAAAAAAACCAGACAGGTCTTGTCTGGTTTTTTTATGATTTAGATTGAAGCTAATTATTTATCATCTAAAGGACGAACCGTAGGAAGTATAATGCTGCTCAGGCGCACACCACCATGATGTATAGTTTGTTGAGCAACACGAACCCTGTCGCTACTACCAAAAGGATCTCCGGTATTTGGATTTCGATCAAACTGAGGGAAATTACTTGATGTGATATCAATACGAATACGATGACCAGGCTTAAATACATTAGCAGTACCCGTTAACTCGATATCATATTCATAAACCTGATTCGGTGTCAGCAATTTGATCTTATCTAATCCTTCACGGAATCTTGCTCTTAAAATACCCTCTGAAATTGGCATAGCTGATCCATCCGGCGAAACATCCACCATTTTGATCATCCAATCAGTATCAGGACCATCAGTGGCGGCGAATAATTTCATTTTTACCGGTCCGGCAATAGTAACAGGAGTTTTCAGGAATTCTGAAGTGTAAACCAATACATCTTCCCTGCGTTCAAGAGGCCTTTGATCATAGGGACCTGCCTGGGTTGGAGTACCGCAGCAGTTATTTCCGCCTAAAGTCATAACCGGCATTTTCGGATCATAGGTATATTTATCAGTTGCTGCTGCTTTCGGAGCTTCAAAACTTAGCTTTCCATCGCCACGCGAAGAGTTGGCATTTCCGTTGCTGCTCAGGTAAAGGTTTTTATACACGGTTCCCGGGATAGGATAATCCTTTTCACTGCGCCATTTATTGATACCCATGTAAAACAATTGAACCGGATCTTCAAGGTCTAAACCATTCTTGATCCCTTTCAGGTGGAAATCATAAAATTGAAGTTCTCTTTCAAACATTTTCATGTTCGCAGTTGCACCAAAATCTACTGTTCCAAATGACTGAGATGGACCATGGCCCCATGGACCGATGATCATACGCGCACCAGCGCGTGCTGCCGGTGTTGCAGCTTTATTCTTCATACCGATGTAACCATTGATCGTACCCATCAAAAAGATATCAAACCAACCACCGTAAGTATGTGCAGGTACATTCATTTTAGAGAAATTCTCCTCATCACTGATGGATTTCCAGTAATCGTCGTAGCTCTCATGATTGATCCAGTCGCGGTAATGTTTAACCGCATAACCAGCACTTTTTAGGTCGCCATCCTTTAATGGAAGATGCCAAAGAATATTTTCATATTTCAACTCTTCAGGAGTATACGCTTCAGTATGCCAGTATTGAGGAAGCATGATGCGGTTAGGCATACGAACAACGCCCCAGCCATAATTAAAGCTTAAGCGGAATGCCCCGCCCATAGTTAACCAGTTAGCATAAATATTTGTAGAAGCTACTCCAGGGAACGCAGCAACCAGATGCGGAGGTGTAGCACTCATGGCAGCCCATTGATTATGCCCTAAATAACTGCCACCCTGAGTTGCGATCTTTCCATTTGAAAAAGGTTGTGCAGCAGCCCACTCGATCACATCGTAACCATCCTTAGATTCGTCGCGGAAAGGATCCCATTGGCCTTCACTTTCATACCGGCCCCTGATATCTGCAAAAACAACGGCGTACCCCTGCTGAGCAAACCTGATCTTGTCCTGATGTCCACCATCACGCTGTACACCATAACAGGTACGTATCACAATTGTTGGATATTTCCCAGGCTTTGCAGGCAAATAAACATCTGCGTATAGCTTAACACCATCGCGCATGGTAATGGTCCTGTAACGCTCGATTCTGATCTCGTTATTTTCCGGTCTTCTGAGAAGCTCGGGTATACCGCTTTTAATACCCCATTTACTGTCGGGCAACAGTTCTGAATTATCGGACATCTGCTCTGCGGTCACAAAGCTCAGAAACTGACTCCCAAAGTCTGTTGCCTTGTTCGTTTGGCTCTGAACAGAAATCCCGCAGGCGAGAAATAAGATCAGCAGCAAAAAGTTAAATTTTTTCATCTTTAAATAGTTAAAAGCCTATTTAAAGATGTGAAATAATTTTAACGATTCCAATAATCTGCTATAGGGAACCAAGTCCTGATTCTATTTAAAAACGAAAGGCAAATAAAGACCTACAGAGATATTACGTCCCTGATTGTAATATCCCGCATTCAGATTACCCTCATCTAAACGACCAGGCTTAAACCTGCTCAGATGGTCATAATAAGCCTTATCAAACAAGTTGTTTGCTGAAATATTAACCCTTAATGGCTGATTTTTTAGCATGAAAGTCGTTCCCATAGCCAGATTGACCAGTGTATAAGCTCCGGTTGGCGTTTCAAAGTTATCCACTCTGGTTTGCTTGAAAACATTGTCCAGTGCAACTGAAAAGTAGGTACTCTTCAAACTTCCTTTAAATTCGGGCTCCAGCCTGAGCTCATTCCTTAATACAGCGGCAGGAATAAAAGGAAGTGCCTTATCGGTCGCCCGGTTTATCCCGCGGGTATAAGAAAAACTATTTTCAAAGTGGATCAGCTCGGCAGGGTGAAGGGTAAAGCCAGCTTCAATTCCTGATAAGTTTGCATTATCCTGTACAAAACGATATACAGGTAATGTTTCAGTATCCACAAGTATAGTTTCGTTATTGACCTGACGATTATAGATATAATTATCAATATGATTATTAAAGGCGCCCAGACTGGCACTGATCACATTATTGTTGAATTCAAAAGCAAAATCACCATAATAACTATTCTCAGGTTTCAGGTTATTATTTCCAATCTCATACCTGAATGTTCCTTCATGAACTCCATCTGAACTTAACTCAGCAATATTCGGTGAGCGAAATGCTGATCCAAGGTTAGCCTTAAAATTAAAATGATCATTAAACTCTTTCGTAAACCCAAGGGCTCCGCTAACATTGGAGAAGTTATTGGTGAAATTATTGAATTTGGGATTACCATCTTCAGACATTTGCTCGCCTGTTATGCTGCGATAATCAAAACGGGCACCCAGGTTAAATGTGGTACTCTCCCATGATTTTTTAGCATAAGCAAAAACACCCAGTTCATTGGAATTATAATCAGGAATAAGAAGTTCTTCAGCTCTGTTCCTGTTATTCTGTAAGCTTCCCGAAAGTCCAATTACAGGTTCCCAGCCGTTATTCTCATTGAAATAGTATTTGAAATCAGAACTATAAGTTTTAAGATCAAAAAAGAGTGAGGGGTTTATCCTGTCTTCTTCCAATTCTCTCCTCTGGTTATTCTGATAAGCCAGGATGGTACGCAACCTTCCGCTGCCCAGCAAAACATGACTGTTTATAGCAACTTTATAATGACGTATATCCTGAAAAGGAAGAAATAAGGTGCGATCTTTTAATTGCTTATCAGTTAATACTGCTCCGTTTTCATCCTCGAATTTACCATCAGCATTTCTTGAGAAATCAGGAAGTCCAATATTATTCTTAAAGCTTGAAAGATTTAAATGCGCATATCCCCATTTCTTATTCAACCCAAGCTGTCCGCTGAAATTTGTTTCATTAAATCCAGTGTTGGCAATTCTCCCTCCGGGAGCCTTATAGCTATAGGCGCTTTTTACTGACCCTCTTGCACGCCAGATAAATCCATTACTATTTCCCTGAAGCATTGCAGAACTTCCGCTAAGACCATTGTTAGACTGGTAGCTTGTTAAAACTTCCCCTCTTACTTGTCCTTCCGGAGATGGTAATGGCTCAAGCACATTGATAACACCTCCCAGGGCGTCTGAACCATATAATAAACTAGCTGCACCACGTAAAACTTCAACGCGCTCCGCACTGTACTGGTCGACTTCCATACCATGTTCATCGCCCCATTGCTGCCCTTCCTGTTTAGCTCCGTCAACCAGAGTAACTACCCGGTTATAGCTCAACCCGCGGATCACAGGTTTAGAAATACCTCCTCCGGTAGTGACCTGAGAAACACCGGGAATTTTAGCTATCGCATCGATCAGGTTGCCTGAGGGTCGATTGATCAGTTGATCTTTGGTGACCGATGAAACAGCTGTACTATTCTTGCGGTTATCAGAACTGAAAGCTGTACCGGTAATCACAACCTCTTTGGCTTCAATAATACTTGGGAATAACTCGAATTCAAGGGGCGAATTCAAAGACAGATCAATGGTTTGAATGAGTGTTCTATAACCAATATACCTTACCTCGATAAGGAACTTTCCCTTTTCAGGAATGTTTTTAAATATAAACTGGCCTGAATTATTGGTTACAACAGAAATTTTTAGATCGGGTATGGTAACAAGGGCTCCGGGTAGTGACTCTTTGGTTTGACCATCAATAACTTTACCTTCAAGAGAAACAAGTTTAGCGGATGCGCTGAAAAATGATAATAGCAAAAACAGATATAGAATAATAGATTTCATTTCTATGATTTAAGAATAATTAAATAAATTGGATGGTAGTGCCATGCGAAAGCACAGCATCATCAAAAAAGAAAGAATAAATTATTCTGAAGGGGGACCTCTTAAACCAGAGAGAAGTAATTCAACAACATATCCTGTGACTTCATTATTAAGAAACACAGACATAACGGGCGACAGCCTTATTTTTTCAAGAAATGAAGTTTTAGTAAACGTTTTATCAAAATGAACCGCACAAACCCAGCAATAATCTGCCTTATTCTGAACATTTAGTTCATGAGAACTACTTGAATTTATGTTTTCAGAACCAGAAGAGGAAGGAATTGGCGCGTGATTATGAAATACGTCCAAAGGTAGAAAAACAGCCGAAAAGCCCATCAGCAGGAACACTGATAGATAAAAGCTAAATGATTTTCTAATTCTTTTCATACTATATTCAATACAAAATTAGACAAAAGCTTAATCAATACCTAATACATAGAGTAAAGGGCTGTAACAATTTAGTGTCCGGAAGCTTGCTAGTTGGTTAATAAGGATGTTAACCGAGGTGTACAAATTTTAACTAAAAATCAATGCAATTGAATTAAAAAAATATATGGATCTATTTAATACCATTCCTGTTTCCGCCAGATCCGGGTAGATAATAAATCAAACACAAATATACCGGAATAGGTAAAATACCGGAAATCTCCCCCCGAAGCCAGAGAAAAAAGAATGCAGCTTTTGGATTTAAATCTTAAATTCAGGAATGATATCATTTTTATTACTCATAGCAAGTGTCATATTTCTGATTTTGCTAACAGCAAAATGGCATTTACATCCATTTCTGGCCCTATTGTTTGTCGCGCTCTTTTTTGGAGTCCTCTCAGGAATGGATCTGGATACCATTATAAAATCTATCAATGATGGGTTTGGCAATACAATTGGCAAAATCGGAATAGTCATAGCGCTGGGTGTGATCATTGGTGCTTTTCTGGAGTATTCCGGAGGTGCCTATAAACTCGCAGAGATCGTCATAAATCTGATCGGCAAAAAAAGGGTTCATGAAGCCATGGGTATTATAGGATTCATTGTTTCCATTCCTGTATTTGCCGACAGCGGATTTATAATTCTAAATCCATTAAATAAAAGTTTAACTAAGAAAGCCGGGCTTTCAATTGTGGGGACTGCAGTTGCTCTTATACTAGGTTTAATGATATCCCACGTGTTAATTCCTCCAACTCCCGGACCAATCGCTACAGCTGGTATCATTGGTGCTGATGTCGGATTAGTTATGCTTGTTGGACTCATCATTGGTATGTTCTCATTGGTTGTTGCTATACTGTTTTCCAAATATTATGCTGCCAGAACCTACATTGATCCAAACCCTGAATTATCTGAGGAGATCATTCAGGAAAAAATAAAAAATGCACCCAGCGCTATTAAGTCATTTCTACCAATTGTATTGCCAATAATATTGATAATCGGTAAATCCGTAGTCGATTTTATTATTGTTGGTGGACAGGAATTAGCCTGGTGGTATAAAATGATCGGATTTATGGGATCTCCGGTAATCGCACTGTTTATTGGGATGTTGTTTGTGTTTTTAATTCCCAAAAAACTGGATAAAGAAATTCTTTCTACAACAGGATGGGTGGGTAAAGCCATCAATGATGCATCAACGATCATCATTATCTCTGGCGCAGGTGGAATTTTTGGAGCAATCCTTCAAAATAGTGGAATTGCCTCAACCATGGCCAATGGTTTATCTCAGGCAAACCTTGGAATCTGGCTTCCTTTTATACTTTGTGCTGCGATAAAAACAGCACAAGGATCATCTACCGTAGCAATGATAACAACCGCATCGATCATTGCCCCAATGTTGCCAGGAATGGGCTTTGTATCTGAGATTGACAAAGCATTAATTGTTGCTGCGATCGGAGCCGGAGCCATGGTGGTATCGCATGCCAATGATAGTGGATTTTGGATCACAACTCAATTTTCAGGAATTGATGTGAAAACAGGATACCGAACCTATACTTTAGGCACATTGGTGGTCGGGATATCTACTGCAGTGTTTGTTTATATAGCTACATTCATAGTTTAGTGCTAGTCGAATTACTCTGAAATAGCACGTATTCAATGTGTAATGAATAAAACCTAAAACTCTGCCTTAGTCTCCAGTATCTCGATCTGAGCCAGCACTTCAAACTCCTTAACCGGAAAGTCTTTCCCGTTTCTGATGGTTTGAACTACGGCTTCAAAAAGATCCATATATCTACCCTTAATTGATGGAACAAGTTCTACTGTTTTCACTCCCTCATCACTCATAAGGGTTAGTCTTCCTTCCTTTCCGGCTTCTTCTTCCCCAAAACCAGCATCTCCGGGCTTCATACCAGCAATTAACTGATCTTCCTGTTTATCGCAGAACGCCTTTACAAATGAGCCCTTTGTTCCATTTATTATAATTCCAGGTAGTGGGTCTGCAACCAGCAAACTGGTAGTAATAAATACATTCACCTGATTTGGATATCTAAGATGGATATGCCCATAATCATCAACCTGTGAATTCTTGCGGTAAACTCCGGTAATCTTGCGAAATCCGGATGGTTTACCCAAAATACAAATGGTCTGGTCTAATAAATGTGCTGCAAGATCATATACTATACCAGCTGCAGGTAGCGGTGTTTCTTTGAAAACCTTCGGACCAATCTCGGCACGATAACGGTCATAGCGCAGATGGATCTCAATGATATCCCCTAATTTTCCGCTATTGATCGTATCTCTGGTTACTGCAAAATCGCTTGAAAACCTCCGGTTCTGATACACCATTACTTTACGGCCAAGCTTCCTTCCAAGATCAAAGATCTCCTGGGCTTCTTTGATAGTTGGAGCAAATGGTTTCTCAACCAGAATATCCTTTCCTGCCATCAGGGCCTTCCTGGAATAATCAACATGGGTATTACTTGGTGTATTAACAATTACAAGTTCAATTTCCGGATCATCAAGAATTTCCTGAAGAGTATCATAACTTTTTACATCCGGATAATCAGCATTTACCTTTTTGGTATTGTGTTCCAGGACACCTTTAAAATCAAATCCTGAATGTGCATGCACAAAAGGCCCATGGAATAACTTACCCGACATTCCATACGCCAATAAAGCGGTAACGATTGGTTTTTGCATGAACAAATATAATATTTGAAATGTAAGTTCAGTTTTGAAATTTACATTCCTTCAAATCCCTAATTTTTACAGACTTTTGCATATGACACCATCAGAAATAAACAAAAAGTGGACTGAATTACAGGAAAAGATCGCTAAAGATTTTGATTCGGAGCTTCCTGATATGAAAGTAATGCTATTCCTGATCGGTGTGCAGGAACTTGGAAAAGGGCCATCAAAGTTCAGCAAACGACAAAAAGAAGAACTAATGCATATTGCAAATTGCCGCTTATTTAGTGAACTTGGCTTTTATGAATTGGAAGGAGTTGACCAGGACGGCTGGCCGCATTGGAAACTGATAAAACAGATTCCTGCTTATACCCTCCTGGAACAGGAAATGATCATGCGCTCCCTGATGGTCACCTATTTTGAAAATATTTAAGAATGAAAACTCCATCTGTTAGTAAATTTTAATAATTAAAAATGAAAAGATATCTTACCCTGGTTCTGGTCCTGGTAATTTCCACCATATCGGCAAAGCCAAAACATGATTATGTACGGATCAAAACTAATAAAGGAGAATGTATCATCATGCTATACAACCAAACTCCTAAGCATCACGACAATTTTTTAAAGCTCACAAAAGAAGGATTCTATAATGGAACACTATTTCACAGAGTGATACAGGAATTTATGATCCAGGGTGGTGATCCAGATTCAAAAACTGCGAAGGCAGGACAGGAATTAGGTGAAGGCGACCTGGGATATCTGGTTGATGCCGAATTCAGAGATAGTCTGTTTCACAAGAAAGGGGTATTAGCAGCGGCCCGCGACAATAATCCTGCAAAGGCATCCAGTGCCAGCCAGTTCTATATTGTTCAGGGTAAAAAATGGACCGATGAAACTCTTGATGATATCAGAAAGAAAAGAATGAATAACAGGGTAATCCCTGAATCACAGCGCAAGGTTTATAAAGAAGTGGGCGGCACACCACACCTGGATCAAAACTATACTGTTTATGGAGAGGTGGTCAAAGGACTCGAAATGATCGATAATATTGTTGCTGTAAAGAAATCTCCTGCAGATCGCCCCTTAGAAGATATATCGATGGAAGTAAGCGTTCTCAAAAAAGGAGAAGCACGAAAACTGGAAAAGAAAATGGGTCTAAAAAATAATACGCTATAATATTCAATGAAAATAATAACCTATAATGTAAATGGAATAAGGTCAGCATTTAGCAAAAATTGGCTGGAATGGTTGAAGGCCGCCAACCCAGATGTGATCTGTTTACAAGAAATTAAAGCTACACCTGATCAAATTACAGACCTGCTTTTACTCGAACAATTGGGATATGAACATTACTGGAATCCGGCTGAAAAAAAAGGTTATAGCGGCACAGCCATTTTTACCAAAATTACACCAAAACACGTTGAATACATTTCGGGCATGGATGATTATGACCGGGAAGGGCGAATAATCAGAGCCGATTTTGAAGGTGTGTCGGTCATGAGTACTTATTTCCCATCAGGATCAAGTGGTGAAGACAGACAGGATTTCAAATACCGCTTCTTAGAAGATTTTCAGGACTATTCCGATAAATTAAAGCTCGAATATCCCAATCTGGTGATATCAGGAGATTATAATATTTGCCATAAACCGATAGATATCCATAACCCCAAATCCAATGCGAATTCTTCAGGATTCCTGCCCGAAGAACGTGAATGGATGGAAAATTTTATGAAGAGCGGATATATCGACTCCTTCCGGCATTTTAATATCGAGCCCCATAATTATACCTGGTGGAGTTTCAGAGCAAATGCAAGAAATAAGAATCTGGGATGGCGGATCGATTATAATATGGTTTCTGAAGGGCTGCGTGATAAGCTTAAAAGAGCTGCAATCTTACCTGAAGCCAGACATTCTGACCATTGCCCCGTATTGCTGGAACTGGATCTGTAATCAGAACTCCCAGATCCTATCCGGGCAAATGCAGGAATCAAGTTTAATGTCAAACTCATTCAGATCGCTGATCTCATCAACCGGATCAAAGAAAGAAATTCCCATTTTTTGTACGTCGGGTCGGCAATTGCTTAGAAAACGATCGTAAAAACCCTTGCCATAACCTGCACGGTTGCCTTTTTTATCAAAGGCAAGTAAGGGGATGAAAACAAGGTCGATCTGATCATTTGAAATGATTTTGCCATGAATCGGCTCGGGAATATCAAATTTATTCCTTCCCAGAATGGTATATTCATGATCGTACAGGACATTCTCCATTTCAAGATTTTCGAAATTTGTCCTGGGAATGACTATTTGCAATTGCGGCTCGGCATGTTTAAAGTAATTCAAAATAGAAAAGGTGTCAACCTCATTATGCTTTCTTATGGGCATAAAAACATGAACCATCCTAAACTGAGACCAATCGATCCGTTTAATCTGATCCATCAGGTCATCCGTCAGCATCCAGTACCGCGAACGGGATATGCTCAGACGTTTGTCTAAAAATTGTTTTCGCAGAGTAGCTTTATCCACAATACGAATGTAAAAAACAATCTGATAATCAGTGAATAAAAGCTTCAGGATCAAAAATTTTACGAAAATTTTGCTTGATGTTTAGACCTAAAAACCCATGTAAAAAATAAACGGCCTCTTCACCTCTGAAAAGACCGTCCTATCAACCTAAAACTAAACTATTTAACTCTTTCGATGTAGTCGCCTGTACGGGTATCTACTCTTACTCTGTCTCCCTGATTTACGAAAAGTGGAACACGGATCTCGATGCCTGTTTCAACTGTTGCACTCTTTAATGCATTAGTCGAGGTATCACCTTTAACAGCAGGCTCAGTATATGTAATTTCCAGCTCCACATTTGAAGGTGCCTGTGCCATAATAGGCTCTTCACTCTCAAAGGAAACGATCACATTCATTCCTTCTTTCAGAAATCTTGCAGCAGATCCAAAAAGACTTTTCTCCACACTGAACTGCTCGAATGTTGTATTATCCATGATCACGAAATAATCACCCTCTTCATAAAGATATTGGTAATCACTCGTTTCAACACGGCAGATCTCTACCTGTTCGTCAGTACCTAATCTTGCTTCAACAATTTTTCCGCTACGGATATTACGAAGTTTACCAATGTAAAAAGCACCTCCCTTACCGGGTGTACGGTGAATAATTTCTTCTACAGTCACTAATTCGCCGTTGTAGCGTAAAATATTTCCTGATTTAATTTCTGACGCTTTTGCCATTACAATATTGGATTATTTCGAGGTGCAAAGATACGGGCATTTTATTAAAATTCCAAAGGAAAACAGATGCCCGGGAGCAGTTCAGGCGCAGGATTTTTATACCTTATTTATAATCTGCAATGTTTAGACGGTTCCTGCAAAAACTATATTCCTGCTCCTGATTTGAACAGATTATGACCAGACGGTCGGATGATAGGTTTGAAGCCAATGAAAGGTACCATTCAAGGCCCTGCTGATCCAGATTAGAAGCTGGTTCATCCAGTAATAATAAGTCTGTATCCGAACAGAAGGCCAATGCAAGTTTAACCCGCTGTTTCATGCCCGAAGAAAAATATTTTATAGCCTTGAATTCTGAATTCTTCAAACCCAGGAGTTCAATGACACTCTTCCTGTCAAAATCCTTATGATATTTCTTAAAACGGAAATGAAAGTCGATGAGTTCTGTAAGTGTAAACTCCTCAATCAATTCAAGATACGGTGCAGCCATACTCAGGTTTATGAAAACCTTTTCCTGATCGATCACTTTATCACCCTTCAAGTAGCTGATCTTTCCTTCAGAACTGCTCAGGCTGCCTGATATAACTTGTAATAAGGTTGATTTACCTGCCCCATTGGCACCTAGAATAGCGTAAGAGTTACCGCTTCCAAATTCATAATTTATATCCCTGAAAATCCATTCGCGGTTAAATCGGCGTCCAATGTGCTCCAGGCTGATCTTCATATAGGCTATAAATATGGATCAGGTATTAGGAATTACCAAAACCTTTCATAACACCTCTGTTTGAATTACGGATAAAATCAAGGATTTCATCACGGATCTCAGTAGGTTCACGTTCGGTTTCAATAATATCAAGAGCCCTGCTAATATTTAGTTTTTTCAGGAAGATGGTCCGGTAAATATCCTGGATCTCATTGATCTGCTCAGAAGAAAATCCTCTGCGTCGTAATCCAACAGAATTTATTCCAACATAAGATAAAGGTTCACGACCGGCCTTGGTATAAGGTGGAACATCTTTACGAACCAATGAGCCTCCCGAAATTATCGAGTGGGCACCAATTGAAACGAACTGATGAACTGCAGAAGCCCCGCCAATAAAGGCAAAATCCTGAACCTCAATATGTCCGGCCAACTGCACCGAGTTGGCGATGATCACATTATTTCCAATGATACAATCATGGGCAACGTGAACATAAGCCATTAGCAGACAGTTAGAGCCAATAGTTGTTGTGTTTTTATCAAGTGCGGTTCCGCGGTTTAAGGTCACGCATTCGCGGATGATCGTATTATCACCTATAGTTACCGTTGAAGCCTCACCTTTATACTTCATGTCCTGAGGCGGAGCTGAAACAACTGCACCCGGAAAAATGCGACAATTTTTCCCGATACGGGCACCATCCATAATAGTTACATTCGATCCAATCCAGGTACCCTCGCCAATGACAACGTCTTTGTAAATGGTTACAAATGGTTCGATTACCACATTTTCGGCAATTTTTGCCTGAGGGTGTATATATGCTAAGGGTTGAATCATACGCTTGCTTCGCTTTCTTTAACTCTGATTATTTGTGCCATCATCTCTGCTTCAACCACAACTTTTTCGCCAACCATACCAACACCTTTCATCTGGCATATTCCTCTGCGGATAGGCTCCATCAGATCACAGCGGAAAATTATGGTGTCTCCAGGTAAAACTTGTGCCCGGAATCTTACTTTATCAATCTTTAAAAAATAGGTCAGATAATTACGTGGATCAGGTACAGTGCTCAGGACTAAAATTCCACCTGTTTGCGCCATAGCCTCAATCTGAATTACTCCCGGTAAAACAGGAGCACCCGGAAAATGACCTTTAAAGAATTCCTCATTCATTGTAACGTTTTTCACACCAACCACATGAGTTTTTGAAAGCTCAAGGATTTTATCAATGAACAAAAACGGTTGTCTGTGAGGCAGAATATTCATGATCTGTACTACATCGTATAATGGCGTAGCATTGGGGTTATAGATCTGTATATGCTTTTTACTTTTTTCTTTTTTTATCTGTGCCTTGATCTTCCTGGCAAAGGCAATATTAGCAGCATGACCAGGTCTGGCAGCCATAATATGACCCTTCAGGGGTACTCCAACAAGGGCAAGATCCCCGATCATATCCAGCAGTTTATGCCGGGCAGGCTCATTCTGATGACGGAGTTCAATATTATTTAAAATACCTTCTCTGGCCACATCAATATCATCGCGGTTAAAGAGCTTCGCAAGATTTTTTAATTCTTCCTTACTAACCTGCTTATCAACCACTACAATGGCATTATTCAGATCGCCACCTTTGATCAGGTTATGCTTCAAAAGCATCTCCAGTTCATGAAGAAAACAAAAAGTACGGCAGGATGCTATTTCTTTCTTGAACTCTGATAATGTTGTGATCGCTGCATGCTGACTACCCAAAACAGGTGAATTATAGTCGATCATGCAGGTAAAACGATAATCATCCAATGGCATAGCCACCATCTCAACCTTACGATCAGGCTCTGAGTAATGTATATTATGCGGTATGCTATAGTATTCACGATAGGCTTCCTGATCAACAAATCCTACTTTTTCAAGTGCTTCTACAAACATGATCGAGCTTCCATCCATAATTGGAATTTCGGGTCCATCAAGTTCAATGATCACATTATCAACCTCGGTGCCTACAAGGCTGGCTAATACATGCTCAACAGTATTTACGCTTGCCCCATTCTGACTGATCGTGGTACCACGAGAGGTATCCGTAACATTATCAACATCCGCATCAATGATAGGTGAACCCGGAAGATCGATACGCTTAAACTTATACCCATGATTTTCAGGTGCCGGTTTAAAGGTCATAGTGGCCGACTGACCCGTATGTAAACCAACTCCAGTTACAGAAAATTCAGATTTAATTGTTCTTTGTTTTACATTCATAGCATTGACTTGTACAGCCTGAAACTGATCACAATAAACGTTCTTTAATTATATTCTCAAGCTCTTCTATTCTCTTTTCAAGATCAGGTAAACGCCTGGTTACCACCTGTACCTTTAAAGAATCTCTGAACGATGTTAAGGGAACACCGTTCCAGCTCATATTCTCTTCTTTTATTGTATTATTGACACCCGATTTTGCTCCGATATTACTCCCGTTAGCAATACTAATATGCCCCACGATACCTACTTGTCCACCAATAATACAGTTTTCACCGATCTTGGTGCTTCCGGAAATTCCGGTTTGAGCCGCAATCACTGTATTTGCTCCAATTTCAACATTATGAGCGATCTGTATAAGATTATCCAGTTTAACACCTTTACGGATAATGGTAGAGCCCATAGTAGCCCTGTCAATAGTTGTATTCGATCCAATTTCTACGTCATCTTCAATAATGACATTACCAATCTGACTGACCTTCTTGTATGAGCCTTCTGTACCTTTAACAAATCCAAAACCATCGCCTCCGATAATAGCTCCGGAATGTATGATCACATTATCACCAATAGTACAATTGAAATATACATTAACTCCGGCATATAAAGTGACATTCTTACCCACAACCACGTTATCTGCAAGGTAGGTATTCGGATAGATCTTGCTACCATCGCCAACCTTTACATTGGGGCCGATATAAGCAAGGGCACCGATAAATACATCCTTACCAAGGATTGCAGTTGGGTGAATAAAACTTGGTGTCTCAACACCGCTTTTCTTCGATTTTATAAGTTCGTCATACTTTTCCAACAGGACTGAAAATGCACTGTAAGCGTTCTTAACCCTAATCAGGGTAGCCTTTACGGGATGCGAAGGAATAAAATCATCATTTACGATAATTACAGAAGCCCCTGAATTGTAAACAAATTGCTCATACTTGGAATTGGCAAGAAAAGATAATGAGCCCTCACTAGCCTCCTCTATCTTAGATAGCTGATTTACTGTCACCTCAGGATCACCTTCTATAGTTCCCTCAAGTAATATTCCAATCTGATGTGCAGTTAATTGCATCTCACAAATTTATGTGTTATTAGTTAACGAACAAATTTTGAAATTATTCGCTTGTCTGTTAATTGACATTTTTCAATTCCTTAATATAACAAAGTATGTATTTCTGTACAGTTCTAGCCAATGCCTCCAGATTTGAATTGTCTGATGCCTTGGCAATATCCTGAATAGACCCATCTTTCATCAATATTTTAATACTTCCATCACCCACACTATAAGCCTTATTTTTTATTGTATCTGTAAATACGAAATATGAGGTGTCATCATCTGAAATTTCATATTCATCCGTAACTTTATCTGCCAGGTCGTTTATCTTTTCGATTGACGGAGGATCATTCGTGATTTCTACCTGATACAAATTCCTGCTGATCAGGTGGGAACAAAGTGTTGAGAGAATAAGATCCTCATCATTCACCCAAACCTTTATTGATGTAAATATATCGTTATCATCAAGCTTTGTGAACCTTTCAATATTACGGGGGTCATTTTTAAACTCTTCCCTGCTTATGGAGTTCTTCAAAAAATAAGAAAAACAGGGACTAGCGAATAAGTTTCTTCCTTCACCAGACAATTCTTTTGCCCTTTCCAAAATTTTAACAAGCATTTGCTCGGCAGCAATAACGGTTTTATGAAGGTAGACCTGCCAATACATCAGCCTGCGGGCGATCAAAAATTTCTCAATGGAATAAATACCTTTTTCTTCAACAACTAACTGGTCATCGACTACATCCAGCATTTTTATTATTCGGTCGAAACTTATCACACCTTCAGAAACTCCTGTAAAAAAGCTATCCCTGTTCAAATAATCCATCCTGTCAAGGTCTAATTGCCCCGAAACCAACTGATAAAGAAATTTCTTATGATATCGTTTATTGAATATATCCAGAGCTAGTCCAAGCCTTCCGTCAAACTCGCGGTTCAGATTGTCCATTAAGAGCGTTGAAATATGTTCATGCGAAACTCCATCCACAATAGTATGCTCCAGGGCATGAGAAAAAGGACCATGACCGATATCATGAAGTAAAATTGCAATCGTAACAGCCTCTTCTTCTTGATATGAAATTGCCTGTCCCTTACTTTTTATGGTATCTAAGGCAAGGCTCATCAGATGCATGGCACCTAATGCATGATGAAAACGCGTGTGTAATGCTCCCGGATATACCAGATGAGTCATTCCGAGTTGTTTGATATAGCGCAGGCGCTGTACATAAGGATGCTGGATCAGATCATACACCAGATCGGATGGGATGGTGATGAAACCGTAAACAGGATCATTTATTATTTTCTTCTTATTCAAGATGTGAACCTTAAGGCACAAAAATTGTTATTTTTAATGACAATTGAACGTATAAATATTTCGATGGCCTAATATTTGCTAAATTTACTTTGAAATGCAGGAAACAAACATATTATGGGCCGACGATGAAATCGACCTGTTAAAACCACATATACTCTTTCTGAATGAAAAAGGATACAAGATCAAAACCGTTACCAACGGAAACGATGCTTTAGACTGTTTCAAAAAAGAAAACTTCGACCTGGTGTTTCTGGATGAAAACATGCCTGGATTAACAGGACTTGAAACTCTTGCCAGAATAAAAACCATTGATCCGGATATTCCAATCGTGCTCATAACAAAAAATGAGGAAGAATACATGATGGAAGATGCAATTGGTTTTAAGATCGACGACTATCTGATCAAACCGGTTAATCCGAAACAGATCCTTCTGACTATAAAGAAACTGATTGATAATAAACGTCTGATCAGCGAAAAGACATCTATGGCTTATCGTCAGGATTTCAGGACCCTGGGTATGACCATTAATGAAAACCTGAATTTTTCAGAATGGATTGATTTTTATAAAAAACTGGTTTATTGGGAGCTTTCACTCGAAAAGCTGGAAGATGAGGGTATGCACGAAATATTAACAGTGCAAAAATCAGAGGCCAATGTACAGTTTTCGAAATTCATTGAAAATAACTATTTGAAGTGGATTAAAGATCCTGAGTCGGGACCAATAACATCTAATCAACTATTTGTGAAAAAGGTTTTTCCGATAATGGAAGCACAGAAACCAACCTTTTTTATCCTGATAGACAATCTGAGGTATGATCAGTGGAAAATGATCAATTCATTATTAATGGATTATTACCGCATCGACGAAGAAGACACCTATTACAGCATTTTACCTACTGCAACCCAATACGCCAGAAATTCTATTTTTTCAGGATTAATGCCTTTGGAAATGGAGCGTCGTTTTCCGGATATGTGGCAAAATGATGAAGATGAGGGTGGGAAAAATCTATTTGAAGAAAAATTTCTTGCCGATCAGATACAAAGGGTCATGCGTAAGGACTGCAAACATTCATATAATAAGATCCTGACTTTTGAGCAGGGGAAAAATATTAATGAGAACATCAACAACTTAATGGGCAATGATCTGAATGTGATCGTCTATAACTTTGTGGATATGTTATCTCATGCACGAACTGATATGGCCATGATCAGAGAGCTGGCAAATGATGAAGCAGCGTACAGGTCATTGACACTTTCATGGTTTGAACATTCGCCACTTCTGGATATGTTAAAAAAACTATCTCAGAAAAACATTAAACTGATCATAACCACTGACCATGGAACGATACGGGTAAAACATCCAAGTAAAGTTATCGGCGACAGGAACACCAATTCTAATTTAAGGTATAAACAAGGGAAAAACCTCAATTTTAATTCAAAAGAGGTGTTCCACATCAAGAATCCGCATGATGCCATGCTTCCCAAACTGCACATGAGTTCCAGTTTTATTTTTGCTAAAGAGGATGGTTATTTTGTGTACCCGAATAACTACAACCACTTTGTCAATTATTTTAATGAAACCTTCCAGCATGGTGGTATTTCTATGGAAGAAATGATCGTTCCTTTCGTAACCTATAGCCCAAAATAATTCTTTGTTTATTTTTGAGCCATGGAAATTCTGATCGATCAAGAAAACGAGCTGCCAGCTGCAGCCTCTGCACTGCTCAAATTTGCCGGAAACGAAAAAATATTTTTGTTTGAGGGCGAGATGGGCGCGGGAAAAACTACCCTGATCAAATCACTATGCCTTCAATTGGGCATGATTGATAATGTGAGCAGTCCCACTTATTCAATCGTCAATGAATATGTTTTCCCGGAAGGGAAAATTTACCATTTTGACTTCTTTCGAATTAAAGATGAATCCGAAGCATTTGATATTGGCTTTGAAGAATACCTGATGTCAGGTGAATACTGTTTTATCGAATGGCCAGAAATGATCGCAGGTCTGTGGCCGGAACATTTCATAGAAATAAAAGTAGTTGAGGCTGAAACCGGAATCAGGAAAATTTCTGCCCATAAAATATAAAACAGATTTAATCTGAATTTAGAATCACCCAGTTTTTAAAAATTTCGTACCTTCCAATCCCTTATTGAAACACATGATGAGTGAATTGTCAGACATTGCAAAACAGGCCATGATACAGCCGCAAGAGGCGATGTCAGAGGTTAAAAACAAAAAGAACAGCCTTTATATAGGAATTCCCAAGGAAACCTCTTTTCAGGAAAATAGAATAGCACTTACCCCCTTATCTGTGGGCTTGCTCGTACAGAATGGCCATGAAGTAGTTATTGAGGCCGGTGCCGGACTCGCTGCAAACTTTAATGACAATCATTTCAGCGAACAGGGAGCTATGATAGTTTATGATAAGAAGGAGGTTTATAAAGCCGACCTCATCATTAAAATAGCTCCACCAACTGAGGATGAAGTATCCATGATGAAAATGGGTCAGGTATTGTTCTCTGCACTGCAAATGTCAACCATAAAAGTAGAGTTTCTTCAATCATTGATGAAAAAGAACATCACAGCCCTTTCATTTGAATATCTTCGTGATGAAGGCAATGTTTTGAGTGTGGTGAGGGCAATGAGTGAAATTGTTGGCGCCACTTCAGTGTTAATAGCTGCCGAATACCTGAGTAATGTTTTTGAAGGGAAGGGACTAATGCTGGGAGGTATAACAGGAGTTCCACCTACAGAAATAGTTATTTTGGGTGCTGGAACCGTAGGCGAATATGCAGCAAGAACAGCACTAGCTTTAGGTGCCGAGGTGAAAGTTTTTGACAGTTCGATATATAAACTCCGCAGACTTCAGAATAATATCGGTAGCCGCGTCTTTACCTCAGTTATTCAACCTGTGGTTCTTCAAAAAGCACTTTGGTGCTGCGATGTAGCTATTGGTGCAATCCGTGCAGAGCATGGCAGAAGTCCTTGTATCGTTTCAGAGGAAACAGTGAGTAAAATGAAATCTAATTCTGTTATTATTGATGTTAGCATTGATCAGGGCGGATGTTTTGAAACCTCTAGAATCACCAATCATAAAGTTCCGACGTTTAGAAAGCATGATGTGATCCATTATTGTGTTCCTAATATTGCCTCCCGCGTTTCTCGTACAGCAACATATGCCCTAACCAATATTTTTACCCCTATTCTGCTTGAAATTGGTGAAATGGGCGGAATTATGAACCTCATCTGGGAAAGACCTGGAATTCGGAACGCTATTTATCTTTATCAGGGTAAGCTGACCAATAAAGATCTTTCTGACCGTTTTAATATCCCCATGAAAGATCTGGATCTACTGATCGTATCCAACAGATAATGCGGAAACTCCTTTTATTATTCCTCCTTTTTGTCTCACTTGAGACACAGGCACAGAAAAGTAATCCTTTTGGGTTGCTGATCATTAATGATATGGCTGCTTACAAAGAATCTGTTCAGGCGGATATGAATAAGGAGCTCGTTGAAATAAAGAAACTTATTCCCAATATAAAATTGGATATCCGCTATGCCGGAAGAAATAACTTTGCGAAACAAGCAGTATACAAACAGGCCAGGGCATTCGCCAGGCTTCCGGTAGCTGAGGCACTCAGGAAAGTTCAGAATGACTTAAATAAACTGGGTTTTGGCCTGAAGATCTTTGACGGATACCGTCCTTACAGTGTAACGGTAAAATTCTTTGATATAGCTTCCGATAAAAGTTTTGTTGCCAACCCCAAAGACGGATCAAGACATAATCGCGGATGTGCCATTGATCTGACTTTGATCAACCTCCGTACTGGAAAAGAATTAGAAATGCCAACACCTTATGACAGCTTCGCTCCTGAAGCGGCCTCGGATTTCAATGACCTGCCTCCAGCGGTCATCCAAAACAGGGAATTGCTGCGTTCCACAATGGAGAAAAACGGCTTCAGAGTTCTGAAAAATGAATGGTGGCATTTTGATTTCAATGGCTGGAAAAGCTTCGAGATCATGGATATTCCCTTTGAAGATCTCTAAAGAATTTTATAAATTAATTAGCCTTTAGGGGCATTTGCTCCGTTGATCGCATTTGCAAGAATTTCAAGGTCTTCTCTTTGATGATTACTACTCAGCACAATTCTATTTAGTGACTTTCCTTTGGGATCGGGATATGGAAATGATGAAATATTAATACCATTTTTTAGTAGCACAGAGGCAGCTGCATCATCCTTCAACAAGAACACTGGAAAATCATTGATGAAAAATAGCCCGGAACCGGCATTCAGCAGATCCGTAAATAGTCTAAGGTTCATGCGTAGCTTTTTCAGTTCATTCTTATAGATCTCCTCTGAGTTAACAAAAGCATAAAGCATTCCTGGTGAGGGTGGTGAACTTCCTGCATAAACAGGGGAGCTTCTGAACTGCTCAATCATTGAAAAGTTCCCAAGAATAAGGCCCGCATCAACACCAAGTGCCTTTGCCATTGATGCAATCACTATTTTCTGAACATTTGGAAGTACTGGTATCCGGGAGTATGCCCCTTGACCCTGATCGCCTACTATTCCAATTCCATGGGAATCATCTACCAAAATGATGACTCTTTTATGCGGGTCAATCCGATGCAGCCAATTAAAATCATAGATCTCCGGTATCAAATTATTCAATGAATTACTGATGATCAGACTTGGTAGGTCGGAGCTATTGATTTGAACTATTACCTGCTCCACCCAGTCGCTGAATTTCATTTTGGGAGCTGCGGGAATTCCCAGCCATAAAGCAGGATGCGTTTCAGGAGCATAGATCAACTGGTGGCTTGCAAAATATTGCTGAACTACCAGCTGAGCTGCCAGGTATCCGCTGGATACAATGATGGCATCCTCTGCTTCAAACCTTTTTGCTGCCGTCTTCTCTGCGATCGAAAAAATATCTAAAGTAATATTGTTATTCCTTGAAGCGCCATGGTTCACTCCATAAAGTTCCATGCCTTTAATAACCAATTGTCTAAAACTTTCATTTCCTGGCATGCCTAAATAGGCGGTGCCTCCAAAAAAGAGTGTGCTTGTACTGCCTGTATCCATTCTAATTCCCGGGCCTTTATTATTTTAAAACAGAACTACGATGTTGCTTTCCATACTGCTCCACATTCAGTGCTGCCTTGCCCATATTGTCAATCTTTAATATAAAGAAAAAATCATAGTCTTCATCGGTCAATGCTGGTAGTGGTCGGGTAGCGCCAAAAGCTTCAACAAGTTCCAGGACCGTATTCGAATGCCCAACGATCAGTATCCTGCGGTTTTTATACTTTGTTTTTATAAGATCAGATATTGCCTTAAAATTGTGACCGTCATATTCCTGAATATTGATCCCATTATTTTTGGCTACTTCAGCTCCGGTTTGACCGGTCCTTTTATACTTAGTGGAAAATACAGCATCAAGCTTTTCATTCTTAAGTTTTTCAGCCAGATCTGCTGCTCTTAACTTCCCTTCAGCACTCAATTCGGGATCTTGATTTTTAGGATCGCTTATATCCTTTTCGGCATGCCTGACAATATAAATTGTTGTGCTGCCCGGAAGTGCAATACCACAACCGATTGAACATACTAACAGGACAAGTACGATAAGGATTTTTTTCATTTTTCTTAGTTAAGACCTTTGAGCTGATTTCAGAATTTTATTTCAGACAATTTTTAAATTTATTAAAAGAGTTCAATAAGAACCCTATATCAGGGGCTTTTATAAATTCAATTGCCGAGATCTATCCCAACTATTTAAATCTTTATCGTTTCAGGTCCTGAAATTTTACTGACATGACAGATGCATAAACCACCCCCAATAACAAATTCAGCCTGAATTTTAGTATTGTTTTTTGGATTGGTTGCCGAAACCAGGACAATATCGCCTTTCTCAGAAAGCTCTTTTAAATCTGCATCGCTGGCTACTACATAAAGTCCCTGTACAACCATATCAGTATTTGGGGTCATTGAACGGCCTGTGCGCTTGTTTACTGTGGAATAATCTTTTACTATCTGAGCATTTCCAGAATCATCAATGAACTTTACGGTTACCATTCGGAATTCCATGGTGCAGGCCCTATCTTCACATACGATAGGATCAGAACTTGAACAGGAAACAAGAAACAGGCATAGGATTAAAAATATATTTTGCAGTCTTTTCATCGCTTAATAGTTTTGATTAATAAAGGTTACAATTCTTTCCATTTCAGATCTTACATCAGCTGTAGACACTGTATAGTTATTATTCATAAAGGAGAAAATAAGCTTTTTTCCTTTTCGGGTGACCAGGTATCCACTTAGATTGTGATTATTTGAAAGGCTTCCTGTTTTGGCAAATACAAAAGGTCTGTCAGATTTATAAAGGTTTTTCAAAGTACCGGTCTTACCACCCTGTGGCAAGAGATCGAATAGCCTGTTCTCATCTCCAACTTCATCATAGATCTTTTCACAAAGCCTTACCATACTGCGTGGAGTAAACAAATTCTGTCTGGAAAGGCCAGATCCATCCACCCATTGCACTTTATCATGCAGATCAGACAAATAGTTCTTGATTACATAATCGATGACTACTGAAGTATTCATTTCCATCCCATTTGTTGCTGCAATATTTAATAAGATCTGCTCAGCAATAAAATTATCACTCGGCAATAGCATATGCCGAAAAAGTGTATCTGTTGGTATACTATACCATGTTTTAGTATTTACGGGCTTTTTAAGTGAAAGGCTGCCCGAAAAGGCTGGAATGTTTTGTTTTAATAATTTGCTGATCAATTCATCTGATACCTTAAAAGGAACCGTCTGGCTGAAGCCGGAAGGAACCGAAATATTGGATTTATGAAATTCATTACTTAGGATATTACGCTTTACTCGAAATCTCCCTGAATTAATTACCGAATCAGTAAGGAGTGTAAATACACCTCCGGAGTTGAATTCAGGATAACTGTGTAAAGCATTGTTCGAACTCCTGAAATAAATGGAGTTTCCATAAACCGGTAGCTCAGACATTTCCGGCTGATAATATTCATTGTAATCATCATATGTCCAGCCAGCACCATAAAAATCGCCCGTAAATAAGCCATTTGCCCAGTAGAGCTTTTTTGCGGAAGAATTCAACTTTTGTACTATCCCTTGTTGTTTAAAATCCCGATTTAGGAAACTTGGGTCTGCAGTGCCCCAGAATATCAATGAGTCGCCCCGTTCAATATAACTCAAACCGGCAACCGAATCTTTTAAAAGCTTTAGACCAGCGTAAAATGTAAATAATTTGGTGTTCGATGCTGGTGTAAAATGCTTCTCGCTATTCTGCCCCCCTATCATTTTTCTCTTATCCAGGTCATACAAAGCGAAGCCGGTAAAATGTTCATTTAGAACTGCTGATCTCCTGATCATTTTAAGAATTTTTCCCGGCCGGATCGTTTTGGCTGTCAAATTCTCTAAACTCAATAGAGTAATTAGTACCCAAATCAAAGTCTTTATTTTCATTAGATTCGATTCTCTTTAATGTTTCTCCATCAACTATAAACAAGATCTTATTATCAGAGCCAATAGAATTCTATAAAAATAGAAAAGAATTACCTAAAGCTATTGACCGCTGAGAACTTAGGTTCACATATACCTGATAAAGAAGCTCAATTATAAACTAATTAATATCAGTACCAGATTTCAAACTACTGGAATTCTGATAAAACCAAAGAAAATAAAACTATGAAGGAACACCTGATCTAATCAAAATTCCGAATGCTCAATTTTGATAACAGGTCCAAATACAGTGTATTTGGGCTATATATCAGCCTATTTCACAGTTCTGTAATTTTATTATGATATACTGATAAATAATATTCAAAAGTCGGTTCAAATTCTAAATTTGTAGATTAGAATAAACTAACCCATTATAAAATTAACTATGGCAACAAAATTACGCAACATGCGGGTTGCTGCATTAGCAGCGCTTGTAATTGCATTTGGCTTGAATGACATACAAGCCCAGGATCGCAGAAAAAGTGATGCTCCGGCTCAGGATCCAGCTAAACCAACTACTCCGGCAACGCCGGCAACACCACCTAAACCGGGCATTAAGCCATATAAGGAGGTTATTACAGATAAGGCAAAGACAGATAAGGGACTTTTCAAAGTTCATCGTCTGGATGGAAAATATTTCTATGAGATTCCTGATTCACTGTTTAATCGTGAGATGTTGGTGGTTACCCGCTATGCAAAAACACCAACAGTTGACGGAACCTACGGTGGTGAAGAGTTAAATGAACAGATCTGGAAATGGCAAAAACGCGATAAACAGGTATTCATCCGTATCCCTTCTTACCGCAACATCGCCGGAGAAAAAACAGATATGTTTGAGTCCGTAAAAAACTCGAATCTGGAAGCCGTATTATCAGCCTTTGATATCAAAGCGATCAATAAGGATTCCAGCTCGGTGGTAATTGATGTGACTGAACTATTTTCAAAGGATGTTCAATCTCTTGGATTACCCCAGTCTCTGCGAACCCAGTATAAAATTACTACGATGGATGAGGCTCGTACCTATATTGATACGATCAAATCTTTCCCGATAAATATTGAAGTACGTTCTTTAAAAACATACCGGGCGACAGATGCTCCGGGCGACAAATCAATTGGTTCAATGACCGTTGAAATTCATAACTCTATGTTACTTTTACCCAAAAATCCTTACAAAGCGCGTTTTTCGGATGACAGAGTAGGGTTTTTCGGTCAAAGTCAAACCGATTATGGTCTTGACGCTCAAAAAGCACAGGTTACCAGATATATCCATCGCTGGAAACTGGAGCCAAAAGATCCTGAAGCTTATAAGCGTGGTGAATTGGTTGAACCCAAAAAACAGATCGTTTACTATATCGATCCTGCAACACCTGCAAAATGGAGACCTTACCTGATTGCAGGAGTTAAGGATTGGAATGCAGCATTTGAGGCGGCCGGATTTAAAAATGCGATCACTGCTCTTGAGGCACCTGCAAATGATCCTGATTGGTCACCTGAAGATGCGCGTTATTCTGTTATTCGTTATTTTGCTTCTAACATTGCCAACGCATACGGACCACATATTTCTGATCCGCGTTCCGGCGAAATTATGGAATCTGATATTGGTTGGTACCACAATGTGATGAACCTTGTACGTAACTGGTTCTTCGTTCAAACTGCAGCGATAAACCCGGATGCCCGTACTCCGAAGTTTAAGGATGAAGTAATGGGTCAATTGATCCGTTTTGTTTCATCCCATGAAGTTGGACACACTTTAGGACTTCCACATAACTTTGGTTCAAGTGTTGCATACCCTGTTGATTCCTTACGTTCACCTTCATTCACAAAAAGAATGGGCGGTACTGCACCTTCGATCATGGACTATGCCCGTTTCAACTATATTGCTCAACCAGGTGATGAAGGAGTTGTTTTATATCCTGGCATTGGTGACTACGACAAATGGGCTATCAAATGGGGTTATTCCTGGTTTGATAATCAAACACCTGAAGAAGAAGCAAAAACACTAAACAAGTGGACCATTGAAAGAGCCGGAAACCCTGTTTATTTCTATGGTCAGCAAACCGGTAATCCAATTGATCCGCGTGCTCAATCTGAAGATCTTGGCGATGATGCGGTAAAAGCATCACAGTACGGAATTGCTAATTTAAAGCGTATCCTTCCGAATATCGAAAAATGGACCTACGAAGAGGGAAAACCATACGATAACCTGAAGGAACTTTATGGAGAAGTACTTGGACAATGGAATCGCTATATGGGACATGTACGTTCAAATATTGGTGGAATCTATGAAAACGATAAAACCTACGAGCAAAAAGGTCCGGTTTACACGCATGTTGCTCAAGACAAACAAAAAACAGCCCTTAAGTTTATTAACGACCAGGCTTTTGTCACACCAAACTGGATGCTTGATCAGCAGGTATTAAATAAGTTTGATAATGCCGGGATAGTTGATCGCCTTAGAAGAACACAAGTTGGTGTTTTAAATGGAATACTTGACTTTTCACGTTTAAGCAGGGTGATAGATAATTCTGTGAAGAATGGAGCCAATGCTTATGATATGGGAGAATTACTTTCAGATCTTAGGAATGGTATCTGGTCTGAATTAAAGACAGGTGCCAATGTGGATACCTACCGTCGTAATTTGCAGAGAGCTTATATTGAAAGAATGTCTTATTTGTTGAATGAGAACGAAACTCCGGTTCCGCCTCAGTTTGCAGCTTTTGCAGGTCCGCAAATTGATGTATCCCAGTCAGATATTCGCCCTATGGCAAGACAGGAGCTTAAATTATTATCAGTTCAGGTTAAGTCTGCATTACCAAGATATTCTAGTCCGGTGATCAAATCACACCTGGAAGATGTGCTTGTTCGTATTGAAGAAGCCCTGGATCCAAAGAAATAAAGATCATAATCTCAAAAGCCCCATGTCTAAACCGGCATGGGGCTTTTTTATTGGTAGCTATTCAATATATTAGCACCATGAAAGCAATTCTATTAAGTACTTTTTTTTCGGTCTTCATAACCTTCGGGGTTTTTGCCCAATCAGACTCACTTGCAGTGGTAAATGCTGAATGGAAAAAAGAAAAGATAAATCCCGGAGTTGTCCTTAAAACATTCTGGTTCCAAAACACACTATTTAACTCCAATCAGTTTGTAAGTGTCCTGGAAATTAAACAAAAGAAAAAGCTTGAATTTGATCTTGGGTATGATGCTAAAAAGCTGATCACCACCAGCGATTTCGGAAAACAAGCCAATGCAATAGCAGCACTTAATGGTACTTTCTTTGATATTGCAAAAGGAGGATCTGTAGATCATATTAAGTCTGACGGGATTGTAATTAACGAAAATCGGCTTGGAAAAAACGGAAACAGAGCTGGTCACCAGAGTTCGGCCCTTGTAATAAACAAGGGCAGGATAACTATTGCCAAATGGGATGGAACACCGGATTGGGAAAAAGCGCTTGAAGGGGAAGATATAATGGTGAGCGGCCCTCTTCTGATCATGGATCAAACAGATGAAAAACTGGATCCGGCCAATGCATTTAATAAAACCAGACATCCGCGAACAGCAGTTGCGATTACAAAAAATAAACGAGTTTTGCTTATCACAGTCGATGGCCGTAACGCTAACTCCGCTGGTATGAGCCTATTCGAACTTACCAAACTAATGCGCTGGCTCAATGCCGATGATGCAATTAATCTCGACGGTGGCGGATCTACCACATTATGGATCAATAACTATATGGAAACCGGAGTTGTGAATTACCCTACTGATAATAGAAAATGGGATCATGAAGGACAGAGAAAAGTTGCCAACGTAGTACTTCTAAAGAAAAAATAATACATTTTGTATGGATTTATGTCACAAATTGGTGTTGATATCCTATGATTACACTAATAATGAACATATTTCGTTAATTTCATGTTAATAAATTGACGTGTAAAATTAACAATGAAGGGTTCAGAAGAAAACTACGTCTATCTTATAAATAAAATTGACGGGTTTATCCGTAAATATTACCTCAATAAGGTTGTAAAGGGTTGTATATTTCTAGTTTCTTCACTTTTTGCCGCGTATATTCTTGTAACAACGGCTGAATATTTTGGTCATTTTGACCCCCTTGTTCGAAGCATTCTTTTCTATTCATTTATTGCCGGAAACCTTTTCGTTATAACAGGTTATATTCTAATTCCCTTATTGTCTTACTTCAGGCTTGGAAAAACCCTGTCTCATGAACAGGCTTCAGCCATTATCGGACAGCATTTTGCGCCCGTAAAAGATAAACTACTGAATACACTTCAACTTAAAAAGCTTTCCGATTCAAACCCTGAACAGCGCTCACTAATTGATGCTAGTATAAATCAGAAAATTGCAGATCTCCGGCCCGTTCCTTTTACCTCAGCAATACATATAAAAGAAAACCGTAAATATTTGAAATATGCAATGGCACCCATGGCCATTTTTGTTTTCCTATTCTTTGCTTCTCCATCAATTTTAAGCGAAAGTACTGAGCGATTAATCAATCACAATAAACGTTTTATTAAAAAAGCACCATTCAACTTCGAAATCCTGAACGATAAATTATCTGCTGTGCAGGGAAGCGATTATACCCTTATGGTTAAGCTTACTGGTAATGAGATCCCTTCTGAACTATACCTGGAAGACGGGATTAATACATTCAAGCTTAACCGGGAAAATATTATCCGATTTAATTATACGTTCAAGAATCTTCAGAGCAGTAAAAAAATAAGACTCAGGGGTGGTGAATTCAGCTCTAACGACTATTTGCTGGAAGTCAAGGCAAAACCAACTATCATTAATTTTGAGGTATTTATTGAGTATCCCACTTATCTGAATAAGAGCAATGAAGTGCTTAAAAACACTGGAGATATGACCATTCCTGAGGGATCAAAAATCAACTGGAAATTTAATGCCCAAAACAGTGAGCAGCTTGATATTAAAATGGACACCAAAAGTTATCTGCTTAGTCAGTCAGACGACAATGTATTCAGTTTTACATACAAGGCTACAAAAAATCTGATCTACAGCGTTAAACCCATCAATAAGGGTGTAGAATCATCCCAGGCAGTAAGTTATCAACTCCAGGTTATTCCTGATCTGACTCCGGTTATTGAAGTTAATGAAAGGCAGGATTCGGTGAATAGTAAACTGCTTTATTTTGTAGGACAGATCAATGATGATCATGGATTTTCAAAACTAACTTTCAATTACAGATTATTATCTCAGGATTCGGAAAATAAGGTTAAACCCTATATAAAAACTGTTGAATTCGACAAAAACGCACTTCAGAGCAATTTCATACATGCCTGGAATGCAACCGAAGCCGGAGCTGAGCCAGGCGAACAGGTGGAATATTATTTTGAAGTGTTTGATAATGACGGCGTCAATGGCCCTAAAGCTAGCAGATCGGCTATTAAAACATTAAAAATGCCATCTGAAAAGGAAATAGATGAACAACTTGAAAAAAACGCTGAACAGATCAAGGAAAAAATGGAACAGGCCATTAAAAAGTCGGGCCAGGTAGAAAAGGAAGCCAAAAAACTAAATCAGGATCTGCTTAATAAAAAGAATCTTTCATACGAAGAGAAGAAACAAATTGAAAACCTTCTCCAAAAACAAAGTGAACTCGAAGAACTGGTAAAGGAAATACAGAAAGAAAACAAACAAAATCAATTTGAGCAGAATGAACAAAATGAACAGATTCTTGAAAAACAAAAACAGATCGAAAACCTGTTCAATAATGTGCTTGATGAGAAAACCAGAGAAATTTTAAAAAACATTGAAAAACTACTCGATAAAAACAATAATAACCAAACCAGGGAAGAGCTATCCAAAATGCAGATGGATAATAAATCATTGCAAAAAGAGCTCGACCGGATCCTGGAACTCTACAAGCAGCTGGAGTTTGACCAGAAGCTAAGTGAAACTATTGAAAAACTAGGTGAATTGGCAAAAGAGCAGGAAGCACTTAGCGAAAAGTCGCTTGAAAAAAATACAGATATCCAAAAACTAAAGGATGAGCAAAACGTTTTAAAAGAAGAATTTAAAGACCTGGAATCTGAACTGAATAAGCTGGAGCAGAAAAACGAGGAGCTGGAGCAAAAAAACAATTTCGAGAACCCGGAAAAGGATCAGGACCAGATAGAGCAGCAACAAAAAGAAAGTTCAGAAAATCTGGAAAAGAAGGATCAGAAAAAGGCTGCTCAAAATCAAAAACAAGCTGCTGACAAAATGAAAGAGCTTTCCAAGAAATTAGAGAAAATGCAGGAGGAGGGCGAAGAGAAAGAAAATGAGGTAAATGCCAAAGAATTAAGGGAAGTACTTGAAAACCTTCTTAGCAGTTCATTCGACCAGGAAAAAACAATGCAGGAAGTGAGAAGCATTAACACGAGCGATCCCGGATATATATTACAAACACAAAAACAGAAAGATATTCAGATCAATCTGAAAATGATCGAAGACAGCCTTTATTCACTAAGTAAAAAGGTTCCTCAGATTCAGTCTGTTGTTAACAAAGAAATACAGACCATAAATTTAAACGTGACAAAAGCAATTGAAAGTCTTGGCGAGCGTCGAACTGCGGAGGCTAACCGCAATCAACAATTTGCTATGACATCGATCAATAATTTGGCTTTAATGTTAAATGAGGCACTTGAGCAATTACAACAGTCGCAGCAGAATAGTAAGCCCGGTGGAAAAGGCAAAAAGAAGCAGAGCCTTTCGCAACTCAGTAAAATGCAGGAGCAATTGAACAAAAACATGCAAAAAGCCCGGGACGAGATGCAGAAACAGGGACAACAGGCACCTGGTCAGCAGGGAAATCGCAGTGGCGCCATGAGTGAGCAACTTGCTAAAATGGCAAGAGAACAACAAATCATAAGACAAGCCATGCAGGAAATCAACAAATTAGTGAATAAAGATGGAAAGGCAGGCTTAGGTAATCTTGATAAATTAGTGAAAGAGATGGAACAAACAGAGACCGATCTCGTAAACAAAAGAATAAAACAGGAAACATTAACCAGACAGCAGGAAATTCTGAGTAAATTACTTGAAGCCGATAAAGCCGAGCGGGAACGTGAAGAGGATGAAAAAAGAGAAAGTAAGGAGGGAGTCAATCAAGCACCAATAAATTCAATAATATTGCAGGACTATCTCAAAATTAAGCAAAAAGAGACCGATTTGCTTAAGACAGTACCTCCCTCTTTAAATTCATTTTATAAAATAAAAGTGGGAGACTATTTTAAATTTTTAAATTCGGGCAATAAATGATTAATCAGACAGAATATTCAGATAATACTTCATTGTATACGCTGCAGTTACCCTCCAGGATTGACAGCATTACTCTGATGGAAAATTTTATCGATGAACTGAGCGTAAAGTACGGATTCAGCGATGAGATATATGCCAATGTACTTACTTGCCTGAGTGAGGCTGTAATCAATGGGATTGTCCATGGCAATCGTCAAAACCTCGATAAGAAAGTATATATTAACCTGGAGGTAATTGAAGATAAACGCTTAATATTCACTGTTTCTGACGAGGGTGAAGGGTTTGACTTCAATAATCTACCAGATCCAACAGCTCCTGAAAATCTTGAAAATCTAACTGGAAGAGGTGTTTTTATTATTAAGAAACTTGCCGATCAATGTATCTTTAACTCAAAAGGAAATGAGCTCGAGCTTCATTTTAAAATTTAATGAGTCAGTTACCAATACATTTTTTTTCTGAAGACATATCCTTTACTTTAAAACATAAGGGCCTGCTCAGGACCTGGATAAAAAATACAATTGTTGAGGAGGGGTTTAAACTCCGGGAACTGAACTTTATCTTTTGCAGCGATAATTACCTCCTGTCAATGAATCAGCAGTATCTGAAACACGATACCTTTACAGACATCATTACATTCGACAACAGTGAAAAAAAGGGAGAAATTGTGGGCGATATCTTTATCAGCTTAGAACGCATTCAGGAGAATGCACAGGGCTTTAAAGTAAAAACCGAGGATGAACTCCACCGGGTAATGATACATGGCACCCTGCATCTTCTGGGCTATGCTGATAAGGGAAAAGAAGCGAAAGCTCTCATGACAGATAAGGAAGACCTTTACCTGTCAAAGAGAGCGTTCTAAATATTATTGCATTGGAACTTCAATTATCAGAACCTTTGAGTTTTCCTTGAAATCAAATTCAATTTCTTCAGTATCATATACACCTGCCGCATCGCGCTTCTCCAATAAGGTATCATCAACTATTCCTTGTCCTTCAATAAAAAAGACATAGGCTCCGTTTCCGGGATGCTGGATCTTATAGCTGGCCTTTGAATCTGCATCAAAAGTACCCAAACTAAAAAATGCATCCTGATTGATCCACATAACATTTTCAACCTTAACTGGCGAAACGATTGTCAAAAATGAATTATTCGCTTTCTCAAGATCATATTGCATCTGATCATAACGGGGTTCAATATTACGTTCTTTTGGAAATACCCAGAGCTGAAGCAAATTAACCTCTTCGTCGGAAGAACCGTTAAATTCCGAATGCTGAATACCCTTACCTGCAGACATAACCTGAACTTCACCATACTTAATATTACCAATTGAGCCCAGGCTGTCTTTATGAGCCAAAGTACCCTTCAGAGGGATGGTAACGATCTCCATATTATCATGGCCATGAGTCCCGAAGCCCATACCAGGAGCTATAATATCATCATTCAATACCCTTAATAGGCCAAAATGAACTTTTGCCGGATCATGATATTGAGCAAAACTAAATGAATGTGCTGCCTTCAGCCAGCCGTGATCTTGAATTCCTCGATCTGCAGCGCGGTGGATAATCTTCTTCATATTGTTGATTTTTAATTACATGTTTAAACACACAATATTAATTCCAAACCTAATATGCGTACCTTTGCTCATTAATTATCAAAATAAATGCCATATAGAGTCATTTTAGTTGGGGCAAGCGGACTTATTGGCAGTAACTTATTGTCAGAGCTGATCCGGTCGGAGGCGATATCAGAGATTCTCCTGGTACTTAGAAGATCAACTGGTATTTCTAATCCTAAAGTTAAGGAATTGATCCTGAATTTCGACGAACTAAACACCTATTCATCTGAAATTCAAGGAGATATAATATATAGCTGTCTCGGAACAACCAAAAGTGAAACTCCGGATCCTGCATTATACAGAAAAATAGATTTGGAGTATCCATTGAACCTGGCAAAGTTCGGTCTGCAGAATGGGGTTTCACAATTTCATATTATTTCTTCTCTTGGTGCGGATGCTGAATCTTCAAACTCCTATCTCAAACTAAAAGGAGAACTGGAGCAAGAATTAAAAAAACTAAATATTCCATCATTGCATATTTATCAACCTTCATTTTTAATTGGTGAGCGTAAAGAGAATCGTCTGGCCGACAAAATCATGAAACCAATTTCAAGTCTGATAGATCCGCTCCTGATAGGGCCACTAAAGAAATACAGAAGCATCAAAGCAGCCGATGTGGCTAAAGTGATGCTTAATCAATCAATAAAAGACCTGAAAGGCACTTTTATATATCCTTCCATACAAATACAAGAATTAGCGTGAGCATATTATCAACCGAACAATTAGGGCATTCATTTAATGATAACTGGCTTTTTAAAGATCTGTACTTTGGTCTGAATAAAGGAGACCGGGTAGCGCTGGTTGGTATTAACGGAACGGGTAAATCTACCCTGCTTCGTATACTATCAGGTATACTGGCGCCAAGTCTGGGAAAAGTGGTAACCGAAAGAGACCTGAGAATAGGATACCTGGAACAGGATCCACAATTCCAGAATCAGGAAACAATAAGCGATTTTATTTACTCCATAGGAAATGAAAGGCAACAGCTAATCAGGCAATATGAAGAAGCTGTTGAACAGGAAGTTCATGATGAAAAGCTCCTGAACAGACTTATGGATGAGCTGAGTAATGCCAATGCCTGGGAATATGAATATGAAATAAAGACCATTCTGGGAAGAATGGGGATACAGCATCTGGAGCAGAAAATAGCAACCCTGTCCGGCGGACAAAGAAAGCGTCTGGCTCTGGCAAAATTACTTATTGACGATCCGGATGTTTACATTCTTGATGAGCCTACCAACCACCTGGATATTGAAACTATTGAATGGTTGGAAAGTTATATGACCGGCGGACAAAAGACCATCTTGCTTGTAACGCACGACAGATATTTTTTGGATAATGTTTCATCAAGGATCATAGAACTTGACCGTGGAAAGCTTCAAAACTTCAACGGTAATTACAGTTATTACCTTGAGAAAAAAGCAGAACAAAATGCTGCGGAAGATGCCTCCTTCAGCAAAAACACAAACCTCCTGAAGAGAGAACTTGAGTGGATGCGCAGACAACCCAAAGCAAGAACTACCAAATCAAAATCGAGAATTGATTCATTCTACGACCTGGAAGAAAAAACTAAAGGGCGTAACGTAAAATCTTCTTTAGAGTTAAGCGTTAATGTATCAAGACAAGGAAATAAGATCCTGGAACTGGAAAATATCAGCAAAGCATTTAACGGAAAACCTGTCATTAATAACTTTAGCTATACCTTTAAAAAAGGTGACAGAATTGGGGTGGCTGGTAAGAACGGAACAGGAAAATCTACACTTCTCAATATTGTAACTGGTGCAATTAAACCCGATAGTGGTAAAGTTCTTGTAGGAGAAACCACCGTATTCGGATATTACCGTCAGGGTGGTCTGGAATTTAAAGAAGATGAACGTGTGATCGATGTTGTAAAAAATATCGCTGAATACATTACTATGGCTGATGGGAAAAATATGACCGCCAGCCAGGTACTCACCCACTTTCTTTTTCCGCCGGCCAAACAGTACGGAATGGTAAACAAGCTTAGCGGTGGTGAAAAGAAAAGACTTCAGTTAATGCGGGTGCTCATGAAGAATCCTAATTATCTGATTCTGGATGAGCCGACCAATGATCTGGATATCGATACCTTAAATGTACTGGAGGATTTTTTACTTAATTTCCCGGGTATTTTAATGCTGGTCTCTCACGATAGATATTTAATAGACAGGCTAACTGACCAACTATTTATTTTTGAAGGGGATGGAAATGTACATATCTATTCAGGTAATTACACGGATTACAGACTCGAACAGGAAGAACCAAAAAAGCCCGCCAAATCAAGTTCGAAAGCAGAAATAAGCAATTCTGAACCAGAAGTACAGAAACGAAAATTAAGTTTTAAAGAAGAAAAGGAGCTTCAGGGACTGGAAACAGAAACAAAAGAGCTCGAAAAACAGGTTGAGATTTTAACTTCAGAACTAAACTCCGGCATAACAGATCATACCAAATTATCAGAAATAGCAATTAAGATCAAGGATCTAAAAGACAATATAGACACCAAGACGATGAGATGGCTCGAACTAACTGATTTAAAAGAAAGCATATGAGCCAGTCAGATATAATAGCATCCGTTGGAGTCACCCTATTACTGATCGCTTTTTTTCTAAACCTGAGAAAGATCATGAGTACTGACAGCAAATGGTACAGCGGACTTAATATTGTGGGTGCCGGACTTTGCGGTTATTCATCCTACCTGATAGCCTTCTACCCTTTCGTGATACTGGAAGGCGTTTGGGTTTTGGCGGCATTAAGTTCTTTTGTTAAGCGTGTTCCACGTGAAACAATTGTAAATAGTAATGATTAATTTTAAAATATATAATTGTTCCACGTGGAACATCCATAAAAATGTTTGACAGATACGATGTAATTGTAGTTGGTGCCGGACATGCTGGCTGCGAAGCAGCGGCGGCGGCGGCGAATCTGGGTTCAAAGGTTTTGCTAATCACCATGAATATGGAAACGATAGCACAAATGAGCTGCAACCCAGCCATGGGCGGCGTAGCCAAAGGACAAATTGTACGTGAGATAGATGCTCTTGGTGGTTACTCAGGAATCATAACAGACAAAACAACCTTGCAGTTCAGAATGCTGAACAGCTCAAAAGGGCCGGCCATGTGGAGTCCAAGAGCGCAAAGTGATAGAAAGAGGTTTGCAGAAGAATGGAGATTAGCCCTCGAACGTACACCTAATGTAGATTTCTGGCAGGATACAGCAACGTCATTGTTGATTGAAGACAACAAGGTTTGCGGAGTTAGAACATCGTTGGGTATAAAGATAAAATCAAGATCGGTTGTATTAACAAATGGTACATTCCTTAACGGCATAATACATATTGGGGAGAAAAAATTTGGAGGCGGCAGAACAGGAGAAAAATCAGCTACCGGAATAACTGAACAATTAGTAGAGCTTGGGTTTGAAGCTGGCAGGATGAAAACAGGCACTCCACCAAGAGTTGATGGTCGTTCACTCGACTACTCAAAAATGGAAGAACAATGGGGTGATGAAGACAGAGGAAGATTCTCCTATACAGATGTAGAACTTCCTAAAGAACAAAGATGCTGCTGGATCACCTATACAAATTCAGAAGTACACGAAACCCTGAAAGAAGGTTTTGAGAAATCACCAATGTTCACAGGGAGAATTAAAGGACTGGGGCCAAGGTATTGTCCCTCAATTGAGGATAAGATAAACCGCTTTGCCGAAAGAGACAGACACCAGATCTTTGTAGAACCAGAGGGGTGGAATACTGTCGAAATTTATGTCAACGGATTCTCAACTTCTCTTCCTGAAGATGTTCAATATAGAGCCTTAACAAAAATACCAGGTTTTGAAAATGCAAAAATGTTCAGACCGGGATACGCAATAGAATATGATTTCTTCCCTCCTACGCAATTGAGTTTAACGCTTGAGACCAAAAAAATTGAGAACTTATATTTCGCAGGCCAAATCAATGGAACTACAGGATATGAAGAAGCAGCATGTCAGGGATTCATGGCTGGCATTAACGCACACCAGAAAATAAATGAAAAAGAAGATTTAATTCTTAAGAGAGCAGAATCATATATTGGTGTACTAATCGATGACCTGGTTACTAAAGGAACAGAAGAGCCCTATAGAATGTTCACATCCAGAGCGGAGCACAGACTATTATTACGTCAGGATAACGCAGACATCAGGTTGAGCCCAATTGGACATAAACTGGGCCTGATAAATGATGCAAGACTTGAAAAAGTAAATCAGAAAATAAAAAATGCTGACACCATTGTAGCCTATTTGAAAAATACATCGATCGGACCGGATGCAGTCAATACCGTTCTTGAAATTCAAGGCACACCAGGAATATCACAAAACGTGAAAATGTTCCAATTGATAACCAGACCTCAGATCAGTTTTGCAGATCTTAGAAAAGCAGATACTATTTTTGATAAACTTCTGGGTAATTATGATCGTGAGACCGTTGAGCAAGCAGAAATAAAAGTTAAGTACGAAAGCTATTTTGAAAAAGAACTGGAAATAGTAGATAAAATGAAAAGGATGGAAGATCAGGTAATAAATCCGGAATTCGATTACCACGGACTTATATCACTTTCAAAAGAAGCACGGGAAAAGTTAATGAAGATTAAACCAAGAACTTTAGGGCAGGCTTCCAGAATTTCAGGGGTCTCACCATCAGATATATCCGTTTTAATGGTTCACATGAGTAGATAGTTTATAAAGTATTGATTTATAAATACTTAACAAATAAAAAAAGTGATTTGAAAATATTGTATACAAGACACTTTCAGCTATGTGGCAATATGATAATTCCAAAACAATATAAAATCTGCCAGAGGGCTTAAAAATGGCTAATATTAAAAGGACAATATTTTTAACAGTTCCGGGCTTAGTATTTTTTTACTCCCTGTTCCTGATATCATGTGCGAGCGTTCAATCTCCAACCGGCGGACCAAGAGACACGATCCAACCGGTCATAGTAAAAGAACTGCCGAAAAATTTAACAAGGAATTTTACAGCTTCAAAAATTGAAATAGAGTTTGATGAATTCGTAAAACTCAGTAATGAATTTACAGAGATCAGTGTATCTCCGGCGATGGACATTCCTCCCACTTACAAAGCAAGAAAAGAAATATTGCAAATTAGCTTTGAAGAAGAGTTGCAGAAAAACACTACATATACCATAAATTTTGGAAAAGCAATAGCGGACGTGAATGAGGGTAACATCCTTAAAAATTATAGCTATGTTTTCTCAACCGGTAATGAAATAGATTCGCTTTCAATTTCCGGAAAAGTAATTAGCTCACTAACCAAACAAAATCTAAAAGACGTTACTGTCTTTATTTTACCAATTAGCCAGGATTCATTATTTGGGAAAAAGAAAGCAAGCTTCTTCACCACCACCGATACTTCAGGAAGCTTTAAATTATCAAATCTAAGAGCAGATAAATATAGAATTTATGCCCTTAATGAACAGGGTGGAGATCGAATCTATAATGGAAATTCAGAAGAGATCGGATTTTTGAATGAGCCAATTAATCTGAATAAAGACACAAGCAATATAGAGTTACAGGTATTTAAGGAAGTTCCAAAAATATTTTCAGTTTTGGATAGAAAGATCGAGTCAGATGGACGGGTCACTTTAACATTCAATAAACCAATACAGGATCCCTCCGTAAACATTTTAGAACCATCTGCTCTCAATACAAGCAAAACTGTTGAATTTTCAAACATAAGAGATTCTGCAATAATCTGGCTGCCAGAACTAACATTTGATTCCCTCAAAGTGGCTGTGAATTCGAAAGAGAAAAGTTTAGATACGGTTATCTTACGAAGAAACAAAAGAGATACTTATACCCCATTGCTAAACATTACAGATAACATTATCGGTACCAAGATCAGACCAGGTTCTGAACTTGCAATAAAGTTTTCATCACCCATAAAATCTTATGATGACAAACTCATAAGCATACTGGAAGACTCAATTGCTATCAGGGGTTTTGAAATAGTGAAAAACGAAAGAAATCCCAGAACCTATAACATAAAATATCCCTGGAAATTAAAAAAACAATATATACTGAGACTGGAAAATAATGCCTTTACAGATATATTGGAAAATAAAACAAAGGCTTATGCCAGAAAGTTTGAGCTTGACAGTGAGGATAACTATGGCAGTATTTCCATAAAAATAACTGTTCCTGATACGAGCAAAAACTATATTATCCAGTGGCTAGGTGACAATGATAAGGCCTTAAGACAAGACCGTATAAGTAAGAACTCTCTACTAAATTACACAAGATATCCCACAGCAAAGTATAGAATAAGAGTTATCTATGACGCGAATAATAATGGTGAATGGGATACTGGAAATGTTATATTAAAAAAACAACCTGAAGACACCTGGACATTTGATAAAACTATATCCCTGCGACCGAACTGGGATCTGGAAGAGAATGTTATTATTCCGAATCCGGAATAAACCAATTAGAATACATCTTATAGTTTTCAGGCAATTTCTTTAATAAAGCGATCTGTTCTTCCGTCAGTGGTTTAATTTTCCTGGCTGGTATACCTGCGTATAGAAATCCGGATTCACAAACAGTATTTTCGAGAACAATAGCTCCCGCAGCAATTATACAAAACTCTTCAACAATGGCATGATCCATTACAATTGCCCCCATTCCAATTAGCACATGATCTTGTAAAGTACAACCATGAACAAGAGCATTATGACCAATTGAAACATTACTACCAATAATTGTGGCGGCCTTTAAATAAGTACAATGAATAACAGCACCATCCTGAATATTGGTATTATCACCAATGGTAATATAATTTACATCACCCCTGATCACAGCATTGAACCAAACAGAACAATGATCACCCATGGTAACATCACCAACTATAGTAGAATTTTCTGCAAGAAAACAATTCTTACCCATCGCAGGGTAAACACCTTTTACCGGTAATAATAATGGCATAATTTAATTTTTAAAAAACAGTATCATGTGGCTTCTGTGCATGTGGTTTATAATCAGTGGTATAATGTAACCCACGGCTTTCCTTACGCATCATGGCAGATTTAATAACTAAAAAAGCGTTCTGTATCACATTCCTTAGTTCGCATAACTTAACAGATAAGGTAGTCTTTTTATAAAAGCTTTCGGTTTCATCATGCAACAATCCAAGACGGCGCATTGCCCGTTCCAATCTAAAATCAGATCTAACAATACCAACATAATCACTCATAACCTTCTGTGTTTCACGAAGGTTATGGGTGACTAAAATATCTTCATTCGATAATTTGGTATCTGTTTCATCCCATTCTGGAATGTTATCAGGAATGACATTATCCTTAAACACTTTGATAGCATGTTGAAATATTCTATGAGCAAATACAGGTGCTTCAAGAAGAGAATTTGATGCTAATCTATTTGCACCATGCAGACCAGTAGAAGTACATTCTCCACAGGCATAAAGGCGGTGAATAGATGATTTGCCGAATTCATCTACCAATATACCACCACACATATAATGAGCAGCAGGGGTTACCGGAATCAAATCATGTGTCATATCTATACCTATACTTAAACACTTGGCATAAATATTTGGGAAATGAGATAATATATCTGCTTTCGCACGATGTCTTATATCCAGGTATACAAAGTCATCACCTGACTTTTTCATCTCAGCATCAATGGCACGGGCTACAATATCGCGGGGAGCAAGAGAACCTCTCTCATCATAATTCTGCATGAATTCCTCACCATTCTTAGTCTTAAGTACACCACCAAAACCACGCACAGCCTCAGAAATTAGAAAGGATGGATATTCTCCTGGATTATATAATGCAGTAGGATGAAACTGAATAAATTCCATATTTCTAACCTTTGCCTTAGCACGATAGGCCATTGCAATACCATCACCAGTCGCAATCACCGGATTAGTTGTTGTAGCATAAATATGTCCGGCACCACCAGAGGCCATCAAGGTAACTTTAGACAAGAACTTTTCGACTTTATTTGTAGCGGTATTTAAAGCATAAATACCATAACATTCTATATCACCAGATTTTTTATCAACGAATTCACCAATATGATGCTGTGTAATAAGTTCAACAGCAAAATAATGGGTAAGAATTTCAATATTAGGATTGCTATGAATTTGTGCTAATAAGGCTCTTTCTATTTCAAAACCAGTAATATCCTTATAATGCAGAACTCGGCTTTCAGAATGTCCCCCCTCCTTAGCAAGATCAAATATTCCCTTTTTTGTTTTGTCAAAGTGCGTACCATACTGAATAATTTCATCAATACGGGCCGGACCTTCCTTTACAACAATTTCGACAATGTGTTTATCACATAAACCATCACCGGCTATTAGGGTATCTTCTATATGTTTATCAAACGAATCTTCCACTTTATCCACAACAACAGCTACCCCACCCTGGGCGTATTTTGTATTGGATTCATCTTCATTTGCTTTTGTAACTATCAGAACCTTACCATATTGAGCCGCTTTCAGTGCAAAACTTAAACCGGCAATACCTGATCCAATCACTAAAAAATCAACATTCCTCATGGCATAAAAAACTAAAAGCTATCAGTATTATAAATCATGTTAACAACCTCCTCAAAGATGTTAATTTAGTGGTAATAGTCGTTGAATAAAATACAAACAGACTCATAAATAGTTCTATTAAGCCGAATTTACCTTATTTTTGATTTAGTTTTAATCAAATAACAAAGAGTATTCCACTTTTTACAATTTGAAAAAACTGAACATATAAAATATTAAAAAAAAATTAGGATAATTAAACTACTTAATTATCAATAATATAGCGTTAAGGAATTGTTTAGAATATGTGGATAATTAATTAAAAACAATTAAGTGTGCAATATTGCACACTTTTTATAAACATTACCAACACACTAATAAACAATAAGAATCTTATTTAAAATATAAATTGTCTTTATTGAATAGTTGATAAATGAATACCTTCGAAGAACTTAATAGCAAAGGATTTATAGACGAACCAATTGACCCATCACTGGATCTGTTTGCTGAAATTAAACGATTAAAAAAAGAGAAAAATGCGGTTATACTAGCACATTATTACCAGGATCCTGATATTCAGGATATTGCTGATTATATTGGAGATAGTCTTGGATTATCACAAGAAGCGGCAAAGACTGATGCAGATGTAATTGTTTTTGCGGGAGTACATTTCATGGCAGAAACAGCAAAAATACTATCTCCACAAAAGAAAGTATTGTTACCTGATTTGAAAGCAGGTTGTTCTTTATCAGATAGTTGTCCGCCGCGATTATTTGCAAAATTTAAAGAAAAGTATCCTGATCACATGGTAATAACTTACGTAAATTGTACTGCGGAATTGAAGGCCATGAGTGATATTGTGTGTACTTCTGCCAATGCAGTTAAGATTGTTGAAAGTTTACCAAAAGATCAAAAAATAATATTTGGACCTGATAAAAATCTTGGTGCATATGTAGCTAAAAAGACCGGTAGGGATCTGGTTCTTTGGAATGGGGCATGTATGGTTCATGAAATATTTTCACAGCAAAAAATATTAAAGATAAAGAACAGACATCCTGAAGCTATGTTTATTGCTCATCCTGAATGTGAAGAATCTGTTCTCAAGATGGCTGATTTTATAGGTTCTACAACAGGATTATTAAAGTATACGATCAATAACCCGGCTACTGAATTTATTGTTGCAACTGAAAGCGGAATAATTCATCAGATGGAAAAGGCTAGTCCGGATAAAACATTTATTCCGGCGCCACCAAATAATTCATGTGCCTGTAATGATTGTCCGCATATGAAGAGAAATACCCTGGAAAAATTATATTTATGTATTAAAAATGATCTTCCTGAAGTAACTGTTCCGATGGATATTATATTAAAAGCACAAAAACCTATTGAACGAATGCTTGAAATATCTGCAAAACTTGGTTTATAATTTATGAATGAACAGTCATCCGGATTTTTAAAGAACTATGGCAGTATACTAAAACTGCTGATTGGAATTATTGCCGGAACTGTTCTAGGTTTAGTATTAGGTAAAAAAGTAGAAGTACTTAAACCTCTTGGAGATATATTCTTGAATCTGCTTTTTACAGCAGTTATTCCCCTTATTTTCTTTGCAATCTCCTCTTCTGTTGCCAATATGGAAAGAGATAAGAAAATGGGCAAGGTTATGTTTATAACTCTGCTGGTTTTCATTGGAACTGTTTTTATTTCTGCGGTTTTAACAGTTTTTGCTGTTTGGTTATTCCCTTTGCCTCAAAATATTGAAACCACTGCTAAAGTAGTGGAGGAAATGAAAACTCAGAGCTGGGGTGAACAGGCGACCAGTTTGCTTACGGTTAATGAATTCTATGAACTACTTTCCCGTAAAAGCATGCTTGCTTTTATTATTTTTTCACTGCTTATAGGATTTGCTACTTCCAGATCAGGTGAAACTGGAGAGCCATTTAAAAAATTCCTTATCGCCGGAGATGAGGTAATGAAGCAATTACTTATTCTGATAATGAAAATTGCTCCGATTGGTCTGGGAGCCTATTTTGCATATCAGATCGGTGTATTTGGTCCTCAGCTATTCGGAACATACGGTCATTCAATGGCCATTTATTATGGATTAAGTCTGTTCTATTTTATCGTTTTCTATAGTCTTTTTGCTTTTTTCGCGGCCGGTATTCCGGGAGTTAAGATCTATTGGAAAAACAATATTATCCCTTCTTTTACAGCATTGAGCACTTGCAGCAGCATTGCTACAATTCCAGCAAATCTTACGGCTGCAAGAGCAATGAAAGTTCCGGATCATATAGCAAATCTGGCAATACCCTTAGGTGCGCCGCTTCATAAAGATGGATCCAGCATTTCTGCAATTATTAAAATTGCAGCTGTTTTTGCCATTATGGGAAAGGATTTTATGGATCCCGAAACTATAATTCTTGCTTTGGGATTAACTGTCATTCTTAGTACAGTGGAAGGCGGAATTCCGAATGGAGGATATATTGCAGAGATCATGATCATGACGGTTTATAATTTTCCGGTTGAAATGCTTCCAGTTGTCATGATCATTGGTACATTGGTTGACCCAATGGCAACTTTATTAAATGCTACCGGTGATACCGTGTCTGCTATGCTAGTTACCAGATTTTCAGAAGGAAAAAACTGGTTAAAAAATGCTATTTAGATTTTCTATGAATCCAATATCTTTCATTTCATCCCTGCTATTCATTTTTTCATTTAGTCAGCCGGAAGATCTGCATACAAAGTTTAAATCCTCACAACTTATTGTTGTTACTTCAGATTCCTGGAATAAAATTGAAGGAAAAATGAATGTCTATGAATACAATTCAGGTGTTTGGAAATCAGTTCTAAAGGATATTCCAATAGTTATAGGTAGAAGTGGAATGGCCTGGGGAAAGGGATTACATTCATCTGAACTCAATAAAGGCAGGTTAAAAAAGGAAGGCGATGGTAATTCACCTGCCGGTATATTTTATTTAAGCGGACTATTCGGATACGATGATATCAGTTCTAAAATGAATTCCATGAAAGTTGACAAGCAGACTTTTTGCGTGGATGATTCCAAATCGGCTTATTATAACCAGATCGTGAAAACAGATACAGTCAAAAAGGACTGGACTTCAGCTGAAACCATGCGTATGAAAAGCGATGTTTATAAGTATGGAATCTTTGTCGACTATAATGTCAAGCCAGCAATTCCAGAAATGGGATCCTGTATTTTTATGCATATTTGGAGTGGAAGTACCAGTCCCACAGCCGGATGCACTGCAATGAAAGAAACTGACATGCTGAAGCTTATTGATTTTCTTGACAAAAAGAAAAACCCTCTTTTGGTTCAGGTACCCCGTGCAGAATATGATAAAATGAAGCGTATTTATAAATTACCCTAGCCTGTCCGCATCTCTTGCTTTAAAACCATCATGAGCATGCCTCTCGCAAATCGTAATGAATATGCTCATTATAGCTTCATCGCCACTAAAAAACGAATTATATACTGATGAAAATTAGCACCTTTGTATTTTAAGATCTTATCATGTTTGAAAACAAAGGACGCACAGAAATTGAGCAATTAGGGGAGTTTGGATTAATTGATCATCTGACAAAAAATTTCGGGATCAGTAATAAAAGCACGGTAAAAGCCATTGGTGATGATGCCGCTGTTTTGAACTTTGAAGGAAAAAAAACGCTGATTTCAACCGATCTTTTGCTCGAGGGAATCCACTTCGATCTTGCCTATACTCCACTAAAACACTTAGGCTACAAGGCTGTTCAGGTCAATTTGAGCGACATATATGCGATGAATGGTACTGCAACCCAAATCACGGTATCTATTGGCTTATCAAGCAAATTTCCACTGGAAGCTATCGAGGAATTATACGAGGGGATAAGCATCGCTTGCGAAAAGTACGGTATTGATGTGGTGGGAGGTGATACAAGCTCTTCCAAACAGGGCTTGATCATTAGTGTGACCAGTATTGGATATGCAGACGAAAAGGACATTTGTTATCGTAATGGTGCAAATGAAGGCGATCTGTTATGTGTTTCCGGAGATCTTGGCGGAGCATACATAGGCCTTCAATTGCTTGAGCGGGAAAAAAATATATTTCTTGAAAATCCGAATATTCAACCCGATCTGGAAGGCAAGGATTATATCGTTGAGCGTCAGCTTAAACCAGAATCCAGAAAGGATATCGTTGAGTCGCTTAAGTTGATGAAGATCAAGCCAACATCAATGATCGATATTTCTGATGGCCTTGCTTCTGAGATACTTCACATCTGTAAGCAGTCAAATAAAGGCTGTAACTTATATGAAGAGAAGATTCCAATCGACCCGATGACCTATGATACAGCCCGGGAGTTTGGGATAGATCCGACGGTTTGTGCTTTAAATGGCGGAGAAGATTATGAATTGCTGTTTACAATTAAGCAGTCAGATTTTGAGAAGATCAAAAACAATCCTGATATATCCATTATTGGACATATGACTGAAGCATCGGCAGGATGTAACCTGATCTCAAAATCTGAGAAAGTTCATCCTATAAAAGCACAGGGATGGAACTCTCTGAAAGGTATTCAGGAATAGGTTCATTGCATCGCCTTTTTGAATATAAAAAGGCATATATTTTTGATTCCATATTTTACATCTCATGAATAAAAGAGTGTTTAAATTACTTTTAGTCTTATTGACTTGTTCAATAAATTTGATGGCCCAGACCATTAACATCAATGCTCCCGCACCGGTTTTTCCAATACCAAGCAAAGAACAAATGGTCTGGCATGAAATGGAGACAAATGCATTTGTGCACTTCACCACCAATACTTTTACCGGTTTGGAATGGGGGTATGGTGACGAGAAGGAATCCATATTTAATCCTACCGCACTGGATGCCGGACAATGGGCCAAAACCCTGAAGGAAACTGGTTTTAAAACCCTGATCTTAACTACCAAACACCATGATGGTTTTTGTCTCTGGCCAAGTAAATACACCAAGCATTCGATAAAGAACAGTCCCTATAAAAATGGGAAAGGTGATCTGGTAAAGGAAACAGCCGAGGCTTCAAAAAAATATGGACTCAAATTCGGAGTTTATCTTTCACCATGGGATAGAAATCACTCCGAATATGGCCGACCAGCTTATCTTGAATACTACAGAAATCAGTTAAAAGAATTGTTCACCAATTACGGGCCTGTTTTTGAAATGTGGTTCGATGGAGCAAATGGTGGAGACGGATATTATGGCGGAGCCCGTGAGGCTAGAAAGATAAATGCTAAGTCTTATTACGACTGGCCAAAGACCCTGGATATTGTCAATAAAATTCAACCGGGAGTTATATTCTTCAGCGATGCCGGTCCGGGTGTTAGGTGGGTTGGAAATGAACGCGGAATAGCCGGTGAAACTAATTGGAATACCATTTCAACTGATACATTACATGCAGGCAAGGCTGGAATATCAGACCTGTTAAATACTGGTTCAATTGATGGAGATAAGTGGATTCCTGCTGAAGTGGATGTTTCAATCCGGCCGGGATGGTTTTATCATGCCCATGAAGATGATAAAGTGAAGACCGCGCAGCAATTGTTTGATATCTATCTTAGTTCTGTTGGCAGGGGATCTACGCTGCTTCTGAACATTCCCCCTGATCAGCGCGGACTTTTCCATGAAAAGGATGTAGAATCATTAAAAGGCTATAAAAAACTGCTTGATACTGAGTTTGCGAACAACCTGGCCAAACAAGCAAGGGTAAAAACAGATTCTTTCAGAGCGAATTCCGCAAAATATGCAGGATCAAACCTGACAGATGCCAATAAAGAAACATACTGGGCTACAAATGATGGTCAGTTAAGTGGCAGCTTTGAAGTTGATCTGGGTAAAGTTTCCACAGTGAAGTATATTCTATTGCAGGAATATATCAAACTTGGTCAGCGCGTGAAAAGTTTTACTGTGGATGTGTGGAAGGATGGAAAATGGACAAAAACGGCGGATGCAACTACCATTGGTTATAAACGAATAGTAAAGATCGAACCCGTTCAGACATCAAAGATCCGGGTTAATATATTGGATTCGAAAGCCTGTCCGGTGATCTCAAACGTAGAAGTATTCTAATATTGATTTAAAAACCAATCCAGCTATGAAAAACATTTTCATCTTTTTACTGATCAGTATATCTGCCAGTATCGTAAATGCACAAACACCTAAATTGAATTCAAAATCAGGTAAGGTTCAGATAGTTGAAGCTTCATGTGGACAATGTCAGTTTAAAATGGAAGGAAAGTCATGTGATCTTGCGGTCAGAATTAATGGCAAATCCTATTTTGTGGATGGCACAAAAATAGATGATCATGGTGATGCTCATGCTAAGAATGGATTTTGCGAGAAGATCCGGAAAGCGGAGGTACAGGGCAATATTGTGAATAAGCGATTTGTGGCTACTTCCTTTAAATTATTGCCGGAATCAGAAAAATAGACTGACTAAAGATCATCTTCATTAATGAATTTCTGATCCAGTTGTTTTCCTGTTTTAGCACCCAGTTTCTTTATCTTTTCTGCAGTTATGCTAAGGTTACCTCTGCCGCTGGATAGTTTGTTTAAAGCTTTGTCATAGGCATCCTGGCTTTGCCTGATGTTTTTACCGATACCTTCCATATCGCCAACAAAACCAATAAACTTATCATACATTTCTCCACTAAGCCTGGCAATTTCCATCACATTTCGGTTCTGACGCTCCTGTTTCCACATACTCGCAATGGTGCGTAATGTTGCCAGCAGCGTTGACGGGCTTACGATCACTACATGTTTATCCCAGGCAAAACTGAACAGTTCTGCATCCTTTTGAACAGCTATTCCAAAGGATGATTCTATTGGAATAAATAGCATTACAAAGTCAGGAGAATTGATCTTATAAAGCTCGCTATAGTTTTTTGATGATAACTCATTGATGTGATTCCGTATTGAGGCGATATGCTGTTTGGTAAATAAGTCGCGATCATCTTCGGTTTCGCTGTTCACCAATCTTTCATATGCGATCAAAGAAACCTTGGCATCAATGATCAGGTGCTTATCATCCGGAAGATCAATGACCACATCCGGCTGAAAACGGCCACCCTCTGAAGATTGATGTGAAGCCTGGATTCTGTATTCCTGATCTTTTATCAGCCCGGAACGTTCCAAAACCCTTTCCAGGATCATTTCACCCCAGTTTCCTTGCTTTTTATTATCACCCTTTAATGCCTTGGTCAGGTTTTGAGTTTCAAGATTCATCAGATTAGACTGCTCGATCAGTTGATTGATATGACCTTTTAATACATTTCTCTCATCCGACTCGGCTTTGTATACCTTCTCAACCTTCTCTTCAAATGCCTTAATATTTTCTTTGAATGGATTTAAAATAATATCCAGATTGTTTCGGTTTTCCTCGGTGAATTTTTTTGTTTTTTCCTCCAGGATCCGGGATGCTATCAGCTCAAAATCTTTATTGAATTTTTCCTGATTATTTCTGATCTCTGCCTTTTGTTCCTCAATCTTTTCCTGCTGTGATTTTAAGTAGGAGTGTGAGCTTTCCAGAGATCTCATCGTTTCAGAATGCTTTTCGCGCTCGGATTCCAGCTCTTTTTTCAGGTAATCTGATTCTGCTTTCAGGTTTTCGGCACGTTCTTCAGCTTTTGCCTTGCTGATATTTAATTGATCAAGGAGCTCTTGGCTAATGCCGCCAGATGCTGGCTTTGTTCTGAAGAATATAAAGAGCAAAATGATAACAAATGCTGAGATGAGAAGAATATAGATTTCCATTAATTAGATTTTATCAAAAATACATTTTTGAATACTGGTTTAAATTTCAATAAGTTCAGCTACCTGTTCGCCAAGAAGGCTTCCCATAGCAACACCCATTCCATTGCAGCGAACTGCGCAATAGAGTCCAGGACGGATCTTTTTAACAATAGGCTTTAATTCCTTTCCAAAGCCCATTACCCCACTCCAGCGATGTTCGATCTTAACTTTTTGTTCGGGAAGTATGGTTTCAAAAAGCAGTTTTTCAAGGTAGGTCTGGATAATATCTGTAATTCCGGGCTCAAGTGTCTGCTCGGCCTCAAAATCAAGATCCCTGCCTCCACCAAGGAGTATGCGATCGTCAATATTTCTGAAATAGGTATAACCCCGGTTATAATGAAAACTGCCTTTAATTTTCAAACCAGGTATTGGTTCAGTGATCAAAACCTGTCCCCTACCGGGGATAACATCCAGGTCTGGTATAAGCTCTTTACTCAAGGCGTTGGTTGCCAGAATGATCGACCTTGTCTGGAATTTGCCCTGATTAGTGATTAGTAACTGATCATTTGAATTGGATTCAATTTTTTGCACCTGGCAATTATTGAAAACGGTAATACCCATACCCTGGACTTTTGATAATAATGCCTTCATCATTTTTCCGGTGTCTATCTGGCCTTCGTATTTATTTCGGATGAGATTTGTGATGCCGTTCATGCCGAAATCTGCAATTTTATCATTGTTAACTGCATAAATGTCAGTCTTTCCTATTATTGAGCCAATGAGCTTATTGAAGTATGGAATCTGTTCATTGCAGGTGTTTGCAAAGTCTGCTTCAGTAGTTTTGAATACTTCATAGCCCCCATATTGTTCAAATGAAATAGCCTTATCACCCAGGTTTTCTCTGAGTTTTTTCAATCCCTTCCAGCGCAGCTCTATCAGCTCCGCGATTTCATCTTCACTTCCTATTTTTAATTCTTCAATTAGCTCAGAAATGCTTCCAAAACAGGCAAAACCGGCATTTTTTGTGCTTGCTCCTCCTGGCAGGAAACCCGCTTCCAATACTCCGATTTTTAATCGTGGGCTTTGCGATTTCAGGCTTAAGGCGGCACTTAGTCCGACAATCCCGCTACCGACAATCAAAACATCGAAACCATTTAAAAAGGATTCCTGTTCCCAATAGGAAAAACTATTTTTCATACGTTCTTAAAGGTAATTTATTTGTGATTATTTTTATTCGGAATAATTTTTGAATAGTTTCCTAAAAAATAAAGACGATGGGATTAATTTTAATGATAGTCATTGCTGTAGTAAGTTTTGCAGTTCAGTGGCGTTTTAAAAGCAAATTTAAACAGTACACGGAAATGCCCCTTGCTTCTGGTTACAGCGGTAAGGATATAGCCGAAAAAATGTTAAAGGATAATGGTATTTATGATGTGCAGATTATTTCTGCTGAAGGTCAGTTATCCGACCACTATAACCCGGCAGACCGTACAGTGAATTTGAGTCCGGAGGTTTACCATGGGAGAAGTGTTGCGGCAGCAGCAGTTGCAGCACACGAATGCGGACATGCGGTTCAGCATGCAAAAGCGTATAGCTGGTTAAAATTTAGGTCGGCAGTTGTGCCCGCTGTGAATGTAGCATCCAAGATCACCCAATGGGCATTGATGATCGGTGTAATGCTTTTAATATTTTCAGGTGACATTACAGTGCTTGCAATTGGTGTTGTGGCATTAGCTGTAGTTACACTGTTTGCGTTTATTACCCTGCCTGTTGAGTTCGATGCAAGTAACCGGGCATTAGTGTGGCTTCAGGGAAATCGTGGCATTATGCAGGCTGATATTGAGAATGACCAGGCTAAAGATGCATTATGGTGGGCTGCAATGACCTATGTGGTTGCTGCTTTAGGTTCACTTGCAACACTGGTATATTATGCCAGTATGTTGATGGGCAGAAGAGACGAGTAATTTAGCTTTAAATAGAAAGCCCCGTGCTGATTATTATCAGTACGGGGCTTTTTTGCAGGTAAGAATTTCTTAATTAAGTTTATATGGTGTGATCAAATAAAACTCAGGGATATTGACCTGAAAGCTTTGACCATCTGCAATTCGTTTCATTTCATAGGAACCTTTCATGCTTCCAATATCTGTTTTCAAATTACAGCCTGAAACATATTCATGATTGTTTCCGGGTTCAATTACAGGTTGCTGACCCACAACCCCTTCACCTTCAACTTCTCTTTTTGTTCCATTGGAATCGAAGATAGTCCAGTGGCGGTTCATCAGTTGAACACTGTATTCCCCCATGTTTTCTATATTCACCCGATAAGCGAACATGAAATGCTCGTTCGCCGGATTGGAATATTCCGGTTGGTAAATGGTGTCGACCGAAACCTTAACTCCTTCAGTAATCCTGGTTACCATAATGCATTGATTTTGTGAAGTACAATATAAAAATAAACCTTTTATCAGGCCATTTCAGTTTGAAAACGTTCATTAATTTCCTGAAGAACTGAATGAATATCATCAATTTTTTCAAGAGAAACCAGCTTCATCCGATATTCTTTAAAATCAGGAACACCTTTAAAATAGTTGGCGTAATGTCTCCTCATTTCAAAAACGCCGGTTTTATTACCTTTCCAGGCAATAGACTTATCAAGATGTGTCTTGCATACTTCCACCCTTTCACTGATCGTTGGTTCAGGTAAGTATTCACCAGTCTTAAAAAAGTGCTTGATCTCCCGGAATATCCATGGATATCCGATAGCTGCTCTGCCGATCATGATACCATCAATTTCATATTCCATGCGCCATTCGGCTGCTTTTTCAATGGAGTTAACATCTCCATTTCCGAAAATTGGAATCTTTATCCTGGGATTTCTCTTGATCTCGCGGATCAGCGTCCAGTCTGCCTCACCTTTATACATCTGTGCGCGGGTACGACCATGAATGGTCAGCGCCTGAATTCCGATATCCTGCAGGCGTTCGGCTACTTCGTAAACATTTTTGGTGTTATCATCCCAGCCAAGACGTGTTTTAACGGTTACCGGAAGATGAGTAGCTTCAACAACAGCTTTTGTCATTAAAACCATTTTATCTATATCCTGTAATAAACTGGCACCAGCACCACGGCAGGCAACATTTTTAACAGGGCATCCGTAGTTGATGTCGATCAGGTCAGGTTTTGCAAGGGTAGCAATACGAGTTGCCTCTCGCATACTTTCAATCTCACTTCCGAATATTTGTATGCCAATAGGTCTTTCATATTCAAAAATATCAAGCTTTGCACGGCTTTTCGCTGCATCCCTTATCAGTCCCTCAGAGGAGATAAACTCAGTATACATCATATCCACTCCATTTTGTTTACACACAAAACGGAATGGTGGATCGCTCACATCCTCCATTGGAGCTAGTAAAAGCGGGAACTCCCCTAAATCTATATTTCCTATCTTAACAGACATTAGCTATCTTTCGAACTTGTATTTTTACACGAACTTATAAAGTCATGTAAAATGCAAAATTACAAATAAATTATTAGCATGTTTAAATCAAGGTCAGCAGAACGTCATCCTTTCAGCTCATTGCTCCTACTGCTCCTGCTGGTATTTGCTTGCGCCATTGTTTTTTCAATCATCGCATTTGTGATTGGTGTTTTAATATATGGTTTTCAACCACTGATCAGAATGTCAGAGGGTGATTCATCAAATGTTGAAATGCTCAGGTTGTTTCAGATCGTTTCTTCTTTCGGGATGTTTGTAGTAGCGGCTCTAATCTTTGCCAGACTTCAGAGTAATGATTGGCTGAATTATCTAAATCTCAAAAAGTTCAATCTGATTTTGGCGATTCTTACGATACTCATCATGCTCAGTTTTGGTCCATTGCTGGAATTCAGTAATGAGCTGAACAAGAACATGGTACTTCCGGAATTCTTAAAGGAAATTGAGGCCTGGATGAAGCTTAAAGAGGCTCAGATGGCAGAAATGACCAAGCAGTTGCTTGTCATGAACTCAGTTCCGGTATTATTAGTTAACATGTTAATGCTTGCGATCATACCTGCAGTGGGTGAAGAGCTGATCTTCAGAGGTTGTTTGCAGAGGATATTTGGTCGCTGGACCGGCAATTACCACGTTGCTATCTGGATAACAGCAATAATATTCAGTACTATACATTTCCAGTTCTATGGTTTTATGCCTCGCATGTTACTGGGTGCTTTGTTCGGATATCTTTTAGTCTGGAGCGGTAGTTTATGGCTTCCAATTCTTGCACACTTTATGAATAATGGAGTTGCGGTAGTTACTGCCTATGTTTTTCAGCAGCAGGGCAAGTCTTTAGATCTGATGTATGAACCTGATCCTGCAAGTCAGCCTATTTTTATTGCAAGCATTGCTGCTTTTTCAGTATTGCTCTGGTATTTTTATACCTATACTTTAAAATTAAAAGAAATAAATACAGATATATCGGATGGAAGCAGGTTGGGTTAAGGTATATACATCGGCTGATTTTTTCAAATCAGAATTGGTAAGGCAGGTATTAATTGATCATGAAATCGATGCTATACTTATCAATAAACAGGGTTTTCCTTACCGGATTGGCGAGGCTGAGGTGTATATCCATGAGAGTAATGCTCAAAAAGCAATGGGAATAATCGCAGAAAACGAATTATAAATGAAAACAAGGGCTATAACAGGTTTTATTTTCGCTGCTGTTGTATTGGCTTTGGTTTTGATCAATGCTTATACATTCACTGCACTTTTTATAATTATAGCAACATTATGTACTATAGAGTTCTATAAACTAGTAAAGACCGGAGATGTAAAGCCTCAGCTAATCAGCGGTCTGTTGTTGGTATTGAGTATTATTATTCCCTTGATTATTCATTTTCTGGAAGATAAGCCAATAAGTAATCTGCTGTTTTGTGTTCCATTTGTTATTCTGGTAATAATCACTGAGCTATACCGTAATCATAAAAATCCATTTCATAATATTGCATACACGATCTTTGGGGTAGTTTTTGCAGCTATTCCTTTCTGTTTTTTCTATGCCCTGGCCTTTGGTGACGGTCAATATTCCTTCCATTATCCACTTGGATTTATTCTTATGCTTTGGTCAAGTGATACCGGAGCGTACCTTTTTGGGATCACTTTGGGAAAGCATCGTCTTTTTGAAAGGCATTCTCCCAAAAAGAGCTGGGAAGGTTTTGCCGGAGGGCTTATATGCAGTATGCTTGCAGCATTTATTCTGAGTATTTATTTTGCGGAACTCCCACTAATTCATTGGTTGGTTATCGGGGCTATCATTGCCTCTGCAGGCACCCTGGGTGATCTATCCGAATCAATGCTTAAGCGCAGTCTGTCAACAAAAGACTCAGGATCGTTCCTTCCGGGGCATGGTGGTTTTCTCGACCGTTTTGATGGCCTTTTACTTGCTGCACCTCTTGTATTTGTATATTTACATTTGATTGGTATGTAATTTTGATCATAATCGTAAAATTGGAACGATTTTTATTTAAACTCCAGTAGAATCCGAAAATTCATGGAGCAGAAATTTAACAGACATAACGATCCCGGAGCGGATAACCAACCCAAAGCAGATCGCTCATTATTGTATATGGGTATTGGCCTTGGCCTTGTTATTATGATCATGGGTTATCTCACCTTTTATGTAGATGATGCGGCCAGTGTTTTTTCGGGAAAAGAAGAAATAAAAACAGTTTCTGTTGAAGATAGCTCAGATGTTCTGAATGAGAATTCCGCAATGGGTGATGAAGAAGTAAGAAGCTCCCTGATCAAGTTTATAGAGGTTTTTTACACTGATCAGAAAAAGGGTTATTTTGATCCGCCAAGCTATTTTCCATCTATAACCCGTACTTATTACAACTACCACAATCTAACATATCAGAGAATTAAGAACATTCATTGGAAGCGCATGGCTGATATGAAGAACCTGGATTTGAACTGGATCGTTTCCACTCTTGATTATGACCGGAGCGGAAATGAACTGATCGCAAGCTACTGGACAAAAGTAAGTTATTTTCAACCTTCCCGCAATCTGGAAGTGTCAGCAGATATCAAGTATGAAATGACCATTAACGAGGAAGGTAAGATCAGTTCACTAAGGGAGCTGGAAATAAAGAACCTTGTTCAATCACCCCGTTTTTCTCAGATAGATACCTCTTTGTTTGTTGAAAATGAACTTAGCCCAGCCGTAAATTCATCCGAGAAGGACATTCTTTCTCCTGCTGTATCTGAATCTGAGAATGAAGGATCAAGGTATGAAGGGAAGTTATACGATCTTGGAAATGTTGAGTTAGCTCCAGAATATCAGGGCGGACAAAAAGCATTGGGAAGATTTCTGGGCTCCAGACTCAGATATCCTGCCCGTGCCAGAGAGAACAATATTCAGGGGAAGGTTTACATTGGCTTTATTGTTGAAAAAAATGGTAGCCTGACTGATTTTAAAGTGATCCGCGGAATTGGAGGTGGCTGTGATGAGGAAGCAATACGTGTACTAAAATTAAGCCCTCTCTGGAAACCGGGATATGCTAATGGGAAGCCTGTGAGAACCTCTTATACTTTACCTATAACCTTTCAGTTAGGCAACTAAATTTTTTCGGGTATCAGTGCTATTTCCTGAAGCATTTCAATGGCAATATCCAGCGTTTGTACATGCTCAATGGCTAAGCGAAGTGTGTTTTTAACTTCTTTCAGGTTGCTGATTCGGGGATGTGCCTGCAAAAACGAAAGTACCCGGCCAAACTGTTCGGTTTCAAAATAAGCCGATTGCTTATTGGTTAGAAAGTATCCTCTTAATACGCCTTTTTTAAATGAGATCTTCTCAAAGCCAATCATTTTACCAAGATGCTGCAGTCGCCAGGTATTGATCAGCTCGATCACCTGCTGAGGAACAGGTCCGAATCGATCGGCCATTTTCTGCCTGAAAGCATCCAGTGCCAGTTCGTCTTCTATGTTTGAAAGCTCAGTGTATAAATTGTATCGTTCTGCTATATTGGTCACATATTCATCTGGTATCATTACCTCCAGATCAGTATCTACATGGGTAAATGATATGAATGGCCTTGGTTTTTCATCACTGAACAGATTTTTGAATTCATCATCTTTCAACTCCTGAATGGCTTCATCCAGGATCTTATGGTACATCTCAAAACCAATTTCAGCAATGAATCCGCTTTGTTCTGCTCCTAGCAGATTTCCGCTTCCGCGGATATCCAGATCGCGCATTGCCACATTAAATCCGCTGCCAAGATCTGAAAACTCTTCAATAGCACTCAGTCGTTTGCGGGCTTCATTGGTGAGGGTTGATAGCGGCGGACTTAAAAGATAGCAAAAGGCTTTTTTATTGGAACGTCCTACACGGCCGCGCATCTGATGCAGATCACTCAAGCCAAACATATGTGCATGGTTGATCAGAATGGTATTTGCATTAGCGATGTCAAGTCCGGCTTCAATGATGGTTGTGGCAACCAGCACATCGTATTCACCGCCAACAAATTTAAGCATCACGTCTTCCAGGGCATCACCTTCCAGCTGCCCATGGGCAATTCCGATCCTTGCCTTTGGCACCAGAGTATTGATAAGTCCGCCAAGCTGCATCAGGTCCTGAACCCTGTTATGTATGAAAAAGATCTGTCCGCCACGATCGATCTCGAACTCTACTGCTTCTTTTATCAGCTTTTCATTGAAAACATGAAGTTCAGTAACAACTGGTTGCCTGTTAGGCGGAGGAGTGCTGATAATGCTCAGATCCCGGGCTCCCATCAATGAAAAATGAAGAGTACGCGGAATTGGAGTTGCCGTTAATGTTAAGGTATCCACATTTGCTCTGAACTGCTTTAGTTTTTCCTTAACCCCTACACCAAATTTCTGTTCTTCATCAATGATCAGTAAACCCAGATCTTTGAATTTTACATCTTTACTTACAATTCTGTGTGTACCTATAATAATATCGACCTTACCTTGTGCAAGTTTTTCGAGGGTTTCCCTGATCTGCTTCGCTGATTTAAACCGGTTGATATAATCGATGTTACAAGGAAAATCTTTTAAACGCGAAGTGAAGGTTTTAAAATGCTGTAATGCCAGAATGGTAGTGGGAACCAGAATAGCAACCTGCTTGCTGTCAGTCACGGCTTTAAATGCCGCACGTATAGCGATCTCAGTTTTTCCGAACCCAACATCACCACAAACCAGCCTGTCCATAGGATGAGCTGATTCCATATCCTTTTTGACATCGGCGGTAGCTTTAACCTGGTCGGGAGTATCTTCATAGATGAAAGATGCTTCAAGTTCGGTCTGCAGGTAGGTATCGGGTAAAAATGCGGTGCCGGTCTGTGACTTTCGGATCGCATAAAGCTTGATCAGATCGCGGGCAATATCTTTAACTTTTTTTTTAGTGGTTTTCTTCAGCTTCTCCCAGGTATCTGTTCCAAGCTTGTTCATTCTTGGAACCGTTCCTTCTTTTCCCGAATATTTAGAGATGCGGTTCAGAGAATTTATATTTACATAAAGCAGATCATTATCAGCATAAACCAGACGGATCATTTCCTGTGATCTGCCATTCACGTCAACCTTTTCAAGGCCCGCATATTTACCTATTCCATGGTCTATATGTGTGATGAAATCTCCGGGTTTCAGATCACGAAGTTCCTTCAGGGTGATAGCCTGACTTCTGATATAACCTTTCTTTAATTTGTATTTATAATATCGGTCGAAGATCTGATGGTCAGTATAGCAGGCTAGCTTTTGGCCATGATCAATAAAACCTTCCCTTAGCGACAGGTGGATCGGTTTGAATTGAATTCCAGCTTTTAAATCTTCAAAAATGCTGTATAAACGTTCTATCTGTTTGGTTGAATCAGTAAAGATCAGGTTTTCTACACCTGCCTTTTCATTCTCTTTGAAGTTATGAATGAGCAGATTAAAATCCTTATTGAAAGATGGCTGCGGTTTTGTATCGAACTGAATGGTTTCGTCTGCCTCGTAAAAAAACTGTTTTCCAAATTCAAGCAGATCGAAATCTTTAAGCTGGTCAGCCAGCATTTTTTCATCTGTGAAATTGAATTTCGGATCGATCCACTGAGGATTTTGCTTCTTATCTTCTGCAGCTAATGCATTCCAGAACTCAACAGCTTTTTTAAAGCCTGTTTTTACAATGTCAAGAGTGAATTCCACATCCTTAAACCAGATGATGCTATCCTGATCAATGTATTCAAGCAGGGATATATTGTGATCTGTCAGGAATTTCGACTGAACATTAGGAACAACAGTGATGCTTTTAACCTGTTCAACAGAAAGCTGATCCTCAATTTCAAAGGTGCGTATGCTTTCAATATAATCAGCAAAGAATTCTATTCTGTAAGGAAGATCATGTGAGAAGGAAAAGATATCTACTATGCCTCCACGAACGGAAAACTGTCCCGGTTCATAAACAAAATCTACCCGATCAAAATCATATTCTATCAAAAATTCATTGATGAATTCAATGCTCAGTTTGTTCCCTACAGAAATTTCAAGCGTGTTTTTTTCGAGTGCCTGCCGATCGATGACCTTTTCTGCTAAGGCCTCCGGATAGGTAACTATTATTTTTCCGAATTCACTGGCATGATTCAGTTCGTTTAAAACTTCAGCACGCTGCAAAACATTGCTACTGTCGACCTGAGTAAATTCAAATGATTTTCTGAATGATGAAGGGAAAAACAAAACCTCTTTTTCAAGAAGGCTTTCAAGGTCGCTTAAAAAATACGCTGCTTCTTCACGTTCCGGCAGAACAAAGATCATGTGCCTGTGAAGTAAAAAGTACGTAGCTATCGCAATGACCGAATCACTTGACCCGATGAGACCTTTTAAATGAACCCGTGTTTTTCTACCTTTATTAAGGGTTTCTGCCAGGATGGCAATGCGGGGGTCCGATTTATACTGAATTAAAATATCCCGAATATTCACGCCCTGATTTTCGGCTCAAATATACTATTTAAGCGCTAAATATTTGTCGCGGAGGTTTATCGTAAAGGAATGGTGTCTGATTTCTTAATGTTAAATCGTATTTTCGGTAAAAGCACAAGAGGATAGTAACATATCCGGAATGCATGGCTCTTATATTTCAAAAGAATCAGATGCTGAAAAAATTGCCTGTGGAATTAATTGTTTGGTTGGGAGCTTTATTGTTCCTTACATTCACTGAGACCTCTGGTTCTTCCCATTCTTCTTTATGCCCTCTCGATAATTTGGGCTTCAGCTGGTGTCCCGGATGCGGATTAGGCCGGTCAATAAGATATATGCTTCATGGTGATCCTGTACTTTCATTTGGTCAGCATTGGTTTGGGATTCCGGCATTAATGATCCTGATTTACAGGATCATGCAGTTATTAAATAATTTCCTTTTAAATTTAGATATAACAAAACAGTTCCAACATGGAAAGAGACCCACTAGTTAATTTAAAGGGCATGGGCCCTGATGAATATTCCTATTTAAGGCAGATTTTAACTGGAATGGATGAGCGGCAGTCACAGAACTTCGTTGCATTTTATTCAACCCGCCGTAAAGATCCTCAGGAGATCCTTCTTTTCACGCTGCTTGGATTTTTGGGTATTGCCGGAATACAACGTTTTATCATAGGTAATATGGGTATGGGCATTCTGTATATTCTGACAGCCGGTTTATGTTTTATCGGGACAATTGTAGATATCATTAACCATAAAGCTCTTACCTTTGAGTATAACCGTAAGGCTGCAAATGAAAGTGCCCAGCTTGTTAAAATGATGTTTTATCCACCGGAGAATCCTATTTAATTAATGAATAGCGGGACGGGAAAGATTTTTATACTGGCTGGATTACTGATATTTTTTATTGGTATACTGATCTATTTTTTCCACGATAAATTAAACTGGGTAGGAAACCTACCTGGCGATCTCAGGATAGAGCGGCCGGGTTTCAGGCTTTATATACCTTTTACCACAATGATCCTGTTCAGCATTCTTATTAGTCTGATCATCCGGATTTGGAGCTGGTTAAACTTATAGGGTATCTTTGTATATGAAATTAAGAGAACTAACTTCTTTTCTTGAAGAGATCGCACCACTGTCTTATCAGGAAGACTATGATAATTCAGGGTTGATTGTTGGAAATCAAAACATGGAAGTATCTGGTGCCCTGATCTCTTTGGATTGCACAGAGGCGGTTGTTGATGAAGCTATTCAGCTGGGTTTCAATCTGATCATTTCTCACCATCCCATTGTTTTCAAGGGCCTTAAAAAGTTTAATGGAAACAGTTATGTGGAGCGCGTAGTGATGAAAGCGATCAGGCATGATATTGCCATTTATGCGATCCACACTAACCTGGATCATGTTATGCATGGTGTGAACAGGAAAATATGTGATAAACTGGATATCCGGAATGGTAGCATATTGAAAGTTAAAGAGGGTATTCTGAAAAAACTGGTTACGTTTTGCCCTATTGCAGATGCAGATAATGTGCGCAGAGCAATTTTTGAGGCGGGTGCCGGAATGATCGGAAATTATTCAGAATGCAGTTTTAATGTGGAGGGCACTGGTACTTTTAAGGCTGGTGCTGGTTCAGATCCTTATGTTGGTGAAATCGGTAAGCAGCACCATGAACAGGAAGTCAGGATTGAGGTTATCTATCCGTTAAATATGGAGCGCAGAATCCTTGCTTCGCTGGTTGAGGTGCACCCATATGAAGAAGTTGCCTATGATATATATCCTCTAAGTAATGGTTTTCAAGAGGTTGGATCAGGAATGATCGGCAATCTGGAATCGGATTGGGATGAACTGGAGTTTTTAAAATTTGTTAAAGAAAGATTAGGCGCGAAGGTCATTCGTCATACAGGATTAAGATCAAAGAAGATCAGGAGAGTGGCGGTTTGCGGTGGCTCAGGGAGCTTTCTTTTGCAAAATGCAATATATGCCGGGGCTGATATTTTTATTACTGCGGATTTTAAATATCACGAGTTTTTTGATTCGGAGGGAAAACTAATTATTGCTGATGTTGGACATTTTGAGAGTGAGCAGTTTACGCAGGAATTATTGTTGGAATTAATTACAGAAAAATTTCGTAACTTTGCCCTCCGTTTAACATCACAGAACACAAACCCCATAAATTATTTGATTTAATGGAACAATCAGTAGAAGATAAATTAAAAGCATTATTCGAACTTCAAACACTTCACACGCAGATCGACAAGATCCGTCAGACAAGAGGTGAACTTCCAATGGAGGTTGCAGACCTTGAAGATGAAGTTGCAGGTTTAGAGACCCGGATACAGAAAATAAAAGCAGAGCTTGATGAACTTGAGGATTCGATCGTAACCCGCAAGAACATGATTAAAGAGGCTCTTGCTGCTACAAAGAAGTATGAGACTCAGCTTGCTGATGTAAAGAATAACCGTGAATATGATGCGATCTCTAAAGAGATCGAAATTCAGGGTTTAGAGATTCAGGTTTCTGAGAAAAAGATCAAAGAATTTTCATTCGAGATCCAAAACAAAACTGAGATCTACGAAAAGGCTCTGGCTGTTATTACTGAACGTAAAAAAGACCTTGAGCTAAAGAAAGCTGAATTAGATACGATCACTGCTGAAACTGAAAAAGATGAAGTAAGTATCCTGGCAAAAGCCGAAGAAGCTGAAAAACACATTGAAGAACGTCTTTTGATCGCATATCACCGTTTGCGCAGAAATGCAAAAAATGGTCTTGCAGTAGTTACCATTAAACGTGACTCATGTTCAGGATGTTTTAATCAGATCCCGCCACAAAGACAATTGGATATCCGTCAGCGTAAACGCATTATTGTTTGCGAGCATTGTGGTAGAATCATTGTTGATGAAGGTTTTGCTGAAGAAGAAGTAGCAGCAGCCGTTTAAGCATCATTATAATATTTTAAGCGATCAGGATTCCTGATCGCTTTTTTTTTGCCCTAATAGTTTAATTTTGTCCTATGATAATATCCAGAGCATTTATCATTCTTGTTTTCCTATGTTTCAGTCAGGTGGCGCAGGCCAATTTTGATTTCAACGCAAATTGTATCAACGCATATCAAAATATCCTTTCATTGAAGCTAAATACGGCGCGAATTCTGATCAGTGCTGAAAAAAGAAAGAATCCCTCCAACTCAATCCCTTATCTGCTTGATAACTATGTGGATTATTTCAGTCTGATGACCACTGAAAATAAGACTGATTTTGAACGATTTAAGGATAGAAAGAGTGAGCGTATCAGCCGAATAGAAAAGGACGACAAAGGCTCACCCTATTATCTTTTTGCATTGGCAGAAATAAACCTTCAGTTTGCGTTAAGCCGAAGTCGCGCAAAGGAATATTTCACAGCATCAATAGAAGTCAACAGAGCTTATAGCCAATTACAAGAAAATGCAAAAAAATTCCCCGAATTTCTTCCAAATCAAAAAAATCTTGGAATGATCAATGCTGTTTTGGGCTCAATTCCCGATGGTATGAGAAAGGCTTTGTCTGCATTCGGAATTCGTGGAGATACCAAAACAGGGATCAGGATGATGGAAAGCCTTATTGAAAAACTGCCAGGTTCATCCTATGCTCATTTTTACGATGAGACTGTTTTTTACTATTCTATTATTCAAACGGATATTGTACCTGATCCTGCAAACTATAGTAAGATCATGAAGAATACGGAGGATATGGATCGCGAAAGCTTATTGAGGACCTATATCAGGGCATATGCAGGAGTTAAGATGGGTAATACAAGAAATTCATTGGTGGAACTGAATAAAAAGCCATCCGGACCGGTTTATCCGTCATATCCTTATCTTGACTATTTGAGTGGGATAGCAAAAATGCAGAACCTTGATCCGACCGCGGCGCTTAGTTTTAATACTTATCTAAAAGGCTATAAGGGAGTAAATCTGATCAAGGATACTTATTTGCAGCTGGCATGGCTGGAATTGATCAGGGGTAATGCGAAAGCGTATCAATATTATGTTGAAGAAGTAAAGCAAAAAGGCTATGAATTTAGTGGAAGAGATAAACAGGCAATGAGGGAAGTAAACTACGGCATTCCAGATATTGGTTTGCTTAAAGCCAGATTGTTGTCTGATGGCGGGAATTATGAAAGGGCTATGTCTCAGTTATCAGGTAAAACAACTAATGATTTCAAAAATCTAATGTATAAGATCGAGTTTAATTACCGGATGGGACGTATATATGATCTGACTTCTAAAAATGAGTTGGCATTGAAATATTATCAGAAAGCAATTGATCTTGGTAAAAATGAACCTTATTACTTTGCCTCCAATTCGGCTCTCAGAAGTGGAATGATATATGAAATGAATAAGAATAAAATTCGCGCAAAGCAGTTCTATAATGTTGCAATAAACATGAAGGATCATGATTATGAAAACAGTATTGAGAATAGGGCGAAAGAAGGATTAAAGCGTGTGGGGGATTAAGCTAAAGGCTTTAAGAGCCTAAAGTTTAAAGCGAAAAAAACTTTGCTTAAAAACGATAAACCATTGAGTTTATGTTCATCCCCGAACCTACCGATGTAAATACAACAGTATCTCCTTTGTTGATCTGATGCCCATCTAGTTTGTTTTTTAAGATCATATCCAATAATGTCGGGACGGTTGCTACCGAGCTATTGCCGAAATTTGCAATGGTCATTGGCATCACATCCATAGGTGCATCCGTAATTCCATTCATTTTGAACAGCCTTTTAAGAATAGCCTCGTCCATTTTTCCGTTTGCCTGATGAACCAATACTTTTTTGACATCCCGCACATCTGTACCCGATTTGTCAAGAGTTTGCTGAATAACCAGAGGGACATTCTTTAAGGCATATTCATAAATTTTCCGACCATCCATTTTGATGAATTGGTCATCTGTTATAAGATCAGGGTTGCTTGAGCCACCTGAATACAGATAATAGGCCTCAGCTGAGGTATGAGTTTGTGTTTTATGTGCTAATATCCCTTCATTGTCTGTAATTTTTCCTTCCAGGATGGTTGCACCTGAACCGTCGGCATAGATCATACTGTCTCTGTCATGAGGGTCAGTAACCCTGGATAAGGTTTCTGTACCAATAATTAATACGCGCTTAGCATCACCAGATCGGATATAATAATCAGCTTGTATCATTCCCTGCAGCCATCCGGGACAACCGAAGGGAAGATCGTAGGCCACACAATCAGGGTTTTTTATTCCCAGTTTATGCTTGATCCTTGATCCAAGGGTTGGCAATACATCCACCCGGGTACTTCCAGGTGCTATGTCACCAAAGTTGTGTGCAACAATGATATAATCTAATGTTTCCGGATCAATTCCTGAACTTTCAATGGCATTTAAGGCGGCAAAATAGCCCAGATCAGAAGCCATATGCTCTTTATTTGCATAACGGCGCTCCTCGATTTCTGTGATGTCCTGAAATTTCTGGATCACCTCAGAATTCTCACGTAAAATGGGTTCTCCATTTTTTTCGTAAAAACGATGTTCTAAAAAGTCATTGTTTGAAATGATATTAACAGGTACAAAACTACCCGTCCCAACGATTATAGACTTGATTCTAGTGCTCATTAAAAGAAATTATACTGAATACTATATTGGTTTATTGTATTAAAGGTACATATTCTTTTTAAATTAAAATATTGCATCTCTAAATAATTCAGGACTGTTCTTTATAATTAAATTAAAATTGATCTCATAAAAGGGATTATTTTTTTAATTATAACAAAAATACTTAATTTTTTAAGTATCAAAATTACAAGACCTAATTCATAATTATGTATGTTTGATATCCTATATCCTATCTTTGAAGAACATCTTGAAATTTTTAATTCGGCAAAATTATTATAAATGAAAGATTTAAATCGTGATTCTGATACATTAGTCCTTCAGGAAGAGTTAGTGTATTCCAGTACTATTGTTGATAATGTTCAGGCTTTCGCTGCGTCAGAAAAACAAATAATTGGTAATTTAAACCTATCTGTTGTCCATTCTGAAAGCGGACGTCCTGTAAGCAATGCATTGATTAGTATTGATAGTGTTGGAAAAACAGCAGTATGTGGTCCTTGTGGAAAGGTTAGTTTAAATGGACTCCCCCCTGGAAAATTTCTTTTGGATATAATTTCCCCGGGTTTCATTGCACAGAGTATATCAATAAGTATACACGTTAATGGCTCCTATGACCTTAAGGTTAAAATGATCAGTAACATCTGATCCGAAAAACCTGAAAATCCGGTTTTGCTTATAAATTCAGTCGATTCGAAATAGTTGGGAGATATCAGAATTGAGATTTATTGTTTATTTATCAATCCTCCAGCAAAAAGACATAAAGCTCTTTAGGTCCGTGAGCACCTAATACAAGTGTTTTTTCTATATCTGCAGTGCGGCTCGGGCCGGTTATATTTGATACCATACTTGGCAGGCTTTCAGGATATTTATCCTTCAAAAGTTTAAATCCATCTTTCAGATCGAGGACTAATTGTGAAGTATAGGCAATTACGATGTGTATATGGGGGAATATACTTAATCTTCTTCCAGCCTCTGTTCCATTGGAGATCAGTACACTACCATTGCGGGCAATCAGTGATTCGCATAAGGTGATACCTACATCCGCACTTAAAAAATCAGTGTCAGTGCTGTAAAATGGAAATTCATAGGTGCTTAACATCGACTGTAACCTTGGCTCCCATGCATAGATCTTGCGCCAGCTTTTTTCTTCAGCAAGATGTAGCAGATTTTCGATGAGCTGAATTTCATCTTCGCAGAAAACAAAATTTCCTGAAACAGCACTTAATTGTCCGGCAAAAAGAACATCCAGATGGCCGGAATATTCTTCGTAAAGAGAGGTGTCTTCTAAATTAGGATAGGGGTTATCGCGTTTTTCAAGCAGAGCCTTTCGGATCTTCTTCAACATCTTTTCTCTAGAAGTTGTTTCTTTCATGAACACCGGTATTTTAAATCAGGAAATCTGAACATATTTATATATTCAGATTTCCTGATCATAGAATGATTTATTTTAATCCTGTGTTGATCTGTTTTCAGGAAGATCGATGTTATGATCTACCATGCCTTCATGCTCTATTGGCTCCTTTTCAACTTTAGGTTCAATTCCGTTAACAAATTCATCATACGTTGTACGATTGTCAAACGGACGTTTTCCTAATATTTCCTCAAGATCTGATTGGAAAAGGATCTCTTTTTCAAGCAGTTTTTCAGCCAGTTTTTCCAGTCCGTCACGTTTATCAGTAAGTAACTGCTTGGTACGCTGATAGGCTTTATCAATCTGATTACGAACTTCAATGTCAATCATTTCGGATGTTTTTTCCGAATACGGCTTATTGAACTGGTATTCACCTTGTGTATCATTGAAGGAAACATTACCTACCTTATCGTTCATACCATAGATAGTAACCATGGCATAGGATAATTTTGTAATACGCTCCAGGTCATTCTGGGCACCAGTCGATATTTTATTGAACACAAGGTCTTCGGCTACACGGCCACCCAATGTCATGCACATACCGTCAATCAATTGTTCTGTGGTGTATAAGAACTGTTCTTTTGGCAGATACTGCGCATATCCAAGTGCTGCAACACCACGTGGAACGATCGAAACCTTCACCAATGGATCAGCATGCTCAAGGAACCATCCCGCAATTGCGTGACCCGCCTCATGATAAGCTACAATTCTTTTTTCTTCCGGAGATATGATCTTATTCTTTTTCTCTAATCCGCCGATCACACGATCCACTGCATCCTGGAAATCCTGCATATCTACAGCTTCCTTATTACGACGGGCGGCGATCAGGGCTGCCTCATTACAAACATTCGCAATTTCAGCACCTGCAAAACCAGGGGTTTGTGCGGATAATTTCTTCGCATCTACACCTTCAGCAAGCTTTAAAGGTTTTAAGTGAACTTTAAATATCTGCTCACGGCCAACCAGATCCGGCTTATCAATGGATATCTGACGGTCAAATCGTCCCGGACGAAGTAAAGCTGTATCCAATACATCCGGTCTGTTTGTCGCTGCCAGAATAATAATTCCGGAGTCTGTTCCAAAACCATCCATCTCAACCAGTAACTGGTTCAGTGTATTTTCTCTTTCATCATTTCCACCAACAATATTGTTTTTTCCGCGGGCCCGTCCAATGGCATCTATCTCATCAATAAATATGATACACGGAGCTTTTTCTTTCGCTTGTTTGAAGAGATCCCGAACACGTGATGCACCAACACCAACAAACATTTCAACAAAGTCTGAACCTGAAAGCGAGAAGAATGGAACCTGAGCTTCACCTGCTACTGCTTTTGCCATCAGGGTTTTACCGGTACCCGGTGCACCGATCAGAAGGGCACCTTTAGGGATCTTACCTCCCAGATTGGTATATTTTTTAGGATTTTTTAGAAAATCTACGATCTCCATCACCTCCTGTTTTGCCTCTTCAAGTCCGGCAACATCATTGAATGTGATAGTTACCTGAGATTCTTTATCGAATAGTGTAGCCTTGGATTTTCCGATATTGAATATCTGACCACCACCGCCACCACCGGCGCCACCGCCCATACGTTTCATAATAAATACCCAGAAACCAACAAGCAGAAGCACAGGTAAAATAAATGACATGAACCAACCTGCCCATGGACTTTCTCTTGATTCTGTTACTATTGGTGTACGCTGGTCAGCCGGAAGATCTTTCTGAGCTTCGATGAATTTAGTTTCAAAACTTTCGTAGGTTGCTGCAGTAAAAGTATACTGAGGACCTGTGGGTGAAGCATTGAAACTACTCTTTGATTTAACGTCTTCGTATTTTTTTTGATCTAAACGATCTTTCTTGATGTAAACATCTATGTTATAAAGATCGCCATTCTTATATGCCACAAGCTTTTCAACGTCGCCGGTCTTCAGCATTTCAGATTCGAACTTCTGATAGCTGATCGTTTTTGCATTATTTCCGCTGAACATGTACTGAACAACGAATAAGCCCAATATGATGACGGCGTATAGCCACATAATATTAAACTTAGGCGGTTTAGGTACGATCTTCTTTCCTGGAATTTTTTTTATAGGTTTTTTCGTATCAGAGTTACTTTCTTTCATTTTATCGCAATATGTATTTAGATGTTAACGAACATTAACCTAAAAAGGTTTATGCACTTTTATATGATTGCATTTCTGCATCTCCCCAAAGATCTTCAATTCCGTAATACTCCCGCTTGTCAGTTTTGAAAATATGAACTACAACATCGACATAATCAAGAATGATCCAATCGGCTTGCTGATATCCTTCTTTTCTCCAGGGTTCAAGTTTAAGGGCTTTAAAAACTTCCTCTTCAACACTTTGGGCAATAGCCTTTATTTGGGTGGATGACTCAGCATGGCAAACTACAAAGTAATCGGCAACCGAGCTGTGAATATTTCTTAAGTCAAGACGTACAATTTCGTTTCCTTTTTTCTCCTGTATCCCATGAACAACAAATTCAGAGATGGAGGTTGATTCTTGAGCATTTTTATTTTTTACCATTAAAAAAATTTAGTTTTGATAAATTATATAAAGCAAATCTTCATTGCAAAATAATACTTTTTCAGGACTATTTGTTGGTCACAATCTAATTACGTTAAATGAGGTAGACTCAACAAATACCTTTCTTAAGGATGCTGTGTCAAAATCTACGCCATTATTGGATGGTACTGTTATATTGGCAGAGAAGCAATTTGCCGGAAGAGGCCAGGCTGAAAATTCATGGCAAAGTGAGCCTGGCAAGAATCTTACATTTAGCATCCTGTTAAACCCATTTTTTCTTCCGGTTGATAGGCAGTTTGAACTCAATAAAGCAATCAGCATAGCTTTAAATGATGTTTTGAAAAAATACTTCCCTCATAGTGCTTTCATAAAATGGCCCAATGATCTTTATATCAGTAATAAAAAAGTTGGTGGAATGCTGATTGAAAATATTGTTCAGGGTAATAAGATAAGGCATGCCATAATTGGGATAGGCCTGAATGTGAATCAGGTGGATTTTCCGGCAAATCTTAAAAATATTACTTCACTGAAACAAGAATTACATCAGGATTACCACTTAATTGGATTATTAGGCGAAATTTGCAGTTCTGTTGAAGCCAGATATCTCCAGCTAAAGGCGGGATCATTTATAAAGATCAATGAAGAATATCAGCATCAGCTATATCTTAGAGACGAATGGGCTCCTTTCAAATTTGATGGAAAGATTCAAAGCGGAAAGATTATAGGTATTACTGAAATTGGACAGCTCATTCTGGAAACAGAAGATGAGACAAGAATTTTTAATAATAAGGAAATTGAGTTTTTAAATTAATATGAACATGAAGAAACTTTTGGGAATAGTATTACTGTTTTTTTACTTTGCTGCTCAGGCTCAGTTTCCTGATCCTAATGCCAAAATATTCGACCCTGTAAAATGGTCTTATTCATCTGAAAAAATTAATGATAAAGAATTTGATCTGATCATTACAGCGAAAATTGATAAAGGATGGCATCTTTATTCTCAGTTTATTGAAGAAGGCGGACCAATTCCAACCTCCTTTAAATTCAGCCCATCCTCTGCCTACAAGCTTATTGGTAAAGTTTCTGAAAGCCCAAAGCCTGTAACTGCTTTTGATAAGAATTTCAACATGGAAATAGCCTGGCATAAAGATCAGGTAGTTTTTAAACAGCGTATCAGCCTAAATAAACCTGTAACAACTGTTTCAGGAGTACTTGAATTTATGGTTTGTGACGATCAGCGTTGCCTGCCTCCTGCTGAAGTTGAATTTCAGATTCCCCTTAATGCAGGTCCCGGTGTTGGGATAGCTTCAGAGAGTGTTGCTCCTGACAGTTCTTCTTTGGCGCCGCTGGTGGAAGATACAGCCTCCAGCAAGGATATTAGTCCGGCTGTTCCAGCTTTAGTTTCAGAAAAAACAGCTGCTGAAAGTTCTTTATGGGCTATTTTCATTGCCGGTTTTATTGGTGGTCTTGCGGCATTTTTTATGCCATGTATTTACCCGATGATCCCAATGACGGTATCTTTTTTCACCAAACAATCCGGTTCAAGGGCAAAGGGAATTAGAAGTGCCATCATATATGGGCTCTCAATTATAATTATTTATGTTGCCCTGGGATTATTAATTACCCTGATCTTCGGTGCTTCTGCCTTGAATGAAGCTGCCAGCAGTGCTACATTTAATCTTTTATTCTTTGTTGCTCTTATCATTTTTGGAATTTCCTTTCTCGGAGCATTTGAGATTACCCTTCCTTCTTCTCTGGTCAATAAAATGGATGAAAAGTCGAATCAAAGCGGCTTTATGGGCTTGTTTTTTATGGCCTTTACGCTAGCCCTTGTTTCTTTTTCTTGTACAGGTCCGATCATCGGCACACTCCTAGTAGATGCTGTTTCAAAAGGCTCCTACCTTGGCCCTGCGATCGGAATGCTTGGATTTTCCTCTGCATTGGCAATTCCTTTTACCCTGTTTGCAATATTCCCATCCTGGTTAAAAGAGATGCCTAAATCAGGTGGCTGGTTAAACACCGTGAAGGTATCCCTCGGTTTTCTGGAGATTGCGCTTGCTTTTAAGTTTTTATCGAATGTTGACCTTGCTTATCATTGGGGTATTTTCAACAGAGATGTATTTCTGATAATCTGGATCGTTGTTTTTGGAATGTGGGCACTTTATTTGCTTGGTAAGATTCGTTTATCTCATGATTCTGAAATAAACTTTCTTTCATTGCCGAGGTTATTCTTCGCCATGTTTATTCTGGGATTCACCATTTATATGGTTCCTGGTTTATGGGGGGCACCATTGAAAGGAATTAGTGCATGGCTTCCTCCGCAGTCGACTCAGGATTTCGATCTTTATTCGAATACCGGGACTACTACAGCGAAGGCAGAAACATCCGGAAAGAAATATGCCGGATTATTCCATGCACCACATGGTCTGGATGCATTTTATGATTATGAGCAGGGCCTTGCCTATGCCAAAACCGTAAATAAGCCCATATTAATCGACTTTACTGGCTGGAGTTGTACTAATTGCCGTAAAATGGAGGCTAGTGTATGGCCGGATAAAGAAGTTTTGCGTCGTCTTCGCGAAGATTATGTTTTGATATCTTTGTATGTTGATGATAAAACAGAGCTAAGTCAGGAAGAGAAGTACGAATCAGCTTTCAGTGGAAAAAAAGTTAATTCTATAGGACAAAAGTGGAGTGATTTTCAGGCCTCTAAATTCGGGACCAACTCACAGCCATATTATGTGATTGCCGATCATGACGGAAATGTGTTAGTTCCGCCACAGGCTTTTAACCTTGATGTAAATAATTACACAAAATTTTTAGAGAGCGGCAAGATCGCTTTTGGAAAAAAATAATAAAATGAACAAAGCAAACATTAAAAATATTGGAGTTTTTACATCCGGAGGTGATTCGCCAGGGATGAATGCAGCAATTCGTGCGGTTGTCAGAACCGGATTGTATTATGATCTGAACGTTACAGGTATTTTGCGTGGATATGATGGAATGATCAGTGGTGAATTTAAACCGATGGAAAGAAAATCAGTTGCCAACATCATTCAGCGTGGTGGAACAGTATTGAAAACAGCCAGAAGTGATGAGTTCCGTACAAAAGAAGGCAGGGTTAAGGCTTACGAGCAGATAAAGAAAAACGGAATAGATGCCATTGTTGCTATTGGTGGTGATGGTACGTTTACAGGAGCCAATATTTTTCATGAAGAGTTTAATATTCCTGTTATAGGACTTCCCGGAACCATTGATAATGATCTGATGGGTACCGACTTTACTATTGGCTATGATACTGCTATTAATACCGTTATCGATGCGGTAGATAAGATACGCGATACCGCTGAGTCGCATGACCGTCTTTTTATTGTTGAGGTTATGGGAAGAGATTCTGGTTTGATTGCCTTAAGAAGCGGGATCGGTTCCGGTGCTGAGGCAATTTTAATCCCGGAAACAAAGACGGATGTGAGTGCATTGATCCATCGATTGGGAATAAGCAGGAAGGATAAATCTTCCAAGATCATCATTGTTGCTGAAGGTGATGATGCCGGCGGTGCTTTTGAAATAGCGAAAGTTGTAAAAGATAAGTTTCCGGGTATTGATACCAGAGTTTCTATTTTAGGTCATATTCAAAGAGGTGGGCCCCCATCTTGTATGGACAGGGTGTTGGCGAGCAGGTTAGGTGTAGCAGCCGTTGAATCCCTGATGGAAGGAAGAACCTGTGAAATGATTGGAATCGTGAATCAAAAGATACATTTCACTCCATTTAGCAGCGCTATCAAACATAACAAGGATGTGAATTCAGAGCTTTTAAAGATCGTTGATATTTTATCTCTATAATTGAGAAATTGCTAATTTCTGCATTTTTGAGCACCGGGTTTTAATACTTGAACATCAGGATTAAATTTAATTAATTCTTAATTTAACTTTAATATGAAGTCTATGAAGAAGTTCAATTTCCTGATTTACATGGTTTTTGTATTAGGAATGGGATGTTCAGCACCATCGCCTAAAAAGGCAGATGGGCCAGCTCTTTCACTTAAGATCCAGAAAATTGCTGATGGGCTTCATTCCCCGGTTACTGCAGCATTTACTCCGGATGGAACAATGCTCATAGGTGAACAAACCGGACAGATCAGGGTTCTGAAAGACAAGGATCTCCTCCAGGTACCATTTCTTGATTTGCAGAATAAGCTTGTCAAATTGAGCGGTGCTTATGATGAACGAGGTCTATTGGGTATTGCTCTTCACCCTGAATACGCCAGCAATAAAAAATTCTATGTTTATTATAGTGCTCCCGCCTCTGAAGCCGGAAGTGATCATCAGTCGGTAGTTTCTGAATTTAGTACATCTTCAGACCCCTTTAAAGCAGATGCCGCATCAGAAAGAGTCTTATTGACCATTCATCAGCCAGAAAGCAATCATAATGGCGGGGATCTTAAATTCGGTCCGGATGGTTATTTATACATCGGACTGGGTGATGGTGGTGGTGCAGGTGATAAACATGGAGAATCTGGTAACGGACAGAATATGAACACTTTGCTGGGAAAGATTCTAAGGATCGATGTAAATTCAGACAGTTCGTATAAGATTCCTCAGGATAATCCTTTTGTTGGAAAACAGGCAAAACCAGAGATCTGGGCTTATGGTTTGCGTAATCCCTGGAGATTCTCCTTCGACAGAAAAACAGGGCAGCTTTTTGCAGCTGATGTTGGTCAAAATAAGTTTGAAGAGGTTAATATCATCGAAAAGGGCGGGAATTATGGCTGGAAGATCATGGAAGCCACTCATTGTTTTGATCCGGAAGCAGATTGTAAAACGGAGGGACTTAAATTGCCAATCAATGAATATGAGCATGAACTGGGTATCAGCATAACCGGGGGATATATTTATAATGGAGCGGCAATAAAGGAACTTTCAGGAAAATATATTTTTGGAGACTGGACTGGTCCGCTGTTCTTTCTGGAGCAGAAAGGTCAAACATGGACCCGCGGGAATATTGAACTTACAGGCAAACCAACGGGCGACTTAAAGATCCTGGGATTTGCTGAGGATAATGAGGCCGAGCTGTATGTCCTAACCAACCAGGATGTGGGCCCAAAAGGAACAAAAGGAGCTGTTTATAAATTTGTGAATCCCTGATGGATAGAATTAAACAACATTTTATTGAAGCCAGAGAAGTACTGGATAAATTCATTTCTGATCCCGACAATTTCAGCACTATTGAATCAGCAGGAAAGATCTTAGTGGATGCTATTAAGTCGGGAGGCCAGGTTATTTCATGTGGCAATGGTGGTTCCATGAGTGATGCCATGCATTTCGCGGAAGAACTATCGGGCAGGTACAGAAACGACAGGCCTGCATATCCTGCCATCGCAATTTCTGATCCTTCACATCTTAGTTGTGTGGCAAATGATTATGGGTATGCTTTTGTTTTTTCAAGAATGGTTGAGGCTATCGGACGAAAAGGCGATGTGCTTTTTGCAATCAGCACTAGCGGTAACTCTGAAAATGTTTTGAAAGCTATTGAGGCCGCAAGAAATAAGGGAATGAAAGTGATCGGTTTAACCGGTAAAGATGGTGGCCGTATGGCCGGGCTTTGTGATGTAGAGATTCGCGCGCCCAAATCAGAGTATGCCGACAGGGCACAGGAGATTCACATTAAGGTGATCCACTCGCTGATTGATTATATTGAGTCCGGATCAAGTCCGGACTGACACGTAATATCATCATACCGCTATTACCGTCACACCGGGCTTGATCCGTAATAACAGAATTTGCTTTATTTTACAATGAATGTCTCACCGGACTTGATCCGGTGCGGTGCGATCTTCAATAATTACCGCCGTACCCGATGCACTAACCATCAGCATGCTGCCATTACTTCCAAGGGTTTCATAATCAAGGTCAACGCCAATAACCGCATTTGCTCCTAAACGAGCTGCCTGCTCTTGCATTTCACGCAGAGCAATATCTTTTGCTTCACGCAATCCCTCTTCGTAAGATCCGGATCTTCCGCCAACGATATCTCTGATCCCTGCAAAGAAATCTTTGACAATGTTTGCACCAATAATGGCTTCACCGGTCACAATTCCGATGTACTTAACTATTTTTTTTCCTTCAAGTTCGTTTGTAGTAACTGCTATCATCGCTTTTTTATTTTTAGATGTTAAAATACATGAAATGTTAGCTTTAATTTAAAATATATTGCATTTAGTCACACCGGACTTGATCCGGTGAGGTGCTGTGCAATGAAGTGCTTCATTATAATAATTTCTCCCCCACCTCTTTCCAATTATTTACCCGTTCGTATCCGGTCAATAACATGTTATGAGGAGATGAGAAGAGCAGCTTTCTTCCGTCAAAATCTACAAAATTTTTGATGCGGTCATCAATCAGAATGTCAACATTTACGATCTTGTGTCCGCAAAAGATAATATTTTGCCATCCGATGAACGGAAAATGTTCAGCCAGCCATTCATACTTATCCTGTAGTGAATTCGGGAATTCCATCGCAGCAGAAACAATGAAAATATCATACTTTTCCTGAAGCTGTTTTAGTACTTCCACGCTGTCGGGCAGTACTGCCAGATCTCTGAAAAAGCCTTTTTCATTGATGTAATCCCATAATTTCATTTTAATATTTTCTGGAACATGGTGGTACATCTCGTTTCCGGGAAGTATTTGAAGATCAAGGGGAATACCGTAATCACGGTTGTAGAGACTTATAAATTTAGATAGCGGATCGGCAATAACTTCGTCCATATCCACTGCAATTCGGGGTTTTCTTTCAGACATGTCTCAAAAATAGGGAATTCCATTTTTTAAATGTTATTTTTTTATATCTTTGCAACCCCGCAGAATAGACTCCGGGAATATGTTGAATACATAAAACTTGAAAAATGGCAACTAAAATCAGATTGCAAAGATTCGGTAAAAAGGGAAAACCTTTTTATCACGTAGTGGTAGCAGACGCTCGTGCTCCAAGAGATGGTAAATTCATCGAAAGATTAGGTTCTTACAATCCAAACACAAATCCGGCTACAATTGAAATCAATTTCGAAAAAGCATTGGATTGGGTTAACAAAGGAGCTCAGCCTACAGATACTTGTCGTGCAATACTTTCATACAAAGGTATTTTATACAAGAAACATCTTGAAGGTGGTGTTAAAAAAGGCGCTTTAACTGAAGAACAAGCTGAAGCAAAGTTTGCTCAGTGGTTAGAAGGAAAAGCTGGTAAGATTGAAGGTAAAAAAGACAGTCTGACTAAATCTAAAGAAGAAATTAAGAAAGCTACTTTAATAGCTGAAGCTAAGAAGAAGGAAGAAATGGCGGCTGCAATTATTGCCAAAAATACTCCTCCTGCAGAAGAAGTTGAAGAATCACCAGTAGCTGAAGTTGAAGCAGCTCCGGTAGTTGAAGAAGCAGCACCAGTAGTTGAAGAAGCAGCACCAGTTGCAGAAGTAGCTGCCGCTGAAGAAGCACCTGCTGCTGAAGCATCTGAAGAGGCTCCATCTGACGAAAAGGCAGTATAGTTTCTGTTAAATCATTAAAATAAATAACGTCATTGCAGATGTTTACCGATGTGTTTTCTTTATTGAAAACCCAAAAAGGTGCATCAGCAATGACGTTCCTGTTTTACCGCTATGAAGATTGAGGATTGTTTTTATATAGGCTATATCACTAAAACCAAGGGTTTAAAGGGTGAGGTACAGGTTTATTTTGAATATGAGGATCCTGCTGATCTTCCGCTTGATTCAGTTTTTGCCGAGATCAATGGCAAGCTGGTACCCTTCTTCATTTCTACCTATAAATTACAAAATAACCAGACAGGCAATTTTTATTTCGATGATATTGATACCATTGAAAAGGCTCAAGCTCTCATCCGGAAAAAGCTTTACTTACCAAATAATTTAAAGCCTGTCAGGGAGGATGATGAATTCCTGATCACCGATCTTAAAGGTTTTATCGTTCATGATGAAACCGCGGGTGAACTGGGTGAGATCATCGAAATTCATGAGTATCCACAGCAATTTGTGGCTGTTGTTTCCTATAAATTTAAAGAGATCATGTTTCCCCTGAATGATGATCTTATTGTTGAGATCGATGAGGAAAATGGGATCCTTAAAGTAGACCTTCCCGAGGGGCTGATCGATCTGTATCTGGGGGAGTAACTGAAAAGGAATACACTGTGCGGTTGCGAGAGCGATCATCGAAATTCATGAATATCCGTAGCAGTTCATTGGAGTAGTTCCCTATCAATATCAAGAGATCATGATTCCCCTGAATGATGGTCTGATCCCTGAGATTGATGAAGAAAAAGGTATTTTGAAGGTGGATCCCCCGTAAAGGCTGGCTGAATCTATGCTAAAGCGTCTTCTGCCAGATTTCTATCTCTTTTCTTAAAAAGCCAATACTACCATTCATGCTTGTTCCTGCGATTTTCCATAGATGAAAACCCAAATATAGCTCCGGAACAACATTGCAGGTTTTTGCAGGATTTAATTTAAAAACCGCAAATAAAATTATTTTTATTATTAGATTTATGAGGCTCTTTATCCTGTTGATCAGGAGAGAAATATGTGCTGCTGTTTTTGGGGTAAATAGTTAATAGTCAGTTTAATTGCATGAATAACAATATTGAAGCCATTTATAAGATTGGCGGTAAGCCGGTAAGGAATATCATAGGATTAATGTCGGGGACCTCTTTTGACGGTTTGGATATCGCTTTGTGTGAATTCCAGGGCAGCGGATTGGCAACCAGTGTTAAGGTTAGGAAATTTACTACGAAGGAATACAAATCTGATTTTAAGGAGGAACTCAAAGCTGTTTTCGCAAAAAAAATTGCAAACCTTGAACAGGTAACATTATTAAACGATTTTATTGGCAGCTATTATGCTGAACTGGTTCTGGAGTGTTTGAAGGAATGGGGTATAGCTGCAACAGAGATCGACCTTATCGCTAGCCATGGACAAACTATTTATCATGCTCCAAAGCACCAGCATGGGATCGCCAAATTTTCAAATGCTACCCTTCAGATCGGGGATGGCGATCATCTTGCTGTGAAAACCGGGATAATAACTATAAGTGATTTCAGGCAGAAGCATGTTGCAGTAGGAGGTGAAGGAGCTCCATTAGCAGTGTATGGTGATTACCTGATCTTTTCCAGCCAGGATGAAAACAGGATCATGTTAAATATCGGGGGTATTGCGAATTTTACTTTTCTGCCATCCGGACATTCAACGGGTTTTTTCTCATCCGATGTTGGTCCTGGGAATACCCTGATGGACCAGTTTATCCAGTTAAAATATCCAGGTAAATATTATGATAAAAATGCAGAAATAGCTTCAGCAGGTAAGGCAAATGAGCAGTTGTTGGAAGCCCTGCTTGATCATCCCTTTTATAAAGCTGGCTTCCCTAAAACTACAGGGCCGGAGCTTTTCAGTTTAAGCTACCTGAACAATGCCCTTTTGAAATGCGGCATTGAAAACGCTTCGAATGAAGATGTCATGGCAACTCTGGCGGCTTTCTCGGCAAGAGGGATCATTATGGCAATTTCTGAGTGTGTAACAGGCAAGGGAGCATTTGAAATTTATTTAAGCGGAGGAGGGATGTACAACCCGCTTCTTGTAAAGTATGTTGAGGATCATTTTGGCCTCAAACTAAAACTGACCTCAGATTTGGGTATTGACCCTGATTCTAAAGAGGCTGTGCTATTTGCTGTCCTGGCAAATGAAGCTGTGGCCGGAGGGAAGACCTCATATGGCGATCATCCCGGTGTGCCTTCCATATCGATGGGCAAGATCAGTTTTCCTGAATAATTAACGAGTGAATAATTAACCAATATATAAATAACCAATATGAAAAAAGTGTTACAAACTTTTATGAATCGCCGGTATATTTTTGCTGTGCTGGCTATGATGTGTTATGGCCAGCTGGCCATGGCTCAAAATCCGAGGTATACCATTAAAGGTGTCATCACCGATGCCCGGAATAAGGAACCTCTTCCAGGGGCTGTAGTAAAATTAACGGGAACTACCCAGGGAACATCTACCGACATTAACGGAGCGTACACCCTTGTTTTAAATGTCAACGAAGGTACTTATCCAATTCTGATCAGTTATACTGGTTATAAGCCTGTTACCAGAACTATTCTTTTAAACCAGAGCAGCTTAACCCTAAATGTTGAGCTTTCTGAAGATGCGCTTAACCTGGATGAGGTAGTTGTTACAGGTACTTCGGTTGCAACGAGCAAAAAGCAGTTAGGGAATGCTATTTCTACTGTTTCTGCAAAGGAGCTTGAAGGCGGTGCGGCAACCTCGATCGATCAGGCTTTAGCCGGAAAAGTTTCGGGTGCACAGATCTCTCAGAACTCAGGTAATCCTGCAGGCGGTATCAGTGTGCGTCTTCGCGGAAACAGTACAATATCCGGATCCAGTGATCCTCTTTATATTGTGGATGGTGTTATTGTGAATAATAGTTCAGCCGAACTGCTTGATCTGGGAGGCTACTCTCAAAACAGATTAGTGGATATTAACCCTGCGGATATTGATAGAATAGAAATTATTAAAGGCGCTGCGGGTGCCGCAATATACGGATCGCGTGCAAGTAACGGGGTAGTCCAGATCTTCACCAAAAAAGGTAAATCAGGGAAACCTGTGGTCAGCTTTTCAACTCAGTTCAGAACAAATTCACTGCGGAAGAAAGTTGAAACAAATGAATACCCTTTTCGGTTTGCAAACACTACAGCTACCGATCTAACACAAATTCCTGTGCAGAGATATGATCTTCAGAATGAGATATTTACCACTGCTTATGGTACAGAAAATAATATTTCGGTCTCGGGAGGATCAGATAAAACTCAGTATTATTTAAGCGGAGGATATTTAGGAAACCAGGGTATCATCAAGAATACCGATTTCAAGAGAGCAACGACCCGTTTAAGACTTGACCAGCGATTCAATGATGTGATCAAGGTAAGTATGGGTGCCAGCTATACCTTCAGCGGAAGTAATGAGATTCCTAACGGTGGTATTAATTCGGCTTATGGTGCGATGACCGGTTTTATATTCGGAAATAACTTTATTAATCCTTATCCAGATCCAAGCAGTGGAGTATATCCTTCACTTGCCCCTACAGGTCTTCGCCGCACTAATCCGCTGGAAGCCGTTAACCGTTTCGATTTCAGCCAGCAAACCAGTCGTTTTATCAGCGATTTACAGGTAAATATTGAGCCGCTTAAGAATTTATCGATCAATTATACATTAGGGTTTGACAACTCAACCCAAATGGGATCAGGTTATATTCCTATTGGTAATACCAGTCCTGAGCATAATGCAGGTTTTGCCAGAAAAGGAGACAGAATAAACACCCTTTTAAATAATGACCTGAATGTAGCTTACCGTTCCAAACTGGGATCCTGGTTAGAATCAACAACTTCAGCAGGAGCAACTGCTCAGTCGGAGCGCATTAATTCTGCCATAATCACTGGTACCCAGTTAAGTCCTGTAAGTCAGGCTGCATCAAGTGGCGCTTCTATTGTGACCAGTGATTACAAATCGACCATTAATATTTTAGGATTTTACATACAGCAGACCTTTGGAATAAAAAACAAATTATATCTGACCGGAGCTGTCCGAAATGATGTTTCATCATCATTTGGAGAGGCGAACAGATGGCAGTTATACCCTAAGTTCAGCGGTGCTTATATCCTGTCTGAAGAAGAATTTTGGAAGAACTCTTCCATATCTTCAGCAATTCCAAGTTTAAAACTGAGGGCATCTTACGGACAATCAGGTAACCTGACCGCTATCGGTGCTTATGACCGCTTTAGTAATTATAATTCGGTGTCTCTGGCAGGTCTTCCCGGAGTGTCGGCGCCTTCACAATACGGTAACCCGGACATTAAGCCGGAACGTCAGACAGAAAAGGAGTTCGGTATGGATGTCAGTTTCCTGAAAAACCGGTTAGGGCTTGAAGTTTCCTATTATGACAAAGCTGTTCAAGACTTGCTTCTGCCGGTAACTTTGCGTCCTTCAAGCGGATATATTACCCAGTTTCAGAATATAGGAAATATGGTGAATAAGGGATTTGAGCTGATGCTTAAAGGAGTACCTGTTCAGACTGTAAATTTTAAATGGAATTCAACCATTATATTCTCCAAAAATAAGAATGAAGTGACCGATATCCCTGGCGGAGTGGTTACATTCCCTGGCGGATTTGGACAGGTTGCCGCGGTGAATGGTTATCCATTGGGTGCATTTTATGCAACCTCTTTTGCGCGTACTTCTTCCGGCGAACTTCTGCTTACACCTGCCGGCTTCCCTCAAAGAGAATTGACTGGCCGCAATACAGCTGGGCAGCCTTCAGGTTCAGTAAAAACCAGTGTTATCGGAGATCCAAATCCAAAATGGACAGGATCATTTACGAATGAGTTTTCTATCGGAAAAAACCTGAGCCTGAGAATGCAATGGGATGCTTCTTATGGTAATGATGTATTTAACTTCACAAGACGGGTTGGTGACAGAGATCTTTACGGAGGTCTGAAAGGATATGAGGCTGAACTAAGAGGCGAAGTTCCAAAGGGAACTTCAGCCGTATTATTCGGCATCATGGAGAACTGGATTGAAGACGGTTCATATCTAAAATTCAGGGAATTATCTGCTTCTTATGACCTGAGAGCTAAATTTCTGAATAATAATCCTTTGAGAATAACGGTTTCAGGAAGGAACCTGATGTCAATAGACAAGTATAAGGGCTGGGATCCTGAGACAAATGCTGCGGGTCAGAGTACTGCGGTTCGCGGCTTCGACTTTGTGGAAGTTCCGATACCGAGAACCATCGCCCTTGGTTTAAATTACACATTTTAAGAATTCATATTAACGTCATGAAACCTGCTCCGTTTAGCACTTAAATCCTGTTAAAGGAAGGCTAACTTAAAATATAGTTTATGCAGGCTTCATTACCACTAAAACACAAACAATAGAGAAATGAAAACAAATATTTTATATAGATCTCTTCTCTCCATCCTGATCTTAACCGCTTCATCGTGTGAGTTAGATCAAAGTAATCCGAACTCTGCTACAGATCAGCAGGTTTTAAATACCAGGGAGGGAGTAATTGCCTTAAGCATAGGATTACGTCAATTCTATTCTACTACCGGCTTAAGCCAGGTGATGCTTACACCTACAGTTACCGCACGTGAGGTAAAAGGAATAGCAACATTTACCAACACCCTGGAACTTGAAGCGGGCGGTACGGCACTGCCAACTGCCAATGGTAATATCTTAAGTTACTGGTCGACCATGCAGCGTGAAATGGGTATGTGCGAAAACATAATCGCGAATGCGCCCAAGGTGGCTAATATTGAACCAGCGCTTTTAAGCGGTATCATGGCTCAGGCTTATTTGTTCAAAGCCATTTCTTTAGCAAGTTTGGCTGCTGCTTTTGAGCAGGCCAATCTTAACAGCAGTACTACAGAGCCGGTACAGTTTGTTCCAAGAGCTGCCGTGATGGCAGAGGCTATCAGGCTGCTTGACCTTGGAATTGCAACTATCACCACAAACCCTGCATCTGCAGCATTTACCAATCTGGTAAGCGGTCCTGACTTTGACCTGAAAAATACGCTTTACGCGTACCAGGCCCGCATCAGTTTAATGGCAGGTGATAACCAGAAGGCATTGACAAATGCCAACCTGGTTGATCTGAGCAAAACATCGAAATACAGCTATACCACTCTCAGCCCTAACCCGCTTTATACAATTTATAATGTGACCCGCTCCTACCGTCCGAGAGATAATTTTGGATTACCGGCAGCTTTATATGAAGCAGGTGATAAGCGTTATAGTTTCTACTTTACAACACCAAGGGATATAATCAATACAGATCCTGTGGTGATCCTTACAGGTTTCGCGGCTTCTCAAACAACTTCGATTCCCTTGTATCTTACTGATGAGATCAAACTGATCAAGGCGGAAGCGACATTAAGGTTGAATGGTTCACTTACAACAGCATTGCAGTTGATTAATGAAGTGAGGACACAAACCAGTGGAGATCTTTATGGTGTAAACGCTGGCCTTCCGGCTTATACCGGTGCAGTTACGAAAGATGACCTGCTGCTTGAAGTTTACAAACAGCGCTGTACTGAATTGTATTTAAGCGGTTTGAAATGGGAGGATACCAGACGCTTTGGCCGCCCGGTGCCGCCTGCTAATAATACAGAACGTAATCGTATATTTTATCCCTACCCTGATCAGGAAAGGCTCAATAACAAGAATACGCCTGCCGATCCGGCAATATAATTTTCAAAAGAAGGGGGAGCATTTGTTCCCCTTTTTAGTTTAAAACCATGAGAAAAATAGTAAGCCTTCTTTTCATATTTATTCAGACCGCTGCTTTTTCGCAGGTTGATAGGGAGCTGATCAGCCTTTCCGGGATAAGGGAAGCTGAACAGCATGCTGTTGTTCTGAGGAACGGATCAGGAACAATTCCATTGAAGAATCTTAAAGGACTTAAAATAGCAAGCCTGCATTTTGGTTCTGCGCATACCGCGGTTTTCGACAGTATTGCAAATAAATACTGGGCAGTTGAAAGTATTCATGCGGATACCATTCGCAACATCGAAGAGTTTAACAAATTGCACGACCAGCTTAAGCTTCATAATCTTATTGTCTTTGACCTTTCTGCAGAAACCCGTTTTAGTAAGGAACTCCTGGCATTTATTTCTGATGTGGAAAGTAAGACGAAAAGTATCATCATATTAAGCGGAAGTGGCAAGAATCTGGAACTCCTGGCTAAGTTCAAATCAGCCATCATCTGGAACAAGCATGAAAGTGCCTCAGCGGCTTCATTTTCTGCCCAGCTGATGTTTGGAGGAGCCTCTGCAGCAAATAAGCTGAATGCGGATTATGGTTATCATTTTAAGAAAGGCTATGGCTATACAATACAAAAGATACGGCTGGGGTATTCATTACCTGACGCTGTTTCATTAAACGGCAGTTTGGCAGGAGGAATAGATTCGATCGTGAATGCCGGTATTGCGGCACATTCAGCCCCTGCAGTTGTGATTCTGGTAGCTAAGGACGGGAAGGTGATCTTCAGCAAAGCATATGGATCACATACTTACAAGGGAACTGCTTCAACCAAGGCAGATGATATTTTTGATATGGCTTCAGTTACCAAGGTGAGTGCCACAACACCTGCTATTATGCGTCTTTATGATAAAAAGCTGATAAGTTTGGAGGATACCATCAGCAGATATGTTGCTTTAACAAGGAATATTCCGGATAAGCGTGATATTAAAATTAAAGAAGCCTTGCTGCATGAAGCCGGATACACCCCTTATATCAAGTTCTTTGAATTGTTAAAGCCCGGGGAAATGAGCAATGATTCATCATCCACTCATCCCACCAAGGTAGCTGATAATTATTTTCTGAGAGCCAATTATTTTAATGAAGTGATGTGGCCGGTTACATTAGCATCAACAGGGGGAACCCGGGGTAAATTTGTTTACAGCGACGTGAGCATGTATATGCTGAAGGAAGTTGTCGAGCAGGTTTCTCATAGCAGGCTGAACGATTATGTATCAAATGAGTTCTACACTCCCCTTGGTATGCTTTCAACAGGCTACCAGCCGCGGAACCGCTTCGAAAAATCGAGAATTGTGCCTACCACAGAAAATGATAACTGGTTCAGGGATATGCTTGTACAAGGATATGTAAATGACCCGGGTGCGGCTATGTCAGGAGGTGTTCAGGGACATGCCGGATTATTTTCAAACGCCAATGACCTGGCTATCTACTTTCAGATGCTGCTGAATAATGGAATGTATGGGGGACAGAAATACTTTGAAGCCGGCACTGTCAAACTGTTTACTTCCCATCAGTCAAAGGTCAGTGAACGGGGATATGGTTTTGCGCGGGTAACACAGAAGGAGCTGAATGCAAATAAAGGCTATCCTTCCGAAAAAGCATTCGGACACAGCGGTTATACAGGAACCTATGTATGGGTCGATCCTGTTTATAATCTGGTGTATATCTGTCTGACAAATCGGGTATATCCGGATGACGGAAAGACTTTCGGGGTTTCGAAGGTGAATATCAGGGCGCAGGTTCTGGACAGGGTGTATCAGGAGATTCTTAGAAGTGACAGGGATGTACAGAAGTAAATAGTGTATGAGTCTGATCAACAGATTTTTATAGTAAGGACCTTGTGATTACACCAGCCAATGCGAAGGGATTTTAATTAGCAGAAATTGTGTAAATCTATTGCTCATGATATCTCCCGGAAACAGATAATTAAATTTATAAATAGCGCACCTTTTTTCCTGACCAATAAATATCCGACCTTCTGATACCATGATTAGCCGATTATTTGTTTGAGAACTGTTATTTTACAGTAAAACTCTGTTCACCGAAAATCATATTTTCTATCCCTACTCCTTGAATTATAATTCTGAATTTGCCGGTGATATCACCAGTGATAAAACTGAACTCTGTTTCTCCTTTCTCATTATTCATTAAGCCCGGTTGCCAGAAAAGAGTTGATATGAACTGAGCTTCAATTAAACCCGCCGAATCTGTATTTACTCCGTAGAATTCCCTGGATGTGAATACAGGATTTATTTTAAAAATAGTTTTAGTTTCGTTTGATTCATCTAAAATACATCCTGAATACACAAATCCATTACCAAATCTTTCTCCCTTTATAGGTGCCCTGCCGCCAACATGGTTAGAACAATTCAGAATACCAAAGCTACACACATAATCTCCACAAGCATTTGGACCTGCCCCTTTCATACCATACAAAGAATAGTCATTTTTATTGCCAGTAACCACTACTTCCTGCAAAGCGATCATTCTTTCCATTCCTTTTAGTTGCTGATCGGAGCTATTTTGAATAGCTGGAGCTACATTAGTATTTTGTATAACAAATTGATCTGAAAGCCTTTGATTAATATTTTTAAACGGATTGTCAGTCTCAATTGCAAAGCCGGTCTTGTTTTTCTCATTTACGGATGCCAAAACCTTCCGGCCTTCTGTAGTCACTAGTTGGTTTTCATTTATGATAAAAGATCCATCAGTATCTGTTGTTAACAATTCAAAGAGAGAATCCCTGAACAGGCTGATCTGGACTGGCTTTTTTAAATCCTTATTATTATAAGTCACTCTACCGGTCATTTTCGGGGTTTGTATAACCAGGGTATCTTTAGCCCCTGTTTGAATCAGATTTTGCCAGGTGAATCTTCTCCAGCCTTTAACTAACATAATATCTTCTAGGTAATCTTTGTTGTCTAATCCCCTTCCTGCCGGATCCTTTGGCAAGCCTCCCAAATCATGGTTTAAATAGACATAACTCTCAATATCCTGCTGCTTGCTGCTTTCGATCCGGTTATCCTGCACAACAGCTGCAGACATAATACCCTGAACCGGTTTTCCGTTCTGGTCTGTTAGTTTCAGTTTGACATTAACTTTCTCTTTCCTCTTATAGACTGCTTTATCAGTTTGTATATCTCCTATTATTTTCTGGTCATGATGTGCAAAAAATAGACGTTCAGCTGAAGGCCTTCCGTTCTCGTCCAGAATGGTTATGGTTGCAATCCCTTTGGGTAATTCAGGCAGAGCCATGATTACTTTTGTTCCTATAGCTTTGGCCTGTACCTCTGCAATACCAAAAACTTTGCGGTAATTATGTATCAATACTTTTATGTTTTTGGGCGATTTGCTAAACAGACTGAACTTTAGTGTATCATTTACAATCGCATTGTTCAATTGCAATATTATTCCATCCTCCAGGGCTCTGGGTAAAGTAAAAACTGTGTCTTTTTCAAGGTAATTGTTAGCAGAAACTTTCAAAGTATAAATGCCTTCATGATCAGGTCTTAGCTTGAATGAACCAATACCATAGCTGTTAGTGCTGATGGTATCAAGCGGGATATCGTTTCTGTAAAGAATACCCTTCAATGCAATAGGTACATTCTGCCTGTTTTTAGCTTCCCATGCAATGGTACCCGTAAGTCCATTTACCAGATTTCCACCTTCGGGGAAGAATTGTACATCCATTCCACTTACGGTATGCTCCGGAAGTTTTATGCTCAGGTACCCTACTTCTTCATTATAGGTAATGGTGGTAAGTAGAATGGGATTAGTCTGGTTTACTTGTGAAGCAGGAATAGTCATAATATAAGTGCTTTCATTTTGCTTCAACACAACAGTTTGTTTCTCTCCCTTACCTACGCTATAAGTAATACCGGGTTTTATTTTTGATTTAGGATCAGGTTCTTTCGGAGTGAGGGTAAGCTTTGAACGGACAGCACCACCTGTCACAACGCTATCCAGTAAACTTAAAGTAGCGTTAAAACTATTCAGGACAATACTTTTTATGGTCAGGGGCTGAGTAAAAACAGTCAGGGGCTGCCCGTTCTTGTCTAATACGTTTGTTGAGGCAATGAACATGTAATTGCCGGGAGGAATGGAATCAGGCAGCCCCATACTCCCAAAGCTGAGGCCATCCTTCATGAGATATTTATCCTGCAAGATAATCTCTCTGTTATCTTCCCTGACCATGGCAAGGGATAGGATGGTATGTCTATGCAAATAGGTTTTACCGCTCTCAATCAGATAGGCGCTAAACCAAACTGTCTCATTATTAGTATAAATGGTTTTATCAGTATGTACAAAGAGTGGGTTGGAAGGATTTGACCTGGAATGAAGCTCAAACTTATGGACGACTAAAGAATCCGTCATTGAGGTTTGTGCATAGACAGTTCCAAATAATATAAAACCAAGAAAGCATGCTAAAGCAGTTCGCATCGAAGTTAAATTACTACTGTGTGCTTAAAGATAATTTATTAACGAGACATTTAAATAATGGAAGAAGGATGATAGTAAGGCTGCTGCTCACTTAAGAATGTAAAATGGACTTTAATATTGCCTGTAAATGGTATTGTTAGACAAATCAAAAGTTTGGTTCATATCAAAAACACGTTGAATAAGTTATGCGGTGCCTTATTTTACATAAACAGAGTGCATAATCCCTTACTGACCAATATGATTGAAAAGCAGCTTTGTAAAAACTTTTAATTCAGTTCTCATCTTTCCTCAATTGTGTTTTTTCTTGCCGTTGAACATTCAACCGGACCATAACTGGAATTTTTTAACCAAGTCTGTCCCGTATGTACGGGATTTTATTGAGTTATCCGAATACTATAAGTTCCTGATTTAAAATGAAATATAATAATTAATCTGCAATTTTTTGCGTCTTAGCGTCTTCGCGAGAAACATCTTTTATGTAAAATCAACACTTTAGACCTAAATTATATAATCGGCAATAATAGTATTATAAAAATGATCTCGCGAAGACGCAGAGTCGCAGCGCTTAACTTTATCGGACAGTGGGAAACACTAAGGACTGATGGGTAGTTGATAGGAATACTATGGCCAGAAGGCCAGAGATTCTGACTGTCATTCCTGGCTCTATACGTTCTTTTTTTCCTGTGGCTGATCGGTCTTTTTCATAGCCGCTCAATGATTTTTAAAATGTTTTCTTCTGGTTCCGAGAATGCATTGCAGTCCCGAAGGTGATTTTCCATCTCGTCCCGGTCATCTCCGAAGATTTGCCCGCTGAACAGGTGCGCTTTGGCCATTACCCGGATGTAGGTATCTGTGTCGCCCTGTCGGGTCAGGCGACGAAGTGACCCAAGGTAGTCTTCCCTGAAAACTGCGGGAATTATGATTTTAGATTCCCCGGCAGCCACCAGTTCTGCATTCATCATTATCCGCGCCAGCCTTCCGTTTCCGTCCAGGAACGGATGGACTTCACTGATCATGAACTTTATGAACACAGCGCGGGCGATGGGGTGTTCCAGCGCCCTGTAAAATTCAAAGCCTTTAATGAGAGTGCCACGTACCAAATTGTAGTCAACGAAGATGGTACTTCCCGCGAAGTTGTTACGATCCTTAAAAAGGCCTGGGTTTTTATCGGGGCGGGCCGACATCAGTATCCGGTGACGATACTGAAGAATTTCTAGCAGTTGTGCGCTGTCTCGTGGCGTCACGTGCATTTCCTGCCGGCTTGAAACAATCTGATAGGTACCCAGCACGTCGTGAGAATCCGCGTTACGAGCAGGAAGCGGCTGTTGAGTTGCGATGATTTGTTTAGCTTCCTCAATCTCAAATACAGTACCTTCAATGTAATTGGAAAAGTAGCTCTCGAAAAAGGCGAAATTTTTAAAGGAGATGTCGGAGGCATTTTGATCCAGTCTTCGGATAAGCGGTCGTTCGCGTAGATCGATAAATAAGGATTCAAAGATTTTGGTTCGTTCGATATCAAAAGGAGCGCCCAGCGCACGTGCCTTTGCTGCCGGGGAAGCCAGCCCTTTGTGTGTTCTCGTAGCTAATAATGCGCTGATCAATCTATTTAGTTTGCTGAACTCGGCATCCATACCCAGCGCTCCGGAAATTTCCCGGGCCCGGTCGCGAAGGCGGTTAATTTCCTGTTCCCCATTGATTTGAATAATCTTTTCTAGCTTTTCTTCTATCTGTTTAATGGAAAGTGTTTTAGAATCAGCGCCCGGTCTGCGGGATACCTGCATATTCTCCAGATATGCGCGAGCCTGCTGAGAAATGTATAGGTCGAACATCTTCGAATCGCCCTCAATTGGGCCGGGTCCTGCCATAAAACTGAGAGTGACACCGGGCAGTTCAATTTTCTTGGTATACGTATAGGTTAAAAACAACATTCCGGATTCTGTTGGCCGGTATTCAAATGCTGATCGGTGACTGAGTACTGCACCATTGTATTGTTTACCAAGGATATTGAATAGGTTCCGTTTAATTATTTCTTCTGCGCTGTCAGTCAGTTTTCCTGTATAAATCCGTGGAGCAATTTTTTTCAGTTTGCCCTCCCGGATGTGCTTTGCGATCTGTTGGGATATGGCAGGATCAGACGATCCAAATACAATGTCCTGAAGATGGAGGGGAATATTTTTTTCCATTATAACCGTTAATCAGTAGCTGATTATTAAATATTTTCTATTTAAATTCAAATTTAATTAAATATTTTCTATTAAGGTATTATATTTTAAATATTTTCGGTTATGTAAGCCTTTTTGTGAAAGCATTTTTTTCCAGTATGATGACTGAATATGATATATATATTAAATATTTTCTATTATGAGCACATAATCATTAAAATTTTACTATTATAAATAAAAATCATTTTGCAAAGATCAAGGTTATTTTTACTGGTATTGGACCCGTTACTTTCGAACATCAATCAGGTATACCTGCAAAATTTACATTCGCCTTAAAAGGTTTAAACAGTGAACTTGTCGATATCTCCAATGTAAAAGGCCTGGATTGGGGTGCTTTCCTTTGTCAGAATTGTCTTGCAGATTTAATTGTCCTTAAACTCAAATTCGGGATACTTTGCATAACATCGAAGAGCGGCATGATTGCCGGTGTTATTTCATAAACAAGCCTGTCCCGTATTGGCAGAATCCGCCCTGCTTATATTAAAATCTAACCTTTATATTATTAATTAGAATTATTCTAAATAATGCTTTGAAATTCATTTTCTGTTTTTATATTTGTCTCAATCTAGAACGAGTCTAAATAAAAATAAAAAATGAAATCTATAAAAATACCTTGCTTAGTCCTCCTGTTGATCCTTTTAAATTTATTTAATCTGGAGACGAGCCTTGCACAAAGCAATCAATCAATTTTAAAAGGAAAAATCGTTACCGCTGATGGTAAGGCTGCCGGATATGTTAATGTTGGAATTAGAGACCTGAATAAGGGAACTGTTAGCGATGAAAACGGAACGTATATTCTTCGGAATGTTCCTGTCGGCCAAATTGTAATAAAAGTGTCTTTTATTGGTCTTCAAACTCAGGAGAAGGCCATCAAAATATTGGATGGACAAATAACTGAGTTAAACTTTGAATTGACAGAGAGTTCTCAGAGACTTTCTGAAGTGATCATTACGGCGGCAAGAAATAATCAGCAGGTTCCGGCAATTGGTAAGGCAGGAATTAATCCGATGGATCTGCCCCAGAGTACTGGAATAGTGAGTAGTCAGGTGATTAGCGATCAGCAGGCATCCAGGCTAAGTGATGTGATGAAGAATGTGAGCGGTGTGGCGATGGGTTCAAGCAGAGGTTCTACTTCAGAGAATTTTTTCGCTCGTGGTTATAGTCTTGGAAGCAATAATTACTTCAAAAATGGTTCAAGGTATAATTCGGGGTCTATACCTGAGGTAAGTACTTTAGAGCAGGTAGAAGTTTTGAAAGGTAGTGCGGCCATGCTTTATGGTAATGTTAGCGGTGGTGCAATAGTAAATCTGGTAACCAAGCGCCCGAAGTTTGAATATGGAGGTGAGGTTTCTTTGCGCGGAGGAAGTTTTAATTCATACAAGCCTATTGGCGATATTTACGGTCCCATTTCAAAGAATTTGGCTTTCCGTATGATCGGAACTTTTGAAAACAATGAGAGTTACAGGAATAACGTGAAGTCTGATAAATACTATATCAATCCCTCACTATTATACAAAGCAGGTAAGAAAACGGATATTTTAGTCCAGGGCGATTATTTGAAGTATGAGCTTACACCCGATTTCGGGATCGGTTCACTCGCGGGAAAAATACCAACTACCATCTCCAGATCAAGTTATTTTAATACTCCATGGGCATACAACAAAGCTGAGCAAACCAATGCTTCTGCCACTATTGACCATAAGTTCAATGATTCCTGGAAACTTAATGTAATAGGGTCATACCAGCTTTTTGAAAGAGATTATTATTCAACTGAACGCATCCAGGCTGATGCTGTTGGAGACTGGAGCCGTTCATTGACAAGATCAAATACTGCAGAAGATTATTATTCTGCACAGGCTAATCTGACCGGAAAAATAAAGACTGGCAAGATCAGCCATCAGGTTTTAATTGGAACAGATGCTGATAGCTACATGAATACCAGTCACACCTTTAATTTAACAGCTGCTTATGATAAGATCAACCTGCTTGATCCCAACAAATACAATGCCCGTGTAGATATGCCTTTTGCAAAAGACTCCCTGAGGACTGAGGCTCCAACCTATCGTTTGGGATATTATGCTCAGGATCTGGTAAGCTTATCAGATAAATTTAAAGTACTTGCCGGATTAAGATGGTCGTATCAGAAAGCTCTGGTTACAGATATATATAATCTGGTCAATGGAACGACAAAGAAAGGTACAGCTTCTGCAAAGGCAGATCAGGCTTTTTCTCCTAAACTGGGGCTTGTTTACCAGCCAATAACAAGCATGGCCGTTTTTGCCAGCTACTCCAATAACTTTACCGTGAATTCGGGTATTGATGTTTTTGATCAGGCACTGCGACCTTCGCTGGTTGACCAGTTTGAACTGGGACTGAAAAACGACTTCCTGAACGGTAAGTTAACGGCAAACTTCGCACTTTATAAGATCATCAATAATAATCTTGCTCAACAGGCTCAGTACCTTTTGGACGGAGTAACGGTGAATACAAACACAAATATCAAAGAATTAACAGGTCAGACTACAAGTGATGGATTTGAACTCGATCTGACCGGTTCTGTTGTTCCCGGATTGTATTTCATGACTGGTTATAGTTTTAATTACATGAGATATACCAAGACCTCGGGATTGAAGGGAAGTTATATTGAAGGAGAACATCTGGTTAGTAATCCCGCACATACGGCTCATGGAAGTCTGTTTTACACCTTCAATTCCACAAAACTTAAGGGAGTTAAATTAGGCGCTTCAACCTATTATATTGGCGAAAGGAATGCAGGATGGAACAATACAGTGGGCCAAACTCAGTCGGAAACCAGATTGATACCGATGTCGGGATTTACAACTTTTGACCTTTCAGCCGGATATACCCTGAAAAGAATCTCTCTTCTGGCCAAACTATCCAATATTACCAATGAGCTGAACTATTATGTGCACGAGAACTATAGTGTAAACCCTATCCCTCCGCGTCAGTTTTTAACCACCCTGTCTTATAAATTTTAATAAAGCCATTTAATAGAAACATGAAAAAATTTTTAACCTGGTCCGGATTCCGTAAGTTTTTGAATGATGTCCACTTATGGGTAGGTCTTTCAAGCGGACTTCTTGTGTTGCTTATCTGCCTGAGTGGTACCATTTATGTTTTTAATACGGAGATCAGAGAATTTTCCCGGCCAGAAATGTATCATGTAAGTCCTTCAACCAATGCTAAAAGGCTGGCTGCAGAAAAATTGATCGCCATGGTAAGTCAGGAAACGGGAGGAAAAGTGGTTAGCATCAAAATACCATCTGATCCTGAAAGATCCTATGTCCTGACCGTCAGGAAACCGGAAGAAAGTAGGCCGGGTGAAAATAAGGAAGCTAAGAGTAAGGGCAGAGCGGGAGAGACATCAAAGGAAAATTCCGGTAAAAGATCCGGAGAAAAGGCTGAAAAAGGGGGATCTGAAAAACCTGGTCCCCCAGCCAGGGGCATCCAATACATGGTAGATCCTTATACGGGACAGATCCTTGGGAACAGCAACGAAAAGACTGCGATTACGGAATTTATGCAGCTGATGTTCAGTCTGCACCGCTGGCTTTTGCTCGACAGGATCGAAGAGCCTCTTTTTGGGGAGCTTCCAAACCGTACTCTTGGTAGTTATATTAGCGGAACCGCAACGATATTGTTTACTTTGGGAGTCATCACAGGTATGGTCATTTGGTTTCCCAGAAAGATCAGGAGCTGGAAAAATGGTTTAAAAATAAAATGGGACGGGAACTGGAAGAGAGTTAACCATGATCTCCATAATAGTCTTGGTTTTTACAGCTGCATCCTGCTATTTTTAATGGGAATTACTGGTCCGCAATGGTCGTTTTCCTGGTACAGGGAAGGTTTAAGGAAAACCCTGGGAACCTACCAGCCGGAAGGTGCGCCAAAACCAGAAACTCCACATTCAATCATTCAGGGAACGGGAAGTGCTAAAACATTATTCATCGGCGATTTTATCAGCGCTGCAAATAAAACATTGAATTACCATGGCGACCTGACCATAGCTCTGGCGGCTGATTCTGCGGAAGCAATCGTTGTAAACAAGGTAAAAACCGGATTTTTTGCTCCTGTAGCCAGCGATAAAATATATTTAGACCAGTATACCGCATCAGTATTGCAGTCTGATATTTTCAGTGCAAAGCCACTGAATGAGCGCATTTCAGCTTCCATTAAAGCTCTGCATGTTGGAGATGTTTATGGCAGTTTTTCAAAGATCCTATATTTTCTTGCCTGCCTGATCGCTACCAGTCTGCCAGTTACCGGTACTTTGATCTGGCTCAATAAAATGAAGAAGGGTTGATTTATTGAAATAATATCCCAGCCGGTTTCATTTCATGAATGATCCGGCCAGGACTATTAACAGGGTCTTTGCTTTAATCCCCTAGTCTCATATCTCATATCTCATATCTCCTTCCTATCTTTGCAGCATGCGTTTCGATATCATAACCGTATTGCCCGACTTGCTGGAGAGTCCTTTTGCACATTCCATCTTGCAGCGTGCTCAGAAAAAGGGACTTGCAGAGATCGTAGTTCATAATCTGAGGGATTATTCAAGCAATAAGCAGAAATCTGTTGATGATTATCAGTATGGTGGAGGCAGCGGAATGGTGATGGGTATTGAGCCTTTCGCTAATTGTATCGAAAAATTACTTGTGGAGCGTAAATACGATGAGGTGATCTTTATGACACCCGATGGAAAAACACTTAATCAGAGTATGGCCAACGAGCTATCAGGAAAAGAAAATATCATGATCCTTGCCGGGCATTATAAAGGTATCGATCAGCGTATTCGCGATATTTTTGTAACCAGAGAGATCTCCATTGGGGATTATGTTCTTTCCGGAGGTGAATTACCGGCAGCGGTTCTGGTTGATAGTATTGTCAGATTATTACCGGGAGTATTGAACGATGAAACCTCAGCATTATCAGATTCCTTTCAGGGGGAGCTGCTTGACGCTCCGGTATATACCCGTCCGGCCGACTGGCGGGGCCATAGGGTGCCCGATATTCTTTTAAGCGGACATGAGGCAGCGATCAACGACTGGAGGCATGAGCAGGCTCTGGAGCGTACAAAGCAGCGACGCCCGGATCTTTTGGAATAGGACGTATGTACCTGGCCTGCTTATACCTGAAAGAAATTAAATAAGGGAAAATATTCAAAATCCTTTTTTAAGTAAAATATTTTTCCTAATATTGCAGTCCGATTTTTACGGGCTAAAAATCGACTTTAAGAGCTTAAAATCATGGATTTAGTAAAATTTGTTGAAGAGCAGGCGGTAGTTAAAAAGCAAGTTCCTGCATTCAAAGCCGGTGATACGGTTAGTGTTCACTATAAAATTCGCGAAGGAAATAAAGAACGTATCCAGATTTATCAGGGTGTTGTTATCCAGCGTAATAGTGTAGGTGTAAATGAGACTTTTACAGTACGTAAAATGTCAAATGGAGTTGGTGTAGAGCGTATCTTTCCAGTAAATTCTCCGAACATCGATAAGATCGAAGTAAATAGTCATGGAAAAGTTCGCAGAGCGAAATTATTCTATCTGCGCGAGTTAACTGGTAAGGCAGCTCGTATCAAAACAAGAAGAGTGTAATTAAATAATAAGATTTAGCCTCCCGGATGATATTCGGGAGGTTTTTTCGTTTATAAGGTTTTGTAAAACAAACTCTCATTGGTTAATCCTGAATAATTTGGTTATTTTAAAGACCATCTGTAAGACAATACACATTCTTTAATTATGAACTCTGAATTTTTTGAACAGCAATTTTTTGGAAACAGCATTAGAAACTATCTCCTTTTTGCCTCTATACTTCTTTTTGGATTATTACTCAAGCGATTGTTTTCAAGGGCATTAAGTAAGCTGATGTTCAGAATGTTCATGCGGATCCAGCCCGGTACAGATCCAAAAGTTTTTGTCGATCTTCTGATTCGCCCGGTAGAAGTTCTGATTCTCTTTTCCGTGATCTACCTGTCCATTAATCAGCTTGACTATCCACTTCAGGAAGTGATATTCAGAAGAACTACCCTGATCAATAAGGTACCGTCTGTTTATGAGATAACGCTCCTGCAAGTGATTGACAATTTATTTTTATTGCTTTTCATTATTGCTGCCTTCTGGATCGTGCTGAGGATCATCGATTTTATCGCCTATGTTTTTGAGTATAAGGCGGCATTAACGGAATCAAAAACAGATGATCAGATGGTACCTTTTATCAAGGAACTTTCTAAGATCATTACCATCGTTCTGGCCGTTTTTGTCATCCTGGGTGCCGTTTTTAATTTAAATGTTGCTACGATCATCGCCGGACTTGGTATTGGCGGAATTGCTGTGGCCCTGGCGGCTCAGGATACGCTCCAAAATCTGTTGGGCTCATTCACCATTTTTGCTGACAAGCCATTTGTTGTTGGCGATCTTGTTCGTATTGATAAATTTGAAGGGACCATTGAAAAGGTAGGTTTCAGAAGTACCCTGCTCCGGACTCTTGACAAAACCCTGGTAATCATTCCCAATAAAAAAATGGTCGACAGCCCCCTCGAAAATCTCAGTCTCAGAAATCTGAGAAGAATGAAATTTAACATCGCTCTGAAGTATGATACTTCGGCTGAAGTAATGAAGAAAATCTCTGTTGAGGTTGAGAAATTTGTGAATGATCATCCGGCAACAAGCAATGACACATTGGTTAGCTTTGACTCATTCGGCGATTCCTCGCTGAACATACAAGTGCTCTATTTTATCGAGATCGTTGATTACAATGAGTATATGCGAATCAGGGAGGATATTAATTACCGCATTATGGAGATCGTTTCCGAAAACGGAGCAGGTTTTGCATTTCCATCACAAACGGTTTACCATGAGTATGTTGGGGATAAGCCCGAGAAGCCTGTATAATTTGTATCAGAAATGTTTTTTTAAACAAAAAGGTCTCTATTGCTAAGACGCAAAGGATTACAGATTTTTTATGATTTGGAAAGGACCACCCCCTTTTATTCCCCCGCCAGCGGTGGATACTGGTTGGCTAAGGAAATTTGATGGAATCTCACAATCCAATATTAAATGCAATTTTTTTATCCGTCATGCTGTCCACCGCTGGCGGGGGTTAGGGGGTGGTTCTTGGAATTTTAACCAATCTCAACCTTACTTATTGACTAAAACGGGAGGATTACAGGTTATTCAATTACTCCCCCATATAAAAACGAAACCAAAGCGCACAAAAAATCCGGTCTGTTATCAGACCGGATTTTTTATTAATCAAATTAATTCTTTTTCTTAGGTGCTTTTGGCGCTGTTTCGCTTGTCTTAGACTTATCTGAACAACCGCTCATTTTACAGTCCTTACCCATTTTACATTCCATTTTTTCTGCTGGTTTTGGTGCAGATTTAGGCTCCTGAGCAGTTACAGTTAATGTTGCTGCAAAGAATGCTATTGCTAAAAATCCTGATATTTTCTTCATTTTATGTTTATTGATTAGTTTTTTAAATGTGCTAAAACAGTGATACCACCTTTTACAGTGTCGCCCAGTCCTACTTTGATTTCTGTACCTAAAGGTAAAAAAATATCTACTCTTGAACCAAATTTGATGAATCCGAATTCCTCTCCCTGCACAGCTTCCTGACCTTCTTTGGAATAGCAAACAATTCTTCTGGCCAATGCTCCTGCTATCTGGCGAAACAGAACTAAAATTCCTGCTTTATTCTCAATAACAATTGTGGTTCTTTCATTCTCGGTTGATGATTTCGGATGCCAGGCCACCAGAAATTTTCCAGGGTGGTATCTGTAATATTTAACAATACCGGAAATAGGATTTCTGTTAATATGTACATTGATCGGCGACATGAATACGGAAACTTGAATGCGCTTGTCTTTAAGATATTCAGTCTCTTCAGTCTCCTCGATCACAACAACCTTACCATCTGCAGGACAGATCACATGCTGGTCATTCTTTACAACCTTAATTGCCGGACTCCTGAAAAATTGGAGTATGATAACAAACAGAGCAAATGATAAAATGTAAATGATCCAGATAAACCAGGTAGTATCGGGAAGAAGGTAGTGTACAACTGCATTAAGTACGAAAATAAAGAGAATGCAGAGTGCGATCGAAGTATAGCCTTCCTTGTGAATGGTCATTTTATAATGGTTAGTTCCGCGCAAAAATACAATTTTTCGGATTAAACAATCTATTGCCTGATTAATATTTCCGCTTTAAACAGCCCTGTAAATATCTCTCAGATTTCTTCCTAATCCGTTATAATCCAGTCCATAACCAACTACAAACTCATCCGGAATTTCAAAACCAACGTAAGTGATCTCATCGATCTGGATTTTTAATGATTTAGGTTTTAGTAAAAGCGTACAAACATTAACAGAAGCAGGATTTTCCTTATTGATCATCTCCAGCAGGTATTCGAGCGTTTTACCGCTGTCAACAATATCTTCCACAATGATCACATCCCGATCCTTTAAAGACATTTGCAGTCCGATCTCTTTTTTGATCTTCCCTTTGCTTTTTTCTCCTTCATAGGATGAAACTTTAACAAAGCTAACCTCGGAAGAAATATGGATCTCTTTGATCAGATCAGCAAGAAAAATGAAACTGCCATTCAATACTCCAATGAATACAGGAATGCGGTTCTCGAAATCAACATTCAGCTGAATAGCTATCAAACGGATCCTTTTTTTGATCTGCTCATATTCCAGTAATAATTCAAATTGTTTATCGTCAATCTCTATTTTCATGGCTTAATTTTGGGAATATATTTATTCATTACCTTTTTTGTTTTTTGATTCCCGTTCAAGTTTTCTCTGCTCCCTTTTATCCTTTCGGGTACTGGGTGCCTTTGTTAGGATACTGTCTCCTGAAATACTCTTGGGCTTAAGAGCTTCTTTAACCTGCAGACTATCAGCTCTTTTTTTACCGAATAGCTGCTGCAGAATGCCATCCTGTTCTTCCGCCTCGCTGTCGATCAGCAAGCTGTCGGCAACCAGAGAGTCAACTGGTAATCCGGACCGTAAACTTTCTCTTAAACGAACAGAATAGAAACCATAATAATTACTGTCGGGAGGTGTCAATCCGCGTTTGGCCATAATTCCGCCAATAAAATTAAAATAGGATGAAAGTCCCGATCTTAAGCTTCCATCACCTTCAAACCTGTAAAGACCCGATTTAGGCCTTGGAACAATACTGGCAAGGAAAATACTTTCTCCGATATTGAGTTCTGCCGGATGCTTACTAAAATAATACCTGGACGCTTCACCTATACCATACACATTTCTGCCCCACTCGATCAGGTTAAGATAGGTTTCAAACATTCGCTGTTTACTTGACAAATGACCATTCTCCATGATCCACACGATCAGGATCTCTTCGATCTTCCGGGCCAGTGTTTTTTGTCTGTTCAGATATACATTCTTTACCAGTTGCATGGAAATGGTGCTGCCACCTCTTTTGAATGCTTTTTCTTTGAAATTGGTGGAAATAGATTTGCGGATAGATTCTTCAACAAATCCATTATGGCTATAGAACGAAGGATCTTCTGCGGTCAGCAGCGCATTTTTTAAATAGGGAGAGATCTGGTCAATAGGTGTAAAATTCGGATTTTCAGGTCCAATAATTATGTCCCGCATGGGTTTACCATATTCATATGGGGTATATACAAAACTTCCATTGATCTTCTGAAGGTTCGTCTTACCCCATTTCTTCACTTTGAATCCTGCATTTTTAAGCCTTGAATTAAAAATTACATCGTCCGGCTTTTCAGAGTCGAGATAAAAGTCAAGGTTGTATTGCAGTTTTCCGGCAACCTGTATGCCTTCCAGTGATTCGAATAGTCCTTGCGGGAATGAATTGATCAATTGCTGAGCATCCAGCTCATCTGTATGGATCTTCAACTCGTAAATTTTGGAGGGAGAAAGGGTATATTTTATAAAAGGATGAACGTCAATGTCCTTTATGTGGATGGTTGAAGTGCTGTCGATTGAAATAAAATTCTTGCCGATCACCATATCTGCATCCAGTGAGGCATCCTGTACGATCACATCATTCGATGAAATCCGGGAATGATTTACCAGCAAGTTTTTAACTTTCCATGAGCCATTGATCTCAAGCTCATCCCCGCTTTGCTTTACCCCCCTCATTTCGGTTGTTGCGGTATCAAAGTTCAGTTTTAGTCCGAATTTTTTTTCTAGAATGGGCAATTCAACCTTTTTATTATCTGCAAAAAGCATCAGGTTGAGTTGTTTATCACCGGGGTCAACACTGCCTTCAATATGCCAGGTTGATTCATTTCCGTTTACCTTGATCGTTGAACTGACATCCCCTCCATCAATCGTTGCGGTTGTGGTATGAATATCTACCAGGCTTGAATCATCAGTGAACTTTATTCTAAAATCCCTGATATCCATATCATCAGGAATTTTATAAAGCATTTCATTGATCAGATTATTGGCAAATTTTGCCAGATCTAATTCCGGCTTAGCTTCTGATGTATCTGCCTGCTTTTTGCGGAAAAGAAAATCATAATTGCTTGTAGAATCTTTTTTTACAAGGTTAATGATTCCCTTATCCAGATTTATTTCAGCAATTTTTATATCTCCAAATATCAGGGGAAATAATTTGACACCGATTTTAAAGTTTTCAATTTTTGCCAGACTATCTCTATCCCGTGGGACGGCAGAAATATTTTTAAACTGTACGCTGCTCAATCCGACAAATTTGGCGCTCTCAATTTTCAGCTCCAGATCATACTCTTTATCCGCTTTATTGATCACTTTTTTGATCGCCGCGGTGAGTAAAGCTTCACGTTTTGCATAGGCTATTCCACCTGCAATGAGAATAATGGTAAGGAGGCTTACTATTGAAATTTTGGCAATTTTATAATATTTTTCAGGTATCTGCATGTGGTAAAATCTCCATTAACTGAAAGATAACGCTTTTAGATAAAGAAAGGTTTCAGGCTGATCAATAATTACTGGTCAGTTCACTGTAAAAACCTTCATCCTCTAACAATAAGCTTGCTACTTTTAGTAGATTTGGGATAAACATAATCAAAAAATATTATCTCCTTAATATTCAAAAATGATCACACAGGAACAGATATATAATGCACTTCGTAATGTGGAAGATCCCGATCTTAAGAAGGATCTGGTTACATTGAACATGATCGAAGATCTTAGGATCGATGGTAACAAGGTTAGTTTTTCGGTGGTATTGACCACACCTGCATGTCCGATGAAAGCGATGCTCGAAAATGCCTGCCGAAATGCCATACTTCATTTCGTGAGCAAGGAGGCAGAACTGGCTATCAATATGACCTCAAGAGTAACCAGCAGACCAGAAAGGGCCCTGGCTGGCATCAAGAATATTATTGTGGTTGCATCCGGCAAAGGGGGCGTAGGTAAATCAACTGTAGCAGTGAATCTGGCACTTGGCCTTTCGAAAAAAGGTGCGAGTGTAGGATTGATCGATGCAGATATTTACGGACCATCCATCCCGATGATGTTTGGAGTTGAAGGTTCACGTCCTAAGTCCACTCAGAATGCTGAAGGAAAAATACGGATAGAACCCATTGAAAAATACGGGATCAAATTACTGTCGATCGGCTTTTTTACTGACCCTAATCAGCCGGTGCCATGGCGCGGCCCGATGGTTTCAACTGCAGTAAAGCAGTTATTCAATGATGCCGACTGGGGCGAACTTGATTATCTGGTTGTTGATCTTCCGCCGGGAACGGGTGATATTCACATCACGGTTGCCCAGGGATTTCCAATCACGGGTGCAGTGATCGTTACTACCCCACAAAATGTTGCTCTTGCTGATGCCCGTAAAGGTGTAGGAATGTTTTTAATGGATTCGATCAATATTCCTTTGCTTGGAGTTGTTGAGAATATGTCTTATTTCAGTCCTGCGGAACTGCCTGATAATAAGTATTATATATTCGGTAAAAATGGTGGTCAGGCACTCGCCAAACAATTTGACACCCCGTTCTTAGGAGAGATCCCATTGGTAAAAAGTATCAGTGACGCTGGTGATGTTGGCAAACCTGTAATTCTGGAGGAGGATAATGTGATGGGTTCGGCCTTTATGGAAATTGCTGAACGAGTGGCACAGCAGGTGGCAATTCTGAATGCAGTTAAATAGCATTTTTTAAAAAATTTGTATCTTTATAAAAAGAAGAATCATGGATTTGTTGCAAAGAGTTGAAAATGCATTGGACACTATCCGCCCATATTTGGAGGCAGATGGTGGAAATGTATCCATTGAGGAAATAACGTCTGACAATGTTGTACGTCTTCGATTGTTAGGCTCATGTGGCTCATGCCCGATGAGTATCATGACATTAAAGGCAGGTATTGAGCAGGCTATCAAGCGTGCTGTTCCGGAAATTGAGTCTATTGAAGCAGTTAATCTGACTGATATTGATGATCCGGAAGCTGTTTTGCCTGAGCGATTGAAGTAAATTTATCAACTGTACTTAAATTATTATACTGTCCGTAATATATCTATTTAACACTATTTAACATCACTGCGGTACGATTTTACTAACTTTGAAGCATGCGAAACTGGTTATTCCTTATTTTTCTGTTTTGTTCTCTTTCCGGGTTCTCCCAGGTCAGGGATAAAAAGCTCGTGCAGTTTTCCGGAATAATTATGAACCGCGACAGTAATACTGTGGTGCCTTATGTGACCATCACCAACGTGACCGGCAGGGATCAGTTCTTTTCAGCTAATTATAAAGGTTATTTTTCATTTGTTGCCAATGAGGGTGATACATTGGTTTTCACCGCGGTTGGTTATAAGCGTGAAGGCATCGTGATCCCGGTAAATCTGTCTGATAATAAGTATACTGTCCTGATGAAGATGCAGCAGGAAGTCATCAATCTTCCGGGTGTGCGGGTGTATCCATGGGCAAGCACAGATGAATTCAAAAAAGAATTCATGACCCTTAAATTCGCGGATGATGATCTTGAAATAGCCAAGAAGAACGTTTCCCGTGAAAGTTTATCTGCCATGATGGCCACCCTTCCAAGGGATGGAGGTGAAATGCAGAGTTTTAATTTCCAAAATAACCATAACCGCCTGGTTAACAGAAATATCAATCAGCGTCTGGCAAATCCTTTGCTGAATCCTTTCGCATGGGGAGCGCTTATACAGCAAATTATGCAGGGGGATAAGAGTAGGGAGCAGTAGGGAGGGGAGAGCTGAAAGCCAAAAGGGTAAAGTTGAAAGCCATAAGCAGTAGATGAGCTGATTTGTACGTTTTATTACTTCTCAAAAGTAAAAATTCTCAATAATATCGTCATTGAGAGGAGGTACGACGAAGCAATCTCAAGATTGGTGTTCAATTGATTTTAGAGATTGCCGCGCTGCGCCTGCCTACCGCAGGCAGGCACGCAATGACAAAATCAGGGTAGCAATGACAAACTGAGAAGTGCATTGAAAGAACAGATCATTATAACAAAGAGGAATTTTCAATTAAAATTCAAACCTGTATGAAAAACAAATAGTCTAAAACTCTTTACTAATTACTAGATTCTAACCAACCAACACCTACCTTCTCCCCTTTTTAATCGCAGGAAATTTCATTTTATAGTCCACTTTTACAATTCCCTTAGAAATCGAGGTCAGTTTATTGTTAAGCATAGCTTTGCGCAGGGGACTTAATTTATCGACGAATAGTTTGCCATCGATATGATCGTATTCATGCTGAATGATTCGTGCTGCGAGTCCGCTGAAAGTTTCTTCATGTTCCTCCCAGTTTTCATCAAAATAAGCGATAGTCACATTTTGCTTTCTGTCGATATCTTCACGAATATCAGGTATGCTCAGACATCCCTCATTGAATGACCATTTTTCACCGTTCTCTTCCAGTATCTCCGCATTTATAAATACCTTTTTAAAATCCTTTAATGCAGGTTCATCTTCAGCAAAAGAAGTGGCATCGATCACGAATAAGCGAATTGATAATCCGATCTGCGGAGCCGCAAGACCTACTCCATGTGCACCGTACATCGTTTCAAACATATTAGCGATCAGAACATTCAAATCAGGATATTCTGCCGTAATATCTGCACCTTTTTTACGAAGAACAGAATCTCCGTAGGCTATGATGGGTAATTTCATAATGCAAAAATAGAATCTTTAGGCGAGCTTACAAAGCGGAGGATTTCTGAACAGGAATTAATCCAAATGAAACACCATTTCAAGAGGTTTTGAGACCGGAGAATTATCCTCATTCGTATCCATAATATCGGCCATATAAGCCCACCATCTCTTAACGATCTCATTTTTACTCAGGTTCTGCGAAGTGCCAGTTCCGGAGATTTTCTGCACGGCAAACAAGATATCAGTCTCTTCATCCAGAAATATGGAATAGTCGTGTATGTTATTTTCACTTAAGAGAGCACTTAATTCAGGCCAGATCAGGTCATGCCGGCGTTTGTACTCTTCTTTGAAACCTGGTTTCAGTTTCATTTTAAATGCAGCGATCTTCTCCATCTTTTTCTATTCTTTGCTTTTATACTTGTTTAACCAGCATCATAAAATCTTTCTCCACCAATTTATTTTCCGGAGTAAAACTTCAGCTCTATTAAATCGTTCGGTGTCGGGATATCTCCAAATGATCGATGAACAACTAAAGCTGTGCCCATTGCGGTGGCCTGTGCCATGGATGCGGCGAAAACCTCCATTTCAGGAAACATAAAGGATAAGAGATTCATGTAAATGGAGTTTTTGCTAAACCCTCCATCCACAAAGATCCTGTTCACATTAGAACCACTAATAATCAGCTGCGTTGATCTTTTTTGCTTTCTTACCAGACTCAAAATCAAGTGATGATAGGCTGCTGCATCAGATTCAAAATCTGAAAGATCTTGCTTTGAAAAATCCTGTTCATTCTCTCCCTCATTTTCTAATTTTAGGAGACTTTTATCAAAGGACATTTCTTCAAATCTCGACTTCGGCTGGTGATAATATTCAGCGATCCTGTTGACTTCCTGCTCATGCTCATGGCCGGCAAATAAGCGCGAAGCCTTGACCGGTGTGCCCTTATATTGTAAATAACAAAGGCAATCTGATTCGAGTTCTTCCTTTGTCAGCGGACTAGCATTAAAGGGGTTTAAACTAATGCACCAGGTACCAGTTGAGATCAGAACAAATGGCTCTGTGAAACTGATCAGGTACGGAATTATCGCTGCTGAACTATCGTGAAGGCCTATTCCTGCATCAAATACATGGCCCTCAAAACTCGTTTCTATTCGTTCATCTGAAGCGGCTATTGGAGCCAGCTTATCCATAAGACCTTCATCTCTTAGCCATTGGTGATACTCGTTTTTGCTGAAATCCCAAAAATTGGTATGGCATCCGATACTGGTGATATCTGTAACTAATTTTCCGGAAATGAGATAACTCAAATATTGCGGAAGGTGAAGAACGGTCTTTATCTTTTGGAGTAATTCCGGTCGTTCATATTTTATCCGGTAAAGCTGCATCCCTGAGTTCAGGCTTCCCAAAACCGGAGAAGCAGTTTTGTAAGCAAATTCCTCTTTGCCTCCATATTTTGAATAGAACTGCTCTAAAAGTTCATCCGGATAAGGCTTCAGGTAATTATAAAGGGGTGTTAATGGCTGTCCGTTTTCATCAAGATAAACCAGACTTGCTCCATAAGATGAGAAATTAACAGCCTTTATATCAAAACAGGGATCTCTGAAAACTGATCTCATGGTGTTTAATACAAAGAGCTTCAAACTATCCAGATCTTCACATGGAAAGCCGTCTTCATCTACAGCTTCGGCAAGGTTTCTGGATTGCTCAAAAACTACCTGATAATGTTCATTGAACAAAAGGAGTTTTTTATTGGTTTTCCCAATGTCAAATACTGCAATAACCGGGATCTTCATATCTTTTTTATGATTATAGACCGGTAGCTACCGTTTCAAATCCCCGCTCTTTGATCAATTCCTGCCTTACCTCAAGCTTGCGGAATAAGCCTATCGGATCTAGGGCTCCTCCTGCTCTTAAACGTGCTTCGGCAACCAATGGCCTCACATCTGTACGGAAACTATCCTGCAGAATCTCCTGTGCTCTGGCAACGTCGTTTTTTAACTGTGCTTCCTTCAGTGCAGCTCTGTCTACGATCAATGCCTGGGTATAGGCAATCATAATGGCCTCCACAGATTGTAGAAGATCTTCGAGCGGGTCCTTAACATTATGCGATGCATCGATCATCCATCCCAGATCATTGGCGTGGTTCATTTTGCGATCATTCATTCCCTCGATCAGTTCATTGAAGATCAGAAATAACTGGTAAGGCTTGATGCTGCCGGCAGTTAAATCATCATCACCATATTTGGAATCGTTGAAATGAAAGCCGCCCAGCTTACCCTCCATCAATAATAAAGAAACAATCTGTTCAATATTGGCATTGGGTAAATGATGGCCCAAATCTACCAGGGTAAAGGCTTTCGGACCTAATTTACTGGCATATAAAAGCGATTGACCCCAGTCGCCAACGGTAGTGGAGTAGAAATTAGGTTCATAGGCTTTATACTCAATGAACATTTTCCAGTCTTCCGGTAAGGATGCATAGATCTCTCTTAAGCTGGCCAGTGTATTCTGAAAAGCAGTTCTGAAATTTAACTGACCCGGGAAGCAGGATCCATCTGCAAGCCAAACTGTCAGGGACTTAGATCCCAGCTCGATGCCATGTTTGATCACCTCAATGTTATGGTCAATAGCCTGTTTCCTGACAGCTGGATCAACATGTTGCAGCGAGCCGTATTTATAGCTTTCTTCCTGTCCTTTCTGATCCTGAAATGTATTGGAATTCATCGCATCAAAGCGCAATCCATGTTCCTTTGCCAGATCTCTGATCGCCTGATAATCTTTCGGTATATCCCAAGGGATATGCAGAGAAATCGCATTGCCTGATTGATTTAGTTTATGGATCAATCCTACATCTTCGATCTTTTCTTCCAGGTTTCTGGGTTCACCTCCACCCGGAAAACGGCCGAAACGCGTGCCTCCATTTCCTAAAGCCCAGCTGGGAATGGCAATCTGGAAGTCGATCAGTTTCGATATAATTGATTCAAAATCAATTATTTGTGTCTTTAAAAACTCAAATTTTGATCTGTGAAGATCGATTGATCTCTGGTTATGTTCAGCAATTAAATTGTCTTTAAGCTTCATATGCTATTATCTTACAAAAGCCATGGCAACACCGCCATCCACATTCAAAACATTTCCTGTTGATTTGCTCAGTAAGCCTCCCACAAAAGCATAGCAGGCATTGGCAATGTCTTCCGGTAAAATGGTTTCATTCAAGAGGGTGCGTTTGGCATAGAATGCAGGTAGCTCAGCCACCGTGATTCCGTATGCCTTTGCTCTGCCTTCTGCCCATGCACCTTCCCAGATCTTACTATCGGCGATCACCGCATCCGGGTTAACCACATTCACACGGATCTTATCGGGACCTAGTTCGGCGGCATTCAGGCGACTAAGATGTAATTGTGCCGCCTTAGCAGAGCCATATCCCGCATTATTGGGACCTGAAACCAGAGCGTTTTTACTCACAATATTCAAAATATCGCCGCCTCTTTTCTGTTTTCTTAAAATGCTGACCGCTTCCTGTGTAATTTTAAACTGTCCCTTAACCAGCACATCATAAAGCAGGTCCCAGTCTTTGTCGGTATGTTCTTCAATTGGTTTTGAAATAGATAATCCAGCACAATTGACCACAATATCTATTCCGCCGAAGTTCAAAGCTGCTTGTGCGAAGGCATTTTTTATGTCGGCACCTTCAGTAACATTCAGTTGTACGGTAGCATAGCTGTCGCGACCAAATTCTTTCAGGAACTGAGCTCCTGCAGCTGCCAGACGATCCTGATCCAGGTCATTCAAAACAACCACAGCACCCTCTTCAGCAAACTTTCTGGATATTGCTTTTCCGATACCGCCTGCACTGCCTGTTACCAGGGCGATCTTGCCGCTTAATGATTTAGGTTTCGGCATTCGCTGAAGTTTTGCTTCTTCCAGCAGCCAGTATTCGATATTGAATGCTTCCTGCCTTGGGAGTGAAGTATATTCAGAAATAGCTTCTGCACCGCGCATCACATTGATAGCATTGGTATAAAATTCTGCCGCTACACGGGCTGTTTGTTTATCTTTTGAGAAGGAAAATAATCCAACGCCGGGGTAAAGAATAATCACTGGATTTGAATCCCGAATAGCCGGTGAATTTGGATGCTTGCAGGTAGTATAGTATTCCGCGTACATTTTTCTGTAGGCTTCAAAAAGTGGCTCGATCTGAGATCTGAGTTCTTCTACATTATTCAGATCGGCATCCGGTTTAAGGTTTAAGATCAGCGGACTAATTTTCGTTCTTAAAAAGTGATCGGGGCAGCTGGTTCCCATTGGAGCGAGACGATCAAGGTCATTTGAATTTATAAACTCCAAAACCCGTGTATCATCTGTAAAATGCCCGATCATGGAGCGTTCCGATGAACAAAGTCCGCGCAGAACAGGAGCTATTTTGGCTGCCTGCTCTTTTCTCTGCTGCTCTTCAAGTCCCTCAATTTTCTTCCCTCCAAATACGCTTCCATTCTTCCTCACACTCTCTTCAATGTATTCGGCACATTTTTCAACTACTTCCAGCGTATTGACATACGATTCATATGCAGTATCGCCCCAGGTGAATAATCCATGAGAACCTAACATAATTCCTCTGATTCCGGGATTATTATCCAGGCAGGCCTTAAGCTCTAATCCCAGTTCAAAACCCGGTTTTCTCCAGTCAACCCAGCCAATGGTATTATCAAAAAGCTCTGCCGTGATACGTTTACCATCTTTGGCTGCTGCAATAGCAATTGCCGCATCCGGATGAAGGTGGTCAATATGTTTGAAAGGAAGAAATCCATGCAGAGGAGTATCAATTGATGGTGCTTTTGAGTTCAGATCATAGATACAGTGATTGAAAAGTTCAACCATTTCATCCTCATGCTCCAGTCCGCGGTAGATGTTTTTTAAATTGATCAGACGATCATTATATAATGCTGCCAGTCCGCTGCGCTTGAGGGTTCCGATATCGCCGCCGGATCCTTTGATCCACATGATCTCGGTTTCGATTCCTGTCAGCGGATCCTTAGCCATAGCCTTGCAGGAAGTATTACCACCACCATAATTGGTCAGACGAAGATCAGCACCCAGCAGGTTAGATCTGTAAATCAGCAAGCCTACTTCATCATTAGCGAGCTTCGTGGCTTCAGCTACGTCCCAGAGGTAGCTTACGTGTTTATAATTTGTCTTTGACATAATTGATTAGATTGAATTTCCGTAGCCTACCAGAAGCACGGAAATAATGATGGTACTAATTCCTAAAATAAAAGTTGTGAAGGTCTTTTTGCTTACTGCCGACCATTCCTTGAGTAAAAGTCCCCACATATTGGCGATCAGAATAATAAAGGCCATGTGTAATATCCATGAGCTTGCTCCATTCCCTAATTTACTTTCTCCCATACCGTAGAAAAAGAATTGGAGGAACCAGGTAGTACCTGCTATTGCTGAGAAAATGTAGTTTTTAAGAAGGGGAGTTTTCGGGTTCACATAATCTCCGAACGACTTATTACGAGCGTTCAGGATGGTACACCAGATCAGGTTTGTTGTCAGGCCTCCCCAAAGTAAAACCACATAAGTTACATTGTTCTGGAAGAGAAATTCGGTAGTTTCTGCAGGATTTGCAGCTTTCCACAAAGCATTTGCCGCATCTGCCATTGGCTTTCCTGCTTCAATTCCAAAATTGAAACAGGCACTTAAAACTCCTGATATGATAGCTACAATGAGTCCTTTGACCATATTAAACTCCTGAATAGTTTCCTTTTTAGTTTCTTCTGTCAGTTCACGTTCTTTCAGCATTCCCGCTCTGCCACATAGGAAAATTCCGAAAAGACATACCAGCACACCAAGGAGCACGATACGGCCACCTTCGCTGTTAAGCATGTCTGTAAAACTGATCTTTCCTGTTTGTGGATACAGATCGTAAAATACTGGTGGTAAAAGTGAACCTAAAGCTGAGCAGAATCCCAAAACCACTGAATTACCAAGCGACATGCCAAGGTAGCGGACTCCAAGTCCGTAGGTTAAACCCCCAATCCCCCAAAGCAATCCCATGATGAAAGTAACTTTTAAAATTGAGTTATCAGTATTGCTGATGATCTCAGCGAACGCCGGAATAGTGAGATATGCAGCAAGAGGTGGAACGATCAGCCAGGAGAATAAGCCACCGATTATCCAGTAGCTTTCCCAGGACCAGCCTTTAACCTTTTTAAAAGGAATATAAAAGCTCCCGGAAGCTGCTCCGCCAATAAAATGAAAGATAACACCTAAAATTACTTGCATGGACGAGATTTAGTAGATTCTGAATATGTTTAAAAATATAGAAGAATAATTATTTAGCTGTCATGCACTGTCATGTCGGTTAAATAGTAATAAAAAGATAGGATAATTTATTTTATTTGGCTGAATGAATCTACAGGGAGGGCCTTAGAGTAAGGTGGAAGGGGACTTCAATATGTTCGCGGGAATTATTTAGGATGAGCTTTGCTGCCAGTTGACCCATCTGGAAGAAATCAGTTGAAATAGTGGTTATTCCACTTAAAATAACCTTTTTAAGAGGGGTTTCATTGTAAGAAATAACACCTACCTGTTGCCCGACCTTTAAGTCTAATGAGATGATTCGTTCGATCAGCGTAACCAGGTCGGCTTCCATCAGGTTGATGAATGCTTCACCTTCATTTATGGGTTCTGTTGTGATATTCCTGACCAGACGAGGTGTGAAGGCATATTGCTGGCAAAAATGATAGAAGCCCTTAATGATCTCATCCGGAAAATAGCTTTTATCCGGAAAGATAATTTTGAGGGTATGGTACTTACTTAACTGATCTTTAGCCTGTTCCAGGGCATTATAAATATCTTTTTCAAAATTTTCATACACGGCAGCATATTCTCCATCCACACCCGGGACCCGTTTATCCATCAGTAAAAGTTTTTCTTTTGGGATGGCATTGATAAGGTGACAGGATTCTTCTCCTCCTTCAATAAAATGCGGAATGATCACATAATGCGAATAATCCTCTCTTTTGTTATCCAGTAATTTTTTGAACAGGGCGAAGTCATTGTTGTAGATATAGAAATCGATGGCTACATCATTGCCGAGTGCAGAAACAAAGGCATCATATACTATTTTCTTATGAGCACTGAGCTTATTGAATAACAGAAAAATGCGGAGCCTTTGTCTGAAATCTGTATTTGCGATATAATAACCTTTCCCTGGTACCGAGTTTACGATGCCCAGATTTTTAAGGTGTTTATATCCTTTTTCTGCAGTGTCACGTGATATTTCGAGCACACAGCTTAGCTCATTAATGGAGGGCAGAAGGTCATCTTTTTTTATTTTCCCTGCAATGATGGCATCTTTTATGGAATTGGTTAGCTGGAGATATTTTGGAGTGGCTGAATATTCATCAATAAGGATGTGGTTAAAAATTCTGGCCGGTTTCATTGGGAGTTTGAATGGAAAAATAGCTGCTTTTAATAATAAAACGAAGGACAAAGTAATGATTTAAAACAATTAGTAACTGTTATAATTTAATTTGGTTTTTTTAGTATTAAAATGAAACTATTCATCTGATATTTTGCCCGCTCATGGCCGCGGGGGCTTTACCTTTTCCTGCATCAAAAAGACAATGCCGAGGAGGAACGACGAGACCATGAGTACCCTAAAAATAAGATGATATTTTATTGATGGTTTTATTTTACCCCCTAAAACCATAATTAAAACCAATTCAATTACTGATTTTGTCTCTAATCCTTCGGATTAAATATCAGTGAGCTTAATTGTTTCGGATCAAACATTTCATTCGCAATTTCAAGTAGCTGAGGGGCAGTTACATTATTGATCTTTGCAAACACCTCCTCCAGAGAATCGACGCGGTTAAAGTCCAGAAGACTTTTACTCATAGAAATGATAAGTCCCATTCTGTTCTCCTCGCCCAATGCGATCTGCCCGATGAATTTATGTTTTGCCTGCTGTAATTGCACAGGACCCAGTTTTTGATCCCTGAGTTTCTTCAGTTCCTTTTCAAGCAGTTTGAGTGCCTTTTCAGTTTTTTCAGTATCCGTACCAAAGTAGATGGAAAAGATACCTGTATCACTCATCGGGGTATAGTTTGACTCGATGGTATAGGCAATGCCATATTTCTCGCGGATTTCCAGGTTCAGGCGTGAGCTCATGCCGGTTCCGCCCAATAAATTGTTCAGAAGTAAAAAGGCAGTCCTGTGTTTATTGTGAAATGAGTACGATCGGTTGCCGATCACACAGTGTGCCTGGTTGATAGGTTTAAAAAAAGCACTGTGTTTGGGCGTGTAGGAGCCTATTTTTTCGCGGACTCTCTCTGGTAAATTGGCAGGTATTTTACCGTACAGTTTCTCACTGATGCGGATGACCGTTTTAAAATCATAATCTCCAAAGATCCCAATGATGATCTCATCCGTGCGATAATTGGACTTCATAAAGAGCTGAATATCTTTTTTCTTAAAGCTCTTTACTGATTCGGGGGTTCCCAGAATATTTCTGCCCAGTGTATGACCTTCAAAAAGCAGATCCTCAAAATCATCGTTTATGGCTTCATCGGGCTGATCCTGGTAAGAGGAGATCTCATCCAGAATGACCTCTTTTTCCTTCTTCATTTCTTCCTCAGGAAAGACTGAATGGAATATGATATCTTCAAAAAGATCAAGAGATCTTTCCAGATGTGGTTTTAAGAAGGAAGCATGAACGCAGGTATATTCTTTGGTAGTGTATGCATTCAGATCAGCGCCAACCAGTTCCAGCCTGTTTAATATCTGATTCGTATTTCTCTTTTCGGTTTGTTTGAACAGGAGGTGCTCAATAAAATGGGCCAGACCATCTTTTGCCTGATCTTCATCGCGGGAGCCGGCATTTATTATGATGCAGGCATGCGAAATATTTGAAGGGCTTGGCTTATGCAAAACACGTATTCCATTCTGCAACTGGTGAACCTGATAATCCATTTAGCAAATGTAGATAATTGAATGAGCAAATAAGAAGCGGATGTCTGAAGTCTGATGTCGGATGTCTGATTTCTGAAGTTGGATATCATACCTCAGTCCTCCTACCTCGGTCCTCGGTCCTCCTACCTCAGCTTTCCCTTATACGTCTTCTTAAACAATTCAAACCGTGGAATAGAAACTGCCCTTACATAGCCCTGATTGGGATTGTGTTCGATATAGTCCTGGTGGTATTCTTCTGCCCTGTAGAATTCAGTGAGTGGTTTTAATTCGGTAACGATCGACTTTCTGAATTTTCCTGATTTGGTAATATCTTTCACAGACTGTTGTGCGGCTGCTTTCTCTGCAGGTCCGGTATAAAATAATATGGAACGGTAAGATGAACCTCTGTCGGGACCCTGCTGATTGGGAGTAGTAGGATCATGTGATGCGAAAAAGATCTTGCATAATTCCGCATATGAAATCAGTTTAGGATCATAGTAAACCAGTACCGTTTCTGCATGGCCGGTCGTTTCGGTATTCACCAGATCATAGGTCGGGTTTGGTACAGTACCTCCGGCATATCCGGAAATAGCCGAGTCAACACCGACTACTGCTTCAAAAATATGCTCTGAACACCAGAAACATCCTTCAGCGAAAGCAGCGATGGCCTTTCCTTTTGGAGCTGTGAGTTTCACTTTTCTGACATCCGTTTTTTTCTGAGATATGGCATCACAGGAAAATAAAACCAATATGAGCGACAGTGCAGGTATAATGTTTAGATAGCGTTTCATTTTTCTCCTTTTGGTAAAGATACGTAACAAGGTTCTTTATAGATTGGACTGGGGGTAAAATCAGACATGCTGGTGACAACAGTAACAAGTCGGGATAGCAACAATTCAAACATGATAAAATATCAATTATCAATCATCTTACTGAAGTCCATGAACATAACCAAAGGTGGCAACAATCGCTCCTTCCTCTTTGAATCTGTGTTATCATCAGACCTATAATTCCACATTTCATGATTTATGAGCCTTGGTGATCCCATCAGAATAATAAATGGTAGAATCATCGTACAATTCTTATAATCACTTATCCGCAATTGCTTCTCATCCATCAAATTGAGAGCCCTGTTTATTGATCCTGCTAAAATACTATCTGTAGAAGTGCTTATTTCCCATTTTGTAATTAAGCCGTTTGTATTTGAAATCAATTTAATTGAATGAAACTGAGGAATTTTATCTTTGTAACTGTAATAATTCTTAAAATAAAAATATTTATAAAATGCCTTGTAAAAATCACTTGAGCTAATATCCTGTGAATAAGCTTCAAACTTCATTAAACAAAATATCGCGGCGAGAATAATTGAAATTTTCATAAAAAAATTTAAGAGTTGGTAGTTTTATTTACATATGAAACCTGCATGAGCTTACCGCTCACAAACCGGAATGAATAAGCTCATGCAAGCTTCATAACCATTAAAAAACAAATTATATTCTGATGAAAACTACAATATTTAATTTATGATTTTTGTTTAAATCCAATTGGAATGCATGGAATTTCTTCCTTTTTTAAAAACTTATCCAGGTAAGCAAATAGTAACTTAATTTTTTGATCCTGTTTATAAAAGTTGTTTTCGACTTGTTCAATAAGGTTGGCAATATCCTTATGTAAAAGTAGGATTTCCCTCATCTTCACAAATATTTCTATTATTCGAATACTCATTTGTATAGCTCTGTCATTTTTTAAGACATTCGACAACATTAATACCCCCATGTTCGGTAAACGCATAGGGTAAGGTTCCACCCAATGATTGTCTGGAAGGTATCGCATTTTGCGATACCATATCCTCAACCTCTTTTTCAGATAATTGAAACATGAAATTTTCCGGAAATAGGTTTTTATTACGTTTTACCAGTCTGGTGCGAGTCTACGGCTCGTACCCAACTAACCCGCCCATCCATCCCTATCCAGGCTCCTGTAATGTATCGCTTCAGCAAGATGTTCCAGCAGGATCTCTTCAGCTCCGGCAAGGTCAGCTATGGTTCTGGAGACTTTCAGGATCCTGTCATAAGCTCTGGCAGATAAGCCCAGTTTTTCCATGGCCTGTTTTAACAGGGTTTGTCCAGCATCGCTGATGCGGCAAATATTCCGTACCATATTTGGGCTCATCTGGGCATTGCAGAACACTTCTTCTTTATCTTCAAAGCGCCTGATCTGGATATTTCTTGCTTCAGTAACCCGTTCGCGGATCTCTTTGCTTTTTTCACTCAGTCGTTCGGAGGAGAGCTCATTGAAGTTTACAGGGGTTACTTCCACATGTAGGTCGATGCGGTCTAAAAGCGGACCGGAAATTTTACTCAGATATTTTTGTACCACTCCCGGAGCACAAATGCATTCTTTTTCGGGGTGATTGAAATATCCGCATGGGCAGGGGTTCATGGATGCCACCAGCATAAAACTGGCCGGGTAGTTTACTGTTGATTTTGCTCTTGAGATGGTCACCCTGCGTTCTTCCAAAGGCTGGCGCATGACTTCGAGTACGGTCCGTTTAAATTCGGGCAGCTCATCCAGAAAGAGCACCCCGTTATGTGCGAGTGATATTTCCCCGGGTTGAGGATTGGTGCCTCCTCCAACAAGCGCCACGTCACTAATGGTATGATGCGGAGATCGGAATGGCCTGATGGTCATCAATGAATCGGATGCAGAGAGTTTTCCTGCCACTGAATGGATCTTGGTGGTGTCGAGCGCTTCATAGAGGTCGAGAGGTGGTAATATGGTTGGCAAACGTTTGGCGAGCATGGTCTTGCCGGCTCCCGGCGGACCGATCAGGATCACATTATGGCCACCGGCAGCTGCGATCTCCAGCGCCCGTTTGATGTTTTCCTGTCCCCTGACATCCGAGAAATCGCTTTCATAATTGTTGATATTATAGCTGAACTCTTCTTTGGTATTGACTATGGTTCTTTGAAGTTCCAGGCTATTGTCAAAAAAACCGATCACTTCTGCAAGGCTGTTCACACCATAAACCTCAAAATCATCCACAATTGCTGCTTCCCGTGCATTCTCTTTTGGGAGGATCAGGCCCTTGAATCCGTCTCTTTTTCCCTGAATGGCAATGGGAAGAACCCCTTTTACAGGCTGTATGCCTCCATCCAGAGAGAGCTCACCCAGAATGAGATATTCTCCGAGTTTGGTACTGAAAAATTGCCCTGAAGCATACAAAATGCCAATCGCAATTGGCAGATCATAGGCAGAACCCTCCTTTCGTATATCGGCCGGAGCCAGATTTACGATGATCCTTTTCCTCGGCATGCGATAGATGGAACTATTCAATGCGCTTTCTATACGCAGCATACTTTCTTTTACCGCATTATCGGGAAGACCAACAACGAAATATTTGAGTCCGCCGCAAACGTTCACCTCTATGGTTATGGTAATTGCTTCGATACCATAAACGGCACTTCCAAAGGTCTTTGCTAGCATGGTTTCATAATTTAGAAACCATTTGAAAGAATGGAGAGAAGTATTTAGTTAATGGTAGTATCTTTTGAGGGAACGGTCAGATTTATTTTCTGATCATATCTTAATGATTGAGCATACACGTATATATCATTCAAAATTTTGAACGTAATTATTTCAATAACAGAATCTTACAAAGATTTGCCCGAATAATTATCCAATGCCATAATCTCATTTTTATATGCGGCGGGCATGATCATATTTTTTAATAAAGATCTTAATCGTATGGCCTGACTGAGCTTGTACAAATTCAGGAGGGTAGCTGAAAGCGGGTTCTTTCCGAGATTTAACAATTCATTTACTTTTTCAGGAACAAGCAGTATTTGTGCCTGTTTTAAGATGAGGAATCTGAACCATCCCAAATGTTTTTTATATTGTTTGTACAGGTCTTTGGTAAAATCGCCATTCAGCATGTTTTCATGAAGGGATAAATGACGCATGATCAGCCATTGCTGATAGTTTTGCGGCAGATCTTTCACTCCCATGCGTGATCCCATCCTATAAAATACCTGAAATACCTCTTCTTTTTCAGACCCGCTCAATTTCCTCTCCAGTAACTCATAAGAACGTATTGAATAATCGATCAGCATGAACAAAACATCCCGGTAGGCCCAATCCGGGATGCTTTGGCCACGTGAATGTTCCACTCCCTGATGGATAGCGGATATTTTGTCAATTGCCTGAATAGCCCTGTCATATTCGGAGAAAACGATCTGACGGGCATAGGAAACAGTGGAGAATAAGCGTTTAAGCGGATCGGAAGGAAGACGCCCGGTGAAATAAAGCCAGTCTACCGCTTTATTCAAAGCAAACTCCGCAGATGCGCCGGCAAAGATCAGGAGGATGGTATCTCCATTCCCCCAGATCTCGCGGACTATTGAATCTTTGCTCACAAAATATTTCATGCTTTTTTATCCTTTAAAATCAATATTCCCGTATTCCTGCTCTCAAACCAAAGTATAGCAAGGGCTCCTGTTGTATATGCTAGTATATCCATCCATGTGAATGATGTACCGATTAGGGTACGTGCAATTTCAGAGTCTCTCAAACCTATCCATTCCACGAAATTCAGGTATTGCAATGCTTCTATCAGATAAGAGAACAGAAGTACTGCAATGACTGTTAATAGCACATTCCCATCAATAAAACTCTTCAGGAAGCAATACATCAAAAAAACGACCAGAAAGTCTCCAAAATATGGCCTGATAAAATTATCATGTACATACATAGCGATCAATACTTCGATCAGGAAGAATACCACTGTTAACACAAAATAACCCTGATGAAATCGGAACATTATAATACTTCGGTGTTTAAGGGTATATCATTATTCTTCTCAAGGCTGATCTTCTGTGATAGGTACATCAATGACGCAATGATCACGAATAAACCAATACTTCCAACCAATAGCGCCATATCCTGCAGTTGAAGAATTACAAAGATAAAGCTATAGAACATAGTTAATATGCCTGTAAAGAGGAGAGCTGCCTTTCTGTTTTTTAGCAGCGACCAGATGAAGGTGCTGATCAGACCAGCTGTTGCCACAGAGGCGATGATATAAGCTAAGTTGAAGCCTAGCTGTTCACTAAGTGATAACAATAAAATATAATAAATGGTCATGGCGGCTCCGATTAACACATATTGGAGAAAGTGAACACTCTTCTTATTCAGCAATTCGGTAAAGAACAAGGATAAAAAGGACAGTAAAATAACCAGTATGGAATATTTTGCGGTACGGGTAGTCTTTTGATACTGATCTACTGGTAAAAGGAAATCTACACCAAAAACCGCGCGGGAATCTGAGTTATTAATTCCTTTTACTATGGTATCTGTAGTGTTTAAAACTGTGTTTTCTTCAATCCATTGTTGCGGATAAGGCCTGTTGTAATAGGGCATTTTCCATGTAGCTGAAAAACCAGTGCCTGAAACGGAGCGTTCATCAGGTAAATAACGTCCGGTAAAACTTGGATTATTCCATTCCCCTTCAATTTTTACCGTGGTGTTCTTGCCAAGATGAAGGAAGCTAAGCTTCTCGCTTCCCCGCAGGTCGAGATCAAAACTAAAATTAAGAGCAGTGCTTTTCTCCATACTCAGGTCGGGAAGGATGACCAGGTTATTGCTAAATAATTTAAGTGAAGTAAAGTCGGGTTCTACCTCATAGTTCTGGTTTCCCAAGCGGATGACCGGATTATTTTTAAGTCCTTTTAAGTCGCTCAAGCCAATATCCACCTTTGCCTGCTCCCATTGGACCATAGCCGGGTTAATACCCGATTTTTTTAATTCAAGCGGACTGAATTTTCCACTGACTTTAATGCTGCTATTGTAAACCACTGCATCAAAGATCCCCCTGTGAAGCACCTCCGGATTGGCTTTAGATGAGATATTTAAGTTTTCCGGAAGGATATAAATATTGGTTATAATTTCCCGGCTACTGCTTTTTTGGGTATCGGAATCTTTTGCCAAGACCGTAGTTTTATAAGGCAGTACTAAAACCGGTCCCTGTACTAACTGGCTGCCTGACCACTTGTTGGAAATTTCCCGGATGACTTCCTGCTGCCTGTTCTGTCGCTCAGCTATCAGATCCTGCACCAGGAATGAGGGGATCAATAAAATAAGTGTAAGAAAGCCAATCAGGCCTAGTTTGAACAATACTGATCCTCCGAACCAGTTTTTTAATCCATTGTTTTCTGTTGTCAGTTCAATTTTCATATGTGTATAATTTAGTTTTTAATGGCTATGAAGCTTGCATGAGCTTATATTCACTTCGTTGTGTGAGCGGTAAGCCTGCCTGCGGTAGGCAGGCTCATGCAGGTTTTATTCTTTCGTTAATTTAAAAGTACTTTGAAATTCAAAGTGATTGAATAAAAAAAATATTATTGTTTTTTCTGTTGTTTAATTAAATTTTCAAGTGCTTCAAGATGTTTTATAAAAGCGGAACGGCCCTTTTCAGAAACAGCATACTGGGTGTTTGGCTTCCTGCCAATGAAGGTCTTGTTTACGAGGATATATTCCTCTTTTTCAAGAGCCTTCAGATGGGATGCAAGATTCCCGTCAGTTACTTCCAATAATTCTTTGAGGGAATTAAAGTCATAATTCTCATTGGCAACCAGAACGCTCATGATCTGCAGGCGGATCCGGTTTTCAAAGGCCTTATTAAATTGTTCCAGAGATTTCTTCACCGGTTGTATTTAAAATGCATAAAAGTACCATAAATAATATGCAGAACTCCAAAACCCAAAGCCCATAATATTAGTCCGTATTCAGGGATCAGGGCAGCCAGTAAACCCAGAGTAATCTGGCAAAAGCCCAGCCATTTCACATCTGAGAATGTGTACTGGCTTGCTGAAATTAAGGATAGTCCGTAGAAAATCAGGCAGGCAGAAGCAATCAGGTTATACTCTGCTTTCAGGAGTAAAATAATAATAAAGAGCCCCCCGGTAAAAAGTGGAATGGCCATGCTGCTGATCAAACGTTTGCTTACCGGGTTCCAGTAGTTTTCGCCTTTTTTCTTTGCCTGACGGATAGAAAGCAAGAGACAGGTTAATACGGAGAGCAGTAAAATTGCTGACGCGATCAACAACAGTTGATGGTAGACCAAAGAATTGTCTGAGTACGAATCACTGATTGTTAAGCTGCCATATTTTTTGGTTACGATGCTGTATCCGATAGATGCACCGATCAGGGCATAAATGCCAGCCATTACCCCCGATAAACCGCTGAGGGATAAGAACCTGGATGAGCGTTCCATCAGGGATCTGATTGAAGCCAGCTCAGAATGAATATCTTTTTCTTCCATTTAAAAGTACTTTGATTTTCAAAGTAAATAATATTTTTTGGTAATTGCAATAATAAAGTGAATTTGGGTGCTATTTTTTCCCTGAGGTTGGTGTTGTCCTCAATAAACTGGTATGGTGAAAATACCAACCGGAGGGAATAGTAACAAGATAGGCTTTTGTTTCTTTTGGCCTTCAAAAGAAAGAGACTCCAATTATAATGATAATTTGCCCGCTCATAGCCGCGGGGGCCTATTGTCTTTTGTCTTGAGTGGCTGTTGCACAACTTATTTATTTTAAATATTACTTTGTTAAGTAACTGATTATTAGTATTTTGTATTATGCAAGGCAAGAAAAAATATCAGG
>NZ_FNHH01000024.1 GCF_900103545.1 Daejeonella rubra
CAAGCCAACACTCCCCCCGCCAGCGGTGGACAGCATGACGGTTAAAAAAAAATCGTATTCAATATTGGATTTTTTAGTTTACAGCTGATTCCTAGGCACCCAGTGTCCACCGCTGGTCCGTGGGACTCCATTGGAGCGGGGGAATTAAAGGGGATGGTCCTTCTCAATTATATAATAAGGATGACTAATAATTCTCCGAAAAACTGCCAAATTAAGCTGTATTAATCGTTTTTTAACCTTCACTAGATTATATGGCGAAGACAGTAATAAATCGAAAATGATAATGAAGAGGTTTTAAAGAGGTATGTATTTTCTTAGTACAGACCCTGTTCAAAATCAATTTAAAGGCTCTTTGTAAATCTAAAAAACATTAAATTACAATCGGCTTTAATGAAAAACATCCTCTAAAAAATTATACCATGAAAAAATTATTTTCCTGCATAATTATCTCTGTTCAAATTATTCTGCTCTCAGAAAGACCAGCAGCACAGGAAAACAGCCATTCAGGATGGAAAGCAGGAGTCGCCAGTGTGGTCATAACTCCTGAAGAATCTCTGTGGATGGCCGGATTTGCTCATAGAACAAAACCGTCGGACGGTAAGCTTCATGAGCTTTGGGCAAAAGCACTTGTAATAGAAGATGCTTCAGGTAAACAGGCTTTACTTATTACTACCGACCTTTCGGGGATACCCAAAAGCATTTCTGATTCGATCAGAAACCAACTGGAAAAAAGATTTAAGTTCTCAAGAAGTCAGATTATTTTCAATACCTCACATACCCATTCAGGGCCTGTACTGGTTGATGCATTATGGGATCTGTATCCGCTGGATGATACCCAAAAAGAAAGAATTACAAAATATACAAAGAAGTTTGAGCTACAGATTGAGTCTATTGTAAGGAAAGCCTTAGGTTCTATGAAGCCCGTAAATATTTCATCAGAAAATGGTATTACCCGCTTTGCTGTAAACAGAAGAAATAATATTGAGAATAAAATAGATGCTCAAACGGATCTGAAAGGGCCAAGTGATTATGCAGTTCCAGTTATCAGAGTAAGTGATCAAAAGGGTAAAATTCTCGCACTGGCCTTCGGATATGCATGCCACAATACCGTATTACATGGATATGAATGGTCGGGTGATTATGCCGGATACGCGCAGATCACTTTGGAAAAAGCGCATCCCGGTGCAACGGCATTATTTTTTCAGGGCTGCGGCGGTAATCAGAATGCTTTGCCCAGAAAAACTGTTCCACTTGCTACCCAATATGGAAAGGAACTTGCCCTGGCAGTTGATGCTGTACTTGAGGGGGAGATGAAAATTCTAGAACCCAAATTAAGCACAGCCTATTCAGAGGTTAAGCTTGAGCTGGAAAAGGCACCAAGCAAAGATGAACTCCTGACAATCGTTTCCAAAGAAACTGGTTATATCAAAAACTGGGCACTGAACATGATCAAAAAAGCTGACAAGGGCGAAACATTCATTAGTTCTTATCCCTATCCTGTTCAGTTCTGGCAATTGGGCAATCAGTCGATTGTGGCCCTGGGTGGTGAGCCGGTTGTAGACTATGCCATAAACCTTAAAAAGGTCTTTGGTCCTGATCTGTTTGTCATGGGCTATTCCAACGATGTGATGGCCTATATTCCAACGGCAGAAATATTACGGGAAGGCGGCTATGAAGGTCATACCTCTCAAATGGCCTTTGGAATGCCCGCAAAATGGAAGGAATCAATTGAACCAACCATCATGCGGGAAGTTATGATTTTGGCTGAGCAGCTTGGCGTAAAGGCAAAACCTAAACCATAAAAAATAGTGCAAATCTAAATTCGCATTTATTTAAAACAGATGCGAATTCAAACTCCTTATTTTAAAACATCACTTACCGGCACTCTCATAAAATACAAATCGCCTGAGCCTTCATATACGATACCTAAGGTGTTTTCATCAATCCTCGTTAAGGAAGAATATCCATAGCTGTGGCGTTCGTCAAGTAAGAGTTCATTGGCAGGAAGCCAGGTATTGCCCAGATCAAGACTAGCCTTGATGGTCATGTTTTTCCTTGCAATCTGACTGGCAACATTACTGAAGAATAAAACCTCATTCAACCTGCCATTTACCTTCACCCCGCATTTAATAAGGCTTGCCATACAAACAGGATCAGGAAGTGCTTCATTGGAAGTTGGATGTTCCAGCCAGGTTTTTCCCATATCCTTAGTGGTAGCAACCCTTCTGAATTTCCCGCGGTTATCGCGCATATTCAGCATCAAGGTACCAGGGGTAGTTTCAACAACCTGACTTTCGGTGGTATTTGATTTGGCACCTATTCCGCTTTTCCAGGTCTTTCCATGGTCATCACTATAAATAATGGAGGAATGCGGCATACCAGGTTTTTTACTTTCATCCCAATATTGGGAAGGGAAAACCAGGGTTCCATTTTGCATGACCATTCCATTACCGGGGCCATTGAAATAGATATGCCATTTGGGATCTTTAACCTGTGAGGTGATATTATAGGGCTCCGACCATGTTTTACCATCATCATCGCTACTAACCAGAACCAGCTGACCTGTTGTCTCCGGAGAAAGACCGGGTTCCGATCCTGCAATTGACCGGTTACCTTTACTCCATAATGCAGCTACCCATATTTTTTTGGTAAGCGGATCAATCAATATGGCAGGATCTCCAATTCCACTGTTTTCATGAGGAGGACCCATATCCATAATCACCTTCATTGGTTCCCAGGTCTGCCCACCATCGGTACTGCGGCTCAACCCTACATCAATGTTTGCAGGAAGATCACGGGAATTTACATAGCGAATATCATACACGGAGAGCAGGGTTCCTTTTTCTGTAGTGGCAAGCCCTGGAATTCGATAAGTATGGACGCCATCATCACCTGCCTTGCGGAAAGCGAGACCTGATCTTTTTGCAAAATTGGCCTTCCCGCCTGAGCTATTCAACTCTTTGTTTATTTTTTGTACGGATGTTCCTGTACTTAAAGCAAAAGCACGAATTGTCAGCTGTTTTGTTAAATCGGCAGTGCTTTTCAACACAGGACTGATCCAAATGGTATGCAAGCCGGCCTTAAAATTTATATCAATGGGAATGTTGACCTTACCTGAAAGATCTTTAACCGATCCAAGCAGTGTTGCACCAGTTAAAAAAGCGCGTTCATTATCTTTCCGGATATAAACATCAATCCTTTCAAGCGCATTTACGGCATTCTCATCCAGTAAGCAATGAACACTTTTATAGTTGACTTCTTTGCTTTCATTTACATAGATCCGTATCTGAATCGCCTCATTATAAGTATCACGGATAATTAAAGGAATATCTGCATAAATCGCTGAAAGCTGCGGAGCTGAAGTATCTGTCGCCTTGTTTATTGGCGAGCAGGCTGAGATAACTAATGCCAGAAATAGCAGGGAAAAATTAACAGTTTTATTCATCATGGTTATGATTTTAATTTCAAAGAATTATTGACTTTCCTGCGCTGTAAAGTCGTTATGTTTAGGCCGTAAAAAGGAGATCTGTATGATCAGCGCGACCAGTACAATTCCCGCAAGCATGGCAAAGTCCTTACCCAGGTTGCCCGCATCGGTTGATTTCCCTAAAAGGTTGGTGATATAAGCTCCGGCAAAAACACCGGTCATGTTCATAACACCATAGGCCGTTGCCCGGTGTTTGGCAGAAACAAACTGGCAGAGTATCGGCATATTATTGGCATCGAACATTCCAAAACCAATCCCAAAGCATACCCCTGCCCCAATCACATGCACAAGGCTGTTGCCAAATCCTAATAAAAGCAGCGAAGGAATGGTCAATCCCAAACCGATTGCACTGGTATAAATTCTCCCCTTCAGATTTTTCTGTACCCATCGGTCTGAAAGAATTCCTCCGAAGATTACGCCTATAAATGAAGAAGCAGCAATGGTAATGGTTGACAATGGACCAGCCAGAGTCATTGGAATATTTAAGTTTTCCGCAAATAAGGTAGGAAGCCAGTTTTTTGTGGCCCAACCCGGCAAACTAGGAATTGCAAAATAAAAGAGGATGATCCAGAATGAAACATTAGTAAAAAGCAGGGCTAAACCGCTGAAAAGTGAAGATCCTTTCTTCAGCTGAATCTGATCAGAACTTTCAGCAGCTTGTCCAGAAGATGTTTTATCTCGCAAAAAGAATATGAGGATCATTGAATAAATGATACCAATAAATCCGAATGTGTGAAAGGTCGTTTGCCATGAGTAGGCATTTGCCACTGTTGCGCCAAAGCCTCCCAAAGCCTGCCCCATGTACAGACCTGTCATATGAATTCCAATTGCGAGCGATCGGGTCTTCGTGCTGTGGAAGTCGGCAATTAAGGATAAACCGGCAGGAATATATAAAGCTTCACTTACCCCCATAATTGCTCTTAATACGTAAAGCTGATTAAATGTGGTCGCATATCCCATAGCAAAAGTTACACCTGACCAGACAAATAAACTCCCGATTATGAGCCATTTACGACTGAATTTATCGGCAATAATGCCTGAAACAGGACTCATAAAGCCATATATCCAAAGAAATATGGCCATGAGATATCCAAAACTGGTAGCAGATTGAAGTTCTGAAATATCCATTTGCATGGCAGGGCGCATAGTTGCCAGTATCTGCCTGTCCATGTAATTCAGGAGAGCAACTACCCAGAGTAAGCCGACCAGTATCCAGGGATAATTTTTCGAGTTCATATCTGTATAATGTTTCTAAAAGACAGGTTTCCCCAACATGATATTTGGTGTTCTGACCCCAGGTTTAATTTCACCGCTGGATAGAACAATGCATTCGCCCCATTTAGTGGCAGTAGTTGTTACATGGGCAGGAAATGGCAGTTCTTCAATTTTATTCCATGTATTTGCTTTTGTATCGTACAGTAAAAGTGCTTTGTCAAAGCCCTGATGATTGATTACCAAATGGTTTTTCTTAGTAACGAGCGATTCTTTTTCTTCGGATGATTTAGCTTGTGCGATCTGAACCAGATAGGTTTCTATCTGATGAAAAACTTTGCCATTATCCCCACCGGCAATTAATACTAAATGATCAGCGAGTGGAACAGCGGCACCGGCAGAAAAGTTCATACTAGCTGAACCATCAGAAATTGGAGCTCCACTTTTCCAGGTCTTTGTTTGCGGATTGTAGATGAACAAGGTATTGTGTAATTCACTGATGCCTGAAGGATCTTTTGAACGACCGCCAACAACATAAATATTCACCCCCTCAGGGCCATTTTGCACTACTGCCGCTGAGTTTGCCAGGGCAATTGGCATATTGGGTAGCTGTTTCCACCCTTCCTCCTTTTTATCCAGATCAAGACTTAGGAAAGCTGGGGATGAAAGGCTGGGGCCATCACCACCAATTGCATATACTACATTCCCGATATTGCAGAGAAAAATATTGGTTAAGGGATCTGGCAAATCAGGAAGTGCAGAAATCATTAGTTTGCCTTTCCCGGAATTCAATTTGATCAAAAAGGCTTTTTTTGAAAGTCCCGCTGCATTTTCACCTCCAGCATATATAATGCCTGATTGGGTAGATGTATTCCCGCAATACGCTATTGGTTCAGGTAATTTTGCATTTATTTTTTTGTTCCAGACATACTTACCATCAAGTTTTTGAAGGATATTAATTTCATCCGAATAATGTTTTTTTCCACCTTCCCATGGCATTTTATCAGGGAAATTAGCTCCGCCGGCAATTAGTAATGCATGATCATAAACAGCGTTAATAGCACCAGCAAGGCCTATTGACCTGCTCCCATCTGCATTTTCCAGAGTGGCGATCTTCTCCCACTGAATAGTTGCAATAGCTTTTTCCTGAGAGAATGCCTCTGTATTTATGATCATGATAAAAAGAGAAAGAGAGAATAAAAACTTATTCATGATTAATTAGCTGGTCTTTGCAGGACTTGAATTTGTCGAAATCAAGTGCTTCAACATCCAATTTAAATGATTCGAAATCTTTACTGCTCATATTCTTAACCGGAAGCCTGAATTCACCACAATCCACACCTGCTAATTTCATGTACGCTTTCCCAACAGATATCCCGCCATACTTGCCCAATAAGCGAATGAAATCAATTGATCTTTGCTGTAATTCGCCTGCCGTTTTAAGGTCGTTTGAATTAAAGGCATCGATCAGGGAATAATAAAGCGGAGCGATATAATTAAATGTGCTTCCAACGGAGGCTTTGTTACCAAGTGCCAGTGCGGAAAGCATATTCTCATCGCGACCCCACATCATATCATATTTGCCATTTTGGAAATTCATACAAGATTGAAAATCCATAAAATCTTCATGTGTATATTTTATTCCGGCAAAATTCGGAATCTGACCATCAATAGCCTTCAGCAGGTCATACATGGCAATATTCACTCCTGTTAATACAGGGATATGGTAATAATAAAAAGGCATATCCGGAACTTGCTCTGCTACTGCTTTGCATGAACGTGCGAGCATCTCTGCATTTGCAGGCTTGAAATAGAATGGTCCGGTAAATGATACGGCATATAATCCAATTTGTTGGGCATGTCTTGCGAGATCGATACAATCAGCAATACATGTTCCTCCCAGAAACATCATGACTTTAAACTCTTCATCATGATTTGAACATGCCGCCCATGCTTCTGCGACAGCTTTTTTCTCGGCAAGTGTTAACGAAACACCTTCACCGGTAGATCCGCAAATAAAGGCACCGGTAACGCCATTTGACTTTAAAAATTTATAATAATCTGGAATTAATGACAGATTTAGCTCACCCAAACTATCAAATGGAGTAAAGGGAGCAGATATTAAACCTTGTAAATGATCTTTCATTTTACATAATTAATTTAAACACAATAATATGTGCTTAGCTATATTAAAACTATTTTTCAGGATTATCAATACGGCTCGTTCATTTCGTACCTATTGAATCTTCACTGACCTTATCAGAGCCGAAGCGATCTGATTATCAATTGGAATAATTTAAATTGCAGAAGCTGTTGTTCAGCTCCCGCAATTTATTATACTGATCAGGTTCCCGGGTAACCTGTATTCTGATCATTTTTTAAAGTTTCATCACTCGCAAGAGTGCTCCTGTCGATTGGCCATATTATTTTATGGGCTTCCATAGCCTTATCAAGTACACCTACAAGAGGAAGATCTTTCCTGAAAACCAGAGGCTCAGCAGAACCATCCTGCATGCGGCGCAGATCGTACCAGCGCTTACCTTCAGCAACGAACTCTTTCCCTCTTTCCTCAAAAATAGCCAGCTCATTTTGCTCAAATGATCCGCTGATAAAAATTGGTGCAGCTACAGCTCCATGGGCACGAACCCTGATCGTGTTGATTTCAGCAGCAGGGCTTTGTCCCTGTTTATTTTTTATTTCAGCTAACAGAAGATAAGCTTCTGCCAAACGGTAGATTGGGAAATCATCCGAAAAACTACGGGCACCTTCAACAAAGGTTCCAAGAAACTTCCGGAGATTAAGGGCTTTAACGGTCCCTTTATTAAAGTTTAAGAAAGTAACATTCGCACGGGTATCAGTAATACCATATTTTGCATAAAGCTCATACTTGTATTCATAACGAATGATAGTTCCACCACCGGCAACCTGCAGAGGATCACTTGAAGGAATTGCAACACCTTTATCATCAACATAACCACTTAAAGGGTCAGTTATAGCATAAATAAACTGTCCATAGCTATTTGTTGCTTCTCCCTGCTGATATCTCAGTGCAAAGATGATCTCATTGTTACCGCGACTTGAAGCTACTGCTGCTGAATTGAAAACATTCGCAAAAGAAGACTGTAAACTGTACTTACCAATAACCTGCTCAACAGCTGCACGGGCGGTTGCAAGATCTGCTGCTGTTGTTGTTGGGGCGCTTCCATCAATTTTAACTTTAGCCGACCATAAATAAACTTCTGTTTGCAACATCTGGCTGGCAGCTAATGACCACTGAGCTTTTTGAAATTTAGTAGTGTAATTAGCGGCAAAACTGCTTACCGATTTATTCACATCACTCTTAATAAAATCCAAAGTTTCCTTTTCAGTTTTAGCACGTGCGAGGTATGCATCCTGTGAAGTGGCCGGGGTATTGGTGATCACTTTCGGTTCAAGGGCCAATGGAACTCTACCATAAGTGCGATAAAGATGAAAGTAATAATATGCTCTCAAACCGTAAGCCTGTCCTAAATAATAAGATTTATCAGCAGCGCTTAAATAATCCGCCTTTTCTACCTGAAAAATAAAATTGTTAACCTGAAATATCGGGCCATAAAAACCTGCCCATCCGCTGATTCCGGGGGATGATTCACGTATATCCTGACGGATCACTGCAGCAGAGTTTAAGGATGCCGTTCCAGTAAAACTGGTTCCCTCACGAAGAGTTCCTCCTCTTAGTTCACCCAATGTGAAGAAAGTGAATTGAAAGCCTCTTAGCTGATTATGCAGTCCTACCATTGCCCCATCAACCTGTGATGTAGTTTTCCAAAAACTCTCACTGGCAAAATAATCTTCAGGAGTTAAATCCAGCTTTTGGCATGCGCTGAATGTCAGGATCAGCACAATGCTTAAAATATTTCTATATATCTGTTTCATCTTTTTATAATTTTTATTTAATGGTGATCATTAAAATGTTAACTGAGCTCCAAAAATGATAGTCCGCGGTAAAGGGTAACCTCCTGATCCGCCAATTCCAATACTTCCTGACTCAGGAGAATATAAGGTCGACTGGCTGAAATAGGTCAGGTTCTGTCCTGAAACAGATAAATTAATGTTCTGGCTTTTAATTTTGTTCGCCCATTTAGTTGGCAATGAATAAGTTACATTTACCTCTCTTAAAGCCAGATAATCTCCCTTTTTATAGAACATACTGGATTCTCTGAATGTGTTGTTTTTATACAGCTGATCAGCCCAGTAATAAGTTGGGAAAGTAGCATTTGTGTTCTCAGGAGTATAGGTATCAAATACATCATCTGTGGTATTGAATGTTCCCTGTGCATTACTCAAGAACCATGATCTTGGTCCGTCATACTGAACAAATCCCAAAGCATAATCAAAGCGGGAATATAAAGCAAGGCTTTTCCATTTGAAATTAGCTCCAAAACCACCGATCCATTTTGGAACGGTACTTCCCATTTTAACCCTGTCGAAAGAGTTGATCGTTCCATCACCATTCACATCCTGCCATTTCACATCACCTAAGGCGATCGGGAAAACAGTTGCTTTCTGTGCTGTTGTCATTCCGCTATAAATACCCGGTCCTACTAAGACTTTTGCACCTAAAAGATCTCTTCTGTTTGCATCCGCATCAAGGTCGGCCTGTGTTCTGTAAAGATTCTGAGCAACATAAGCATAAGCAACATTCGGATCCTGACCTTGCTGAGTTCCACCCACAAATACCAATTGTCCGCTTTTCGGATCATATACTTCAAATCCACCAATACGGTTATTTAACAATCCATTTTCAGGAAGCTTTAAAACTTTATTAGTGTTATAAGCCATGTTTGCTGAAAAATTAATGGTCCAGTCGCGTTTGCGAAGCACATTATAATTCAGATCAACTTCAACACCTCTGTTTTGCATACTACCATTATTTGTAGTTAATGAGGTAAAACCTGAAGTTGCAGGTAGTGTGAAGCTTGAAATCTTATCAGTTGTTTTACGATCATAATAGGCAACAGAAACATCAAGCCTGTCTAGTAAGCGTGATTCCAAACCAATTTCATAAGTAGCAGAACGCTCCCATAACAAATTAGGGAACGGTAAACCTCCTGCTAAATATCCTATGCTACCATTGTATTTACCGGTAGAGTAAGAACCCTGCAAACCATACTGACTGATACCACTCACATTTCCATTCTCTCCGTAACTGGCTCTTAACTTTAATGAATTAACCACATTGCTGAAGCGTTTGAAGAAATCTTCCTTGTGAATATTCCATCCTGCAGAAATACCCGGGAAATTACCCCAGCGGTTGTTCAGCAATTTAGAGTATCCATCACGGCGGAAGGAAAGTGTTAAAAGGTATTTCTCATCAAAATCATAATTGGCACGGCTAAAGAATGATAAAATACTCTCTCTGTTATGATATGAATCAATCGCACGTCTGTCTTTATCGGAGTTTGTTAAGGCAAGATCCATGAAATCATCAGAAGGTGCACCAGAACCTGATGCTGAAAGGCCCTTAGCATAACTATCAAAGAATTCTGTTCCTGCCATTAGGTCGAAATGGTGTTTTTCAAGTAAAGTTGCTCTGTAGTTTAAAACCCCATTATAGGTTTGATTGAGGCCGCGGCCGAAAGATGCACTGCTGGCACGGGTAACGTTTATATTTCCCGGACTGTTCAGGTAATCTTTGTTAAAGGATTCACTAAAACCTTCATCATAGTACCAGTTTCCACTTGCCCTGAAACTCAGGTTAGGAAGAAAGTCAACCTTGAAAGCCTGTGATAAAGTGAATTTATTGCTGTTATTTCTTCTGATCAATTTAGCATCATTCACCGCAGGATTACCATCTGAAAGATCCCTTCCTATCAATAATTCTCCTTTTTCATTAACACCTCTCATTGTTGGAGGAGCTCCTAAAGCACGGGTTAAATAGTTCCCTTCTCCTGAAGTGGCAGGGTCACGCCATTTTGCATCTGCAAAGTTCAAACTTGAAATCGATGTTAGCCATGGCTTTACTTTATATTCACCGTTAAATACAAAGGTTAGTCGCTTATAAAAAGTATTGATTGGCATACCTGCTTCATCATATGCCCCTAAGCCTGCATAATATCTTCCTTTTTCATTACCACCTGTCATAGACACATTGTAATCCTGGGTTAATGCCTGATCACGCAAAGCATAATCCTTATAACTGAAATTATTAAAGATCAATTCTCTGCCGGTAACCGGATCGATCATTGTTTCCCAGCCATTCTGTAATTTTATTTTATTCACATCATCCAGGAACATGGTACTCCACACAGCATTTCCTGTTACATTTCCATCTAAGAAATTACCGCTGGCATCCTTAAATAAGTTTCCGGTACCAAAAGGACCAGTGGAAGTCAACTGTGTTAATCTGCTGGGTTCATATAAACCTGAAGTTTGAATGGCCTTCCTCGACCAGTACAGGTAATCTCTTCCATTTAAAAAGTTGAATGGAATATTTAATTTATTGATGCCGGTTTTACCCTTAAAGGAGATATTCGAAACACCCTCTTTGCCCTTTTTAGTAGTAATTAAAATTACCCCGTTATTGGCTCTTGCACCATAAATTGCAGTAGCGGATGCATCCTTTAAAACCTCAATAGATTCGATATCATCCTGGTTTATATCACTAAAGCCTCCGCGAAGTAAACCGTCAACAATAACCAGGGGAGATCCACCGCCACCATAAGTAGTTCCTCCACGTAAAACAATGTTAGGCACAGCACCCGGCCTTCCGGAAGTTTGCTGAACCCTTAAACCCGGGATGGTACCTGCCAGAGCTGAAGCTGGATTTGAACGAATGCCGGTCTCAAGAATCTTAGGATCCAATTTTGATACCGAACCGGTAATAGTCGATCTTTTTTGGGTTCCATATCCCAAAATAACTATTTCATCTAAATGAGATACATCCATTCTTAATGATGTATTTACAATATCAGAAGTACCTACCCGAATCTCCTGATTTAAATATCCGACAAATCGGAACACAAGGATATCGTTTGCTGAAGCCTCAATTGAGTAGGCTCCTTCTGCATTAGTTTGGCTAAGAGCAGATTTACCCTTAACCTGAATAGTAACACCTGGTAGAGGAAGTTTATCATCTTCAGAGATGACGCGACCTGTAATTCTACCGGTTTGAGCCTGTGCCACAGTAAACAGCAATAATGCAATTACCGAAAACAAGCACCTTAATGAGGTATTTTTTGATTTCATAATTCTTTAATTTAGTTTTGTATTATGTATGACATAATACAAACTTGTTTTTTTAAATTTATATTTCCAAATTTTAGGGGAGATTTATTTTTGAGGAACTGAAATACGAATATCGTTTTAGAAAACGATCCCGTTTAATTACTTTGCAGCACGAAAAATGAAAAAAATAAATACAGATAATAAGCTTCAAAAGATAGATACAACCTCATTGGTTGACCGGGTTGAGAAGAGTATTATTGAATTTCTGACAGAGAGGAACCTGAAGGTTGGCGACTCCATTCCAAAAGAACTGGAGCTATCTTCTGCTCTTGGAGTTAGCCGCACCGTTATACGGGAAGCCTTGTCGCGTTTACGCATGATCGGCTTACTTGAATCCAAAAAGAAAAAAGGATCTGTGATTACTAGTCCGGATCTGATATCGATCCTTGGAAAAAGTATGGATCCAAGACTTCTGGACGATGAAACTTTAAAAGAAATTTTTGAAATGCGTCTATCCTTAGAGATTGGAATGGCTGATTTCATTGTGGAGCGTGTTACTGAGGATGATATTAAGGAATTGCGTCAGATTGTAGCCAATGATCCTCCAAGATCTTTTGATACCATGTTTTTAATTGAAGAGGAGATCAAATTTCATGGAAAACTATATGAAATTACGAGGAATGAAACTTTGAAGAAATTTCAGAAACTCCTGCTCCCTGTATTTAATTATGTCCACCTGAGCGGGCTGCTCAAGAAACCAATGATCAATAAAAGATATGCTTCACATAAAGAACTGGTAGATGTAATAGAAACCAGGGATGCTGAGGCTTTCAGAAATGCGATGCGAAACCATCTTGAAAATCATTTTTCTAGATTATTTGGTTGATATAAGACAATTTTTACCTCATTAATACTTTTACACCTCTCCTGCATAGTGAATATCTCTAAAATTCACATGAAATAACCTGCTTTCTGTTAAAGTTCCCTGCAATTATTTATATTTAGATATAACAACAGGTAACAATGAAACGTAGAGAAATACTAAAAGGCTTATCCATTTTGCCATTAGCAGGAGTTGCAGGAAGCGCTATTGCTAATCAGGCAATGGAGGAAAAAGCAGAACCCGAAAAGCCGGCAGCTGAAGAATGGCTGCCAAAGAAAGAACTCGTTAAAACTCCCGCAGGATCCTGCCTGCGATCAGGTCATTTACTATTTATCGGAGGTATCGGAGGCTGGTATGCAAACCAGAGAGCCGAACCGGGAGATATTAAGGTCCAGATCCGCAGTGTTCTGACCACCATGAAAGGAATTCTGGAAGGTGCCGGTTCTTCCATGTCTAACGTCCTGAAGATCCAGATGACTGTGGCCGAACCCAATAAAAACATTCCTGCATTGAATGAGGCATACAGTGAATTCTTTCCGGAAAATCCGCCTGTACGTTCCTACAGCGGATCCAAAACAAGTCAGATGGGTAGAGATGGCATCCTCTGTCAGGTCAGCTGCATTGCCTACGTAGATTGAAAAAATGAACCTTATTTTTAAATTAATACCTACAAAATTTATCATATGAATCGCAGAAATTTATTGAAAAGCCTTTCACTCCTTCCACTGGCAGGAGCTGCCGCAGCAATCCCTAATGAAGCCAATGCTCAGAAAAAATCTCAAAGAGATCAATGGACACCAAAAAAACAAGTGATCCGCAAAAGTAATAGTGGTGGCAACACCAATCCTACAGTTGCTGCTCCCGCAACCGGAGCAAAACCTGCTGCGCCAGCACCTGTTCTTTCAGGATGTATCCGCTCAGGCCACTTACTATTTGTTTCAGGAATCGGAGGATGGTATGCCGAAAGAAGAGCTGAACCTGGAGACATTAAAGTGCAGATCCAAAGTGCATTGACAACCATGAAGGAGGTATTGGAAGATGCAGGTTCATCCATGGCCAATGTATTAAAAGTCCATATGACCGTTGCCGAACCAAATAAAAATATTGCCCTGCTGAATGAAGGTTACCGCGGATTTTTCCCTGATCCACCACCGGTACGTTCCTACACTGGCTGCGGCGTCGACCAAATGGGTCGCGATGGTATACTGGTTCAGGTAGATTGCATTGCTTACGTAGATTAAAAATAGTATTGATATAGGCCCGGGTTAAAGATGTTCTGTCTTAAACCCGGGTTTTTCATTTTTTCTATCCATAACTGAATACTCAGGGTAAACAGAAACTGCCTGTTCAACATTGCATTCAAATACATTCAACAGAAATGGTAAATTTGGTATCCGGAAAATACAAGAACATCCATCCGGTAATACTCAATTTCATTTATAAAAACCCCTTTCATGAGAATCCTGCTTTCCTTCATTTTGATAATTTCATCGGCCATCACATTTGCACAGTCAAAATCTGAAAGTAACAGCAAGCCATTTGTCCTGGGCCAGATCGATGAGATTCATTCTAAAGAACTGGGCGAAAAAAGGATCCTGAACATTTATCTTCCGGAAGGATACCAGGAAGACACTAAGGCCACCTATCCAGTGATCTACCTGCTGGATGGTTCGGCAGATGAAGATTTCATTCACGTTGCCGGACTCATACAGTTCAATAATTTTTCATGGATCGACCGTGTTCCAAAATCTATAATTGTAGGAATTGCCAATATCGACCGCAAAAGAGATTTCACCTATCCCACAACTATTGAAAAAGACCAGAAAAAATATCCTTCTTCCGGGAAATCCGATAAATTCATCGCTTTTATTGAGAAGGAATTACAACCCTATATCAATCAAAAATTCAGGACGAATGATTCCAAAATGATTATCGGGCAATCATTTGGCGGACTATTAGCTACCGAAATCCTGCTAAAGAAACCGGCACTCTTTAATAAATATATCATCATGAGTCCGAGTTTATGGTGGGATAATGGCTCTCTGCTAAATATCACATCAGAAATTTTCAATGAAAATTTTCTCCAAAAGACAGACGTCTACATCGGAGTTGGAAAAGAAGGGCTTGCACCCAGCGACATACCACATGTGATGGAAGTGGATGCAAATCTGCTCTCAGAAAAAATAAAAGGTACAAAAAGTAAAAACGTTCAGGTTTACTTCGACTATTTACCACAGGAAGACCATGCCACGATCACGCATCAGGCAATTTTCAATGCACTCAGACTTTTATATCCGCTTAAACCGGCAGAAAATTAATACCGGATAAAAGCCGGCCGTTCGGTTTTCCTAGTTCTAAATCGTATTCAAATAAAAATGTTGAAATACATTAGCAAAACAGTTTGGATCCTTTCCTTTATCAGTTTGCTGACGGATACGGCAAGTGAAATGCTATACCCAATAATGCCGATCTATTTGAAGAGTATCGGCTTTTCAATTGTACTGATCGGAATACTGGAAGGCTTTGCTGAGGCTACTGCCGGACTAAGTAAAGGATATTTCGGAAAGCTTTCGGATTCATCCGGCAAGCGTGTCCCCTTCGTTCAGATCGGTTATGCTTTAAGTGCCATCTCAAAACCAATGATGGCCATTTTCATTTACCCCATCTGGATATTCTTTGCCCGAACAATTGATCGTTTTGGGAAAGGTATCCGAACAGGGGCAAGAGATGCCCTGCTTTCTGATGAAGCCAGCATATCAACAAAAGGAAAAGTCTTTGGTTTCCACCGTTCAATGGACACCCTGGGAGCAGTTTTGGGACCCTCACTAGGGCTGGTTTACTTATATTTTTATCCTCAGGACTATAAAACACTCTTTTTTATTGCGTTTATTCCCGGACTTCTGGCCGTTTTTGTTTCCATACTTTTAAAAGAATCAAAAATTAATCATGGTGATCAAAAGAGAACTGTACCGCTATTTTCATTCCTGAAGTATTGGAAAGAAAGTCCGGAAGCCTATCGGAAATTAGTAGTCGGACTACTTTTCTTCACTTTATTCAATAGTTCTGATGTCTTCCTGCTTTTGAAAGCAAAAGAATCCGGTCTGGAGGACACCGCAGTGATCGGAATATATATTTTCTATAATCTTATCTATGCTTTATTTGCGTTTCCTCTGGGAATCCTTGCCGACAAACTAGGTATGAAACCAATTTTCATTAGCGGACTACTAATTTTTGCAGCTGTATATTTTGGGATGTCGATAAGCACTGACCTTTATCTGTTCATTGCACTGTTCTTTTTTTATGGCATCTATGCATCAGCTACAGAAGGGATCTCCAAAGCATGGATAAGCAATATCACGTATAAAAAAGATACTGCTACTGCCATTGGAACTTATACAGGACTACAGAGTATTTGTACCATGCTGGCGAGCTCACTAACCGGACTAATATGGTTTCAATTTGGGTCGAAGGCCGCATTTTTGCTAACTGCAACGGCAACTTTGTTAGTAGCCATTTATTTTCTGAGGGTTCCAAAACCGGCGGCAGAATAAATATTCAGTATTAAATTTCTTATTACAACGTTTTATACACCAGCCTTTTGAAAAACTTCAAGTGTTTTTCTGAGCCCTGTTTCAGCTACTTTTTGCAGGTCGCCTTTCCAATATTCCGGATTATATATTTCCAGTGAAACACATCCTTTAAAACCAGTCCCTTTGAGATCTTTAAAGATCTGTTCCAGAGGCAAAATACCATCACCAGGATAGACCCGATGCTCATCATTAAGCTGTGCCAGTGCAGGAGATGCCGGAGCATCATTGAACTGAAAAATAGCGATCATCTCACCTCTTAGCAGTTTGATGGCTTCAAAACCACCCTCACTAATATACATATGATAAACATCAGGAATGATCATTGCATGGGGATGATTGGCATCCATGGCTATGCCTGCTGCCTGCCCCAAAGTTTTGACAGGAAAATATTTAACAAATACCAGTGCAGGGTATATTTTAAATTCATTTATCCCGATTTCTATGATATCCCGGTAACGATCTGCAACCCACTTCTGACTGTAGTTTTCACCTACTGTGTTCGGAATTGTCTGGATGTGCTCTGCACCAATATCAGCCGCCATGCGCATCCGGTTACGGGTATCTTTAAGAGAACTTTCCCATAAATCTTTGGTAGGAGGCAAAGCATTCCAAAGTCCGATCACACTGGGTACGAACAAACCAAGGTCTTTTATTTCTTTGCCCAGATCTTTCAGACTACCACCTTCCGCCTCAAACTTCTGCAATTCACCATCCCATGGTTCGATGGCGTCATAACCCGCTTTGGCTGCAATTTTAACCTTATCTTTTAAAGAGGCAGGCCTGATGGTAGCGGTATCCAGGCAAACCGGCCAGGGACTAAGCCCCTTCTGATACCTTTTTCCCGGCACTTCAATTTTTGGAGTCCCGGCAAGAGTAGATCCGGGTAAAGAACCTGCAGCAATACCTGCAGTTACCCCAAGGGTGATAAATTTTCTGCGCTCCATTTTCGGTTGAATTAATTATTTAGGTTTTAAAACTCAAAAACAGAACTGCCCATATATTTTCCTCCAAGTTGCTCGTTGATCCTGAGTAGTTGATTATACTTGGCAAGTCTGGAAGATCCTGCTACTGAGCCGATCTTTATTTGTCCGCCATTCAGACCAACCGCAAGATCGGACAGTGTCGCATCCTCCGTTTCACCGGATCTGGCAGAAACAATTGTCTTAAAGCCCGCATTCTTAGCCATGTTCAGAGTAAATACGGTTTCTGTAAGCGTGCCTATCTGATTCATTTTTACAAGAATAGAATTGCCCGCCTTCAGATCAAATCCTTTTTGTAAACGTGCCGGATTGGTAGTAAACAGATCATCTCCAATCAGCTGAATATGTTTACCCAGCCTTTGGGTCAATAATGTCCATCCTTCCCAGTCATTTTCAGCAAGACCATCTTCGATGGAAATTACAGGATGATCTTTAGTCCATTTCTCCAGCATATCAATCATTTCCACGGAGCTCAGGGAGCGGTCTTCGGAATTCAGGCGGTAATTATTTTTTTCTGCATCATAAAAATGAGAAGAAGCAACATCCAAAGCAATGGCCACATCTGTATGAGGTTTATACCCGCATTGATGAAAGACTTCCGACAAAACCTCGAGCGCTTCTTCATTCGATGAAAGCTGAGGACCAAAACCGCCTTCATCAGCAAGCAGGTAGGCATTATGTCCTTTTTTGATCAGGACTTCCCTGGTCTTCCAATACACGTTGTAGATCATTTCCAGCGCTTCCGGATAGGATGTAGGTGATACTGGAATAATTAAGAAGTCCTGCAGATCGATATTTTTACCGGCATGCAATCCCCCACTGATGATATTAACCATGGGAACAGGAATTGAAAGCTCTTCTCCTGCAGGAAGATATTTTTTAGCCAGATGTCTGAACAAGGGCAGACCTGCCTCATTTGCTGCGGCGTGGATGCATGCAAAAGAAGCCCCTAATATAGCATTGGCACCAAGATTCGACTTTTCTGCAGTTCCATCTATTTTGTTCATCAGATTATCCAGATGTGCCTGATCCTCAATATCCTGACCAATAAGAGCAGATCTGATGATGGTATTGGCATTTTCAACCGCCTTCATTACTCCCTTTCCTCTATGACGGGTTCCGCCGTCCCTTAATTCAAGCGCTTCAAACTGCCCTGTAGAAGCTCCTGACGGAACCATCATCCTGCCCGATATTCCGGATTCCAGAATGATATCAACCTCAACTGTAGGGTTACCGCGTGAATCAAATATTTCTCTCGCTCTTAGATCTTTAATTTTAGACATGATGCTTTTTATTCCCGGACCCAAAAAGATCCATTTTATTAAATTAATTATAATTTTTAGTTCAAATTGTATTGCTGCTCAATAGCATTCATGACATGGGTATCAGGTGCTGTATTTTTGATCCAGCTAATCGCTACCATCCTGATGATTTGCTTCAGATCTTCATCCTGAATATAATTTACCGGTGATTTACCATCCATTCTTGCCAGCAGCATCAGTCCGAGATGAGGCAAAAGATTGCTAACCTTCCCTCTGTACGAATCGAGAAAGGCCCTGATCAAACTTAAAATCTCTTCATATTTCTTGAGATGCCAGGCTTTCAGCATGAGGTGTCCAAGACAATAGGCCAGATCAAAAACAGGGTTTCCCCAGTGCGCCACCTCAAAATCGATCAGAACAATTTCGCCATTCTTTTGAACGAGCATATTCTTGGGAGAGAAATCACCATGCACCAAACAGGTCTTTTCCAACGTGAGCTCGTCAATTAATTTATTGATAGCTGAAGTAAGTTCAGGATACTTTTGAATCAGGAAGCGGTGAAAAGGATCTATTCTAAGCTGGTTGAAATATTTCTGGTCGCTGAATTCGGCCTTCTGCTCTTCATCAATTTTAAAACTCTGAGAATGTATCTGGCTCAATAAAGAGGCTGCACTCTTTGCAGTGCTGACATTAAAAACACCACTGATCAAAAGATCCTTCCAGGTTTCGACACCCTCTTCAGCGCAGGTCATCATATACACATGATTGGTATAATCTGTATGCAGCACCTTAGGAACATTTGAATCAGGAACGATACGTTCGATCTGCTTCATTACATGATGCTCCCGGTGAATGCGTTCTACATCAGAGAACCAATCTACTTTTACATCCAATTTTTCAAGCGCCTGCTTAATCACCCAGCGGTCATTGTTCCGGACTATCTTCCAAACCCGGCAGGATACCCCGCCGGACAGATACTCCACCTGTACAACATCATCTGAACTAACCAGTCCTTCTGCTAACAGGTATTTCTTTACTTCTTCAATAGTATCAAGTGTCATCAGAAAAACTACCAGTAAATACCGTACATAGCAGCAACGAAGCCAATGACCAGCAATGCTCCAACTGTAAATGCTGCTGTAGGACGGAACATGCTCTTGTCAACCTCCAAACCATTAGGTGTAACTCCATTGCGATTTTCGTACATGCTGATAAAGTACATCAAAACCACACAGATCAGGAATACAAAACCCATCCGGTCAATGAATGGAATTTCATATACTCCATCGGCATTCGGAATTGCATAACCGGATGCGTAAAGGAATTCCAGATCTATATAGTTGGGTGAGATCTTAAACAATACTGATAAAATAAAACCACCTACCGTTGCAAACAAAGCCGCATTTGAAGTGGTCTTTTTCCAGAAGAATCCAAGCAGGAACATGGCAAAAATACCGGGTGAAACAAAGCCGGTATATTCCTGAATGTACTGGAATCCACCCTTTTTATCTATCCCAAGGTAAGGGGCAATGGCTACTGCCATGATCATGGAGATTACAATTACAAGGCGTCCTACCTGCACCTGCTTATTTTCACTTGCCGAAGGGTTTATTTTCTTTTTATAAATATCAAGAGTAAAAATTGTGGCGATACTATTTGCTTTACCCGCCAGGGAAGCCACAACAGCGGCAGTAAGGGCTGCGAAAGACAGTCCTTTTAATCCCACAGGAAGGAGGTTCAATAATACCGGATAGGCACGATCGCCTACTACTTCCCCATTCAAAGTCATCTCAGTAGTAAAGACCCCTTCTTTGTAAAGAACAAAGGCTGCAATTCCAGGTAAAACAACAATTACAGGCATCAATAATTTCAGGAAAGCAGCAAAGAGAATTCCACTGCGTGCTGTTTGCAGATCTGCACCAAGCGCCCTTTGAGTGATATACTGATTACATCCCCAATAGTTCAGGTTTACGATCCACATACCTCCAACCAATACAGCAAGTCCCGGAAGATCCATATAATAAGGGTCGTCCTTCTTAAAGATCATCTTAAAATGATCCGCTGAATTCTCTGTCATCAAATTGAAACCGTTAAGTGCTCCGGATGATCCGTAATGTTCAGCAACCAGGTCCAGTGCAAGGTAGGTAGTGACCAATCCGCCAAGAATCAGAAATACAACCTGAATCACATCCGTATAGCCGATCACATTCATCCCCCCCAGGGTAATGATCACAGCAAATACTGCCAGAGCGATCATACAGAGGCCGAAATCAAGTCCCGAGATACTACTGATTGCCAGAGCCCCAAGGAAGAGTATGGAGGTAAGATTGACTACTACATATAAAAGCAGCCAAAATACGGCCATGATCATCGCTACTGTATCATTATACCTCGTTTTTAAAAACTGAGGCATCGTATAGATCTTATTCTTGAGATAGATAGGAATGAAAAATACAGCCACAATGATCAGGGTTACTGCTGCAAGCCATTCATAAGCCGCAATAGCGAGTCCCATAGTAAATCCAGAGCCGCTCATCCCAATAAATTGCTCTGCCGAAATATTGGATGCGATCAATGATGCACCAATGGCCCACCAGGTGAGCGAATCTTTCGCAAGAAAATAATCTTTGGAATCTTCATGCTTCTTTTTCTTGTATACATACCATCCGTAGGTACTTACAATAATGAAATAAATAAAGAAGACTATATAGTCAGGAGTTTGCATACTCTTAATAGATTGAATTACTAAACCTATTAAAAATTTTGCAATAATTTACATCAGGAAGCAGGGATAAAAAAGGAATGTATTTTTCCTGCATAATCCTGCTAAAATGATTTTTTCATACTAGCTAAAATCAGGTATTCAAGCTTTTAAAGTAGTGCAGAGCAAAGGCAAGATTGCGGGAGGGAGTTCTGAAACAGCTGCCACAATCTAATGCCAATGGGCATTGGATTGAAGTTTTATTAAATTAATTGCGGTATGGATTAGCTAAAAATAATTTGAGGTTATCAATAATCATAAATTTATAAGGCAGACTCATTTTCATTTAAATAATTGTAATTTGGATATAAACTAAATGAAAATCGGAAATTAGGATTAGCATATCTTAAAAAGATTTTACACGTAGTTTAGCAGCTTCCTGCTCATTTTGTATTGCTAGAAGCAGGCTTCAAAATTATTTATTCAGGTGCAGCGTATTGTTAATAACAATTATAAAATCACAGCTATGAATCGTATAAAATTTCTGATATTACTGATCATACCCTCCTTTATTGTCGGTATTCTAATTGGTTATTTAGATGAAATGTATGGAGACAAATATTTCAACCTCGTAATAAGTCTTTGGATAATTGTCTATATACCTCTTCTGCTTATTTTCAGAATGAGAAACCTGGGCTTTACAATAAAAGAAGGGTTCAAAGCAATGGTTCCATTTTGGGGTTCTAATCTTAGAAATAGAATTTGGTTTGAAAAATAAATAATTAAGTACCCTAAATCCAGCCCATGATTATCAGGATAACAATTCCACAGATTTTCAGCAAGCTATGGGATGAGTTTTTTTTCAGTTAAGTATTCTAAAAATTACGAGTATTTTTAATAGGCGGTAAGCTCACCGCGCAGGTCTGTTTCAAGGTACTCAGCAATTTTTTTATTGCTTCTTACATTGCCCAAAAGGTACATCAGCTTTGTAACAGCTGCTTCAAAGGTCATGTCATAACCACTTACCACACCCATTTCAAGGAGTTCTCTGCTGGTTTCGTAACGGCCAAGCTCCACAGTACCAACCTTGCACTGGGAGATATTCAGGATCAGCTTACCTCCGCTTATTGCTTCTCTTAAAAGATCAAGAAACCATTTCTGAGTAGAGGTATTACCCGAACCGAATGTCTCCATGATCACGGCTTTACATTCTGCTGAAAGAGCGGCTTTTACAATTGCCGGACTAATACCCGGATATAATTTCAGAATTCCTATTGCACTATCCAGTTTAGTATGAAATTTGACCGGATCTCCACTGGGTTTCAAAATGACATTTCTGTTGAATTTCAAATAAACACCGGCCTCGGCAAGTATTGGATAGTTTGGAGATCTGAAAGCTTCAAACTTTTCTGAATTATATTTGAATGATCGGTTAGCTCTAAAAAGTTTATAGTCAAAATAGATGCAAACTTCAGGGACCATTGTCTTTCCCTTACGTTTTTCTGCTGCAATCTCCAGAGCAGTGATCAGATTTTCCTTGGCATCTGTACGGATCCCATTGACAGGAAGCTGTGAACCTGTAAAAATAACAGGCTTACCCAGATTTTCGATCATAAAACTCAGAGCCGATGCAGTGTAAGACATGGTGTCTGATCCATGCAAGACTACGAAACCATCATAGTTGTTATATTCCTTTTTGATCAGTTGAGCAATTTCCTTGTAAACCTCAGGGCTCATATTGGATGAATCGATCAATGGATCAAATGAATGAACTTTAAACTGGTATTTCAGCCTTTTCAGCTCGGGAACATGATCTGTGATCTGCTCAAAATTGAAAGGTACAAGTACCCCCGATTTTGGATCATTAATCATACCGATGGTCCCTCCGGTATAGATAATCAGAACATTGGTCATGGAATGTTTTTATTTTTGGTTAGGGATAGTAAAGATATAAAAAGTGTTCAAATGAGGCTATTTATGAAGAAATATTTGGTTTTTTTGATTTTTGTCTGGTCTTAACGGGGTAATTTATATTTGTTTCAGGCGATGAGGTAGCTTATTGTGAAGAGAATTTGTTTTTTGCCTGTGGCAAAGAGAATTTGATACTTTTTCTTGATAAAAAGTATCCAAAAAATCAAGAAAGAACCCCGAATGAAGATCGGGACAGGCTTCGCTTCCATCGCCGAGGGCAAAACACCTGGCCCGCCGTTCTTTCATCCCACCGCTCGAGTATTCTGCTTCATTTGGGATTAATTTTCATTAATCGAAATCACACAGGGTACTAAGATGATCATTTCCAAGTTATGAATGTTCATCCATCAACAGCTGCGTACAGGGCTATGATAGTTTCTTTATGAGATGCTATTGGATCTTCCGCCCTGTCCAATGCCGCGCAAAACGTTTATCAAGGCTTAGCACAATTATTTTTATCCGACACGCTAGCACCGAACTTTAATAACCGTTCTTCCGCCTTGGCTGGTGCGGCACGCACACAACTAGCCAAACCACTGCCTTTCATAGCATCAGGCGCAGCGGTGGGATTTTGGTACTTTTTTCCTACAGAAAAAGGACTAGGCCCCGCGGCTATGAGCGGGCGAAACATCATAGGTGGTTGGTGGGAAACACCAACCAGGAAATCTAAACCCCAAACACTAATCTTGAATTCCTGGTAGTAACTTCCGCTATCTCATCCAAACTAACATGCTTCAAATCAGCCAGTTTCTGTGCAACATAGATTAAATAACTGCTTTCATTCGGCTTGCCACGAAATGGAACAGGTGTCAGATACGGAGAATCAGTTTCAAGAACGAGATGCTCCAGTGAAATATCCTGAACAACCTTATCCAATCCGGAATTCTTATAAGTTAGTACTCCCCCAATGCCAAGGTAAAATCCAAGTCCAATTACTTTTTCTGCTTGATCTAAAGTACCTGAAAAGCAATGAAATATTCCTCTTAGCTTTTCATCCTTCAATTCACAGAGAATTTCAAAGATCTCATCAAAAGCTTCACGGCAGTGTATCACAATTGGCAGATCCAATTGCTTTGCCCATCCGATCTGGGTACGAAAAGCTTCCTGTTGTATAGTTAAAGTTGTCTTATCCCAATGGAGATCAATACCTATCTCACCAATTGCATAGATCTTTCTTTGCGCAATTTCCTTGTTGATTATGGAGAGCTCTTCTTTAAAGTTTTCCTTCACATCGCAGGGATGAAGTCCCAGCATAGGAAAACAATACTCCGGATACTGTTCTGAGAGACCAAAAACTAAAGCCATTGATTCAGAATCTACATTAGGAAGGAACAACCTGCTGACCTTATTATCAAGGCTTCTTTGCATCAGATCAGAAAGTTTCTCCGGATCTGTTTCGTAATATAAATGAGTATGCGTGTCGGTTAAGATCATGGTGCAAATTAACAAAAATGCCCTCAGGTTTCGCTGAAGGCATGTAATCTTATTTTATCAGGTGTTTAAGCTGAATAATTTCCTTTTCTTCAAGGTATCTCCATCTTCCTCGCGGAAGATCCTTTTTTGTCAGGTGTGAATACACCACACGGTCAAGTTTCACAACTTCATAACCAAGGCTTTCGAAGATCCTGCGTACAACTCTGTTTTTTCCGCTATGGATCTGAATACCAACTTCTTTCTTACTTCCGCCAGCTACATAGCTTACCTGATCAGGTTTGATCAATCCGTCTTCAAGTTCAACACCAAATGCGATCTTATTCATATCACCCTGGGATAAACTCTTGTTTAGTTCAACCTGATAAAGTTTAGTGATGTTATTACGTGGATGAGATAATTTCTCAGCAAGGTCCCCATCATTGGTCATCAGAAGCAAACCGGTTGTATTACGATCCAATCGTCCAACAGGATAGATCCGTTCACGGGACGCTTTTTCAACAAGGCTCATCACTGTCTTACGCTCCTGCGGATCGTCGGTTGTAGTGATATAATCTTTCGGCTTGTTCAATAATACGTAAACATTTTTTTCACGCTTAAGTGCCTCACCATTATAGCGAACTGAATCTTTAGCAGGGTCTACCTTAAAACCAAGCTCTGTTACAGGTTCACCATTTACAGAAACTACACCTGCCGCTATCAGCTCATCAGCTTTACGCCTGGAGCAGATCCCTGCATTTGCAATGAAACGGTTTAAGCGAATCAGGCCGTCATCTTCCTTAAGAGGAGCCGGCTTTTTACTGCGTTTATTTACAAAACGCTCTTCGGAACTCCATTTATTATCTTCCGATCTTAATTTCGGACGATCAGATGAAGAATATTCTTCTTTTACCCTTGATTTGAATGGCTTGTCATTGAATCGCTTAGCCGGAGCATTTTTATCTGAGTATTTATTTTCGCGGGCTGCGAATGGTTTATCGCCCTGTGGTCTGTCACTTTGAGGTCTGTCGCCAAATGGTCTCTTCTCTCCTGATGGTCTGTTACCATAAGGTCTGTCACCCTGAGGTCTGTCGCCAAATGGTCTTTTCTCACCTGAAGGTCTGTTACCGTATGGTTTGTCGCTCTGAGGTCTGTCGCCAAATGGCCTCTTCTCTCCTGAAGGTCTGTTACCGTATGGTTTGCCACTTTGAGGCCTGTCACTTTGAGGTCTGTCGCCGTATGGTCTATCACCCTGTGGCTTTCTGTTAAATGAACGTTCTCCTGAGGGCTTATCTTCAGCTCCACCAGATCGGCCAAAGCTTTTCGGACTTCTTTTCTCAGAAGAGAAACTTGATCCTGGCTTATCGTCTGTCTTCTTAAAACCGGTTTTAAACGGTCTTTTTGAATCATCCGAAAACAATTTCTTTTTTGTGTTGTTTGTACTTTCAGTTCTGTCTGTTTTAAAAGAATTACTTTTTGCAGACGAACCAGAAGTACGTTTTGATTTTTCGGATTTGTCGTCCCGACTGTTCCTTTTGTTTTTGAATGGCATGATAAACTTTTTATCTCTTTAAAAGAGGACCACAAATCTAATCAAAAATACCGAAAGAGAGCTGATAAATCGAGAAATACGCCGGAAAATATAATCCGGAAATTTATAATAAACCAGGCCCATTTACAAGGGCCATTTCATAACTATTTGATAATTAGATATATATTTATATCTTTGTCAAAATTTTACTGTTTGGAATTAAAAAGAGAGGTTAAAATGATAAGGAAACACATAATAACGTGTTCGGGGATGTTGGGCTTGCTGTTGACCGCCAAGTTGTTTATTTTTAGTACACCAGCTGATTTTGATACGTTCTTAAATATCAGCTTAGTCCCCCAAAAAAGCGAAATTACTGTCGAACCATACTTTAATACACTAAGATTCGCAGATGAGAGTCTACCCCTTGGCGACCAGAGGATCAAGACCAGAATGAATGCTTCACTTCGTGCTCATTCATACCAGAAGCTACAGACTTCAAAACTTCACAAACAAGCAGAAAAATGGTTTCCGGTGATTGAACCGATATTGAAAAAATATGGAGTTCCTGCCGACTTTAAATATATGCCATTGGTAGAAAGCGGACTTAAATCAGGCACTTCACCAAAGGGAGCATCCGGTTACTGGCAATTTATGCCGCAAACAGCCCGTGATTTCGGATTGCGCGTTAATTCTGAGATGGATGAACGCCAGAACATGAAAAGATCAACAGTTGCCGCCGCAAAATATTTAAAGTCTTTGTATCGTGAGTTTGGAAGCTGGACATTAGCTGCAGCTGCCTATAATATTGGCGAGGGAAGCCTCAAGAGGCAGATCAACAAGCAAAATCAGGACAATTATTTCAAAATGAAGCTGAACAGGGAAACGGCATCTTATGTGTATAAACTGATCTCCATGAAAGAGATCATCGAAAATCCAACCCGCCATGGTTATACCAGCCGGGTGAGCAGGCTTTTGGCAAAAAATGCTAATTCAGACGAGGAAAATTTTCCGTTTGAAGCAAAGAAAACTTTAAAATCGCCGCAAATTTTAAGAAACTAACAATTATAAACTGGACAGAGAGGGCTGAAGAAATTCAGCCCTTTTCTGTTTAATACAGTATAGGCTTGCGAAATAATCCGCACCACCTAAAAAATCTCGTCCCCATATCTCTAATCCACAGCGAATTCCCATTATTTGTGACCCTGAAAAAATAATCCCTACCTGAAAAAATCGCATCTTTGCAAAAATTCAGAGCGAGTATTCAATTTATGAATAAATCTAACCCCGATCTTGGCGAGCAAAGTGAAGTAGAAGTATTTGGTGCCAGGGTTCATAATTTAAAAAATATAGATGTTTCCTTCCCACGAAATAAGCTGGTTGTTATAACCGGCCTGAGTGGAAGCGGGAAATCATCACTGGCATTCGACACCATATACGCTGAAGGACAGCGCAGGTATATGGAGACTTTCAGCGCCTATTCCCGTCAGTTTTTGGGAGGAATGGAACGTCCTGATGTAGATAAAATCTCCGGCTTAAGTCCGGTGATCGCTATTGAACAAAAAACAACCAGCAAAAATCCTCGTTCAACAGTCGGCACAATTACTGAGATCTATGATTTCATGCGCCTGCTTTATGCACGTACAGGGGAAGCTTATTCCTATGTCAGCGGCCAAAAAATGGAACGCATGACCGAGGATCAGATCCTGAAAAGCATTCTCGAAAAATTTGAAGGACAGGCAGTAAACATATTGGCTCCGGTAGTAAAAGGGCGTAAAGGACATTACCGAGAATTATTTGAACAGATCCGCAAGCAGGGTTATTTAAAGGTTAGGGTCGACGGAGACATTTTAGACCTCTCTCCTAAAATGCAGCTCGACCGCTATAAGATCCATGATATTGAGATGGTCATCGATCGCTTACTGGTAGCTGAAGCAGATAAAAAGCGGCTGTACGATTCTATCCAGTCGGCATTGAAGGTTTCAAAAGGTATTATCAAGATCAGCGATAAAGAGAACAAAGAATTTTTCTATAGTAAATATCTGATGGATCCTATTTCCGGGATATCCTACGATGAGCCTCAGCCGAATACATTCTCATTCAATTCACCTTATGGTGCTTGTGAACGATGCAGCGGACTGGGATATATATTTGAGGTGGACCGCCATTCGGTTATCCCGAACCCAAAGCTCAGCATTATGCAGGGTGGTCTGGCCCCGCTAGGTGAATACCGTGAAACATGGGTTTTCCAGATCCTGAAAGCACTTGCCAAAAAATACAATTTCTCGCTCTCCACTCCGATCGAAAAAATTCCTGAAGAACTTATCGAGATAATTTTAAATGGATCGGAAGATATCATCAGCGTTCCGGTAGAGTACAATAAATGGAATGTACAGAACTATCAGATCTCCTTTGACGGTATCATTAAGATGCTGGAAGAACAGACTGAGCGTCGTGGTGATGATGTTGGGGAAGACCTGGAGAACTTCCGGGTACTGAAAACCTGTCCGGAATGTTTTGGTGCACGCCTCAAAAAGGAATCACTTCACATTAAGGTTGACGAGAAAAACATTTATGAGCTTGCCTGTATGGATATTTCCACGCTGAGCAAGTGGTTCGAGGGACTGGAAAGCCGTTTAACAGAGAGGCAAAATACCATTGCAAGAGAAATATTAAAGGAAATACGTTCCAGAATTGGTTTCCTGCTGGATGTGGGATTGAACTACCTGACCCTGGACCGTACTGCCAAAACATTATCGGGCGGTGAGGCACAACGTATCCGATTGGCAACACAGATCGGATCGCAATTAGTAAACGTGCTTTATATCCTGGATGAACCAAGCATCGGACTGCATCAAAGGGATAATGCCCGATTGATATCTGCCTTGAAAAACCTGCGTGATATCGGAAATACGGTACTCGTTGTGGAGCATGATAAAGACATGATCATGAATGCCGATCATGTGATCGACATGGGTCCGGCTGCAGGTGAACATGGTGGTGAAGTAGTTGGGCAGGGAACTCCTGAAGAGTTTTCTAAAGCTAATACATTAACCAACGACTATATCAGCGGAAGGAAAGAGATCGCTATACCTGCAGAAAGGAGAAAAGGTAACGGAAAATCACTGATTCTTAAAAATGCAACCGGGAATAACCTCAGGGATGTTTCTGTTGAATTTCCATTGGGAAAACTGATCTGTGTGAGCGGAGTTTCAGGAAGTGGTAAATCCACTCTGATCGCTGAAACGCTCTACCCTATTCTTAACCATCACTTTTTCAGGGCTAAGAAAAAGCCAATGCCCTATAAAAAAATTGAGGGACTTGAACATATCGACAAAGTTATAGAAATTGACCAGACTCCTATCGGACGTACTCCAAGATCTAATCCATCTACATATACCGGAGTTTTTTCAGACATCAGAAACCTCTATGTTATGCTTCCTGAAGCAAAGATCAGAGGTTATAAACCGGGACGATTCTCTTTCAATGTAAAGGGTGGACGTTGCGAAACTTGCCAGGGTGCCGGAATGAAACTCATAGAAATGAATTTCCTGCCTGATGTACAGGTTCCATGTGAAGAATGCAGCGGAAAGCGCTATAACAGGGAAACATTGGAAGTTCGCTACCGTGGTAAATCGATCAGCGATGTGTTAGATATGAGCATCGAAGAGGCCGTGGCTTTCTTTGAACCTATACCAGCTATTTACCGTAAGATCAAAACATTGCAGGAAGTCGGCCTTGGATATATTCGCCTGGGACAATCATCCACTACTTTATCAGGAGGCGAGGCACAACGGGTTAAACTGGCGACTGAACTTTCTAAAAAAGATACCGGAAACACCTTCTATATTCTTGATGAACCAACCACAGGACTCCATTTTGAAGATATCAATGTGCTTTTGGGTGTACTGAACAGATTAGTAGATCATGGAAATACTATACTTGTTATCGAACATAACCTGGATGTAGTTAAAGTTTCCGATTGGGTGATCGATCTTGGTCCGGAGGGCGGTTCAGGTGGTGGTCAGATCCTGTTTGAAGGCACACCGGAAGACCTTATAAAGGTTAAGGATAGCCATACGGGGAGGTTTTTGGCTGCGGAGATGGGTGTTGGGGTAAGTAAATAGTTTGTTTTATCAACAGGCTGAACTGAAATCATTATGCGTGGAGAAATCCCCAACCGATTGTCATCTGTCCCGAGTTGAAGCAGGCATTAATATTAATTTTTATGAAAGTCAAATAACCTTTTTATTCTAAATTATCTCAGGTGGCTCCTATTGCTGTTCAGGGCTGTCAAACAATTATCCAGTTCTGTCCAAAAATCTGAGGGATTGAAATGTCTTTCAAAAAGAATATTGCTCAAAAGCACACTTATGCCCTTCCTTCAGCTCCTCAATTAATGACTGAGGCTCAATTACTTTCATAGCATCACCGAATGAAAGCAATTCCTTTACCAGATCAAATGCAATGTAAACCTTTAATTGAATGCGCAGTTCTGTTTCATTATCAATGATAATCTTCTGGCTATGATGCAATGGCAGGGTTTTGAGATATTTACCCTGGTCCGGCCTGATGGACAGAACAACTTTTTCAGGGATAGAACCGACAACTGAACTGATAATCCCAAAACTATCCTTAAATATATCTCGTGGGTTAAACTCGACAGGGATTCTAAACTTCTTTTTAGTGATTTCGGGATTGCTGAGCCTGTCTAAAGCATAGGTTTTGATCATGCCATCTGATAAGTTCTTGGCAATCAGGTACCAGCGACCCCTAAACTCCTTTAACAAAAATGGATTGGTTTTTCTTAAATGAGGCTTATCCTGCTCAAAAGACTGATAATCAAAATTTAGCTGCAGCCGGTTTTTTATTGCGTGAAGTAATCCGTGAAAATTCTCCAATCCGATGGATTTACGTTTCTCAAAATCAATGTACTTCGAAACATCACGGCTGACTGTTAATGCACTTAATGTTTCAAATGCTTCTAGAGTACGCTCATTAAATCCTCCATTCTCAGCAATTCGGATCAGATATTTCTTCCGTGAATAATCATATTCTATTTCAATCTGATAGAGGGAATAAATATCATCAAGGTCACGCTGAAAAGTACGGGCTGAGATATTCAGATCATAACCCTGAATATTAGACTCATTCTCCAGGTATGCCTTTATTTCCTTCAAGCTTGCAGCCGAGGAACGAAGACAACGGATAATAGCACTATAGCGCAATAAAGTTTCTCTTTTAGACATCAGAAATATAATAAGAACCTGTTCATTAAAACCATTTTGCGGGTCAAACTACCGGCTTAGTTCATCTTTATATCTTTCAACGATGCGCTCAAAATAATCCTGAAAGTCAGGTTCATTAAAGCTTTCAAATAGGTTGATCCAGTTATTGTACGGGGAATCAGATTTTTTAGCTGTTTCTAACCATTTATTTTGAAATAATCCATATCTCAAATCAGAGTAAAATGAATTCTGAAATTCAAAACACAAGGCTTTAGTATTACGAGATTGAAATTTAAAAGCCCCAAACCTTGCACTTAACTTATCTCTGTCTATATGGAGTAATAAGTCCTTACTGTCTGCTATTTGTTTAAGTATCCTTAATATTTTCGTAATTGTTTCCCCCATACTTGCCATAAGGGGTTTGCTAAACCAGTCGGAATATAAAGCCAGTCCTATAGTTTTTCTTCTGTCATCCGTTATTTTCCAAGCAGAAGGATGGGTCATACCATAAACAGGGATATTATTTATTTCAGTCTTTTGTAAATCTCCGGCAATTAGTACTTCCGACTTTGAACCGGATGTAAAAGATTTAAAACACTTATCAATCCCTAAGCACAGTATTTGCTTTGGCTGAATTATTTCAAAAATTAAATATTTTGATAATTGAACACATGTATCATATATTTCCTTCCAGTGTTTACCGGTACTGGCTATAAACTCTTTATAATCATCGGAGTTGAAATATAAAATATTCATATAGACAATCTTATCCACAGTAAACAGAACTTGGAGATCTGGATGTACTGCAACAGTTTTCTTCAGATTCTTTAAAATATTCCATTCTTTTTTCTCCTCCTGACAGTATCTACCTCCGTAATACCATTGGTTCTGCTGAACAAATACTTCTGGCGTCATCCTTCCGGCTTCTTTCAAGCCCCACTTTTCATTACTGTATTGAGCCTTATAACTATCCTTTCCTCTTGGATTCAGGCCTAAAATAAGAACCTCCGGGTTATATTGGGGCATGGATTGAAAAGCAAAAAAAGCTCTGTCAATTTTCTTCTCCATATTCAAATTATGGCAGTATTCAACGGTTAATTCAGCCCATTTATTAAGCTTTTCATTATAGTCAGAGTATTTAGCAACTTCAGTGCTAACCTCGTTCAGTAAATCAATATTCATGATTGGATTGGGTTTAAATTTAAAATATTAAGATAATATAAGTTAGGATATATTAGTTGAGAGTGTCATTAATTTTATAGAGGTTTTAATTAAGCACATTTGCACGAAACCCAATAGAGCTCAGTCTAACTAACTCCTTAAACTCCTTTTCCTCCTGGTTATAGATGGCCGTAAGGGTTTGCGGACTATCAATCTCCGATTTAAAACCCAGTTTATTGGAAAGTGCCTGCGCCTTATTTACTTCCAGTTCTTTGAACTCGTACTTAGCGATCAGTCTGCCCTTCCTTAATAAGGCACTATCCACCTTAGAAATATCGGTATTAAATGAGCAAATGATCTGAATGTTCAGGCAATCGGAAAGTAGTCCATCAGAGATATTAAGCAAGGTTGAAACCGGAGAATTTCCGTCTTTCTCCCGGTCCACGATAATATTCTCAGCATCTTCAATAACAAATATGGAATCCGGATTTTCTATCAGGACAGAGATCAGGTTTGGATCTGCAATAACCGCCGCCATATTGGGAGGAAGAAAAATAACACTCTTTTTTACTGATCCTATAAGATAACGGATGTATGAAGTCTTACCTGTACCCGGCTTTCCGTGTAATAGAATTAATCCCTTATCCTTTTTCTTAGAAAGCCTTTTTAAAATGGTCTGATGTATTTCCATGAAATCATCATTGTAATTATCCCTGATATTCAATTTAGGTTTCGATATTTCCAATTCCTTGGTATCAATTCGTCCATGCGAATTAACGAGCAGTGAAATTTCAGGTCCTGCTTTTGCCCTTCTGAATTTTTTGACCTTCATAACAAGCGCTTCAACCTTTGATATCTCTGTTTGTTTAAAAAGAAATCTGACAGATAAATTATTAGAATCAAAATATACCAGTAAATCTTCATACAAAAAGTATATCATATCATCGGCCTTAGACTCTTTAATATTATTATCCCACGTTCTTTTATTAAAATAGCTTTCCACTATTTCATCTTTATATGTGTCTGCGAACCATTTTATTGATCTTTTACAATCTATCCCTCCCTCCAAGATTATGTTCGGTATGCGATTGAAATGCCCTATGAACATAGTGAATTCATTATAAGATCCTACCCTGGGGTCAAATACATGAGCGAGATCCATTTTCACTGTTGTTTTGTCCAGATTAAATGCCTGATCCTGTCCCTGATTTAGATTTATTTCCATATTTTTTTCTTTAATCATACGAAGGTAGATGTAGACTAAGTCAAAATATGGCGTAGTAAAATTATTTAAGATAGATTATGTTTTGCAACTTTTAGTGTCTTTAGATAATTATTATTTCTTCGCTATTGCTACTATCACTAATCCTTCCACCCTTTTCCGTAATTTAGTACATGCTCCAGCTACTCACGTCTTCCCAAACCAGGGAAGCAGATGCCCATACCATTAAAAACAAGCCCATCAGTTCGCTCGATCTTATGGAGTCAGCATCCAATGCATTTATCTATGCATTTAAACAAGATGTGCCCACTATTGACAGCCTGATCAGCGTTTACTGCGGGACAGGAAATAATGGAGGAGATGGGCTAGCAATTGCCCGCTTATTAAAAGAGAATGCATACGATCGGATCTCTGTTAAGATCGCCCGATTCTCAGCAAAGGAAAGCGCTGATTTTAGTGCTAACCTTGAACGCCTGAAATTGACAGGAATTCCCATCACTGAAATCACAAATACGGATGTCTTTCCTGAAGAAAATGCAGAAGTAATCATTGACGCATTAATTGGTTCGGGATTGAACAAGGCACTGCAGGGTGATTTGAAATCACTCGTCATTCATCTCAATCAGCTTCAAAAAAAAGTTATTGCAGTAGATATTCCCACCGGATTGCCATCTGAAGGCCCCATTGATCCGGATGCCTGCATTTTAAAAGCATCACTTTGTGTCTGTTTTCAAAGGCCAAAGATAAATTTCTTCTTCCCTGAATCTGCAAAGGCATTAGAGCGGTTCAAAGTTGTTGAGATCGGCCTGGATGAGCAATTCATTCAGTCACAAGCTGGTCCATGGAAATACATCGAAGAAAAAGACATCAGATATAGTATCAAACCACGAAAAGCATTCAGTCATAAAGGAACATACGGACATGCCCTGATAATTGCCGGTTATACGGAGACCATGGGCGCTGCACTTCTTTGCGCAGATGCCTGTCTGCATTCAGGTGCCGGACTCACTACTGCATGTATCCCTGAAAATGGCTATAGTGCATTGAACAGTTTTGCTCCGGAAGTTATGATCTTGCCAAGGTCTGAACTAATTTTAGGTAAATCACTTGAAAAGTACAGCTCAATAGCAATAGGACCAGGCTTAGGTACCGACAAGGAAGCTACAGATTTGCTTGAATATGTACTGAATTTCAATAAGGCCCGGATAGTTATTGATGCAGATGCGATCAATATTTTAGCCGCAAATACTGAACTTCTTACGAAGCTGCCTAAAGATTGTATTATCTGTCCGCATGTTAAAGAATTTGACCGGCTTTTTGGCAAATCTAATTCCTGGTGGGATCGGGTGACATTGGCTCTGAAAAAAGCAAAAGAGTTCAATCTGATCATCCTCTTAAAGAATCAGTATACCTTTATTGTAACTCCTGATGGAGATATCTTAATCAATCCTACCGGAAATCCAGGAATGGCTGTGGGTGGCATGGGAGATATTCTGACCGGTATGATCGCTTCATTTTTGGCACAATCATATCCAGCAATAGAGGCTGCGATGCTAGCCGCTTATATTCATGGAGCAGCAGGAGATCAGTTAATTCAAATGAATTCAATCCCCCCAAGATATATAACAGAACAGATCCCTGCGTTAATAAAAAGATTTACTGCTCCTGATTGATCTGAAAAGTTTAATGACCCGGCTTTTTTTTCAGCCGGTATGAATAACAGTTAAGATGCTTGTTTAAAACTCGAACAAATGTTTTTCTGCATGATAAGAAGAACGAACCAGTGGTCCGCTTTCCACATATTTGAAACCCATTTCCATACCGACAACCTTGTACTTCTCAAACTGCTCAGGAGTGATCCAGTCAACAACAGGATGATGACTACGTGATGGCTGCAGGTATTGCCCTAAGGTTAAGATATGAACACCAACGGCAAGAAGATCTGCCATTGCTTCCAGAACATCCTCTTCAGTCTCTCCCAGTCCAAGCATAATACCTGATTTTGTCCTTAATCCTGCTTCATTTATACGGCGAAGACACTCCAAACTACGGTCATACTTAGCCTGAATCCGAACTTCCTTCGTTAAACGGCGTACTGTTTCCAGATTATGTGAAACCACTTCCGGACGGGTAGCCAGTACACGGTCAAGATTATCCCACACACCCCTGAAATCAGGAATTAAAGTCTCTAAAGTAGTATCGGGGCTTTCCCTTCTGATCGTATTGATTGTCTCAGCCCAGATGGTAGAACCGCCATCTTTCAGATCATCACGGTCTACCGAAGTGATCACGCAATGTTTTACCTGCATCAACTTCACCGAATTGGCTACACGGTTAGGTTCATCAGTATCCACCGCCAATGGTCTTCCTGTTGCAACAGCACAAAAAGAACATGAACGGGTACAGATATTCCCCAGTATCATAAATGTAGCTGTTCCCGCCCCCCAGCATTCACCCATATTAGGGCAATTACCACTCTCGCAAATGGTATGAAGTTTATGGGTATCTACAAGGCTGCGAACATGAGCGTACTCTTTTCCAACCGGAAGCTTAACACGAAGCCAGTTTGGCTTGCGCTGCATTTGATTAACTGGGATAACCGGTAATTCGATCATGGGGCAAAAGTAAAGAATTTTAGGAAGATTTGAGAGTCAATTATTCAGTTCTGTTATTTTGACATTGGAGTGTTATTCTGCAGAAGATTCTTAAAAATGATAGGCATACACTCATATATTTATTTATTTTTGAGAATAAACACTATTACAATCTGTAAAATGGCAACTATTGAGACCACCTACCTGGGCGACCTGAGAACTGAAGCAAAGCATGTTTTATCCAGCAACGAAATAATTACTGATGCACCATTAGATAATCAGGGCAAGGGAGCAGCATTTTCACCAACCGACCTTATGTCGGCATCATTGGGAAGCTGTATGTTCACGATCATGGGAATTGCAGCCAGAGAGCATGGGATTGAAATTGACGGTAGCAGCTGCTCCATAACTAAAATCATGGCGTCAGAACCAAGGAGAGTAAGTGAAATTCAAATCAGCTTCAACTTTCCGGATATCAGGTATACCGACAAACAAAAATTAATTCTGGAAAGAGCCGCAAGAAATTGTCCGGTGGCAAAAAGTCTGCACCCTGATCTGATTCAAAGCATCAGCTTCAACTTTCAGGAATAATTAAACCGAAAAGAATATTTCTTAATATTTGACAGTTTAGGATATCTGTTCCGCAAGATCTTCTGCAGAGATCTCACCATGCGAAGTTTCGTAGATACATTCGCCATTTTTTATCAGAAGTATCTGAGGTGATTCGTGATACACATTAAATTGCTGGGCAATAGTATTGGAGACCTCTCTGTTACTTATCAGATCAAGAAAATAAACAGAAGTACCTTCAGGAATAGCATCCCAATCATGCTCAAACCTTTTTTTCGCCATCATACTTACAGGGCAACGTGTACTATGCTTAAAAATTACACTATAGCCTTCAGCATCACTTATACTTTTTAATTGCTCGAGATTATTTAATGTGATCCAGTTCATTATAATACCTTATAAATTAGGATACAAAAGTATCAAAAATGGAGATTTGGCCGGTCAGATTCCGGTCAAATTGAATTAAGAAAAAAAAATGCAGAATTAACGTCTTGACTTTGGATAAGTTCCATAAGCCGGACATAGTCTTGACGAACATGCCTGTAATACTGTTGTGGCTAAAAATAAGGCAATTACGCCAATAACTATTTTCTTCATGTTTGAAGTTTTTTTAAAACTATTGAATTAAGTCCAATAATCAAACTTTATTTTACAGATTCAGGGAAGGCTTAATTCCTGCCATCATTATTGCTGTTACAGCAGCTTCTTCACCCTTATTTCCATGCTTGCCTCCGGCCCTGTCAAGTGCCTGCTGCAAATTATCAGTTGTTAACACGCCGAAGATGACCGGTTTAGTATGTTTGATCGAAACTTTTGTTACTCCATTGGCTACAGCATTGCAAATAAAGCCAAAATGAGGGGTTTCTCCCTGGATCACACATCCAAGACAAATAACCGCATCCAGGTTTTTAGAGCCCAGCAAAATATCAGCACCAGAGGTCAGCTCAAAACTTCCCGGAACTTTTATAGTTGTGATATTTTCTTCCAGAGCACCATGCTTCAATAGTGATGAATAAGCACCTTCATATAATGCTCCTGTAACTGCGGCATTCCATTGTGAAACAATGATCCCAAATTTGTAAGCCTCTGCTGAAGGGACTTCGATATGGGAGAAATCTGATAGACTCTTTAAGCTTGTAGCCATAGCTGAAAATAATAAATGGCTGTTACCGGAATATCAGGTAACAGCCATTTGAAAAAATATTTTTACTGTTGTGCTTCTGCACGTGCAATGTAGGTATCAACTGAAGCAGCTTCAACGCTTTCAGGAAAATCAGTTCTGATCTTATTATAAGCATCAGCTGCAGATTTAAAATCCTTTTGCTCCTCGTAAACCAATCCTAGTTTTTTAAGGAATAGCGGACTGGTAAAGGCATTTTTACTTTTATCAGCAGCTTTTTTATAAAAAGTTATTGCTTTTGAATAATCTTTCAGTTCGCTATAAGCATCACCAAGCATTCCAAGAACTAATGGATCAATGATAGGACTACCAGTGCTGCTGTATTTACCCAAAGCATCAGTAGCTTTTTGAAACTCACCCTTCTGAAGATACAAACCACCCAGGTATGCGTTTGCAAGATTGGCAGATTTTGTATTTGAATACTCTTCTACGATCTTCTCAAAACCAGGATATGAACCATCGCCCGATATCGCCCTGTCTTTAAGCGAGTCGATAGCTAAATATTCTTCAGCTTTAAACATTTCATTAGCTGCTTTCTCTGCTCTTGGAGCAAGATAGAAATTCTGATAACCAAAGTATAAAAGCACTAAGGCAATAATGGCGGCACCAATTACGGCTAAGCTCTTTGCATTTTCCTGAACAAATTTGCTTGTGTTTCCAAGCTGATTGTCAGTTTCTGTTATGTTATGTTTTTGATCTTTTGACATTGGTATTTTAAAAATTGTAAACCCTCTCACTTAAACAATCCCGCAAAAATACATTTTTCAGACTAAGTATCAACTTTTAAATCAGAGAGATTGATTTTTTTTAAGGAAGATACCTCTAAAGATGGTCAGGATGATTTTATTTATTACAAAAGACATTCTTAATAGCCGCTATGTGATTAAAGGAAAGGAGCTATCTGTAAAAGATCATTACATTTTAGAAGAACTAAAAAACATTCAGTTTTACGAACTTAAAGAAACGAAAAGAGTAAATTTGCTGATTAGCTCTCAGTACTGGTATCAATATGTGGCTCCAAAAATTATCCGTAATAAATTTCAAAAATTATTCTGAAGCTGAATTAATTTTTTCGGATACAGTCAATGCCTTTACAGGAAATAATGGTGCCGGAAAAACCAATATCCTCGACGCCATACATTACCTTTCTCTTTGTAAAAGTTATTTCAATCCCATCGACAGTCAGCAGATCCGTCAGGGTGAAGATCTTTTTATGATTCAGGGAACATTTCAAAAAGACCAGAATGATGAAGTGATCTTTTGCGGGTTAAAGCGTACTCAAAAGAAGAAATTCAAACGCAATAAAAAGGAGTATCAGCGTCTGGCCGATCATATCGGAATTTTTCCATTAGTGATGATCTCTCCCAATGATATCAGTCTGATCATTGAAGGAAGTGAAGAAAGAAGAAGATTCATTGACAATGTGATCTCTCAGACTGACAGTCAATATCTCGATGAACTCATCAGCTATAACAAGAGTTTGATGAACAGAAATGCTCTCTTAAGACAGATCGCAATTTCGGGGAGGTATGATCCGGCATTGATGGAGATCTATGATGATCAGCTGATCCTTTCCGGAAATAAGATCTTCGAAAAACGGAAAGCTTTTATGATTGAATTTACGGAGATTTTCAACAAGCACTATCAATACCTGAGTGGGGATGCCGAGCAGGTGGAGCTGGTATACGATTCCCCTTTACTTCTGAACGACTTCTCCGACATCCTGAAAAAGAACCTGGAGCGCGACCGTATTCTGGAGCGTACTTCAAGCGGAATTCATAAAGATGAACTGAATTTTACCATACATGGGATGGTTTTGAAAAAATTTGGATCGCAGGGACAGCAGAAATCATTTTTGATCGCCCTGAAACTGGCACAATATACGTTCCTGTACAGGCAGAAAGGCTTCGAACCTTTACTGCTGCTGGATGATATTTTTGACAAGCTGGATGATGCCCGAACAACCAAGTTAATGAAAATGGTATCAGACAAAGATTTCGGACAGATCTTTATTACTGACACGAGCAGGAAAAGAATTGAAGCAATTTTCAGTGAACTGGATGTGCCGGTAAGTATTTTCGATATTGAAAAAGGAAATATTGTTGTTTAACATCAATTGAAAACAAAAGGTTAATAATTAGCACAATACATGGGCCGCACAAACGACAGATCATTAAAGGATGCCATAGAGCAGATGCTTCAGGTTTACAAGCTGAGAAGGAAGTTTGATGAGACCTCATTGATCGTTGCCTGGCCAGAAATGATGGGCAAAGCCGTAGCTAACCGGACTAAAGATATCTTTATCCGTGACCGTAAATTATTCATCAGACTGGAGTCGGCGGTAATTAAAAATGAATTGCTGATGATGCGCTCAAACATCATAGAGAAAATGAATGAACGTGCGGGAACCAGTATTATCGATGAGATAATATTCCTGTAAACTATCTGCCCCGTTCGCTAAAGTTCTTAACCAGGAGGTAGTATAGAACGGTAATAAAGAAGGCGATTGAAAATGCCTTGAGAACAAATAAATAATCAATATTACGGTCCCAGCCTCCAAAATAAGAAACCGTACCGGGAATGATAAGCATTACCAGAAAAAATATCAGGTAACGGGTTTGTAATATCTTCATTCTATTTATATAAATATTATCGCCCTGCACAAGCGAAAAACAGCTCCGGGCAGGGCGATAACAAAGGTTTCTTAGAAACGCTCGAATGCAGTGAAGAAAAAGCTTCCCTCTATCTGTGCATTTTCATCAGAGTCAGATCCGTGGATCGCATTAGCATCAATAGATTTTGCATACTTATTACGAATAGTTCCAGGCTCAGCCTTTGATGGATCAGTAGCTCCGATCAGTTTACGAAAATCTTCAACTGCATTGTCTTTTTCAAGAATAGCAGCTACAATCGGACCTGAGGACATGAAGTCAACAAGATCATTGTAAAAAGGACGCTCACTGTGAACAGCATAAAACTGTCCGGCGATATCTTTACTCAAACGAGTGTATTTTAAAGCTATAACTTTAAATCCGCCCTTAATAATATCATCTAAAATAGCTCCGGTGTGGCCATTGGCTACAGCATCGGGCTTAATCATTGTAAAAGTTCTGTTCGTTGCCATCTTATTATTTGAAAATTGCTGCAAAAGTACAGCTAATAAATCAAAGGCTAAAGGATTTTAAAAAATCAGCCCGTGTAAATCAGTAATTTTAATAGCTTTGCATTCCTTTTGACCGTACATGTTGGAAATAACCCATTTAAAAGAGTTTTTAGCTGAACCTAAGCACATTGTAATCACAACACATCCCAAGCCGGATGGTGATGCAATGGGATCTTCACTGGGTTTATACAATTATCTGATCCAAAAAGGACACCAGGTAAAGGTGATCACTCCTACCGATTACCCAAGTTTTTTACACTGGATCCCGAATAATTCTGAAGTGATCATTTTCACTGAAAAGCAGGAAGAATCTAAGCAGTTTGTAGCCAATGCGGATCTGATTTTTTGTCTCGATTTCAATGCGCTGGTAAGGATCAATGAATTAGGCATCTATGTTCGCGAATCAAAGGCAAAAAAGGTGTTGATCGATCATCATCTGGAACCTGAGGGCTTTGAAGATTACCGTCTTTGGACCACCAGCGCCTGCGCAACCGCACAATTGGTCTATGATTTCATTGTAAATATCATGGGCGACAGACATCTGTTAAATAAAGATGTAGCAAGCTGCCTTTATACAGGAATCATGACTGATACGGGATCCTTCCGTTTTCGTTCAACAACTGCTACTGTACACCAAATTGTGGCTGACCTGATCGAGTGCGGAGCAGATAATACGCTGATACATCAGTTGGTATACGATGATTTCTCACTTAACAGACTACGTTTTCTGGGACATTGCCTCCTGAATAAACTGGAAGTTTTACCGGAATATAATACTGCAATAATCGTGATCACTGCTCAGGAACTTGATCAATTTCAAATCTCGACAGGTGATACCGAAGGCATTGTCAATTATGCACTTTCCATCAGCGGAATTCGTCTGGCAGTGCTGATCATCGAACGCCAGGATGTTGTTAAATTATCTTTACGTTCAATAGGAGATTTCCCGGCCAATGAAATTTGTAAAAAATATTTCAGCGGAGGAGGACATAAAAATGCATCAGGTGGAATTTCATCAGAGAAAATAGATGCGGTAAGGGAAAAGTTTAATGTAATTTTACCGGAATATAAATCACTTTTAGTAAAATAGTACGTTAAACGATTTAGTAATAAACACAAACAGCAAATAATTAATAAACGAATAAACCAAAAAAGAAGATATCAGGAGTAAAAATTAAAATCTCATGGTAGAATCATTAAAAAAACAAATGTATATTTCAAGATGAAAAAATTAGTAATCGTATTAGGGCTGGCAGTTACGGGATTAGCCGGTTGCAGCAATTTTGAAAAAGGTGAGGGAGATATGTTGTATAAGATCCACACTGACAAATCAGGAGAAACAATTAAAGAAGGTGATTTCGTAGCGTTCAAAGCTGTTGAAAAAACTGAAGGAGATTCAGTGTTGTACAGTTCATACGATTATGACCGTCCGTCATTATTAGTTAAAGAAAAATCTGTATTCAAAGGAGACCTTTTTGCTGCTCTTGGTCTGTTAAGTGAAGGTGATAGTGCAACATTCAAAATCAACATCGACTCAATGGTTCAAAAAATGGGCCGTCCTCAACCTTCAGATACCACAAAGAAATATCTGATCTACACAATTAAAATTGACAAAGTAATTCCAAAAGGTAAATTGACCGACAGTCTTTTCCGTGGAAAGATCGATGCTTTCCTGAAAGCTGAAATGGACCAGGCTAAAACTGGTGAAGTAACTAAGTTGAAAGCTTATGTTTCAGCAAAAAGTTTAAAACCAACAGTAACTGCATCAGGATTGAATTATGTTGTTACCACTCAGGGAAGCGGTCCAAAAGCTAACCCGGGTGATACTGTATTAGTAAATTATACAGGAATGTTCTTAAGCGGAAAAGTATTTGACAGCAGCTTAGCTGATGTAGCTAAAAAGAACGGAACATTTAATCCTCAGCGTCCTTATGAGCCACTTAAGCTTCCGGTTGGAATGAATGGTTCAATCGCTGGATTCGAAGAAGGATTAATGCTATTACCAAAAGGCGCTAAAGCAACCTTGATCTTACCTTCAAGCCTGGCTTATGGTGAGCAGGGAAATCAGGGAATTCCTCCATTTACTCCTCTTATATTTGAAGTGGATGTGGTGAATATCATCCCTGCAAAAGCAGGATCTGTAATAGCTCCTCCACCTGCACCAGTACCTGCTGTTAAATAATCAGAATTATAATCATATAAAAAAGGCTTCCCGGATATCCGGGAAGCCTTTTTTGTATTACTGACAGGAGTTTAGCACCTGTGAGCAGAATATATTAAACCTTTACGGCATTAGCCATTACATCCTTATAATACTGTTCGTAAATAGGAAGGATAAGACTCAACTCAAATTCTTTTGCACGATTAAGAGCTCCCTCTTTAAATAAAGCCAGTTGCTCATCATCCTTTAAAATGAAGATAGCATGAGCAGCCATGGCATCGATATCGCCCACATTATCCATAAAACCGGTAACACCATTAATATTTAGCTCTGGCAGACCACCAGCATTGGATGTGATCACAGGAACCTTACAGGCCATAGCCTCGAGTGCAGCCAATCCAAAGCTTTCTGATTCAGATGGCATAATGAACAGATCAGAAACAGACAGAATTTCTTCTACTGCATCCTGTTTTCCTAAAAAGCGAACACTATCACATATTTCAAGATCACGGCAAAGCTGTTCGCAATACACACGCTCCGGTCCGTCGCCAACCATTAAAAGTTTGGAGGGTATCTCCTTTTGAATTTTTTCAAAAATATGGACCACATCCTGAGTCCTTTTTACCTTTCTGAAATTTGAAGTATGGACTACTATTCGCTCATTATTGGGTGCGATAGCAAGTTTAAAGTGATCTTTTGCCTTCAGACTAAAACGCTCCAGATCAATAAAATTCGGTATTACTTTGATGTCCTTGTTAACTTCAAAGTGCTTATAGGTATCTTCTTTCAGGTTTTCTGAAACGGCAGTCACACCATCAGACTGATTGATAGAAAAAGTAACAACAGGCTTATAAGTAGGATCTTTCCCAACAAGGGTAATATCTGTTCCGTGTAGTGTTGTCACAACCGGAATATGAATTCCGAAGGTGGCCAGGATCTGCTTTGCCATAAATGCTGCCGAAGCATGCGGTATGGCATAATGTACATGCAAAAGATCTAGCTTCTCAAATCGTACCACGTCTACCAGCTTACTTGCTAAGGCAAGTTCATAAGGCGGATAATCAAACAGCGGATAGTTGGAAACTGAAACTTCATGGTAGAATAGGTTCTCGGAAAAAAAATCAAGACGCGCCGGCTGTCTGTACGTTATAAAATGTACCTGATGCCCGTTATCAGCGAGGGCCTTTCCTAATTCGGTGGCTACCACCCCGCTACCGCCGAAGGTAGGATAACATACAATTCCAATTTTCATAGTGGATCTTAACTGTAGGCAAATTTAATAAAAATGTAGCTAACAGTCCGTAATAACAGATTAACCTGATTTTAAGCAACAACACAAAGTAAATTGATTAAGTGGATAGTATTGTTAACTTAATGTAACAAATACTATCCTGAAAATGACAAAAAAAGATCAGTTCCCTATGGCCTCATAGATCACATCCTGAATTCTTCCGCGGATATTCAGTTCGATCAATTTTGTGCTGACACCCGGGTTTACCCTGTTCGACAAGAAAATATAGACCAGATTATACTTCGGATCGACCCAAACGCAGGTTCCTGTATAGCCGGTATGACCAAAGGTTTGTGGTGATGCCAGTCTGGAAGGATATCCCTTGGTACTTTCAGGATCCCAGCGATCAAAACCGAGGCCGCGGCGGCTCACATCCGATTGTTTTGCCGTGAACATATCAACCGTACCCGGTTTAAAGTATTCAGTTCCACCGTAAGAACCTCTGTTCAATAGCATCTGGTATAAAATAGCGAGGTCATTCGTGCTTGAAAATAGTCCCGCATGCCCCGAAACACCCCCAACCATGGCAGCTCCCTGATCATGTACATAACCTTCAAGCAATGTTTTCCTGAAGGCCTGATCATCTTCGGTTGGAATGATCTCATCCTTTGAGAACCGAAGACGCGGATTGAAACCAGCTCTGGTCATCCCCAAAGGCTTATAGAACTGATCCATGACATAATTTTCCATAGGCTTACCGGATTGCCTCTCAACCATCTCCTTCATGAAATACATGCTCAAATCGCTATAAACATATTTTCCACGATTTGCCAGTGTTGAATTAAGCATCTGGGGCCACATCACCTTTGCGAAGTACCCTTTTCTGATAAAATAATTATCTGCCACCTTGGTTGGAAAGGCTGCTGTTGAATCGCGTCTAAAATCACTTTCAATCAGGTTTCTGTAGAATGGAATATATGGAATAAAACCTGCCTGATGAAGCATAACCTCACGGACAGAGATCTCAGTTTTATTGGTACTGCGAGCTTTTGGAATGTAAGCCCCAACATTTGTATCAAGCTTAAGCTTTTCCTGTTCAAAAAGACGCATCACAGCCATGGTTGTAGCGGATGTTTTTGTAACTGACGCAAGATCATAAATGTCATTGATTCGGGTAGGTGTGCTGTCTGTATAGGTTCTGGTGCCAAAAGCCTTATTATAGATAACCTTACCGTCAAGCACCACCATCACAACCGCACCGGGAGCTGCCTTTGAACGGATAGCTTCGGCAGCGATCTCATCAATCCCTCTCAGCGCTGCACTATTGATACCGACTTCCTCGGGAACGGTATATTTTAACCTGTTTACAATGCTTTCAAATCCCGAGCCCGAAGTATAGTTTGCAGAAATATCCTGCTTAAGTTTTGCCATTGCCGCTACTCCTCCGAAAATAAGCTGAGCCGCAAAATTGGAAGACTCATCAGATTTTTTTTCTGACCAGATCAAGGGTGCTTTTAAAAAATTCAATAATTTAAGACTTTGCACATCGCCAGAAAGGCTAACAATAATCTGTTTATTCAATTGAAGATCTAATAATAAAGGAATGGTGCGCGGGTCATTCAGAGATTGATCTGTAACCTGAATAATTATAGTATTATAAAACTTAAGATCATCATTCAGCTCATTGAAGCTCAGCATATCATAATTATAAGCTGAAGACTCAAATCGCCTGACCAGTGTGTACTTATTTAAAATACTATCAAATTCCGATGAAAATGCAGACCCAATATTGACACTTGCAATGGTCAGATTCTGCAAACTTTTTAAAGGAATCAGCTTCCCCTCATTATTAAGTAATACTGTGGATCTTTCAATATTCTTCTCTTCCTTCAAAAAAGCTTCATTCCTTAAATGCTCAGTAGTTTGAGCACAGGCAGACACCGAAAATAAAACTACCACACAAAAAGCGGTAACAACAGGACTAAACCTGAACAAATTATTTAGTATAAACATTTTCACCATTTAAATACGTTTTTAAAACCTTAGCCTTAAAGAGCGAGGCTGCATCCGCTTTCATGAGATCCTGATCAAGGATGACAAAATCTGCAAACTTCCCGGCTTCCAGGCTACCCTTTTCTTTTTCCTCAAAATTCCCCTTTGCTGCCCAGATGGTCATCCCTCTGATCGCCTCTTCCCGGCTCAGGGCATTTTCCATCTGATACCCATTTTCAGGATAACTCTTCATATCCTTCCTTACAACTGCTGCATAAAAGGTTAACATCGGATTAATATCCTCAACAGGAAAATCCGTTCCCAATACCAGCCAGCCATTTTGATCCAGCAATTGTTTAAAAGCATAGGCACCTTTTACACGATTGGGACCAAGCCTGTCGGCAGCCCAATACATATCTGAAGTGGCATGAGTGCTTTGAACGGAAGGAATCACACTATTATTGCCGAATAATTTAAAATCCGCTTCATTTACAACCTGTGCATGCTCTATCCGCCAGCGGGCATCGTTTTTGCCTTTTAAAACTCTTCCGTATACATTTAAGATCTCACGGTTTGCTGAATCACCAATAGCATGGGTATTCATCTGAAAGCCCTTTTCAGCTATTTTTAGTGCCACCTCCTCAAAATGCTTTTTATCACTCAACAGAAAACCTGAAGTGGTCGGCTTATCCGAATATGGCTCCAGAAGACAGGCGCCGCGGGAACCCAAAGCACCATCCATATAAACTTTGAAAGACCTGACATTTAAACGATCTGTTTTGATCGCTCCGGTCTTGAACAGGTATTCATAATTGGCGGCATTGTCTGAAAGCATTCCATAGATCCGCATTTTAAGCTGATCACTTTTTTGCAGGTCAGTTATTACCGGAATAAGCTCATGGCTGATACCACAATCCGTTACAGTAGTAAGACCTACAGCGAAACAATTCTTCTGAGCATCTAACAGTGATTCGCTAATCTGCTTTGCCGAAGGGGGTGGAACCTTCGAGAAAACCAGTCCCTCAGCATTATCCACAAGTATTCCTGTTAATTTTCCATTAACAGTCTCTATTTCGCCGCCACCAATCTTCTGACCAGGTTTTAGTCCTGCCAGATCCAAAGCAAATTTATTAGCAATAGCAGCATGTCCATCAACCCGGGTAAGAATTACGGGCCTGTTTGGGAATAATTCATTGAGTTTTTGATTATCAGGAAACTCTTTCACAGACCAGTCGTTCTGATCCCAGCCTCTGCCGATGATCCATCCTTCAGGATTTTCAAGGCTAAATGCTTTTAACTTTTCAAGAATCTCCTCCCAGCTTTTTGTCCCGACAAGATCTGCATTCTGCAAACCTGTTCCGTAACCATAAAAATGAGCATGCCCATCAATGAAGCCCGGAAAGATAGCCTTGCCTTCTGCATCGACCTTCTGCCCCTGATACTTTTTCAAAATATCTTCAGAAGTGCCCAGCTCAAGGATCTTTCCATCCTTAACGGCAAAAGCCTCTGCCCTTGAAAACTGTTCATCAACAGTATAAACCATCCCATTGTGAACGATAAGATCAGCCTCTTTTTGAGAACTGCATGAAAACAAAAAAACAAAGCTTAATAACCAAAGAATATTCCTTGCCATATATTTTTTTGAATTAGGTGATCATTTGATCGGTAAATATAAATCATTGCAGAGAATATGACCTTTAAATAAACATTTAAAATAATCTGATCGCAGTTCAAAGACAAATGATGGGATAAAAAATATTCTATTTTAAGAGTAAATAATATTTTATTTTTTAACTATCTTTAATACAGTTACTTGTAAGGTCAATAATGATTTTTACATTGATAATTGAATCGTTCTAATTCGGTAATTCCAAATTCTTATAAGATGAAAAAGAAGATCATAAAAGGAATTAAGTACTTCGTACTATTGGTTGTTGTCGCTATAACAGGATTACTTAGTTATATCAGCTTCGCACTTCCTGATGTTGGCGATCCGGAAGCCATTAGCATTGAAATAAGCCCTGAGAGGGTGGAAAGAGGAAAGTACCTGGCCAACAGTGTCAATGCCTGCCTGGATTGCCATTCAACCCGCGACTGGAGTAAATTTGCTGGTCCTCTGGTAGAGGGTACTCTTGGAAAGGGCGGTCAGGAATTCAACCAGGATTTTGGGCTACCGGGCACTTTTTATTCCAAAAATATCACTCCTTTTGCATTAAAAGACTGGACTAACGGTGAAATATTGAGAGCAATATCTTCCGGAGTAAGCAAGGATGGCAGTCCCATATTTCCGTTGATGCCACATCCTAATTATGGTAAGGCAGACCGTGAGGATCTATATTCAATTATAGCCTATATAAGAACTCTGCAGCCTATAGATAACATAGTCCCAAAATCAAAACCTGATTTTCCAATGAACTTTATCATTCATACTATCCCTCAAAAGGCTCAATTTTCAAAAATTCCAGACCAAAATGATCAGGTGGCCTATGGTGCCTACCTTTTTAATTCTGCCGACTGCGGGACCTGCCATTCGAAGCATGAAAAAGGTGTACCCGTACCTGGTATGGAACTGGCCGGAGGATATGAATTTAAAATGCCCCGCGGCGGTATTGTTCGTTCTGCAAATATAAGTCCGGATAAAGAAACAGGGATCGGTAACTGGTCGGAAGAATTCTTTGTAAACCGTTTTAAAACCTATGCTGATAGTGCCTACAAGCCTATTGAAGTAAAACCCGGAGAGTTTAATACAGTGATGCCATGGATGATGTTTGCAACTATGACACAGGAAGATCTGAAAGCGATCTATGCCTATCTGCGCACTGTTAAACCAATTAAAAATACGGTTGTAAAGTTCAGTAAGGAACAGAGCAATTAGTTCGGAGATCACTTTCATTAAAAATTTCCAATGCCAGGATGTAAAAAATATAGCAAGCTATATTTTTTACATCCTGGCATTATCCACATTATACCTCCCTTAAGAGTAAAAGACCTTATCTTTGAAGACTGAAAACAAGCGATCAGAAATCTGATATTTTCCTAAGGGTTTTCAGAAGAATTTAATTATGTTACGGATCACCCCGGGGTGTATTCAAGAAATAAATAAACAGAACTATTTTGTCTGATATCATAAAGCTTTTACCCGATTCGGTCGCCAATCAGATTGCAGCAGGAGAGGTGGTGCAAAGACCAGCCTCAGCACTTAAAGAACTTATTGAAAATGCCATTGATTCGGGTGCTGATAAGATCCAGATACTGATCAAGGATGCCGGAAAATCACTTATTCAGGTAATCGATAATGGCTGTGGAATGAGCCTTACAGATGCACGCATGTGCTTTGAGCGCCATGCTACTTCTAAGATATGCAAGGCCGAAGACCTGTTTGCGATCCGTACCATGGGCTTCAGGGGCGAAGCGATGGCTTCGATTGCCGCCATTGCCCAGGTTGAGTTAAAAACTCGTCGTCATGAGGATGAGCTGGGAACCTGTATTCGGATCGAAGGATCAGAGATCATCGGCCAGGAGCCTGTTTCTACCATGCCCGGAACAAGCATAAGTGTAAAAAACCTGTTTTATAATACCCCGGCACGCCGTAATTTCCTGAAGGGAAATCCGGTTGAGATCCGTCATCTCAATGATGAGTTCCAGCGTGTTGCTCTTGCAAACCCGGATATATTTTTCACACTGCACCAGGATGGAAATGAAATATTTCATTTGCCTAAAGGAAGTCTGAAACAACGCATCATCCACCTCTTTGGAAATGCCTATAATCAGAAATTAGTACCGGTTGAGGAAACAACATCCATCATTGACCTCAAAGGATATATCGGCAAACCAGAGTTCGCAAAAAAAACAAGGGGGGAGCAGTTCTTCTTTGTGAATAATCGCTTTATAAAAGACCCTTACCTTAATCATGCGGTTTTGAATGCCTTTGAAGAGGTATTAAGTGCCGACAGTTATCCGCTTTATGTTCTCTTTATTGACATCGACCCCTCGAAGATCGACATCAATGTGCATCCAACTAAAACGGAGATCAAGTACCAGGACGAAAAGGCGATCTATGCCATTATCCGTTCAGCGGTAAAACGGTCACTGGGCCGGTACAATATCAGTCCGACGCTGGATTTTAATCAGGAGACAGGCTTCAGCCAAATGATCAGCCCCAAGGCTCATGAAGACATTGTACCTCCTGCTATTTCATTCAATCCTGATTTCAATCCATTCAGCCCCGAAAAAAAGGAACGGGAGATCCCTTTTTTAAGGAACAGTCAGGAAGAAAGGAAGACCGTTACAAAAAACTGGGGTTCATTATACGAAATTGTTCAGCCCGAAGCACAACAAAACGGGCTTGAACTTGACGGGAATCGTCAGGTTGAGATTGGAAGCCAGGTATTCAAGAGCATTGGAAAACAGATATTTCAGCTGCATAATCGTTTCATCATTTCGCAGATCAAGTCTGGTTTCATGCTGATCGATCAGCAGGCCGCCCATGAGCGAATCCTGTTCGAGCGTTTCCTGGAGCACCTCGAAAGCAGACAGGGAGCCAGTCAGCAGAGTTTATTTCCTCAAACAGTTACTCTGAATGCCGTAGATTTTGAGCTTGTCAAAGAACTGTTAACAGACATACAATCCCTTGGCTTTCAGATACGTGAGTTCGGCAAAAACACCATGATCATTGAAGGTGTACCTGCAGATATCGGTACAAACATCAGCGAGCTTGAAATCCTGGAACACCTTTTAGAAGGGTTTAAAAATAACCAAAGTGCATTAAAACTCAATAAGCGCGATAGCCTGGCACGGGCTCTTGCACGCAATACATCGATCAAATCAGGACAATCACTATCGTCAGAAGAGATGAATCTGCTGATCGATGAATTATTTGCCTGCGAAATGCCTAATACTTCACTTAGTGGAAAGCCTGTAATCAGTACCTTTACGCTGGAAGAGTTATTACAACGATTTGAAAAGTAACACCATCGACATTTATCTATGACCCCATTCGCCAATATTCCTCCGGTAGTAAAGAATCTGCTGATCATCAATATCATTTTCTATGTAGCAACGCTGATGTTTGGCGGTCCTATGATGACCCAGATATTGGGAGTGCATTATTTTGACGGGCCAGACTTCAGGATCTGGCAGGTGATCACCTATATGTTCATGCATGATTATTCTTCGCTGTTCCATATCATGTTCAATATGTTTGCCCTTTATACTTTCGGATCATCACTGGAGTACGTTATGGGATCCAAACGGTTCCTTAACTTCTACCTGATCACCGGACTTGGGGCATTGGCATTGCAGCTGATGGTACAGAGTATTGAAGTTTACAACATTACCGGAAGCGCCGTTAATAATGGTTCATTCATGATCGATTCAGTTAAAAGGACCATCTCCTTTAATCCCGACCTTATCAGCCAGGATCAGGCTTCTACACTTTTAGGAATTTACCTCACCCCAATGGTTGGTGCATCCGGTGCGATATTTGGCTTATTGATCGCCTTTGGAATGCTGTTTCCCAATGCAGAACTCTTCATTATGTTCATCCCAGTTCCTGTAAAAGCAAAATATATTATTCCAGTTTATGTTATCCTTGAGTTATTCCTGGGTGTAAAACAATTTTCAGGTGATTCTGTTGCTCACTTTGCCCATCTGGGCGGAGCATTATTTGGTTTTATTTTAATTAAAATGTGGCACTTTAAGCGCCGAGACAATTTTTATGAATAGATCAATTTTTAGCGAATTATTCAATAAAGCATTCCGTTCCGGGAATCCGCTGTTCCTCTTTATCGGGATCAATATTCTGGTTTTTACTGCCATCAACCTTTTTGCACTAGGCGAATACCTGGTTGGGGGCCAATCTTCAGGTGCCGACTGGCTCACAAGCCAGGTATCAGTGCCTGCCTACTATGCTGATCTTCCACTTAAATTCTGGACCATCATTACCTATATGTTCGTGCAGCGTGATTTCTTTCATCTTTTGTTTAATATGCTCTGGATGTATTGGATGGGGCTCATTTTCATGGACTTCCTGAATAAACGCCAGTTCATATTCGTTTATTTTTCAGGTGGAATAGCAGGTGCCCTGCTTTATTTACTGGCATACAATACAATCCCTGTATTTATGAACAGCGCACAGAACTCTATCCTGCTTGGATCTTCAGCGAGTGTAATGGCCATTGTGGTAGCTACTGCAACACTGGTACCTGATTTCACTATACGTCTCATGCTTTTCGGTACTGTGCGCTTGAAATATCTGGCCATGGCCTATTTTGTGCTCGATATTATTGGTATGGGTGGTGGGAACCCAGGTGGAAGTATTGCCCATATCGGGGGTGCATTAATGGGATTTATTTTCATCAAGCAATTGCAAAGCGGAAATGACCTCAGCAAAATTCTAACTAAACGGTCAAAGCTAAAGGTTGTTAAAAGCACCGAAAGCAAACCTGTAAAGAATGATTTTACTGATCAGGCTACTATAGACAGTATCCTGGATAAGATCTCAAAATCAGGATACGACAGCCTGAGTAAAACAGAAAAGGAGCAATTGTTCAAAGCCAGTAAAAAATAATGAACCGCCGTATAAGAAAAAGACCGGGCATCCACATCTTCAGCAAGTTCGTCCTTACAATGAATGTTTTTGCTGTTGCAGCACTTCTTTTAAGCTATCTGGCATCCTATATTGACCCTGCAAAATTCTGGGTCATCTCCTTTTTTGGTCTTGCCTACCCTGCCATATTAGCCATCAATATTCTATTCATAATCTATTGGCTTTTACGCATGCCTAAACTGGCTATGATATCCGGAATAACGATAATTGCAGGCTGGAGCGTGATCCTGAATTACATAGGATTCAGAGAAAGTACGGCAATCATGGTGCCTAAATCATCTGAGAGCTTTTTAAGGGTAATGACCTATAACGTACATAATTTCAAGCAGTTCGGGGATAAGAACGATAAATTCACCAAAGAACTTATCCTCGACATTATCAGAAATGAACAACCCGATGTTATTTGTTTTCAGGAGTTCTTCAGCAGAAAAAGAGGTGAATATAATTTCAGGAAACTGATCCTTCAGATCCTTGAAACTGAACACTATTACTTCAAGCCTTCTACAGATAATGGTTATGAGGCTATAGGAATGGCCATATTTTCAAAATTCCCAATCGTTAATAAAGGCAATATTCAGTTTGCTAAAAAGATGAACTGGAATGAGGCAGTGTATGCTGACATAAAGAAAGGTGATAAGACCTTCAGAATTTATAATGTGCATTTCCAGTCTATAAATTTTCAGCCGGAAGATTATCGATATTTAAAGAAGGTAACCAGTGAGATCGAAACAGATGTAGAATCCTCAAAAAAGATTGGTTACAGGCTTAAACAGGCATTTATTAAACGCAGTAATCAGGCAAGAATGCTGAAAGAGCATACTGAAAAGAGCCCTCTCCCTTATATTATAGCAGGCGATTTTAATGATACGCCTATCTCTTATACGGTAAAGACAATTTCAAGGGGTATGAATAATAGTTTCAGAGAAATGGGTAGCGGATTTGGTGTAACCTATAACGGGGCATTCCCAAACTTTCAGATAGATTATATATTCACTTCGCCGGAATTTACTGTAAAAAATTACCTGATCATCAACAAAAAATTATCAGATCACTATCCTGTCCGGACCGACCTGGAATTAAAATAAAAGCTGTCAATATCCCCGAAAAATCGATTTCCAATTTTTAAATTTGCACTATGGATAGTAATCTGGTCATTTATAATACCCTTTCGAGAACTAAAGAAAAATTCGAGCCTCTTCATCCGCCATTGGTTGGATTGTATGTTTGCGGCCCAACTGTTTACAGTGATGTTCATTTAGGAAATTGCCGCACTTTTGTCTCGTTTGACCTGATCTACCGCTATCTGCTGCATTCCGGATATAAGGTAAGATATGTCCGTAATATCACAGATGCAGGTCATCTTGAGGGTGATATGGATGAAGGAGATGATAAATTCGCCAAAAAAGCCAGGCTTGAGCAGCTGGAGCCGATGGAGATCGTTCAAAAATACACACTTGGTTTCCATGATGTAATGAGGCTTTTTAATGCTCTTCCTCCCAATATTGAGCCAACCGCAACGGGTCATATTATTGAGCAGATCGAAATGGTTAAGCAGATCCTTGAGAATGGATATGCCTATGAAGTAAATGGCACCGTTTATTTTGATGTAGAAAAATATTGCAAAGAGTTTAATTATACAATATTAACTAACAGGCAGTTAGATGATCTGCTGGAAAATACCAGAGAGCTGGGCGGTCAAAATGAAAAGAGAGGAAGGCTTGATTTTGCACTCTGGATCAAAGCAAAACCTGAGCATATTATGCGCTGGCCTTCCCCATGGGGAGTAGGTTTCCCGGGCTGGCATATTGAATGTTCTGCTATGAGCAGTAAATACCTGGGCGATAATTTTGACATCCACGGAGGAGGTATGGATCTTGCAGCTACCCATCATACCAATGAGATCGCACAATCCCAGGCTTGTAATCATGTTACTCCGGCTAAATACTGGATGCATACCAATATGCTTACAGTGAATGGTACCCGAATGTCAAAATCAAAAGGTAATGGGTTTTTACCCTATGAGCTTTTTACGGGTGAACACGAACTGCTTTCCCGCGGCTTCTCCCCTATGTCTGTACGGTTCTTTATGCTTCAGGCACATTACAGAAGCACATTAGATTTTTCCAACGAGGCATTAGAAGCATCCGACAAGGGCTTTAAGCGCCTGATGAATGCCTATTCATTACTTGAGAAATTAAGTCCCGCACAGCAATCTGAGATCGATCTGAAAAGCTTGTCTGACAGATGTTACGCAGCCATGAACGATGACTTTAACAGCCCCGTTCTTATCGCCGAGCTATTCGAAGCTGTTCACCTTATCAACAGTATCTATGATGGTAAAACAGCTGCAACACTGGCTGACATTGCTGATCTGAAGAAACTGATGAACAATTTTGTTTTTGAAGTGTTAGGACTTAAAGAAGAAAGCGACCAGACCGATGATATGGGAAAGCTGCTTGATTTCATCATCGGATTACGAACTGAAGCTAAGTCAAATAAAGATTATGCTACTTCAGACAAGATCAGAATTGGCTTAAACTCTTTAGGGATCCAATTGAAAGACAATAAGGAGGGTACTACCTGGAACAAGATCTAAATCGAATTTAAAAAAGACCAGTGTTACCGGCAATAATTCATTGCGGAACTCAGGTTTTTATTTTGACAATGGCTATTTTCTTTATTATGGCATCATTCATGCCTACGTACTATTAATAAAAAAAATGGTATGAACCGATATCTCCTGCTTATAGCTTTATTCCTTTTAGCTTCAAAGAACAATTTTGCTCAGTTAAGCAATGGAAGAGTCAATTCACTGCTTGCAGCCGAGAACTATTTTGCTGCATATGCCAAAGATAAAGGGATCAGGGATGCATTTTTAAAGGTTTCGGATAATGAAACTATTCTGTTCAGGCCCAATCCTGTAAAAGCCGAAGACTTTTTCGACAAAAAATCAAATGATGATCAAGGTCAGCTGGACTGGACGCCTGTATTTGCCAAAATATCCAAAAGCGGCGACTGGGGTTTTACAAGCGGGCCCTATTCTTATACTTCAGCAAACGATTCAACGACTTCTTATGGGCAATACCTTTCTGTTTGGCGAGCAAATAATAAAGGAGTATGGAAATTGGCGCTAGATCTGGGTATTTCCCATCCCAAACCATTAACTGAAGCCAGTTTAAACTTTACGGACCCAAAAAGCTTTAAGTTTTTCAGACAGCCTTCAGAGGGCAGGCTGAAGCAAAGAGAGGATATGATCCTGACAACCGACAAACTATTTTCCAATACACTGATCAAAAACCAGAGTTTGGCCTATGATTCATTTTTTGCAGATGAAGGCCGACTTTTGTTCCCCGGTCATGAGCCTGTTACAGGCAAAACAAAGATCAATAATTTCCTTAGAAAACAACAGGTTAGTATTGAAACTAAACCTACCGTTGCCAACCGTGCCCCAGGAAGCGACCTTGCCTATACCTATGGAAACGCATTAATTACAAGAAATAATGTGAGCACCAAATTCCATTATGTCAGAATTTGGGAATCACAGGAAGGATTTAAATGGAATGTTATTTTGGAGATCTTCAGTCCGGCAGGAGAGTAATTGGCTCGATTTTAGCTGTAATACAGGGGCTGACAGTGTAGTTCAGGAGTGTGATCGCACTGATTCATAAAATCCATTTTGTCTGAATCTTTCTCCAGATCAGGTGACACTTAAAGCACATTACTTTAAATCTTAATGAATATAATTATGAGCACAAATCCACACAACTATAAAAATCTGCTTGAAGCTGTTGACGGCTTGCGGAACAGAGGCTTTACCTTTGATTTTCAATATCAGGATTCATGCCTGCATTGTGATAAGATAAGTGAAAAATTTGCTGCCGATGATCTTATGATCACAGAGTATTATCGCTTTGAAGGAATGAGTGATCCGGAAGATAGTTCGGTGATATATGCTTTAGAAAGCAAAGATGGCCACAAAGGAATTATTATCGATGCCTATGGCGCGTATTCCGACGAGCACATTTCAGCATTTTTATCAAATGTTAAAGTAAAAGATTAAAGCAGGTTACTGATGATCATTTCAGTACTGATCCCTTCGGCTTCCGCTTTATAATTACGGACGATACGGTGTCTGAGAATTGATTCAGCAACAGCACGTACATCTTCCTTATCAGGAGAATATTTACCGGAAATGGCGGCATGACATTTTGCACCCAGTACTAAAAACTGAGAAGCCCTTGGGCCTGCACCCCAGCTTAAGAATTTATTAATCTCATCTGTTGCTGTAGCAGTACCGGGACGAGTTTTTGCGGCAATTGATACCGCATATTCAAGAACGTTATCAGCAATAGGAATATTCCTTACCAACTGCTGGAAATAACTGATCTCTGCAGCATTCAATAACTTTTTGAGTTCCACTTTACGGTTCGCCGTGGTATTTCTAACTACCTGCAGCTCTTCTTCAAAAGATGGATAAGTAAGAAAAATATTGAACATGAAACGGTCTAACTGTGCTTCAGGTAAGGGATAAGTACCTTCCTGCTCAATAGGATTTTGAGTAGCCAGAACGAAAAATGGCTGTGGCAGCCGATGTGTCTCTCCGCTAACCGTTACAACCTTCTCCTGCATAGCCTCCAGTAAGGCTGCCTGAGTTTTTGGCGGTGTTCTGTTGATCTCATCCGCAAGAATGATGTTCGAGAAGATCGGTCCGCGTATAAATTTGAACGTACGATCCTCACCTAGGATCTCTGATCCTAAAATATCAGAAGGCATCAGATCTGGAGTAAACTGTATCCGGTTATAGCTAAGATCAAGAACCTCTGCAACAGTTTGAACAAGAAGTGTCTTTGCTAAGCCTGGAACACCCACCAAAAGGCAATGTCCGTTACTAAAGATTGAAATAAGAACTGATTTTACCACTTCATCCTGACCGACAATTACCTGTGCAATTTCTTCCCTTATCCTATTATAAGACAGGTGCAATGCATCTACGGCTTCGACATCAGAACTATAGATTTTCATTCCTTAATTTTTTGCTGTTGTCCAGCCTGCCAGTTCAGGGCATGTTTGGAATTCAGCGTCAATTTTAATGTAAGTGATCTTTCTGCGTTTTTCAAACCATTCACTGATCGTACGGTTATTCTTATCCTCAAAAGCTACTTCCTTGATCTTTGGAAAATCCTGATCCAGGCTTGCCTGATGCGGACCGGTCTTTGATTTAAGACTTAAAATACGATATCCTTTCTTTCCGTCGGCAGCAGTAAATAGTGATGGTTTAGAAATACTTCCAACCTTCATCGTATCAACTGTTAAGAAGATTTGAGGATCCAGTTTATCAGTAGGAATAAAAGTAGTACGGCTCTGAACATTCTCAGCATTCAGCATCATACCGCCATTATATTTAGTTTCATTATTATCAGAATAAAGTGTGGCTGCAGCCCCAAAATCCATCTTTTTATCTGCTAATGTTGTATAAATACTATCAATATGTGCTTTTGCACGGTCAAGACTTGCTGGTGTAGGTTCTGTTTTGATAAGGATATGTCTTACATTCACCTGCTCACCACGTCTTTCAATAACCTGCATCACGTGGAATCCAAATTCAGTTTCAATAACTGATGACAATTCACCCTGCTTAAGTTTAAACGCTGTAGCTGCAAATTCCTTAACAAGTCCGCTTCTATCCATAAAGCCCAGGTCACCACCATCACGAGCTGAACCAGGATCCTGAGAATATAAACTTGCAAGAGTAGCAAAATCTTCTCCGCCCTTGATCCTCAGTCTTAATACTTCGGCCTTATCATGAAAAACTTCCTTTTCTTCCTTGCTAAGCTTAGGATAAACTATGATCTCCGCAATTTCTACCTCAGTATTAAAGAAGGGTAAACTATCTTTTGGAATCGCATCGAAATATCGTTTAATTTCAAGAGGAGTAACCGCTACATTCTCGGTGATCTTGGCTTGCATTTTCTGTGCAACCAGCATCTCTTTGATATCCGGTCTGATCTCATCCTTATATTGTATCAATGAACGGCCAAGAAAGGTTTCCAGGCGTTCCTGCCCTCCTGCCCTTCCACTCATTGCACGTAAACGTCTTTCAATTTCACCATCAATCTGATCATCAGTTACAGTAACGGAGTCAATAATTGCCTGCTGACCAAGGATCTTCTGCGAAAGCTGACTTTGCAAAATACTGCATTTAATAGCAGGATCTGCCGGGTTTCCCTGAGCCAGGTATTGCGAGTATTGCATTTCTATTTCTGACTGCAAAATGATCGAGCTTCCTACAACCGCTGCTACTTTATCAAGGGATTTAGATTTTGTTTGTGCGCTTACCTGGACAAGGGTAAAAAATAATAGTCCGGTTAATATCCCTAAGGTCTTTCTCATTTCTTGTATTTCTCTTATTTCAAGCAGTTTAAAAACTGCAAAATTCATTGTATTCCCTATAAAAAACATAAGCCCCTATAAGAGCTTGTTAACTAATTGAATTCTGCAAAATTATCAGATATAATTCATAATTCAATTATTTAAATAAATAGGTGTCGTTTTTAGGTAAAAAACCCTTAATTGACCCCTTTAGAACAAACATACTTCATAAAATGTTTAATATGAGCCCGGTTCAAAAATCAGTCATACTACACAGAACTGCTAAGTTAAGCTTTTGAAAAAGAAGCTGCATCCATTTAACTAATTTTAACAGATGCTTTATTAAGTTTGCATCTGCTTTAAGGTTAAAAAAAACTAATTCATGTCTACCCTTCATACAAATGAATTCAATGCGCTCAAACTCTTAATGACCGAGGATATTTACATCCTTGATCAAAAGGCTGAGCATCCTGAAAATAGTATTAAGACTGAGAAGCCCACTGAGCCAGATAAGGCTGTTCAGGCCGAAAGAACAATGCTGCCTGAAATACCTGCTGCTTTACCTGTTCCAGAGCCTGCAGAAATAAAAAAGGCTAAAGAATTCACATACCTCGGCGAAAACAACAAGTATTTCCTGATCCTGATCGATGATACAAAGAACAGGGAGATAAGCAGCCTGCATAAAGAAACTCTCCTTAAGATCATGTCTGCCAAAGGTTTGGAATTAAGGGATCTTGCCATTCTAAATTTAGATCAGTTCCCTGACACTACCATCAGTGAGATAAAGGAGTTTTTTAGCTGCAGCAAACTGGTACTTTTCGGAATTAATCCCCAGCGGATCGCACTTCCCGGTATCAGTTCCAATAAAGTGGAGAATCATGCCAATGTGAAGCTTTTCAGCACCTTCAGTATCGATGAAATGATCAGTGATGTTACTAAGAAAAAAGAGTTCTGGGCAATAATGAAGGAATTTTAATATGGAACTTGTTTTCGCGAGCAATAACCAGCATAAGGTTGATGAAGTACAGGCGATGATCGGGAGTAATATTATCCTGAAAAGCCTGAATGATATTGGATGCCTGGATGAAATTCCTGAAACGGGAGATACCTTTGCTGAAAATGCAGGTCAGAAAAGCCGTTATGTTTATGAACGCTACCATATAGATTGCTTTGCCGATGATTCGGGGCTCGAAATAGATGCTTTAGGTGGTGAGCCGGGCGTAAATTCTGCCCATTATTCCGGAAGTCGTGATTTTGAGGACAATATGAGCCTTGTTTTGGAGCGTTTATCCGGGAAAACAGATCGTAAAGCACGGTTCAAAACAGTGATATCTATGATCAAAGGAGGTAAAGAGCATCTTTTTGAAGGAAGTATTGAAGGCAACATCACCTTGCAGCGATCAGGAAGCAAGGGATTTGGTTATGACCCTATTTTCGTACCGGAAGGATATGATATAAGTTTCGCAGAAATGTCTCCCGAAGAGAAAAACAGGATCAGCCACCGGGCAAAAGCCATGCAGAAGCTGATCAGCTTTCTTAATTCTGAATATTCTTAAGCGCCGGCTTTGCAACTGGCTTAGGCAGCACTTTAACAGGAGCTTTTACAGGAGTCTTCGGTTCCGTACTTTTCGCAGGATCAGTTTTTGAAGGCAA
>NZ_FNHH01000063.1 GCF_900103545.1 Daejeonella rubra
TTCTTTATGTCCAGACAGGGCAAATTGTCAAACAGTGCTTATGTGGGGGAGTCAGTTGTTGTTTAATTAAGCAGTCGGCGGCTGAGATATGCCGCTACTGTTTTATTCAAAATCTAATAATCAAAATCATGGAACTATTTAAAAAATATTATCTCCCATGGCATTTTCCTTTCAGAAAAGAACTTGCCGGAATTGTAGTAATCATTGCCCTATTCTTATTGTTTCCTTATCTGATTCGTGAGGTGGATGGATCGGCCGCAGCGATTGATCCCGGAATCTTAAGTGCCATTATCCTGGCAGCATCGGCAATACTCATATTTAAAGCCATCACCTGGTGGATCATCAATACCATTTGGCCTGCCTTTGCGATTTATTCAGATAATCAACTTGAAAGCAATTTCAGGTCGCTGCCGGCAAATCAGAAAGTTATGATCTACATGAGCTTTTACATGCTGATATTCTACTCATTCATACTCGTTTTATCAGCCCTTATTTAATCCTTAAACCAACATGAAACATTGCAAACAGGGTAACCGGGCCAATTAATAATAAAATCATGAAAACATCAGATAAACATCATTACGAAATTTTAAAAATGGCCCTCATTAAGCCAGGTATAGCCATCCTGATTTTTTTTGTGGGGATGATTGCTTTCGGACTTAAAGCACAAGAAGTTCAAATGGTTTCGTCTCTCAAAGCTACTGAACTACGGGTAAGGCAAATCTATACCTCCCAGATCGGCATCCGGGAAAAGCATTCAAACAGCGGAGCGGAGGTTGAGAAATACCTCCGCTATGTAAACCTTCCCAAAGGTAACCCCTGGTGCGCCGCTTTTGTATGCTGGGTTTTCGGACAGGCAAACGTTGAAAACCCCAGAACAGGCTGGTCGCCGGACCTGTTTAAGGGTAGTAAAGTGATATGGGATAAGGTTGAAAGCAGAAAGCTGAAAGCCAAAAGCTTGTCAGGTGAGTCAGGAAACATGCGCCAGGACCCGATAGCTATCGGGTCAAGGAAATATGCCTATCCGACCAGCCAGACAACAGATAACAGACAACAGGTAACCCCGGGAACCGGCGATATTTTCGGCATCTACTTTCCCGATAAAAAGCGCATTGCCCATATAGGTTTTATTGACCAATGGCAGGAGGATTGGGTAATCACCGTAGAGGGTAATACGAACATGGAAGGAAGTCGGGAGGGTGACGGAGTATACCGTAAGCGGCGACCCGTAAAATCTATTTATCAGGTTGCGCGGTATATCCGCTAGCCTTAAACACATGGTCATGAACCATCATGATTTTGCCAAAACCCGCAGGGGTAATATTATTAAATCATGATCGCCTTGCCTACGGGCAGGCAGGTTTATCACCTTTTAAAAACAATAAATAAACAGATGAAAAACTTAAAAATAAAACTCCTTACCCTGCTGATCCTGATCATTCTCAGCTCATGCAATACCAGAAGGCTGAATAAGCAAAAGTTTGAAAGTTCATCCTCAGCACAATCGGAAATCCGGCTGCAGGATTTAAAGAATGAACGTTATGATAACAAGCGGATGATCACGCTGACCGACTCTGCCAATGAGTTGTATACGATCAGCATATTTCCTTCCGACACGTTTAGCTTCTCTGCCCAACATGGATTCAGAGGCAAGGCTGCAAAGATTGAAGTTACCGGACTGCTGAGACGGGTACTCACCCGAACAGACAGTACAGCGCTTCGTGCAGAAAAGCAAAGCAGCCGGACTTATGAAGAACAACAGCAGATTGATAAGTCGGAGCTCTCCAGGACCGGAGGCTTAGTGAAAAAACGCTGGCCGCCAGTTTTGATAGGCATTGTACTGGTGATGATTATCGTAATCGGGTGGTTTTTGGGACGTCGTTTAACGAAGTAATTCAGGTAAATTGGGATGAAGCCGGGGGGGATGCTTCCGGCTTCTAAAATCAAATCATACTATCCGTAGAGTTTAGCGCAGCGCCTCCTATGTTTACAAAGCTTTAAATTTATACTATTAAAGTGAAAAGGAATGAGAGCACAATAGCGGCTAAATAGCTCAGGAAGTATATTGTCGTAG
>NZ_FNHH01000025.1 GCF_900103545.1 Daejeonella rubra
TACATCAATATACTGATTATCAATATATTATGCAAATTAACTTGTATATTTATTCCATAAAAAAGAGGCTGTCCTTTTGAGACAGCCTCTTTTTTTATTTATAGTCTTTTTTATTTGAGATTTGATATTAAGAAATAAAGTTCAGATATCGTCTTAACTTTTCTGGATCTTAACACAATTGTAATTTTTTCGACTAATTTTGAATGAAGCCTGATAAAATGGGTCAAAGGATATGCGAATAAGTTTTCATGGTGCCGCAAGAAATGTTACAGGAAGTAAACACTTGCTTACTCTGGATAATGGCACAAAGATTTTATTGGATTGCGGTATGTTTCAGGGTATGGGTGAAGAGACTGATGCCCTCAATGAGCATTTCGGATTTAATCCTGCTGAGGTTAATTATTTGATACTAAGTCATGCACATATTGATCATAGCGGATTGATACCTCGCCTGGTTGCCCAGGGATTTAAAGGAGAAATTTATTGTACTGCAGCTACAATGGATCTGGTCCGAATTTTACTGATGGATTCAGCTAAAATTCAACAGCAGGATTCAGAGTATAGCAATAAACACCGGGTCCGTAAAGGCCTGCCATTGTTGAAGCCATTATATACTGAAGACGATGCAATTGCTTGTTTGCGGCAATTCCGGATAGTGAAATATAATACTGAACTGCAAATTAATGAAGATATTAAGTTTGAACTGACTGATGTAGGGCATATTATTGGTAGTGCAGCCGTTCATTTGACCATAAATGAAAATGGAAAAACAAGCCGCCTAACTTTTAGTGGTGATGTTGGTCGCTATGGTGATCTGATCCTGAAATCACCTGAAACATTTGCACAGTCAGACTATATTCTTTTGGAGTCAACCTATGGAGATAGCCTGCATCAGGATGCAGAACCTGCTGAGGAATTACTGAAAGAGATCATTTATCAAACCTGCATCTTGCGTCAAGGCAAGGTGATCATTCCTGCATTTAGTGTTGGCCGTACGCAGGAATTACTTTATTCATTGAACCACCTTGAAGAAAGAGGAATTCTGCCGGATGTAAAATATTATGTAGATAGTCCTTTATCAATAAAGGCGACCAATGTTGTGAAAAGTCACCCTGAGAATTTTAATAAGCATGTTCAGGATGTCATGCTGCATGATGATGATCCCTTTAATTTTGAAAAATTAACCTTTATCCAGGATACTAGCGCCTCAAAGGCATTAAATATTGATCCTGATCCATGTGTTATAATTTCTGCTTCCGGAATGGCAGAGGCCGGAAGGGTTAAACACCACATCAAGAATAATATATCTGATGAAAAAAATACAATTTTGATGGTTGGTTATTGTGAGCCCAATTCTTTGGGAGGACGATTAATGGCGGGATATACTTCTGTTTCTATATTCGGTGAAGAGTATGCCGTCAAAGCTGAAGTCAGAACTATACGCTCAATGAGCGCACATGGAGATTATGAAGATCTCCTGAAATTTATTGCATGTCAGGATCCGTCAAAAGTGAAGAAGTTGTTCCTGGTTCATGGAGAATATAATGTCCAGGAAGCATTCAAAGAGAAGATCCTGGAAAAGGGATTCACTTCTGTAGAGATCCCGGAAAGACATCAGGAATTTATTCTTGAATAAAATCAGTATTGTTTTCATATTTATCAGAAATTAACCTACTTATTTATCACATGAAATATTTTTTATCCTTCATTCTAATTGCATCAGGTCTTAACAGCTGGTCGCAAACCTCAATTATCAGGCAGGATCAGCAGATCAAAACAATGGTTGAAGAGGTTTCTTCTCAAAATATAGAGGCTATTGTCAGGAAACTGGTGAGCTTTCAGACTCGTCATAGCATGAGCGATACTGTAAGCAACACTATCGGCATTGGGGCAGCCCGTAACTGGATAAAATCAGAACTTGGACGTTATTCTGCTGCCTCAGGAGGCAGACTTAAAGTTGAGTTTGATACATTCACCCAGGCTGCTGACGGAAGGAGGATAGCTACACCTACGGTAATGAAAAATGTATTAGGCATTCTTCCCGGAACAGACCCTGCAGATGACCGTGTATTTATTGTATCTGGTCATTATGATTCGAGGGCATCCGATGTAAATGATTCTAAAATATTTGCACCCGGTGCAAATGATGATGCATCAGGAACCGCTGCTGCTATGGAACTGGCCAGGGTAATGAGCAAGTTTAAGTTTAATTGCACGCTAATCTTTGTGGCCATGGTTGCCGAGGAACAAGGCTTATATGGAGCTGCCAATCTTGCAAAACGTGCAAAAGCAGAAGGTTGGAATGTTGCTGGCATGATCACTAATGATATTGTTGGTAATACTTATGGTATTGAAACCGGTTTAAAGGATAATAACAGTGTCAGGATATTCAGTGAAGGAGTATCGGTTGTAGAAAGCACTGAAGAAGCAGCCCGCCGGGCGAGTACAGGATCTGAGAATGATGGTAATGCAAGGCAGTTTGCAAGATATTTTAAGGAAATAGGTGAGCGGTATGTAAATCAGTTAGATGTTAAGCTGATCTATCGTCGCGACAGATATCTTCGTGGTGGTGATCATACACCCTTTTCTCAGCTTGGTTTTGCAGGAATCAGGATAACTGAAATGAATGAAAACTTTGATCGTCAGCACCAGACAGTACGCAAAGAAAACGGCACTGATTATGGTGATCTGCCTGATTTTGTAGATTATGAATATACCCGTAAAGTTACCCGTATGAATCTGGCTTCCTTAGCTAACCTGGCACTGGCTCCAAGAGAACCACTAAAGGTAGGTATCGTAACAAGTGGCCTGACAAATAAAACTGAACTTAGGTGGGAAATTCCTGCAGGTGAAAAACCTGTTGGGTATTATGTCGTAATGAGAGAAACAAGCAGCCCTCTTTGGGAAAAGAAATTCTTTGTCACTGATACAAAAGCTATTCTCAACTATTCAAAGGATAATTATTACTTTGGTGTACAGTCAGTTGATAGCGACGGGCATGAAAGTCTGGTTGTGATTCCCCGTTCAGTACGTTAATTATTTAACACTTCTGTTTCTGATCACAAAATAGCCAATAACAAAGGTTACAGTAGCAACTGCCAGACTAAACCATATTTCTTTGCTCATCAGATCAAAGGTCATTTGCTGATTCTTATTGTTTAGGACCTGTTTCATGATACTGTTTATTGCAAGCATAGGATGAGTGTACGGAATAGTAAATGCATATTTCCAACCTAAATTGGCTGTAATTATTCCAAACACTGTTAGTAATAGTCCAATACCCATTGGTTTCAGGAAATCAGCCCACAATAAACTGAACAGAAACTGGATTGATAAAATACCGGTGGAAGCCAGAAAAAGCTTCATATGCAGTTTGAAAAGGGTCCCCGCGAAACTGAATTCATTGAATTTTAACTCTGGTTTAAGCAAGTCAAGTATAATTCCCGACGCTAATATGAATGTGGCAAATAAGGTCAGGCACAAAGCGTTTAAAAATAATGCATAAACAAATTTAGCCGAGTATATACTCCATTTAGGAATAGGCAATGAAAAGAGGCTTTTCCACATTTCTGCCTTGTGTTCAATATTATTGATTGAAAAGGATTGAAATATGATAAGCAATGGTAAGAGTAAGCTGCCCATAACTCCAATAAACGCACCGCTAAATCTCATCCACTGCATTTCAGCAGAGTGGTTAACCATTTTATGGGCATTTAAATAAAATCCTGCAGAGACCATTAAACAAAGAGCCAGGGGTAACAGGATTGCTGACAAAAAGGCCAGTGTTTTGCGGGTTTTATAGAACTCAGACTGTAATGAAAGTATGAACCCCTGCATAAATTTTTATTGAGTGATAGAAAGAAATAAATTTTCCAGATTTTCCTGGCTCTGACTTAAACTATAAACTTTATGATTGTTTCTTACGAGTAGACTATTAATTTCAGCATTTTGCTCCTTTGATATGTATGGCGTATAGAGTATTTCAGCTAAAAGGTCTGTAGGATATCCGTTTTCTGATAATAGTACCTTTGCTTTAACAGGGTCACTTGCCTGAATCAGGATCTGTTTCTTACTTATTTTGTGAAGTTCTTCTAAACTTCCCTGGAATACTAGTTTACCGCGATTAATGATTCCGAGATGAGTAACCATTTTTTCAACTTCAGAAAGCATATGACTTGAAATGAAAACAGTTTTCCCCATTTCTGACACTAGTTTCCTTAGTAAGTTTCTTACATCAATAATTCCATTGGGGTCTAAACCATTAGTTGGTTCATCCAGAATTAGTAATTCTGGATCTGGTAAGAGTGCTAATCCAATGCCAAGCCTCTGCTTCATCCCTAAAGAATATTTACCTGCTTTCTTGTCTGCACTTTCTGTCAGGTCAACTAGTTTCAGTATTTCACCCACTCTGATTTTGGGAATCTGAAGGAGTCGGGCTCTGTTAATTAAATTCTCTCTGCCTGATAAGTGATGATATATTGCCGGCTGTTCAATAAGTGATCCTATCTTTGAAAGGATCTCGATTCGGTTCTTGCTGAATTCTTTACCAAAGAGATATACCTTATCTGAATCTGAATGCAACAGATTAAGCAATATTTTAATTGTTGTTGTTTTACCTGCTCCATTGGGGCCAAGGAATCCATAAATACTGCCAGCCTCAACCCTCAGAGATACGTTGTCCAATACCTGATTAATACCGAAATGGTAAGACAGGCTTTTAGTTTCAACGATCTGGTCAGGCACAATTAATTATTTAATCGCAGTTTGGATTATGGTCCTGATCGATGGTACCTGTAATTTTAAGCTAGCATTTTGCTTCTCAGCAGGAATTTCATTGTTTACACTTAATGCAAGAATTCCAATAAGAAAGAACAATGGCACTAACAACATGATGAATGGAGAAATACAGTTCGTCAACTTTTTCATATTACCTGATTTTGATTAAACAAAGAAATACCTAATAAATCTCATCCTGAAATGTATTAGACCAAGCTGCTTATTTATAAGACAAACTGTACTTTTTTCCTCTCTAAAGTTTAATAGCCTATATTGGGCGGTTGGCAGATTGCTTTTGCCTGTTGGTCGAAACTAATGCCCTCAGACAGTCTGAAATAATACTTTTAGGTTATGAATAAGTTGAAGCAAATAGTTCTTCATGCAATTGTTTGGATAGCAATTGTGCTGTTCTTTATGTATATGGCAAGTAATGGCAGGATTGTCCAATCAACCGTTGTGATTTTTGTTTATTTCGGATTTATAAATATTTCTCTTTTTTATATTAATTATCTTTTCATTCTGCCTACTTTTCTGAACCGGAAGAAATATTTATGGTGCGCCCTTGCTATGGTACTCCTGGTAATTGTTTCAGCTTTTATTAAATGCGGACTCGCTTATTATTTTTATGATATTGTAATAAAGAGGGATGGTGGCAAACATATTATGGACTTCTGGGATTATTACGCCAGTGCTGCGTTTGTTAGCTGTTTCTTTATCTTCCTTAGTACAGTATTGAAATTCATGCTGGATTGGTTCCTGAATGAGAAAGTTAAAAGTCATCTGGAAAACGAAAAGCTAATCGCGGAGCTTGCATTTTTGAAATCTCAAATAAACCCTCATTTTTTATTTAACTCCTTAAATAATATCTATTCTCTTGCCTATCAGAAAGCTGAGAAAACACCTGAAGCTATATTAAAGCTTTCCGAGATCATGAGATACATGCTTTATGAAAGCAATGTTGATAAGGTAGCACTCTCTGACGAAATCAGGTACCTTGAAAATTATATTGAACTTCAAAAGCTAAGATTTAAAGACAATATTTACATAAGATTTGAAGTAAATGGCGATCCTCAGGGGCTTAAGATTACCCCACTTGTGCTGATCTCTTTTGTGGAAAATGCCTTCAAGCATGGGATTGCAACAGATATTGAAAATCCGATAAGCATTATCCTGAATCTTTCAGCTGGTAAGCTTTTCTTTCAGGTAATTAATAAAAAAAGTACAATGAATAAGGATATTACAGGTGGGATTGGTTTGCAGAATGTGCAAAGGCGATTAGACTTATTGTATAAGGACCAGTATCGTCTGCATATTGATGACAGGAATGATGTATATAATTGTGAATTATATCTAAATTTATAAAATGATACGTTGTCTGGTTGTTGACGATGAGCCTCTTGCTCTGGATATTTTAGAAGATTATATCAGTAAGGTTCCGTTTTTGACCCTTGTAAAGACCACAACCAGTGCTATTGAGGGCTTGTCGCTTGTCCAAAGTGATGCCATTGATCTGGTTTTTCTTGATGTACAGATGCCTGAACTTACCGGTATACAGTTTTTAAAGATCATAAACGGGAAGTGTGATGTGATACTTACTACAGCGTATTCTCAATATGCACTTGATGGATATGAACTTGATGTGGTGGATTATCTGCTTAAGCCAATCGCATTTGATCGATTTTATAAAGCTGCACAAAAAGTGCTTCAGAATTCGGGTAATACTAATTCTTCAGCACCTGAAGTACTTCCTGCTCAGAAAAACCATGATTTCATTTTTGTAAAAACTGAACATAAGATCCAGAAGATCTACCTTGATGATATATTATACATTGAGGGCCTTAAGGATTATATCTCAATTTTTACCAAATCTGAAAGGATAATCACCTTGCAGAATATGAAAAAAATGGAAGAATCTTTGCCCTCAAAATCTTTTATCAGGGTACATAAATCATATATAATTGCTCTCGGCAAGATTGAAAGCATAGAGCGTAGCCGGATACAGATTGGTGAAAAGATAATACCAATTGGAGATACCTACCGTGAGTATTTTTTCAAGCAGATAGAAGATAAAAATATTGGATAAATAATCTTTGGAATTTATTTCAATGCTTCTTTTATAGCTTCTTCTGCCGCAGCTACAATTTCTTCCATTGTTTTCTTTTCCGGTTCTATTGGCTCAAGTACTTCCCAGGTTATTTTTTGTCCGGCACTTAATGGAAATTTCCCATATTGAACCAGCTTCCATGATCCGTTAATTGCAATAGGTACGATCAGAGCATTAGGTACTTTTTTCAATAATGTAGCTACCCCACCAATAGCAAAAGGTTTTAATTGCCCATTTTTTGCTCTTGTTCCTTCCGGAAAAATAACGGTAGACCAGTTGAATTTTTGCATGCGTTCAGCCAGTTTAAAAATTTCGGAAACTGCTTGCTTACTGTCTTTCCTGTCAATATTGGCCCCGCCTCCGTACTTCAGATTGAATGAGATGCTCGGAATACCTTTTGTCAGTTCTATTTTTGAAATGAACTTTGCATGATACCTTCTTAGAAACCAGATAAGTGCAGGTATATCATACATGCTCTGATGATTTGCAATAAAGATGATTGGCCTGTCTGTTGGTAAATCGTAGGGGTTTTTGAAGATTATTCTGCTTCCCATTATAAAATAGGTACCCAAAAGAAAGAAATTTAAAAGATCAACAGATTTTTTATGTCCTTCCTGACCTCCCAATTTTAAACATACCCATTGTACAGGGTGGAACAAACAAAGAAAAAGTCCGAATAGAAGATAGTGTATTGGAGTGAGGATATAGCCAAATAGTTTATTCATGAGTATCTAATTAACCTCGTGCAATTATTTTCTAATTTAATTATAATGAGTTAAAGTGCGTGATCTTCACTTTTAAAATGGCAGCCACACTTAAAGAGTCAGTTATTTCTCCAGTTAATACCATTTCATAGGCTTCCAAAAATGGTATTTTTCTAATAATAAGCTGTTCACTTTCTTCTGGGTTTGATTCTCCAAAGCTTAGATCCTGCGCAAGAAATATAATACCTGTTTCATCACTCACAGAATTAGAAAGGTGTATCCGCTGAATTTCTGTCCATGAAATTGCCTCAATACCTGTTTCTTCGAGTAATTCCCGTTTTGCTGAGGTCAGTGGATCAATATTTTCAGGTCCGCCGCCTTCAGGAATTTCCCAGCTATATGCTTTCAAAGGATAGCGATACTGACCAACGAGCCACGTATTATTAGCATCATCCAATACGATTACACCTATTGCCAGATTTTTGAAATGAACTTCTCCGTAAATACCCTTTCCTCCACCCGGATTTATTACCTGATGCTCTGTTAAACTGATCCAGGGATTGTCGTATATCTTTTTACTGGAAAGTGTTTGCCAGGGGTTAATGTCTTGCTCTTTCATCAATACAATATTAAAAAAAAAGCCTTCTTTCTACAAAGAAAGAAGGCTTTCAGATATAAGAATAACGATTAAGCTAAATTGAAAGCTTTTTTAACCTGATCCGTAAAATCAAGCTTTTCCCAAGTAAACAACTCAACATCTACAGTTTTTGATTCTCCGTTCGAACCATTAAATGTTTTCGTTACAACTTCATTTATTCTGCCCATATGTCCATATGCTGCAGTTTCAGAATAGATCGGATTACGAAGTTTTAAACGGGTTTCAATACCGTAAGGTGTCATGTCAAAAAGCGAAGATATTTTTTGTGCGATCTCACCATCGGTGAAATCAACATTTGCAGTACCGTAAGTATCTACAAAAATACCCATTGGATCTTTAACACCGATCGCATAGGATACCTGAACAAGTATCTCACTGCAAACACCTGCCGCAACAAGATTTTTAGCAATATGTCGTGTTGCATAAGCTGCAGAACGATCCACTTTGGAAGGGTCTTTTCCAGAGAATGCGCCGCCACCGTGTGCGCCTTTTCCACCGTAGGTATCAACAATGATCTTACGACCAGTTAATCCAGTGTCACCATGGGGACCACCGATCACGAATTTACCTGTAGGATTGATATGGTACTTTATAGCATCAGTAAATAAAGTCTGAAGTTCAGGTTTAAGCTGTGCTTTAATTCTTGGAATTAATATTGAAACAATATCCTGCTGGATCTTTTTCTGCATATTTTCTTCTGAATCGAAGTCGTCATGCTGAGTAGATACTACAATGGCATCGATGCGAACTGGCTTATGATCATCACTGTATTCAATGGTTACCTGTGACTTAGCATCAGGACGAAGATACTTGATAGATGAGTTTTCTCTTCTTAGGATTGCCAGCTCTGTTAAGATCTTATGAGCCAGATCCAATGCCAGTGGCATATAGTTATCAGTCTCATTGGTGGCATAACCAAACATCATACCCTGATCTCCGGCACCCTGATCTTGTTTATTTACACGGTCAACACCCTGATTGATATCTGCTGACTGCTCATGGATTGCTGAAATAACACCGCATGAATCTGCTTCGAACATATATTCGGATTTTGTGTATCCAATTTTACGAATTACATCACGAGCAATTTTTTGAGCATCTAAATAAACCTGAGATTTTACTTCTCCGGCTAATACAACAAGGCCGGTAGTGACTAATGTCTCACAGGCAACTTTTGAATCTGGATCCCAGGCTAAAAAATTATCGATTAAAGCGTCTGATATCTGATCAGCTACCTTGTCAGGATGTCCTTCTGATACAGATTCTGAGGTAAATAAATAAGGCATAGAGTTTTTATTAAATATTAAATATTCTAGACTGTTAACAATAATGCAGGAAAGTGGGGATAGTATTGATCGGAGTAAAAATCGGCAGAATGTTTTAGCACTTTTTTTTACGTGGTTGCAATCAACGCAAATCGATCCACTTTTTTGCATAGCAAAAGTAGGATAAATATTATGTTCTAAAAAATTTAAGAGTATTTTTGATGTTAAAATCTAAATTAACTTGAAAAGAAAAATTTTATTCGTTATCAATCCGATTTCAGGAGGAAAGACCAAATATAATTTTCCAGAAAAGATTGATAAATATCTGGATAAGAGCAAATTTGATTCTGAATGTGTCTTTACGGAATATCATGGTCATGGATCTCTTCTTGCAGCTGAAGCGCTCAGAAATGGAGTAGATATTCTGGTTGCAGTGGGAGGTGATGGTACAATAAATGAGGTAGCATCTGAAGTTGAGGGAACAAATAAGTTAATGGGAATAATACCATTTGGATCAGGGAATGGGCTGGCCAGATCTTTGGGGATTCCAATTGGTGATGTGCAAGCTATAAAAAGAATAAATAAACTTCATATTAGTAAAATCGATTCAGGCACATTTAACGGCAGGAAATTTTTTAATATGGCAGGAATTGGATTTGATGCTCAGATTAGTTCACGTTTTGCTGAAAATGTAAAGCGCGGTCTTAGCAGCTATGTTAAGATAGCTTTCTCAGAAGTTTCCAATTATCATTCTCAGCATTATAGTCTTACGATAGATGGAAAAGAATATGAGCATCAGGCCTTTATGATTAGCATTGCTAATTCATCTCAGTATGGTAACAACGCACATATTTCTCCTTTCGCCTCTCTGAATGATGGTATGCTGGATATTTGTATCCTAAAACCATTCCCTCTTTATATATTTCCTGCATTAGTGCTTAGAATGTTCAGAAAGACTACACATAAATCAAACTACCTGGAGATAATTCAGGGCAGAAAGATCATTATTACAAGAGAGAGCTCTGCAGCAGTTCATCTGGATGGAGATCCGTTTAATATGGGAACAATCCTGAGTATCGGAGTAAATCCACATTCTTTAAATATTCTTAATTAATTTATGTCTAAAAAGAATAAAAATTTTCTGGGGGTTGTATTTTCCACGGATCCTGACTTTGGGTATATTTCTGATGATTCTGAACCCCTGGAAACTCTGGAGCCCCGCCTCCAAGATCTGAGAGTTCAGCTCGACAGGAAACAACGCGGCGGTAAAGCAGTTACACTGGTTACCGGTTTTATTGGAACTAAGGAAGATCTTGAGATTCTGGGGAAAAAGTTAAAGCAAAAATGTGGAGTTGGCGGGACTGCCAAAGATGCCGAAATTATAATTCAGGGAGATTTTCGTGAAAAGGTCATGACATTGCTCCTGGCAGAAGGGTTTAAAGTAAAAAAAATCGGCGCTTAATAATTCAAAATATATATATATTAACTAATTGATTATTAATTAATTATGTCTTAGTGTCTTAATTACGTTCAGCTTCTTTTCAACATTATTTTATTTTTATTTATGCCTCAATAGGCATTATTTTTGATAAAAAAATCCGATAATGAAATGAACAGCATGAGGTTATCAAAAAGCAATCCAGACCTTCATTATCTAAATCTTGATAATGCAAAATTAATCAACTACCAATTATCGCCATCTGAATTAATCGAAATTGCTATCTGCAACGGAGAAGCATATTTAGCAGATAGTGGTGCACTTGCAGCCGATACAGGTGAATTTACCGGACGTTCACCTCGTGATCGTTTCATCGTATGCGATAAAATCACAGAAGAATCAGTTTGGTGGGGTGATATTAATATCAAGTTCAGTGAACTGGAATTTGATTCATTATTTATCAAAGTGACCCAATATCTTACTGAAAGGAAAATTTATGTGAGGGACGCTTATGCCTGTGCCAGTGAGGAATTCAGGTTGAATATCAGGGTAGTTACAGAAACTGCCTATCAAAACCTATTCGCAAACAACTTGTTTCTAAGGCCCGCGCACGTTGATCCGGCTTCAAGACCTGAATGGACGATTATTGCGGCTCCCGGATTTAAAGCGAATCCTGAAATTGATGGAACCAGGCAGGCTAACTTCTGTATCATTAATTTTACAAGACAAATTATTCTGATTGGAGGTACCGGGTACACTGGCGAGATTAAAAAAGGAATATTCTCAGTCCTTAATTTTATTTTACCTCACCAGCATAATGTTCTTTCTATGCATTGCTCTGCAAATATTGGTGCAGAGGGAGATACTGCAATATTTTTTGGTTTGTCAGGAACGGGTAAGACAACCCTTTCTGCCGATCCGGATCGGAGACTAATAGGTGATGATGAACATGGATGGAGTAAAAACAGTGTTTTTAATTTTGAAGGAGGATGTTATGCAAAGTGTGTGGATCTTAGTCCGGAGAAGGAACCTCAAATTTATAAGGCAATACGCTATGGTTCATTGTTAGAGAATATCAATTTTATTGAGGGAACCAGGACTGTTGATTTTAATAATATTGAAAAAACTGAGAACACGAGAGTAGCATATCCTATCAATTTTATAGATAATGCTTTTATTCCTTCTGTAGCTTCCGGTCCGAAAAACATCTTTTTTCTCACGGCTGATGCTTTTGGTGTATTACCTCCAATTTCACGGCTAAGTCCTGCTCAGGCAATGTATCATTTTATCTCAGGTTATACAGCTAAAGTAGCTGGAACTGAGGCTGGTATCAATGAGCCGCAGGTAACGTTCTCTGCGTGTTTTGGCAAGGCCTTTTTGCCCTTGCATCCTACAAAATATGCCGAACTTTTGGGTCGGAATATCGAACGGTATGGGGTTAATGTATGGCTTATTAATACCGGATGGACTGGTGGGGAATATGGTACCGGGACCAGAATGAAACTTTCTTATACCAGAGCTATGATAGCAGCAGCATTAAATGGTAGCTTGCAGGATGTAAAGTTTGAAGAGCATCCATTATTTGGATTGGCAATGCCTTTAACTTGTCCGGGTGTTCCTTCTGAAATTTTAAATCCAAGAAACACATGGAAAGACAAACAAGCCTATGACCTTAAGGCAGCAGGCTTGGTAGAAGCATTTGTATCAAATTTTAAACAATATTCAAAATATACTGATAATGAGTTACTTATGGATGAATCGAGGGTAAATGTGAATGCTTAAATTTTTAAAATCATGAGGTAAATTTGCATTTGCAATAAAAAATAGTTTTTATTGTAAAATGATTGCCGGATTTTGAAGGCGATCTTCTTTTAGAAAGGCATAGTTCTTGCTTAATTCTAGGGATGGCTTTGACAGGATTGAATTAATAAATTCACAAATAGTTTTTTATTAAGTCGAAAATTATATTTTTGTTAACCTTTAAGTATCAGGGTTACAGAAATATTATTTAGTTATATATTTAACACACATTATATTTAACATATTAAACAAGCAGTACCAAATAAAAATCAATTAACTTCTATTATTTAATCAACAACTAAAAACTAAATTTTAAAAAAATGGCGAACGCACCAAAACCAACAACAGCTAAGAAAGAGAGCTCTGGTTCAAGCATTTTTGCAAGTCTATCTATTGTGATGTGTATTCTTGTCGGAGTACTGTTATGGAAATTCGTAATGGGAGATCCTGCTAATTTTGAAGGTGGAGATCCTGAGAACGGTCACCCACTACCAGGTAACTACTTCGGAATGGTTTACAAAGGAGGATATGTTGTACCAGTACTGATGGGTTTATTCCTTATGGTGATCGTATTTTCATTCGAGCGTTTCTTTGTTATCGGAAAAGCTACAGGTAAAGGGAACATTGATTTATTTGTAAAGAAAGTACAAAGTTTTATCGGTGCTGGAAACATTGATTCAGCTATTGCTGAGTGCGATAAACAAGAAGGTTCTGTTGCAAATGTGATCAAATCTGGTTTGAAGAAATACAAAGAAATGGAAGTTGAACCTAAAATGGATACTGAGCAAAAATGTCTGGCTATTCAAAAGGATATTGAAGAAGCTACCGCTTTGGAAATGCCAATGTTAGAACAAAACTTAACTGTAATTGCAACTTTGGTATCAATTGGTACCCTGACTGGCCTGTTAGGTACAGTAACAGGTATGATCAAGGCCTTCGCGGCTTTATCAACTGCAGGCTCACCGGATCAGGCAGCTCTTGCAAATGGTATTTCTGAAGCATTGATCAATACTGCAACTGGTATCGCTACTTCTACTGTTGCGATCATCATGTATAATATATTCACTTCTAAAATTGATAAATTGACATATGCAATTGATGAGGCAGGCTTCTCTATTGTTCAAACTTACGCCAGTACTCATAAATAATAGGTTTTGAAAAATTTATTCCGGGTTTATGGAAAACCCGGAATATTTTCATCTCTATAATAAATCGTATTAATTTAAAATAAGCAATGTCTAGAATTAAAGTTGCCAGAAAAAGTACGGCTATCGACATGACAGCAATGTGTGACGTGTCCTTTTTGTTGCTTACCTTCTTTATCCTTACAGCAACAGCCCGTCAGCCTGAACCTCTTCCTGTTGATACCCCTGCATCAACAGTAAAGTTTAAATTGCCTGATTTGGATATAGCAACACTGACTATTGGTCAGAAAGGTAAAGTGTTTTTTGGAGTACCGGGTCAACCTATCCGCAAGCGGACTCTTGAATTGATGGGCGAAAAGTACCAGATCCAGTTTACCGATGAGGAAAAGACCCGTTTTTCAGTAATGGAAAGTTTTGGGGTTCCAATAGGAAACCTAAAGCAGATCATCATGTTAAAAGGAGATGAACGTAATGCAGCCGGGCTACAGCCTGGAATTCCTACAGATTCAGTAGGTCAGCGTCCATCCGAATTGCACGACTGGCTTTTATCAGCACGTTATGCAACGAAAGAACTTAATAATGTTGATATGCGTGTCAGTATTAAAGGTGATTCAGGGGAAGAATATCCTTCCATCAAGAAAATATTGGGAATCCTTCAGGATCAGAATATTAACAAATTTAGTCTGATCACCTCTCTGAGGGCAGACGAGAAGTAATTCGTATAATAAATATAAAACGCGATGGCAGAATTAGATACCTCCGGCGGGGGTAAGAATAAAGGCGGGAAAGTAAGAAGTAAGAAGCAATCAACACGTGTAGATTTAACTGCAATGGTGGATTTGGCTTTCCTTCTGATTACCTTCTTCATGCTTACCACTACGCTGGCTAAACCTCAGGCAATGGATTTAGCCATGCCTGATAAGGAAAAAGACGATCAGCAGGAATTAACAGTTGCTGATAACAGAACAATGACTATACTTTTAGGGGATAATAATCGCCTGGAATGGTATATGGGACTTGTTGATAAGCCTCTAACTCCTCCTCAGGTTGATAATTATGGAAGGAATGGCATCAGAAAAGCTTTGATCGAAAATGCTAAAAAGGTTATTGCAACTACTGGTGATCCAAGTAAAGGATTAATCGTTTTGATCAAACCTAGTGATCAGTCAAATTATAGAAATTTTGTAGATATCCTTGATGAAATGAAAGTTTCAAACATAGATAGGTACGCGATCGTTGAGATCTCTGAACCGGATATCGCTTTATTAAAGCGTGATGGCCTCTACAAATAGTTATATTAAACAATTATTAACCCTTTAAAGAATTAAATATGTTAGGGTCTAAAATAGATTTATTCAAACCGGAATGGCTGGATGTTGTGTTCGCCGGGAGAAATAAAAACTATGGTGCTTATGATTTAAGGAAAGATAATTCCAAAACCACAAGTCGCGCAGTTCTTATTGGTTCAATACTTTTTATTATAGTGGTTTCATTACCATTAATTATTAGGTATATATCCGGAATATTGCCAGAGGATGAAAAGGTAAAGATTACAGAAGTTGTTCTCGCACCTCCTCCTCCAATTAACAAAGAAGAGCTTCCACCGCCTCCTCCTGAACCTCCTAAACCAAAGATCGATCAGATCAAATTTCCTCCTCCGGTAGTTGTACCAGCAGAAGAAGTTAGAGATGAAGAGCCACCAACAATTGAAGAATTGAAAGTTGCTGATCCTGGTCAGAAGACTATTGAGGGTGATCCAAATGCAGACATCGTTATCGATGAACCAGTTGGCGAAGCTCCAAAAGAAGCTGAAGTTACTGAGGATAATAGCATCAAGGATTTTGCAAGTGTAGAAGTTCTTCCTGAATTTACAGGGGGTATGGCTGGATGGGGAAAATATCTTCAGAAAAATTTGAAGTATCCTCCAATGGCTCGTGAAAATAACATTACAGGTCGCGTTATTATGAGTTTCGTTGTTGAGAAAAATGGACAACTTACTGATATTAAGGTACTTCGTGGTATTGGGGGCGGTTGTGATGAAGAAGCGATCCGGGTATTGAAAAATGCACCAGCCTGGAAGCCAGGTATTCAAAATGGTCGCCCTGTAAGGGTTGCCTATACAATGCCTATTTTCTTCCAGTTGGCAGGTCAATAGTATTGATGTCTTTTTCTGAACAGGAACAGAACAAACAGAAATCGCCCGCAAAGCGATTTCTGTTTATTTTAGGGCTGGGGATGTTTGCCCTTTATTTTGCCTTAGGAGTAGCTATTATTTTCTGGAAAGATTTTCCTATTGATCTTTCCTTTGGATATAGATTAGCATTTGCCATACTATTGATTGTTTATTCATTTATCAGATTTGTACGTTTACTTCGTTCTTAGTACTAAATGTTATGAAAGTGTTGCAGATCTTACTTTATTTAGCAGTTCCATTTGTGTTAGTTTCCTGCCAGAGCAAACCTTTGGAACAGCAAACATATACAAGTGGTAAAGAGCAGATATTGGTTGACGAGTCATTTGCTCCGATAATTGAAGATCAGGCTTACCTTTTTGAAAGTACATATTCAGGTGCAAAACTTGATCTGGTAATGAAATCTGAAAATGAATTATTAAATTTGTTTTTAAGTGATAGTATTCAGGTTGCGATAGTATCAAGACTTTTAAATGCAGAGGAAACAAAGCATTTTGAATCAAAAAACATTAAAGTCCGGATAAATCGATTTGCTATTGATGGAATTGCCCTTATAACACACAATTCATCAAAATACGCAAATGCAGATGTTTCAGATATTATTAAGATCTTAAAGGGTGAGGCTTCATCTTTAGAGAGTTTAGTCTTTGACAATGCAAATTCTAGTACGGTAAGGTACTTTAAGGAACTTGCAGCTATTGAGGTTCTTCCTGCGGCAGGTATTTATGCTCTGAAATCAAACTCGGATGTTATTAAATATGTGAATGATAATCCCGGATCAATTGGAGTTGTAGGTGTCAACTGGATGGTACAACCACCGGTTCAACTAGAGAAAACCGTTGCGGAATTAAAAATATTGGGTGTTAAGAATATAAGTGGTCAGCCAGGTTCGGATGCCTATTATAAACCTACCCAAAATGATATCGCATTAGGAATGTATCCACTGACAAGGTCATTATATGTTATAAATTGTGAGGGTGGTGCAGGTTTGGGCACAGGTTTTGCATCATTCATAGCAGGTGAACGAGGACAGAGGATTGTACTAAAATCGGGACTTTTGCCTGATAGTATTCCTTCTCGTGAGATAAATATTGTAAATTAAATTATATTAAAATGATGAACAAGGCAATTAAGATAACCCTGGGTTTTATATTAGTAGGTTCGGCAGTTTTTGCTCAGAGTTTAACTGATGCCAGAAAGGCCATTGATGCTGAGCAGTATCAAAAAGGTAAGGCTATATTAAACACTTTAACAAGTACTCAGCCAACTAATCCCGAGAACTTTTTTTATTTAGGTAATTTATATCTAACAACGTCACCAATTTACATCAGACCTGACTATATCGACTCTGCCAAAACGGCATTTAATAAGGGTATAGCTGCTAATGTTGAATTCCCGCTGAATTATGTAGGTTTAGGAGCTATTGAGCTTGCAAAAAAGGGTAACCCTAGGGCAAACTTTGATAAAGCAATTTCACTCACTAAAAAGAAGGATCATGTCACAGACCTTTATATTGGGAGAGCGTATGTTAATGCGCCAGTACCAATGATCGCTGAAGGGATGGTTCATCTAAATAAAGCAAAGGTTCTGAACGAAAAGGATGCTCAGCTATATCTGGTATTAGGTGATGCATATCGTTCTGAAATGAAAAATAGTGAAGCATTCAGTGCCTATAGAACAGCATTCGATCTGGATAAAACTTTTTTAAGGTCAAAAGTTGAACTGGGGAAGATCAATAAGATGTCAAAAGCGTTTCCTGAGGCTATTGAAGAGTTTAACAGTGTAATTGCATTAGATGCAAATTATGGTCCTGCATATCGTGAACTGGCTGAGTCTTATTATCAGTGGGCCTGGACATCACAAAAAGAATATGATGGTCGTATTAAGCAAGCTTTGCAGTATTACGAAAAATACATGGATCTAACTGACCGTTCATTAGATTCCCGTTTGCGTCATGCTGACTTTTTATACCTTACAAAAGACTTTAAAGCTCTTGAAGCTGAAGCTAATGAAATGGCTAAGTTAGATAAGGTTAACCCAAGGGTTTTACGCTATTTGGCCTATTCTGCTTTTGAGAATGGAAATTTTATGGCAAGTTCTCAGGCTTTAAAGGATTTTATATCCAAAGTTGAGCCAAGCCGTTTGATCTCACAGGATTATCTTTATTTAGGCAGAGCTCAAATGAAGGATACTACCATGTTTGTAGAAGGTTTGGCGAATATTAACAAGGCAGTTGAACTTGATTCTACCAATGCCGCTGTTATGAGTGAGATTGGTCAGGCTTTATACAAAGGGAAAAAGTATGTTGAAGCTGCCCAGGCTTATGAAGTAGCAATAAAGAATCCTGAAAGAGCTTTACTTGATTATTACTATTTAGGAATGTCTTACTACTTTAACTATGGTGCTCAGAAGGCTGCAAATCTAAATCCAACAAAGGATCTTTTGGTAAAAGCAGATACTGCTTTCAGTTTTCTGGTACAACGCTCCCCAACTACTCAGGCGGGATGGCAGTACAGAGGAAGGATCAACCGTTTGATGGATGATGAAAATGACAGTCAGGGTTTAGCAGTTCCTTTTTATGAAACATATGTTAAGCTGGTAACTATTGATAAGCCTGAACTGGCTGCTAAAAGTACTGCAGGTTTGATCGAAGCGTATAACTACCTTGGATCTGTAGCTGCTAGAAAAGATGGAAATACAGCCAAGGCAAAGGAATATTTTGATAAAGTTCTTGTTCTTGACCCCTCAAATGCCACAGCTACTCAGGCCATTGCAGCCATTAGTGGTAGTAATTAGTAAGTAAAATATATTATTAAAGAGAAGTCCCTGAACATTGTTTAGGGGCTTCTTTTTTTTTATATTTGCATCGTAATATTTAAAAATGGAAGCACAAAGTACATCACTCAGTTATCTGCCTATTATATTTCAGATAATTGTGGCTCTAGGATTTGTAGTTCTGACAATGACTATTACCCATTTGGTTGGGCCGAAACGTAAAACCGCTGATAAACTGGTTGCATTCGAATCCGGAATTAAATCTGTTGGTAACGCCCGTCAGCCATTTTCTATTAAATATTTCTTAGTCGCAATATTATTTGTTCTTTTTGATATAGAGGTAATTTTCATGTATCCATGGGCTGTAAATTTCAGAGAATTTGGAGTTAATGGTCTGATTGAGATGTTCATATTTATGGGAACACTTTTACTTGGATTTATTTATATAATTAAAAAGAAAGCACTGGACTGGGAGTAGCATTTAGACTGGTTCTAAATAATGGTTTAAACAATTGAAAACATTAAATTTCTTAAATTTGGGCTCATTTTAGACTTGTCTGAACTGGGCTTTTTCTTTTGAAAGATTATGAGTGAAGTAAAAATAGTTGAAGCACCTCCGGGTATTGAGGGATCGGGTTTCTTTGCAACATCAATGGATAAGGTGGTCGGACTGGCAAGGTCTCACTCCTTGTGGCCATTGCCTTTTGCAACTTCCTGTTGTGGTATAGAGTTCATGGCTACCATGGGATCGCACTATGATTTTGCTCGTTTTGGATCAGAAAGACCAAGTTTTTCGCCACGTCAGGCAGATCTTCTGATGGTAATGGGTACTATTGCCAAGAAAATGGGACCTGTTTTAAAGCAGGTTTATCTTCAGATGGCAGAGCCCCGATGGGTAATTGCAGTAGGTGCATGTGCAAGTAGTGGTGGTATATTTGATACCTACTCAGTAATGCAAGGAATTGATGAGATCATCCCCGTTGATGTTTATGTACCTGGTTGTCCTCCAAGACCAGAAGCGATCATTGATGGCTTCAATAAGATACAGGAACTTGTAAAGAATGAATCCCTTCGCAGAAGAGAATCACCAGAGTATAAAGAATTATTAGGCAGATACGGAATCCAGTAATGGGCAAACTAAGCAACCAGCAAGTCGTACAAAGTTTAACTTCAAAGTTTGGGGATAGAATTTCTGTTCCAAATGAGCCATTTGGTTTACTGACATTTGAAACTTCGGTCGGCAATATCAGCGAAGTACTACGATTCCTCAAGGAGGATAAAGAACTTAAATTTAATTACCTGACCGATATTACCGGAATTCATTTCCCGGAGCAGGAACTTTCAATTGGTGTTATTTATCACCTGCACAGCCTGTCAAATAATATTCGTGTCAGAATAAAAGTTTTTCTTGATGGAATGGCTCCGCATATTCCAACTGCAACATCCTTATGGGAAGGCGCAAACTGGATGGAACGTGAATCTTATGATTTTTTCGGAATTATTTTCGATGGCCACCCAAACCTGATAAGAATTTTAAATGTTGATGATATGACAGTTTTCCCGATGCGAAGAGAGCATCCGCTGGAAGACCCAAATCGTGTTGATAAAAAGGATTATTTCTTCGGAAGATGACGAATCACCCCATATTTACAGATAACGACCCTCAAAAAGAAACGATCACGTTAAATCTTGGTCCTACCCATCCGGCAACGCATGGAGTTTTCCAGAATATTTTGGAAATGGACGGAGAAAGAATCGTAAGTGGTGTTTCTACGATAGGTTATATACATCGTGCGTTTGAAAAAATTGCTGAACATCGCCCCTTTTACCAGATAACACCTTTAACAGATCGTATGAACTATTGTTCATCCCCTATTAATAATATGGGATGGCATATGACCGTTGAAAAACTACTTGGCATCGAAACTCCCAAAAGAGTTGATTATCTGAGAGTAATTGTCATGGAACTTGCCCGTATTTCAGATCACCTGATTTGTAATGGGATTTTAGGTGTTGATACCGGCGCATTTACCGGCTTCCTGTATTTGATGGAAGAGAGAGAGCATATTTATGAGATCTATGAGGAAATATGTGGCGCTCGTCTAACCACTAACATCGGTCGTATTGGTGGTTTTGAACGTGATTTCAATGATATCGCATTTGCGAAGATCAAGCAGTTTCTGGTAAAATTCCCGCCTATACTCAAAGAATTTGAAATTTTATTTAATCGTAACAGGATCTTCATTGAGCGTACTTCTGGCGTTGGGGCAGTAGATCCTGAAACAGCGCTTAATTATAGCTGGAGCGGACCTATTTTGCGTGCCACAGGTGTAGATTATGATGTACGTGTAAACGAACCTTATTCATCCTATCAGGATTTTGATTTTGATATTCCGGTTGGTACAAGCGGAGATGTTTATGATCGTTATATCGTTCGTAACGAGGAAATGTGGCAGAGCTTAAGGATCATTGAGCAAGCACTTCAAAAGATTGAAAAAGAACCGAAAGGTGTTTTTCATGCCGATGTTCCTGAATTTTACCTTCCTCCAAAAGAAGAAGTTTATAATAATATGGAAGCGTTGATCTATCATTTCAAAATTGTAATGGGAGAGATCGATACTCCAAAAACTGAAGTCTACCATGCCGTTGAAGGTGGAAATGGAGAATTAGGTTTTTATCTGGTGAATGATGGAGGCAGATCGCCTTATCGTTTGCATTTCAGAAGACCTAGCTTTATAAACTACCAGATGTATGCGCCAATGAGTGCAGGTATGTTATTATCAGATGCCATTATCAATATGAGTAGCTTGAACGTAATTGCAGGAGAATTAGATGCTTAGTGTAACTGAACATAAAGAAATTGAATTTTCGGCAGACTTGATCAGCAAGTTTGAGGAAATTGTAACGCGTTATCCTGAAGGAAAACAAAAATCAGCGTTATTGCCTGTCCTGCATCTTGTGCAGGCTGAATATGGCTGGGTTAGTCCTGAAGCAATGGAAAAAGTTGCAGATTTTCTTCAGATCCAAGCCATTGAGGTTTATGAAGTAGCAACATTCTATACAATGTTCTTTCTTCGTCCTCAGGGTAAGTTTGTCCTTGAAGTATGCCGTACCGGACCTTGCTGCCTTGTAGGAGCTGAGAAGATCATGACTCATATTGAAAAGACATTAGGTGTGAAGGAAGGTGAAGTTACTGCAGATGGTAATTTCAGTTGGAGAGGGGTAGAATGTTTAGCAGCCTGTGGAATGGCTCCTGTTTTACAGATCGGACCTGAATATACTTTTTATGAGAATTTAACAGAAGAGAGTGTTGATAAATTGATAGAAAATTTAAAGAATAAGATATGAGTAAACAGATGAGAGACAGAAGTTTGGAACTTATTTCATTCGAATATCTCACATCTTTCATCTCAGATCTCACATCAAAATAAGAATGGCTCGCAAGTTATTATTAGAGAATATAAATGTACCAGGAATTCATACTTTCGATGTTTATCGTCAGAATGGAGGATATCGTGCGGTAGAAAAAGCTTTGAAAACCATGACACCGGATGCTGTGGTTGAAGAGGTTAAAACATCCGGATTACGCGGACGTGGAGGCGCTGGTTTCCCTACAGGCATGAAGTGGAGCTTTTTGGCTAAGCCAGAAGGCAGAGAGCGTTATCTGGTATGTAATGCGGATGAATCTGAGCCTGGTACTTTTAAGGATCGTTATCTGATGACTCACATTCCTCATCTATTGATCGAGGGAATGATCGTTGCCAGTTTTGCCCTTGGTGCAAAAACATCCTATATCTATGTTCGTGGTGAAATGATGCCCCAGATCAGGATACTGGAAAGAGCAATTGCTGAAGCTAAAAATGCCGGGTTTCTGGGGAAAAATATACTTGGATCCGGATATGATCTTGAATTATATGTTCAGCCAGGTGGTGGAGCCTATATTTGTGGTGAAGAAACTGCCTTGATCGAATCACTGGAAGGTAAACGTGGTAATCCGAGGATCAAACCACCTTTCCCGGCAATCTCAGGTGTATGGGCATGTCCTACTGTTGTTAATAATGTTGAAACTATAGCAGCAGTAGTTCCGATCATAAATGATGGAGGTGAAGAATATTCAAAAATCGGAAATGGTAGAAGTACAGGTACAAAACTTATCTCCGCTTCGGGTAATCTTAATAAGCCAGGTGTTTACGAAATAGAACTTGGGCTTCCGGTTGAAGAATTCATATATTCTGAAGAATATTGTGGTGGAATAGCCAATGGAAAGAGATTGAAGGCAGTTGTGGCGGGAGGATCTTCCGTTCCGATTTTGCCAGCCAACCTGATCCTGAAAACAATCAATGGTCAGCCACGTTTAATGAGTTATGAGTCACTATCTGATGGTGGTTTTCAAACTGGCTCCATGCTGGGCTCAGGTGGTTTTATTGCTTTTGATGAAGATCAGTGTATTGTTAGAAATACCTGGAATTTTTCCCGTTTTTACCATCATGAAAGCTGCGGACAATGTTCGCCATGTCGTGAAGGTACTGGATGGATGGAAAAGGTACTTCATAGTTTGGAGAATGGACATGGTAAAATGAGTGATATCGACCTTTTAGTTGATGTTTCTAAGAAAATAGAAGGCAATACGATTTGTCCTTTGGGAGATGCTGCCGCCTGGCCAGTTGCCAGTGCGATTCGTCATTTCAGAGATGAATTTGAATGGCATGTTACTAATCCAAAGGAAGTTATGGAACATAATTATGGTTTGGCGAAATATGCTGATCCACTGCCAAAACTGGAAGAGGTTGCAAGTCAAAATTAAAAATTAAAAAGTCAAAAATTTGGACGGAAAGCCCTTTGATATTAAGCACAGGTTTTGAATTTTAAACAATGAGCGATAAAGTTAAAGTAACAATAGATGGTATAACGGTTGAAGTAGAACCGGGTACAAGTATTCTCAATGCTGCTCGTCAGATAGGGGGAGATATTGTGCCGCCTGCTATGTGCTATTATTCTAAACTTGAAGGAAGTGGTGGTAAATGCCGTACCTGTCTGGTAAAAGTGAGCAAAGGTTCTGAAAAGGATCCGCGTCCAATGCCAAAGCTGGTAGCATCTTGCAGAACCGGAGTGATGGATGGAATGGAAGTGCAGAATATTACTTCACCTGAAGTTATAGAAGCGCGTAAGGGAGTTGTTGAGATGCTTCTAATCAATCATCCTCTGGATTGTCCGGTTTGTGATCAGGCTGGTGAATGTCATTTGCAGGATCTGTCTTATGAGCATGGTGTTGCTGATACCAGATATGAATTTGATCGTCGTACTTTCGAGAGAATAGACATTGGTGATAAGATTCAATTGCACATGACACGCTGCATTTTATGCTACAGATGTGTTTACGTTGCAGATCAGATCACGGATAACCGTGTTCATGGTATTTTGGGCCGTGGAGATGCTTCCGAAATATCAACCTACATTGAGAAAGCTATTGATAATGATTTTTCAGGGAACGTAATTGATGTTTGTCCGGTAGGTGCTTTAACTGATAAAACTTTCCGCTTTAAAAACCGCGTTTGGTTTACTAAACCGGTAGATGCTCATCGTGATTGCCCGAAATGTAAGGGTAAAGTAACACTTTGGTATAAAGGCGAAGAGGTATTAAGAGTAACAGGACGTAAAGATCAGTTTGGTGAAGTAGAAGACTTTATATGTAATACCTGCCGTTTTGATACTAAAAATACAAGTGATTGGGTAATTGAGGGTCCACGTCATATTTCGCATACTTCAGTAATTTCCTCCAATCACTATGAGATGACTCCTTTGCCAGTGATCAAGGATAATCCAATATTGATTGAAGCCAATAAAATTGAATTTGACAGAGCAACTAAGGTTTAATGGAACTAGCATTTATAATTGAAAAATTCGTTTTAGTAACGGTCATATTTCTGATCAGTTTAACTGTAGCAGCATATTCTACACTTGCTGAAAGAAAAATAGCCGGGTACTTACAAGATAGGGTAGGTCCAAACAGAGCCGGTCCCGGAGGTATGTTCCAGCCATTGGCAGATGGATTAAAGATGTTCTTCAAGGAAGAGATCATACCAACAGATTCAAGTAAAGCACTTTTTATTCTGGGGCCATCACTTGCATTATTAACTTCTTTAATTGGAAGTGCCGTAATTCCTTGGGGTGAAAGTATACAGATAGCTGACCGTCTGGTTAGTTTACAGATTGCTGATGTCAATGTTGGAATACTCTATATTTTCGGGGTGGTTTCACTTGGTGTATATGGAATTATGATCGGTGGATGGGCTTCCAATAATAAGTTTTCGCTTATGGGAGCTATCAGAGCAGCTTCACAAAGTATCAGTTATGAAATTCCGATGGGTTTGTCGATCATCGCATTATTGATGGCTACCAATACGCTGAGTATGAAAGAGATTGCCGAGCAGCAGCATGGTATGAACTGGAATATATTCTATCAGCCACTTGGTTTCATTATTTTCATGGTTTGTTCTTTTGCTGAAACAAATAGAACACCATTTGATTTGCCGGAATGTGAAACAGAGCTAGTAGGCGGTTATCACACAGAATATTCAGGATTTAAGATGGGAGCATTCATGTTCGCTGAATATCTGAATATGTTCCTTGCTTCAGCAGTAATGTCAACTCTTTACTTTGGGGGTTATAACTATCCGGGAATGGATTGGGTGAATAGTATGCTTGGCCCCTTGTTTGGTCCTTTGGTAGGAATGGCTGTATTGTTACTTAAGATCTTTGCTTTCATATTCTTTTTCATGTGGGTGAGGTGGACAGTTCCTCGTTTCAGATATGATCAGCTTATGAATCTGGGCTGGAAAGTATTGATTCCTTTGGCAATTGCAAACATTGTCATAACAGGAATTGTGATTACAATTTTTGACAAACTATAACTCGTCTGTTATTTTAACATTCAGATTGATAAATTTAAAAAAACCCTTTTAGGAGGATTTAGGGTCTATGGAACCATTAAGTAACAGGAAAAAAGTTTTAGAACAGAAACCAATGAATTTCTGGGAGCGTTTATATTTCCCGGCAATTTTCCAGGGGATGGGAATTACTTTCAGGCATATGTTCAAAAAGAAGGAAACTATTTTCTATCCTGAAGTTGAACGTGAATTTTCTGAGAACTGGAGAGGAATGCATTCTCTAAAAAGGGATGAACAAGGACGCGAACGTTGTACTGCCTGCGGACTTTGTGCTCTTTCATGTCCTGCAGAAGCAATAACAATGATCGCTGGCGAGCGCCAGAAAGGTGAAGAGGAATTGTACCGTGAAGAGAAGTATGCCGCTGTTTATGAGATCAATATGCTTCGCTGTATTTTCTGCGGACTATGTGAAGAGGCATGTCCGAAAGAGGCTATTTATCTGGATGGGCCTATAGTTCCAGCGGATTATTTAAGAAAGGATTTTATTTACGGTAAAGATAAATTAGTTGAAGAGCCTTTGAAAGCTTAATGACTGCATAAATTTATAATTGGGCAAGCCGGATCCTGTAAATAATTCGGCAGAAATTATACCTTTGCCCCAGATTTGGAGTGAAGATTAAAATACCTTATTAATGAGTATATCTCTATTTTATTTTGTTGCTTTCCTGTCCATATTCTTCGCACTCATGGTGATCTTTGCGAAGAATCCGGTACATAGCGTGCTGTATCTCATTGTCACTTTTTTCACTTTCACTATTCATTACATTCTGTTGAATGCACAGTTTCTGGCAATAGTGAATTTCATTGTTTATATGGGAGCAATTATGGTATTATTCCTCTTTGTACTCATGCTTCTTAATCTTAATGAGGGTTCAGTCGGATCAAAATCCAATTTGCTTAAAATGATAGGTGTAATTGCAGGGATGTGTTTAATAATTACACTGGTAGGTTCTGCCAGAGTGTTGAATGCTTCTGAACCTCTGGTACTTCAAACTCAGGATCTTGGATTGGTAAAAAACCTCGGTAAGGTATTGTTCAGTAAATTCCTGCTGCCATTTGAGATTTCATCTATCTTATTACTCTCAGCTATGGTTGGAGCAGTTTTGTTGGCTAAAAAAGATATTAAACGGGTATAATAATGGAAAATGTAACTCAGGCAATTCAGGGCGTACCTTTAAATCATTATATCCTGTTATGTACTATCATCTTTTCGATCGGTGTGATCGGAGTATTGATCCGAAGGAATGCAATCGTAATTTTCATGTCTGTTGAGTTGATGCTCAATGCAGTAAATTTATTACTTACAGCATTTTCTGTACATCATAATGATCCCTCCGGACAGGTATTTGTGTTTTTTATTATGGCATTGGCCGCAGCGGAAGTTGCAGTAGGTCTGGCCATAATCGTTATGATCTTCCGAAATACAAATTCAACGGATGTTAATATTTTGAATAAATTAAAGTGGTAATAAAGCAAGATCCTCTGCTTTCGCACAGGACAAATAGAATATAATAATGATAAATTTAGTCTGGTTAATTCCTTTATTTCCACTTTTAGGTTTCCTCATTAACGGGTTAGGCCGCAATACGCTGTCTAAAACTGTAGTGGGCTTTGTTGGATGTCTGACTGTTCTGGCTTCTTTTGCCGTCAGTATAGGAATATTCCTTGAACTCAATTCTTCCGAAACAAAATCATTTATCATTCCGATTTTCGATTGGATCAGTGCCGGATCTGTTAAAATTCCATTTTCATTCCTGGTTGATCCATTGAGCGCATTAATGCTGCTTATCGTCACAGGGATCGGATTCTTGATCCATGTCTATTCTACCGGTTATATGCATCATGATGCAGGGTTTGGCAAATTCTTTTCATACCTGAATCTGTTTATTTTCTTCATGCTCCTGCTGGTACTTGGATCTAATTATGTTGTAATGTTCATAGGATGGGAAGGTGTTGGCTTATGCTCTTATCTTCTTATCGGATTCTGGTTCAGCAATTCAGCTTATGCAAGTGCTGCAAAAAAAGCATTTGTAATGAACCGTATTGGAGACCTTGGTTTCCTGATTGCGGTATTCCTGATCTTTACCACATTCAATAGTGTTGAGTTTGCAAGCGTATTCCCACAGGCTGCCAATATGGCTTCCGGTGATTCAACACTTATTCTGATCACTGCCCTGCTATTTGTAGGTGCAATTGGTAAATCAGCTCAAATTCCTTTATTTACCTGGTTACCCGATGCGATGGCTGGTCCGACTCCGGTTTCTGCATTGATCCACGCGGCCACCATGGTAACTGCAGGTATCTATATGATCGCACGATCTAATATACTTTTTACATTAGCTCCTGAGACTTTGGGCGTGGTTTCCATTATCGGACTTGCCACTCTCTTTCTTGCTGCAGCAATTGCAGTATCACAAACTGACATTAAAAAAGTATTGGCATACTCAACTGTTTCACAGTTAGGTTATATGTTTTTAGGTTTAGGTGTTGGGGCTTATACAGGTGCATTTTTCCATGTGATCACTCACGCATTTTTCAAGGCATTACTGTTCCTTGGAGCAGGTTCTGTGATCCATGCGATGAGTAATGAGCAGGATATGAGGAATATGGGCGGATTAAAAAAGAAATTGCCGGTTACCTTCCTGACCATGATGATAGGTACTATTGCGATTGCTGGTCTGCCTCCTTTCTCAGGTTTTTTCTCAAAGGATGAGATATTAGCTCATGTATACGAACACAACAAAGTATTCTGGGTGATCGCCGTGATCGGGGCAATGTTTACTGCCTTTTATATGTTCCGCATGATGTTTCTCACTTTTAACGGAGGTTTCCGTGGTACTACAGATCAGGAACATCATCTGCATGAATCACCTGCTTCAATGACCATTCCTTTGATTGTGCTTGCAGTTTTATCTGCATTGGGAGGCTTGATCGGAATTCCTGCTGTGCTGGGTGGCGGACATTGGCTGGAAAGCTTCCTTGCTCCGGTTTTTGCAGTTTCTGCAACTAAAACAGGTGCAATGACTCTGGATCATACCACTGAATATATTCTGATGGCAATTTCAGTTGCTGCTGCATTGATAGCCATGTTATATGCTTATAGCCGATATGTTAAACAGGCGCATGTTCCTGCCGACGACCGGACAGATCGTGGTATGCTTGCACGTTTATCCTACAACAAATTTTACGTCGACGAAGTTTATAATTCATTGATCACCCGTCCTTTGGATGCCTTGTCAGGCTTTTTTTACAAAACAGTGGATAAAGCTGGAATTGATGGGATTGTAAATGGATTTGGAAAAGGTGCAGTTGAAGCCAGTAAAGGATTCAGATTGCTTCAAACAGGTATGGTTGGCTTTTACATCTTTATGATGGTTGCCGGAATACTTGCATTACTGTTTTATAGTATGTACAAAATTTAATATTAAAGAGTAGAACGAGATAAATGGAAATTTTACTGTTACAAATTTTTATTCCGCTAATTGCTGCACTCATCATTCTTGTGTCAGGTAAAACTATCGTGAGAGGTCTGGCGGGTGCATTCTCTTTAGTATCATTACTCATTACTGTTTACCTGTATTTGAATTTTACGCCTGATGCCACTACACAATTTCTTGTGGATCTGGCCTGGATCCCCCAATTCGGAATACATTTTAAGGCAGGTGTTGATGGAATAAGCATGGTCTTATTATTATTGACAAATCTCCTGATTCCAATAATAGTTTTATCCAGTTTCAAACAGGATGTAAAAGATCAGAATGCATTTTATGCATTGATATTCTTTATGCAAAGTGGATTACTGATTGTATTTACAGCTCTTGATGCTTTTCTATTCTATATCGGCTGGGAAGTTGCCCTTATCCCTGTTTATTTTATATGCGCCTTGTGGGGTGGAGAAAATCGTATCAAGGTTAACTTGAAATTCTTTGTCTATACCATTGCAGGTAGTTTATTGATGTTGTTAGCCATCATTTATCTTCATTTGCAAACACCGGGTAATAGTTATGATATCGCAGAATTTTATAAACTGGAGCTAGACTCAGTTACTCAGGGATGGATATTTTGGGCATTTTTTATCGCGTTTGCCATAAAAATGCCGGTATTCCCTTTCCATACATGGCAGCCTGATACCTATACGGAGGCACCTACTACAGGCACGATGCTTCTTGCTGGTATTATGCTTAAAATGGGAATTTATGGTGTGATCCGCTGGTTAATTCCTGTTGCACCACTTGGATTTCAGGCCTGGGGTGAAACGGCACTGATATTATCAGTAATAGGTGTTGTTTATGCCTCAATTATTGCATTCACCCAAAATGATATCAAGCGACTGATCGCATATTCTTCAATAGCTCACGTCGGATTGATCTCTGCGGGTATTTTTGCATGGAATGTTCAGGGTCTGCAGGGAGCGATGATTCAGATGCTGAATCATGGAATCAATGTGGTTGGGATGTTTTTTATAGCAGATATTATTATCCGCAGATTAAATACCCGGGACTTAAGCCTGATGGGTGGAATTGCAAAGCCGGCTCCTATGCTCGCCATTGCATTTCTGATAGTTTTATTGGGTACTGTTGCTTTACCATTGACCAACGGCTTCGTAGGAGAGTTCCTTCTTCTAATGGGAGTTTATAATTTCAATATCTGGTATGCAGCAATTGCTGGTTTGACCATTATACTTGGAGCTGTTTATATGCTCAGAATGTATCAAAAAGTAATGCTGGGTCAAGTAAATACCAGCACTTCCGCATTTTTGGACCTTGATGGAACAGAGAAATCTGTATTACTGATCATTTCAGTATTGATTATTTTTATAGGAGTATACCCACAGCCCATTTTGAATATATCAGAAGCGGCAGTTATCAACCTGCTTGATCAGGTTAATCAAAAGATTTTAGTTAAATAAAAGCATGAACGCATTAATAACCCTATCTGTTTTAGCCATTCTGGTACTTTACCTGGGCTTGTATAAGGCAAAAAATGCTTTGCTGCCTGTAACCTTAATAGGTTTGGCGGCTGCCCTGGCTTTAAGTATCCTCGAATGGAATTCCGGAGCTGCTCCAATTTATAGCGGCATGATGCTGTTTGATAATTTTGCCGTTGCATTTACATCGATCTGCATCATTTCTACCATGCTTATTCTGCTGATCTCAAAGGATTATTTTGAACATATCAGTGAGCATGTGGCAGAATATTATACCATTATACTTTTCGCTTTGATTGGAATTCTGGTCATGGTTTCATTCCATAATCTTTCTATGCTGTTTATCGGTATAGAGATCATGTCTGTGAGTCTATATATTCTTGCCGGTATCAGAAAGCATGATTTCAAATCAAATGAAGCTGCATTGAAGTATTTTTTAATGGGTGCGTTTTCTACCGGATTCCTGTTGCTTGGAATTGCATTTCTTTATGGAGCAAGCGGAAGTTTCGACCTGACTGCCATTAAAGAATATGTCATCGCTAACCCTACAGGTATTTCACCTCTTTTTTATAGTGGAGTAACTTTGATGATCATCGGGCTAAGTTTCAAAATAGGAGCTGCCCCATTTCATTTCTGGACACCTGATGTTTATGAAGGCTCACCAACATTGATCACTGCTTTCATGAGTACCGTAGTTAAGACTGCAGGATTTGCTGCATTTCTTCGATTATTCATGGTTTGCTTTGCACCATTACATGATTTCTGGATGCCTGTATTACTGGTTATCTCTGTTCTGACACTATTTATAGGTAATGTTACAGCCCTGTATCAGCATAGCTTTAAAAGAATGCTTGCTTTCTCAAGTATTTCACATGCAGGTTATATGCTTTTTGCTATCGTTGCTTTAGGACCGCTTTCAGGAAACTCAGTGTTTGTTTATGCAAGTGCCTATTCTATTGCTTCAATTATTGCATTTGCGGTTTTGATCCTTGTTAAGCGCCAAACAGGATCAGATAATTTCGAAAGCTTCAATGGTCTGGCCCGTAAAAATCCATTTATTGCCTTTACCCTGACCGTTGCGATGCTTTCTCTTGCAGGTATACCTTTGACAGCCGGTTTTATAGGTAAGTTCATGATGTTTTCAACTGCACTTTCAGAGTATCATATCATCATGGTAGTTCTTGCAGTAGTGAACGCAGTAATTGGTATTTTCTACTATTTAAAAGTTATTGTATCCATGTATTTTAAATCTGCAGAACGTAATGAGGTACAGTCTTCACCATACTTTAATTTCGTACTCGGCTTTTCTGCATTACTTACAATAATTGTTGGTGTATATCCTGGCTTTATATCCAACCTTTTCTAAGCTAAAATATTCTATAAATAGTGTAGCTTTACGCATATCGAACTTATGCACGAGATTTGGGATTATCTTCAACATCTTATTGATCCGGTAAAGCTGCTTAGGGAGGGAGGATTTTATCTTCTTCTTTTTGTCATTTTTGCGGAAACAGGATTATTTTTTGGGTTTTTCCTTCCCGGAGATTATCTGTTATTTCTTGCAGGTATGTTTGTTGCGACAGGCAAGCTGGATGTTTCTATTTATATTTTAATTGCTGGTTTAATTGCTGCTGCTATCAGTGGAAATTTTGTTGGTTATTGGTTTGGCAATAAAACTGGTCCTGTTTTGTATCAAAGAGAGGATACTTTTTTCTTTAAGAAGAAATATCTTAAAGCCGCTGAGGTTTACTACAGGAAGCAGGGTGCATTTGCATTAATTATGGGTAGATTCATACCTATCGTACGGACATTTGCGCCAATTATTGCAGGTATAGTAAAACTTGATTTTAATAAATTTGCATTTTATAATATTACAGGTGCTTTTCTATGGATTACATCCTTAACTTTGCTAGGATTCTTTCTTGGCCGAAGTTTTGAGAAGGAGATCAATGATTACTTATTATACATCATTGTAGGTTTCATTTTAATTACTACTATTCCGCTTATTGTAACCTATTTGAAAAGGAAGATCGGAGGAGACAGAAGCGATGAAGAAGAGCCAAATCCTTAAAAAATATGAATAAAGACCACCCCTGGCATAATGTTTCTCCTGGTGAAGATATCCCTTCCATTGTAAATGCTATCATAGAGATTCCGAAAGGATCGAAAGCTAAATATGAGATCGATAAGGAATCGGGCCTTATCCGTTTAGACCGTGTATTATTTTCTTCAGTTATGTACCCTGCTAATTATGGCTTTATCCCGCAAACTTATTGTGATGATAAGGATCCATTGGATATATTAGTATTGTGTTCTGTAGATGTTTATCCCATGTCTATTGTTGAAGCGAAAGTGGTTGGAGTAATGCATATGGTAGATAATGGCGAGCAGGATGATAAAATCATAGCTGTGGCTAAAAATGACATGTCAGTAAACTATATTGAAGATCTTAAGGAATTGCCGCCTCACACTATGACAGAAATTGTGAGATTTTTCCAGGATTATAAGGCTTTGGAACGCAAAAATGTAAGTATTGAACATTTGCTGGGTAAGAACTATGCCTACAAAGTAATCAGAGAAAGTTTAGAATTGTATAAGACCACTTTTGTAAATTTATAGACAATATGGGTCTCGCACTGTTTTTTACATTTTTCCTGGTTTTTCTTAACGGATTTTTTGTTGCAGCGGAATTTGCTCTGGTAAAAGTTCGGGCATCCCAGATCGAAATTAAAGCAAAAACAGGTAGTCGTGTAGCAAAAATTGCAAAACACATGACCCAGCACCTGGATGGTTATCTGGCAGCAACCCAGTTGGGAATAACCTTAGCCTCACTTGGCCTCGGTTGGGTTGGAGAAGCTGTAATGACAGATATCGTTAGCCGGTTCTTCAATTTTATACAGGTAGATATGTCTTCTTCAGTTGCTACCAATATTGGCCATGTCCTTGCTTTCGCAATTATTACGGTATTGCACATTGTTTTTGGAGAGTTAGCCCCTAAATCATTAGCTATTCAGCGCCCGATTGGAACTACCATGGGTATTGCCCTGCCCCTTCACTTTTTCTATCTGGTGTTCAGGCCTTTTATTTGGCTGCTGAATGGGTTCGCTAATTTTATTCTGAAGCTCCTTGGTATAAGCACTCTCGGTGGTCATGAGGCTCACCATAGTTCTGAAGAATTGCAGTATCTGCTTGATCAGGGAAAAGAAAGTGGTGCTTTGGAAACCAATGAGCATGAGCTTATAAAAAACGTATTTGATTTTAATGAGCGTGTTGTAAAGAATATTATGGTTCCCAGAACCAAGATATCTGGTATTGAACTGAATACACCTCATAAAGAGGTTCTTGAAATTATTATCCGTGAAGGTTATTCCAGAATTCCTGTCTATGATGAAACCATAGATAAGATCGTTGGAATTGTTCATGCAAAAGATATTCTTCCTTTATTGGCTGATAGCAAAGAGTGTATACTTAAGGACATTATCCGTAAGCCCTATTTTATTCCTGAAACTAAAAAGATCAATGATCTGCTAAGTGAACTTCAGTTGAAGCGCATCCAGATTGCAATTGTACTTGATGAATTTGGTGGTACTGCCGGTATGGTAACTTTAGAAGATATTGTTGAAGAGCTGGTTGGAGAGATCCAGGATGAATATGATGAAGAAAAGCCGATAGTTGAGATAATATCAGAAAATGAATTTATTATTGATGCAACAGCCTCAATTTATGACGTAAACGAGTTCCTGCCTCATGATCTTCCTGAAGATGGTGATTATGATACTGTGGCTGGTCTTGTGAGCGAGATCTTTGGAAAGATACCAGAGGTTGGAGAAACAAGTGATTTCAATGGATATACCATTACCATTCTCAAAAAGGCAGATCAGAACGTTGAATCTGTGAAGCTGGAATTGGTAATTAATAGTGAGGATGCTGTAGATTTACACTAACAAGGAGGTCGGCTTATGCATATATTCTATACACCCGATATTAACTTAGAAACCTATATTCTTAGCGAAGAAGAAAGTAAACACTGTATAAAAGTTCTAAGGCTTGATTCGGGAAGTTTACTTTATTTGGTGGATGGCAATGGAGGATTTTATGATGCGATCATAGAAGATCCGCATCCTAAAAGAACCAAACTTAAGATATTGGGCAAGGTGGAAAATTTCGGTAAGCGAAACCATTATTTGCACATTGCTATTGCTCCAACTAAAAATATTGAACGTGTTGAATGGTTTTTGGAAAAAGCCACAGAAATTGGGATCGATGAAATTACCCCGATAATTTGTGATCGTTCTGAAAGAAAGGAAATCAAAACCGAGCGTTTGAATAAAGTAATTACTTCGGCCATAAAGCAATCCATTAAGGCCTACCACCCAAAACTTAATGAAGCTGTACGTTTTAACGACCTCATCACCCAAAATGCAAATACTCAGAAGTTTATAGCTCATTGTATGGACGGAGGTAAGGTCACTATTAAGGAATTGCTCATTCCAAATTCCAATTATTTGATAGTGATTGGTCCGGAGGGTGATTTTACTTTAGAAGAAGTTGAAGCTGCGGTAAACAATAATTTTATACCTGTTAGCCTGGGAGATTCAAGGCTAAGAACAGAAACGGCAGCTCTTGAAGCCTGTTTTGAAATAAATTTTTTAAACAGATGAAATATTTATTAAGCTATGGCTTAGTATTTCTATTTTTTCTCTTTGCAGGGATATCTTTTTCATTTAATGCCCCATCTTATAAAATTGCAAAGCTGAAATATAACGGTGGTGGCGACTGGTATGCCAACCGAACGGCACTTTCTAATCTGATCGATTTTTGCAATAAGAATCTGGGTACCAATTTTGACAAAGATGAGGCAATTGTTGAGGCTGGAAGTTCAGATATTTTTAACTATCCATTCGTGTATTTAACCGGCCATGGTAACATTGTGTTCAGTGATCAGGAAGCAGAAAATTTGCGTAAGTATTTAATGGGCGGAGGATTTTTGCATATTGATGATAACTACGGTTTGGATAAATTTATCAGGCCTCAAATGAAACGGGTTTTTCCAGAGCTTGATTTTGAAGAGTTGCCTGCAAATCATATTCTATATAACCAAAAGTTCAAGTTTCCATCTGGTCTTCCTAAAATTCATGAACATGATGGGAAGCGGCCTCAGGGGATGGCTTTGATCTATAAGGGACGAGTTGTTTGTTATTATACTTTTGAAAGCGACCTGGGCAATGGCTGGGAAGATTCAGGAACTTATGCAGGTGATTCCGAGGAAGCAAGGCAAAGGGCTCTGAAAATGGGTTCAAATTTAATACAGTACGCTTTAACGCAGTAATACATGCTCAAGATAAAGGTAAATAACAAGTTCAATTTTGAGCTTTCTTCAGAACGCAATCAAACATTAATTAACGGACTTCCTTTTCAGGGTGATATTTTAAAGGTTAATAGTCGTTCATTTAATGTATTGTATAATAATAAGTCATTTAATGCCGAGCTGATCGAGTTTGATAAGCAGAAAAAAACCTGTTCGGTTAAAGTGGGAAACAATATTTATTCCATGCAAATGACCGATCAGTTTGATGAGCTTTTGCATCAACTTGGAATGGATAATTTGAACATAGTAAAGGTTTCAGAAATTAAAGCACCAATGCCTGGTTTGGTTTTAAGAATTCTGGCATCTGAAGGCGAAGTGGTACAAAAAGGGGGCAACCTGCTTGTGCTTGAAGCTATGAAGATGGAAAATATTATTAAAGCACCTGCCGATGTGATCATCAAGTCTGTAAAGGTAAATCCGGGTGATAAAGTTGAAAAGAATCAGGTGATGATGATCTTTTCCTGATAAATTACTTTTACACCAGGAATACGTTAATCTTCAATTATATTTTCTTTAGGCAAGTAAATATTGTTTATTTTCAAAAAACTTTTAAGTTAAAAAGTTAAAACAATATTTATCTGATGGCTATAGAAATTAAAACCAAGGGCGAATTATACGATGTGTGTATTGTAGGTTCAGGTGCAGGTGGGGGAATGGCGGCGAAAATACTCACAGAAGCAGGACTAAAGGTTGCATTGCTTGAAGCAGGGCCTGACTATGATCCGGCAAATCCAGAACAGCAAACTCAACTAAAGTGGCCATATGAATCTCCTAGAAGGGGTGCTGGTACAAACCGTGCCTTTGGCGACTTCGATGCTGCCTATGGTGGATGGGAAATAGAAGGTGAACCTTACACCAGGAAAAATGGAACTCAATTTGATTGGTTCCGATCCAGAATGCTTGGTGGTCGTACCAATCACTGGGGCAGGATCTCCCTTCGATTTGGTCCTAAAGATTTTAAGCGCAGAGATTTTGACGGATTAGGGGATAACTGGCCTATCGGCTACGATGATGTTAAGCCATATTATGATCGCATTGATAAAATGATCGGTGTATTTGGCACCAAAGAGGGAATCTATAATGAACCTGATGGTTACTTTCTTCCCCCTCCAAAGCCAAGGCTTCATGAGTTAATGATTAAAAAGGCTGCAACTAACATTGGGATTCCTGTTATTCCGGCTCGATTGTCAATTTTGACAAGACCTATAAATAAAGATCGCGGTTCCTGCTTCTTTTGTAACCAGTGTAATCGCGGCTGTTCTGTTCACGCCGATTTTTCATCTTCTACATGTCTGGTTAAACCAGCAAGAAAAACCGGGAATGCCGATGTGTATGTAAATGCGATGGCACGTGAGGTATTAACTGATAAAGAAGGAAAAGCAACAGGTGTTTCTTATGTAGATAAGACCGATATGCAGGAATATCAGGTCAATGCAAAGGTAGTTGTTCTGGCTGCAAGTGCTTGTGAATCTGCGCGTTTACTTCTTAACTCAAAATCTTCAGCCCACCCGAATGGATTGGCAAATTCAAGTGGAATGGTTGGAAAATATCTGCATGACTCTACAGGAGCTTCCAGGGGAGCATTTATCCCTCAGCTAATGGATAGAGAACGATATAATGAAGATGGAGTTGGGGGATTACATTTGTATATTCCATGGTGGCTTGACAATAAAAAGCTTGATTTTGCCCGTGGCTATCACATTGAATTTTGGGGTGGATTAGGAATGCCTTCTTATGGATTCGGTTTTGGAATGGAAAACACCAATGGAAAATATCCTGGGAAAGATGGTAAAATGAAGGCTGCCGGTGGATATGGCGCATCTCTTAAAGATGATTACCGTAGATATTATGGTTCAACAGTAGGTTTTGCCGGTAGAGGTGAAAGTATTCCAAGAGTTGAAAACTATTGTGAAATTGATCCGGGAGTTGTAGATAAATATGGAATTCCGGTATTAAGATTCAATTATAACTGGACAGATCAGGAAGTAAAACAAGCAAAACATATGCAGGATACTTTCGAAGAACTTATCCATTCTATGGGGGGTATTGCAAGTGGTGAAAAACCAGGCGAAGACCGTAAATATGGACTTGAAGCCCCGGGAAGGATCATACATGAAGTGGGTACTACCCGTATGGGAAATGACCGCAATACTTCGGTATTAAATAAATATAATCAGGCACATGATGTAAAAAATCTGTTCGTGGTTGATGGAGGTGCCTTTGTTTCTCAGGCGGATAAAAATCCTACCTGGACCATCTTAGCCTTATCTATGCGGGCTTCAGAATACATCATTGATCAGTTAAAAAAGCAAAATATTTAATCAGATGAACAGAAGAGACTCACTCAAAGCATTGGCTGTTGGAACAGTTAGCGTTGGTACTATTTTAGCAACTTCATGTGATAAAAAAGATTCTAAGAACACTGCAGACAGCGGAAAATCAGGTGTCTATGGTCGTACCGCTGAAGAAAAGCTGATCGACGAGAAGCTGATGTCGGAGACTTTCTTTAGTGCTGCAGAACTAAGTACGATCACCATTCTTGCAGATATCATCATTCCACGTGATGAGCATTCTGGTAGTGCAAGTGAAGCTAAAGTGCCTGAATTTATCGAATTTATTGTGAAGGATCAGCCAAGGTATCAGCTCCCAATGAGAGGCGGATTAAAATGGCTCGATATTAAATCACTTAAACTATTTAAAAAATCATTTGCCGAAGCTGGTAAAGAACAGCAAATTGAATTAGTTGAACTGATCGCATTCCCTGAGAAAGCTGCTCCGGAGAACTCTGCAGGAGTAAGCTTTTTTAATACCATGCGTAACTTAACTGCAACCGGTTTCTTTACGAGTAAGGAAGGGATTTCAGATATGGCTTATAAAGGTAATCAGCCAAATGAGTGGAATGGTGTTCCTGATAAGGTTTTAAAACAATACGGACTTGAATATGATCAGAAAACTCTGGATCAATGTCTTAAGCCTGAAGACAGGGGTAAGATCATGACCTGGGATAGTTAATTGATTGTAAGTACTTTGTTGTTATTAATTTAAATGCATAAGACTGAAGCAATTGTTTCAGTCTTATGCATTTAAATTGATCTTGTCCTAATGTCTTATTAATACGAATGGCCTTAATTTGTACGATAGAGATTATTATAGATTTTTTTATTCTGAATTGATTACATCTAATCATAGACTATGCAGTTTTTCAAAAACCATTCGATTTTAAGAGTAAGTACTCTTTTAGTTTTGCCTTTGCTTCTGGCAACATATGCTTTGGCCCAGAATATTCCCGGAAACTCAAAACCAGCGAAAGTTCTATTGCCTAATGGCTGGTCTTTAAGCCCGGCTGGAAGGTCGCTTCCATTAGGTGATCTGCCCTTAAATATTCAGATCTCTGCTTCTCAAAAGTTAATGGCAGTAACCAATAATGGGCAAAGCAAGCAGAGCATCCAATTGATCGACCCTCAGTCAGAGAAGATCTTACATGATCAACCGATTGGAAAGGCATGGTATGGTTTAAAGTTCAGTGCAGATGAGAAGAAACTCTATGCATCTGGTGCAAATGATAATATTGTGTTGGTTTATCCGATAATAGACAAAAAGCTTGGGAAAGCTGATACGATCATACTTGGAAAAGCATGGCCTAAAGAGAAAATTGGTCCGACAGGTATTGAGGTTGATGATGCTGGAAATCGTTTATATGCTGTTACCAAGGAAAATAATTCGCTCTATGTTTTTGACCTGAGGACAAAAAAAGTATTGAATAAAGTTAATCTTGGGTCAGAGGCCTATGATTGCTTGCTTTCTCCTGATAAGGCGAAGCTTTATATCTCCTTATGGGGGGCTGATAAACTGGCTGTTTATGATATAAAGGCCCAAAAGATAAGTTCTGAAATCTTTACAGAGAGTCATCCTAATGAGATCATTCAAAACAGAACAGGTAAATATCTATTTGTTGCCAATGCCAATGATAATTCAGTATCCGTAATTGATACGAAGGCCGGCAAGGTGATCGAAGTAATTTCAACGGCTCTGTATCCAACCAGGCTTACAGGTTCAACTACCAATGGCCTGGCATTATCTGAGGATGAGAAAACCTTGTATGTTGCCAATGCTGATAATAACTGTCTGGCAGTATTTAATGTATCAAATCCCGGAAAGAGCAGTTCAAAGGGTTTTATTCCTACGGGTTGGTATCCAACCAATGTGAGGGTTGCTGGTAAAAAAATATTCGTTTCTAATGGCAAGGGATTTACCTCAATGGCAAATCCGGATGGTCCTCAGCCAATAAAAAAGACAGATGATAGCGGTGTTCATATAGGAATAAGTGCGCAAAAGGAGGTTCAGTATATTGGTGGATTGTTCAAAGGAACCTTATCTGTTATTGATCAGCCCACTGATACACAGTTGGAATCGTTTTCTAAGCAGGTTTATGCTAATACACCTTATAACAAGCAGACTGAAGCAATTTCAAAAGGCCTGGCCAATAACCCCGTTCCTAATATTCAGGGTGGGAAATCGCCTATAAAATATGTGTTCTATGTAATTAAAGAGAATCGTACATATGATCAGGTTTTTGGGGATATAAAAGAGGGTAACGGAGATCCCAGCCTATGTATTTTTCCTGAAAAGGTAACACCAAATCATCATGCACTTGCCAGAGAATTTGTACTTCTAGACAATTTTTATGTTGATGCCGAAGTGAGTGCCGACGGACATAATTGGAGTATGGCCGCTTATGCAACAGATTATACAGAGAAAACCTGGCCTACAAGTTATGGAAGCAGAGGTGGTACATATGATTATGAAGGAAGTCGTAATATTGCTTACCCCCGGGATGGCTATATCTGGGATTATGCGAAAAGGGTAGGTATTTCTTACCGTAGTTATGGGGAATTCGTTACAAAGGATGGTCCTACAACTAAATCACTTATAGGCCATATTGCAGCAAAGTATCCCAGCTATAATCTGGATATAAAGGACATTGACAGGATCGCCGCTTTCAAATCAGATTTCGATTCTCTATTGGCAATAAATTCTGTGGCCCAATTTAATACGATCAGGCTTGGGAATGATCATACCAGCGGACAGCGTATTGGAAAACTAACTCCTACTGCTCAGGTTGCGGATAATGATCTTGCGCTGGGCCTGTTGGTGGAACATATTTCAAATAGCAGTATCTGGAATGAGTCTGCTATTTTCGTTCTTGAAGATGATGCTCAAAATGGTCCTGATCATGTTGATGCACACCGTTCACCAGCTTTCGTGATTAGCCCCTATACAAAACGTAATTCTGTGAACAGTTCGATGTTTTCCACTTCCGGTATGCTTCGAACAATGGAGCTGATCCTGGGTCTGCCACCGATGAGTCAGTATGATGCCGCAGCAGTGCCATTATCTGACTGTTTCACAACAACTCCGGACTTTAAGCCTTACAAGGTGAAGTCAGCTAATGTAGACCTTGAGCAACGTAATGTTGCCTGGAACAAAAGTGCTAAGCGTTCTCAGGAATGGAATTTTGCCAGAGAAGATGCTGCACCTGACCTTGATCTTAATGAGGTGGTTTGGAAATCAGTGAAAGGCGAGGATTCCATAATGCCTGCTCCTCGTAGAAGTGCATTTGTTAAACTTGAACAAAAGAAAAAAGACGACTGATAATATCATTTTAATACATTCAAAATAGTATTCTCTGATCTGGGAGAGTACTATTCCTATTTAAATAAATTTTTAATCTGGAATGAAAAAATACCTGTTTGCTTTTTTTCTAATTACGATATCTCTCCCTTTATTTTCACAGAATTTAAATGGAAGGATCTTCAGCGAAGTAACGAAGAACAAGATTCCGGGGGTAAATATTAAGCTTGAAGGTCCTGTTTCATACAGATTAGCTACTAATGATCAGGGCAAATTTATTTTTAAGGAGTTAGTGCCTGGAAGATATAGCCTAAGTGCAAGCAGAATAGGGTATGAAACCTATACTGTATTTCTTGAACTTCAATCCGGTCAGTTAATGGATCTTGAAATTCCGCTGATTGAAAGTTCAAATTCTCTTCCTGAGATTGAGGTTATTTCAGCATCCAGAAGGAATACCTCCAGTTTAAAATTGCCATTTGCCTCCAGTATTTTGAGCAGGCCGTCGCAATCAGAAAATATTCCACGGTCAACGCCAGAATCATTAAGTATTATACCGGGGGTATTTGTGCAGAAAACAAATCACGGCGGGGGCTCGCCCTTCATTAGGGGCTTGACAGGCAATCAGACTCTCATTTTGGTTGATGGCATCCGAATGAATAATTCAACTTTCAGATACGGACCTAATCAGTATTTAAATACGGTAGATCCTTTCTCAATTGATAAGATTGAGGTGCTTAGAGGTAGTGGATCTGTTCAGTATGGTTCGGATGCGATGGGTGGAGTGATTCAGGTTTTTACTAAAGATCCGGGGTTTTCGGAAAGCAATAATTTTAAGGGGGGTGTAAATGCTCGCTATGGCAGCGGAAATATGGAAAGATCCGGAAGTACTGAATTTGTGTATTCATCTTCAAAATTGGTTTTTTCTGGTGTTGTTGGATTAAAGAACTTTGGAGATCTTATTGGAGGAGACACTACCGGCAGACAATCGCCTTCAGGATATACCGAGTCTGATGCGAGTTTAAAGCTTAAAATGAAGCTTTCAGAAAAGGCAGAACTCACTTTTGCCAATCAATTTGTTCAGCAGAAAGATGTGGATGTCTTTCATAAGGTCAGGCTTGAGAATTTCAAGATCAATAAAATGGGAGTTCAGGGCAGGAACCTGAGTTATGTAAAATTCAGGATGGAAGGGCCCAGCCCGCTTTTTAAAGAAATTAATATTACGGGCTCCCTGAATAACACAATTGAGGAAAGAAACAGCCTGAAAAATGCAAGTCTTATTACCGGACTTGAAAGAGATAAGGTAAGTTCATCTAATCTGGCAGTAGAACTGTTTTCTGATCTGACGAAGTATTGGACGGTAAACAGCGGACTGGAATATTACAGAGACAAAGTAAATAGCATCCGGAATAATATAAATAACCAGAGTGGATCCCTGACAATGCTGCGGGGTTTGTATCCCAATAATTCTTCCTATTTAAATACTTCTTTATATTCTCTTCATCATTTGGAGTTGGGTGGATTTAATGCAGAAGCGGGTCTTAGATATAATTGGTTAAAGGCCTCCATATTTGATAATGATCTTGGTCAGCTGGAAGTATCCCCTGGTGCTTTTGTATGGAACACAGGACTTAACTACACGTTAAAAAATCATCATCTGTATGTATCTCTTAATAGTGGATACCGTGCTCCCAATATCGACGATATGGGTACTTTGGGTATTGTAGATTTCAGATATGAACTTCCATCTTACTCTTTAAAACCTGAGAAAAGTTATAACTCTGAGCTTGGATATAAATATGCTTTCGGGAGTTTGAGTCTCGGAGCAGCCTTATACCGTAATAAAATGATAGATCTTATTACCAGAGTGCAAACAGCTCAGATAATAGATGGGTATAAAGTATATAAGAAGGAGAATACGGAAGAGGCACTGATTAAAGGAGTTGAGGGTTTTCTTGAATGGCAGGCTAACCGAAATTTGTCTGTTGATATGTTCGCCTCCTTTAATCATGGGCAAAATCTTTCAAAATCTGAGCCATTGCGAAGAGTGCCTCCCTTTAATGGGAATATTTCAATGAAATATAAATTGACCAGGCTGTATGTTAAGGGCGAATTAGCTTGGGCTGATAAGCAAGACCGTTTAGCTCAAGGTGATAGGGATGATAACCGGATTCCTTTTAATGGCACACCAGGATGGAAGGTTCTGAACATTTATTCAGGTTATACTTTCGGTAAGGCCCATTTACGATTGAGTGCTCAGAATCTATTTAATGTGGATTACCGTACTCATGGAAGCGGAATCAATGCCGTGGGCAGGAGTTTATGGATGAACGTACAGTACGATCTATAAGAAATTAGCAAAAGAATTTCAAGCTTTAAAAAGGGAATATGTCCTTATTCTTTGCTCTTGCTCCTTTCTGAAATTATTTATTGATGAATTTGAGAAGGACCACCCCCTTTAATTCCCCCACTCCAATGGAGTCCCACGGACCAGTGGTGGACACTGGGGGCTAGGAAAATTTGACTCGTCCTGAAAAAAATTTACAGTTTTTACGAAGGTGCCTCACCTGCGGAAGAGCAGGTTTCGGCATGACATTAGTTTTAGATTGATTTTAATCCTTTTTGTCTATATGAGTGCATGTTCGAATAAAGAAGAAAAAAAGCATTAAAACAATTTTAATGCTTTCAATGATCTTCCAATTCTGGAAATTTGAAATCAAAGCAAGTTTTTGAACAAAAAGGGAATATGTCCTTATTCTTTGCTCCTTGTTCTGAAGAATTTGGAGGGCCTATTTGCTCTTAGCTTTTGATTTACCCTGAGTGAACTGAGGTTTGCCTTTACTGATTATCTCAGGAGCACCAACCAATGTCATTGCAGAGCGGAATCCCATTTCAGCACTTGTTTCATCTTGCTGCATGAATCTTCTGGTTGCAGGATTTAACCAATATGCTCTGTCATTCCATGAACCGCCTTTGTAAACGCGTGAACGATCGTTTACAAGAGTGGTAGTCCCATAAAGGCTTGTATTTACAGTATCAAGATGACCTCTGAAGTCAGGCTTGTATGGTTTACCGGCTAATGAAGTTGAATCAACGCTGGCAACATCGCTTTGCATTTCAGACCATTTTTGCTTTTTGCCTGATTTTGCAGCATCCTTGATCGGGCGGCCATATTTATCCTTTGCATATAGACCTTTTTCTCTGTCTGATAAACGTTTGTTTACGAATTCATTACCACGGAATGGGTTGAAATCTGAAAAATCTTCAAAGCTTAGTTTCCTGTAAACATCTGCTGTCCATTCGTTCACATTTCCTGCCATGTTATAAAGTCCAAAGTCATTTGGGACATAATTTCTAACAGGACCGGTTATGTCGGCCTTATCATTCAGGTAACCACCTGTTCCCATGTTGTCACCTTCACCACGCTTAAAGTTAGCTAAGATCATACCCTGAGTACGTTTTTTAGGTGATCTAACACCTAATCCATTCCAAGGATAAATTCTTCCGTCAGCTATATTTTCATATTCCGTGTTACCAGCTAATGCCAGAGCAGCATATTCCCATTCTGCTTCAGTTGGTAAACGGTATGGTTGTTTTAGAACTCCATCCTCCAGACGAACAGGCCTTACTGGTCCTGATTTACCTGTCGTTGCACCGCCTGCTGCTGCATTAGGGTTAAGGTCTTTTTTCATTTTTTTTCCGTCAATACCTTCTCCCCGGAATTGACCGTTCAAATAAATGTCTGTATTGAATGGATCTGCTGAAGCAGTGGCGGTAGCCGGTGCTCCTCCTTTACCACCACCAGCAAGGGTTTTGTAATCCATCAAATAACCATCCCTTCTAAGTATCTCTTCATTCACACGGTCTGTACGCCATGCACAATAGTCATTTGCCTGCTCCCAGGTAACTCCTACAACCGGATAGTCCTGAAATGCAGGATGTCTCAGGTAATTGTTAACGTAAGGCTCATTGTATGAAAGTGGCTGTCTCCAAACCAGCGTGTCAGGAAGTGCATTATAGTAATATTCAGCATCAGTAGGATAACTGCGTCTGATCCAGTGTAAGTATTCCAGCCAATCCACATTCGCAACCTCAGTTTCATCCATGTAGAAAGAAGCTACTGTTACTCTGCGTCTTACATTATCAAACTCATACCCCAGATCCTGGTTGAGGCTTCCTCCCATAACAAAGGTACCGCCTTCAATTGCTATCAATCCGGGACCGGGACCAGCTTTAACTTTGTTATTTACCTCAAAGCCGCCATTGTATTTATTGTTGTAAGCCATGCCTGTTTTTGAAGAGGACTGACTCGTGGTTTTATTACAGGATGTTATAATTCCGAATAGAAATAGTCCTGCTGTAAAATATATGGTAATTCGTTTCATTCCTGTCGATGTAATTGGAGCATTAATTTGTTAAAAATACAAAATTGGTTAATATCACCAATGGATTTTTTTATATCAATCTCTGGTGCCATTTAAGCTACCTACTCAAACGGAAAAAAAGTATTAAGGTTTCATTGGAATATACGTTAAATAGACATTAAAACGTTGTCTTGTTGCTGTTATTGCATTTCTGAACTATTAGTTTATCCCTATACTATCAATACTTATGTACTTGTAAATAGTTCAATATCAATTAGTTAATATTTATTATTGAAATTAAAATTGGCCTTAAGACTTTTTTATTCTTTGATATTATTTTCATATTTAAAGCGTTTAATAAATCATGATGATATTAAATATATCTTTATAATTGTTTATATTTAGAACACAGGATAGTATAGATTTGGGTTGATTTTTTTAAATTAATGATCAAAAAGCGCTCGTTTTTTAATTCTTTAGTCGTATTTATTCTCGGTTTACCCGTTTTAGGCTTAGCACAGACGACGCAAAGCGATGGTAAGCGAAGTAATACTATACAAACGGCTGCCCCATTTTTATTAATCACTCCCGATGCCAGGTCAGGAGCTATGGGTGATGCTGGAGTCGCCATTTCACCTGATGCAAATTCATTGCATTGGAATCCTGCTAAGATGGCTTTTCTGGACAAACCAACAGGACTTTCAGCTTCTTATACTCCCTGGTTAAGAAACCTTGTGCCGGATGTAGATCTGGGCTATCTAACTATTTATCATCGTTTAGACAGTAGAAATACAATTGGAGGTGCATTGCGGTATTTCTCTTATGGTTCTATTCAACTAACTGATAATAGCCAGAATGATATCGGGGTTTACAGTCCGAATGAGTTTTCTATAGAAGGTACATACTCCAGAAAGTTTGGAGATAGCTTTTCCCTGGGAACAGCGATCAGATATATCAGATCCAGTTTGAGTAACGGTCAGTTCAATGGCCAGGATATACAGCCGGCTACGGCTCTTGCTGCTGATGCCTCTGCCTATTACAAGTCTGGAACTATCCTCTTTGGAAAGGATGCTGAGTTAGCTTTTGGCCTTAATATTTCTAATGTTGGTTCCAAGATGAGTTATTCAGATAATGGTTCCAAATCTTTTCTTCCTACCAATATGAAACTGGGTGGAGCCAGTACTTTTATGCTGGATGACCTGAGTACAATTACTTTTGCCCTCGATCTGAATAAACTATTGGTGCCAACAAGTCCTATCAGAGATGCCAATGGTCAGATCATCAGTGGTAAAGATCCGGACAGATCGGTACCTTCCGCAATATTTGGTTCTTTCACTGATGCTCCTGGTGGTTTTTCAGAGGAGATAAGCGAGATCAGTTATTCATTAGGTACAGAATACTGGTATAATAAGCAATTCGCTATCCGCTCCGGATATTTTTATGAAACGCCTACCAAGGGCGACAGAAGATATTTTACAGTAGGTGCGGGTTTAAAGTACAATGTATTTAATCTCGACTTTGCTTACCTCATGGCAAATCAGCAAACCAGTCCTTTGGCACAGACTCTGCGCTTTTCACTGGTGTTTAATTTCGAAAAATAATTTAATGAAGATCAGAGTTGGATTTGGGTTTGATGTGCACCAGTTAGTTGAAAAGCATCCTTTTATTTTGGGCGGAGTTAAATTAGACCATTCCTCAGGTGCTTTTGGGCATTCTGATGCAGATGTTCTGGTTCACGCTATCTGCGATGCCTTGCTTGGAGCTGCCAATCTCCGGGATATTGGTTTTCATTTTTCGAATACTGATGATCGCTGGAAAGGTATCAGTAGTTTGATCCTTCTGAAGGAATGTGTTTCTCTCCTTAATCAAAAGGGTTGGAGCCTAGGCAATATCGATGCTATGCTTTGCCTTGAAGCTCCAAAGATCAATCCTTACATTCCACAAATGAAGGTCAATATTGCTGAGGCTGCAGGAATAAGTGAAGAAGATATATCGATTAAAGCAACCACTAATGAGACTATGGGTTTTATTGGAAGGAAAGAAGGACTTGTAGCGTATGCTGTTTGCCTGATAGAAAAGGCAGTATAGATCTCTAATTTGATTTAGTTTCAGGGATTTTTATCTCGCTGAAATCAGCAGCACATTTGCCACAATTACTCGCACATCCTTTTTTGCTGTTCATGCTATTATAGACCAGCCTTCCCACGTAGATTATGGCAAGAACAAATAAGATAATAACCAGAATTAGCTGTAAGTCCATATTACAAAATTAAAAAAATCCATTAAGTTTCCGGTCAGTGGCTTGTAAATTCATTATTGAATCATTTTGATTGGAATTCTTTGTTTTAGAAGATGTTTCTTCGAATTAAAATGAATCACCATGTCTGTAATTTCCTTTTGAAGGCAAGCTATAGAGCCTTATTTCGGCAATAAATAGATAATTCAGTGAGCCTTATCTACTTCAATTACTTCATTTTGTGGAATTCTCCTTTATAAATCATACCTTTGCAAAAAATTTAAGAGTAATTTTTTAATGCAAAAAATAAGAAACATAGCGATCATCGCTCACGTTGACCACGGTAAAACTACATTGGTTGATAAAATTTTACACCAAACCAATTTGTTCCGTGACAATCAGGCAACTGGTGATCTGATACTGGACAGCAATGATCTTGAACGTGAACGTGGTATTACCATTGTTTCCAAGAACGTGTCTGTTAACTATAAAGGTGTCAAAATTAATATTATTGATACTCCTGGTCACGCCGATTTCGGTGGTGAGGTAGAACGGGTTCTTAAAATGGCTGACGGAGTAGTTCTTTTAGTCGATGCTTTTGAAGGAGCTATGCCTCAAACCCGATTTGTAACTCAAAAAGCACTTTCATTAGGATTAAAGCCTGTTGTAATTGTAAATAAGGTTGATAAAGAAAATTGTCGCCCGGAAGAGGTTTATGAATCAATTTTCGAATTGTTCTTTAACCTTGAAGCAACTGAAGACCAGCTGGATTTCCCTGTTTTATACGGTTCATCCAAGCAAGGCTGGATGAGTCATGACTGGAAAGTACAGACTGAAGATATTACACCATTGCTTGATACTATTTTAGAGCATATTCCGGCAGCACCTAGTTTTGATGGTACACTTCAAATGCAGATCACTTCATTGGATTATTCTTCCTTTGTCGGACGTATCGCAATTGGTCGTGTAGCACGCGGGGTGATCAAAGAAAATCAGCCGGTATCTTTAGTTAAACGTGATGGAACTATTCAAAAATCAAGGATCAAAGAATTATATACTTTCGAAGGACTAGGAAAGATCAGAGTTCAGGAGGTTGGTTCAGGAGATATTTGTGCGGTTGTAGGAATTGATGGTTTTGATATTGGTGATACGATTGCAGATTTTGAGAAGCCGGAACAACTTGAAGTTATAAAGATCGATGAGCCAACAATGAATATGTTGTTTACCATCAACAATTCCCCGATGTTCGGTAAGGAAGGGAAATTTGTAACCTCACAGCGTTTGCGTGAGCGTCTTTACAAAGAGATGGAGAAAAACCTTGCCCTTAAAGTTGTTGAAACTGATTCACCTGATTCATACCTTGTGTATGGCCGTGGTATTCTGCATTTATCAGTTTTGATCGAAACGATGCGTCGTGAAGGTTATGAGCTGCAAGTTGGTCAACCACAGGTAATTATAAAGGAAATTGATGGCGCTAAATGTGAGCCTATTGAAACTCTTATTGTTGATGTTCCTGCAGAAGTTTCCGGAAAAGTTATTGAGCTTGTTACTCAGCGTAAAGGTGAGTTACTGATCATGGAACCAAAAGGAGATCTTCAGCATCTTGAATTTGAGATTCCGGCACGTGGTATCATTGGATTACGTAATAACGTGTTAACTGCTACTGCTGGTGAAGCTATTATGGCACATCGCTTTAAGTCTTATGAGCCATGGAAGGGAAATATCCCGGGTCGTTTGAATGGTGTTCTTGTTTCTATGGAAAAAGGATCAACTACAGCATATTCAATTGATAAATTACAGGATCGTGGCCGTTTCTTTATTGAACCGGGTGTGGAAGTGTATGAAGGTCAGATCATGGGTGAGCATATTCGTGATAATGATCTTGTTGTAAACGTTGTGAAAGGAAAGGCATTAACCAATATGCGCGCATCAGGTACTGATGATAATGCACGTATTGCAACAGCCATTAAATTCTCACTTGAAGAAGCAATGGAATACATTCAGGCTGATGAGTATATCGAAATTACTCCTAAGAGCATGCGTTTACGTAAGATCTACCTGAGTGAAAATGAACGTAAGATCAATGCAAAGAAGTTTGTAAATCAATAAATCATTAGAATCACTTCAGATAAAAATAAAGGCTCAGTGTAAACTGGGCCTTTTCTTTTTTAAAGCTCGCAGGATTTATCCCGCGTCTGCCGGATGGAAAAACAATTTTAGTCTAATGAAAAACTTTATCTAAGTTTGTTTTAATGAAGTTTCCAGTCGTGCCCGGTTTTGACCAGCAAGCTTTTAATAAATACCTTAAAAACACTGGCTGGTTGTTCCTTGCCAGAGTTGGTAGTCTGATCATAAAGATCCTTGCCGGTATTGCAGTTGCAAATTATTTGGGTAAGACAGAAAATGGCTTGCTTAACTACCCACTCGTCTTCGTTACATTTTTTATCGCTGCTGCCGCCCTGGGTCTCGATGGCTTTGTTACGCGCGAATTGCTTGCATCTCCCGGAAATAAGAATAAACTATTAGGAACAGCATTTCGTATGCGTTTTCTGGCAGGCTTAATCATTATTCCTCTTGCGGCTTTAACATTTCTGCTATTTAAAGGGAATAACTCAGATATACCTGTCAGTTATATCCTGATAGCCTCTTGTATAGGACTGGCACAATCCTTAAATATCATTGACAGTTATTTCCAGTCGCAGGTTCAGGGCAAATATGTCATGATGGTCCAGGTAGCTGGAAATCTGCTTTCTGCAGGTATTAAGTTATTTCTAATACTTATTTCTGCACCCTTATACTGGTTTATATGGACTTTATTAGCCGATGCGGTTTTATTGGGGATAGGTTACTTAATTGTTTACAGAGCGAGAGGTAATAAAATTTCTGAATGGCAATTTGAAAGCAAATTAGCGGGAAATCTCCTTAAGCATTCCTGGCCGCTTGCTTTTTCTGCCATCCTGGTAACAGTTTATATGAAGATAGGCCAGTTGATGGTAGAGAGTTTCCTGGGAGTAGCTGCATTGGGAGTTTATTCAACCGTTGTAAACTGGAGTGAAAGCTGGTATTTTATTCCTGTGGCAATAGTTACATCAGTATTCCCTGCCATAATGAACGCACGCAGAGATGATCCGGTACGTTATCATAAAAGGCTCAGGGATATGTATGACCTGATGATGGTGATCAGCCTGAGTATTGCCATATTCATGACCTTTGCATCTCCTTTTATTTATAAGTATTTTTATGCTGCTGAGTTTGCAGAAGGAGCTAAAATATTATCCATTCATATTTGGGCGGGTGTTTTTGTGTTTTTAGGGAGCGCCAGTGGTCAATATCTTATTGCTGAGGGTTATACCAAATATTCACTATATCGTACAGGTGCAGGTGCTGTTATTAATGTAGTTCTGGGCTTTTTCTGGATACCACTATACGGACTTCAGGGCGCTGCATTTGCTACATTGATCGCCTATTTCTCAGCAACTTTTTTTATCCTTGTTTTTCCTGAAACCAGGAAGCAGGGAATTAATATGCTTAAATCGTTATTTTTAATTTCACTCATACAAAAAATCTCAAAACGTTGAAAAAAACGGAATCATATACCAGTTTGCTTAGTCCCGCAAGAATAAAAACATTGTTATCCTTCGGAATAAAGGGCTATCTATCAGAAGTTGGCTGGTTTAAAGCCTTTGATACAAAATCTCCTGTTGATCGTGATGGTGAACCTATTCCATGGGTAACCTATTCATTCATTGATTTTATTGCTGACCGCATTAAAAAAGATCATTCTGTTTTTGAATTCGGTTCCGGTAATTCAACTTTTTACTATGCAAAGCGAGCCTTAAAAGTTGTCTCTGTTGAACATGATCAGGCATGGTTTAATAAAATTTCAGCAACCAAGCCTTCCAACTCTGAGATGATATTCTGTGAACTGGAGACCGGTGGTGAATACAGTAAAATGCCAGCCAGCATGGGCTTGAAATTTGACATTATCATTGTTGATGGTCGCGACAGGGTTAATTGCTGTATTCAATCCTTGTCAGCATTAAGCGATCATGGTGTGGTTGTTCTTGATGATTCAGAACGGGAAAATTATGCAGCAGCCATAAGTTTCTTCAAGAAGGAAGGATATAAAGAATTGTCATTTAGCGGAATCTCTCCCGGCTTGTTTTATCGTAAGTCTACTTCGGTATTTTATAGAACGGATAACTGCCTGGATATTTAAAATGGCTGAGGAAATTGTAAGTGCAGATGTAAAAAATGCCTATGATGAATTTTATCTTGGGCGTGATGAGCAGTGGCGGATGCTGGGTGCCCGATACAAGGCAAAAAATATTATTGATGTTACCAGGGGGCATGATTTTAAAAAAGTTCTGGAGGTTGGTGCCGGCGATGGAAGTATTTTAAGGCATCTTTCTGCATGGAGTACCTTTCCGGAAATGCATGCCCTGGAAATATCGCAGAGTGGGGTAGATCAGATTAAAGCACTTGGACTTAAGAACCTAAGCTCAGTTAATATTTTTGATGGTTATCACATCCCTTTTAAGGATAATGAGATTGACCTGGTTATTTTATCCCATGTACTTGAACATGTAGAATTTGAACGGATGTTATTGCGTGAGATCAAGCGTGTTTCAAAATACCTGATCATTGAGGTTCCCTGTGATTATCGGTATGGGGTAGATAAAAGGATGAAACATTTTTTGAATTACGGTCATATCAATATGTACACACCTTCCTCCTTACGCTTTCTAGTGCAATCAGAAGGGTTTGAAGTATTGAGTGATAAGATCTCTATGATCGAGCCTGAAGTTACCAAGTTTAACACTTTTGTAAATCAGAAAAAAGCCAAAAGCCTTTTAACAATATTGCGTATTGATCTGGAGTTCTTAGTAAAGAAGTTTATCATCAGGATTAGCGGCAAAAAGAGACATGAGTCCTTTGCTAATGCCTATACTGCCCTTTTGAGAAATCAGGGGGATCTTGACATTTTTTAAAATTGTATTAATCACCCTGAATATTTATGAAGGCAATTCTCTTTTCAATACCACTTCTGCTGGTAATTTTCCTGCAATTGATTAGCGGAGGTAGATTCCATGGATCAGCATTGGGAAATGGTTTTGCTGATACGATTGGTCTGAAGGATGAATTTTCTAAATCACCTGTACTTTCTGCTGAGGAATCTATCAGAAAAATGAAACTGGAAGACGGGTTTAGTATTCAGATCGTTGCAGATGAGCCTCTTCTTAACTCGCCTGTTGCTTTGAGTTTTGATAATAAGGGCCGTATCTGGGTTGTTGAAATGGAAAATTACATGCCCGATACTTTGGGTACTGGTGAGGATCTGCCAACTGGTAAGATCGTGATCCTGAGTGATAAAAATAGAGATGGCAGGATGGACGAAAGGACGGTGTTTTTGGATTCACTTGTCCTGCCCCGTGCCATTAGCTTTTATGAAAATGGGATTCTTGTCGCAGAATCACCAAACCTATGGTTTTATGAAATTGCCAACGACAAGCCAGTAAGTAAAATTCTGGTTGACGCTGCCTATGCAGAGGGCGGAAACGTAGAACACCAGCCAAATGGTTTGTTCAGAGCTTTGGATAACTGGATCTATAATGCCAAATCAGGAAAACGGTATAGAAAAAAGGATGGCAAATGGTTAATTGAAAGAACTCATTTTCGTGGACAATGGGGTATTTCTCAGGATGATCAGGGCCGGCTTTTCTATAATAATAATTCGGAAAACCTTCAGGGCGATTATTTTAGTCCGGGTTTGGGTGCAAACAATGAAAATCAGCAAAGAGTTGCCGGCTTTTCTGAAAGTATCATTAAGAATAATAAAGTTTACCCTATCAGACAGACTCCGGGTGTAAACAGAGCATATATGGATGGGATTCTGGATGATAGCCATCGTCTGGTTAATTTTACGGCTGCCTGCGGACCGGTAATTTTCAATAGTACCTTATTTGGTGGGGATTATTATGGCAATGCTTTTGTTGCTGAACCATCTGCAAATCTGATCAAGCGGAATATCATGACAAATACAGGCTATATTGTAGCAGGTAAACAGGCATATTCAGGCAGGGAGTTTTTGGCAAGTACTGATGAACGGTTCAGACCTGTGAATTTGTCGGTCGGACCCGATGGGGCTCTATACATAGTAGATATGTACCGGGGAATTATTCAGCATAAAACCTATTTAACACCGTATTTAAAAGGACAGATCAAAGCTAGGGATCTTTCTGAGCCATTAAACTACGGCCGGATTTATAAAATAGTTCCCCATGGTAAAAAAGCGAAAGGATTGAGTTTTACAAATGATTCTCGTCGTTTGCTGAAGCTCTTAGCTCATTCAAATGGCTGGGTCCGTAACAAAGCTCAGCAAATGATTGTCGATTCAAAAGATAAGCGACTTGAAATTCCATTAAGAAAAATTTTGAATAACACCAGTCGGCCATTAGCAGCAATCCATGCACTTTGGACTATGGAAGGGCTTTCTGTTTTAAAGAAGGAAGATGTTCTTCCTTTTTTGAAAAATCAAGACTGGACCTTCCGTATGCAGGCATTAAGCGTTATTCCCTCTATGTTAAATAGGGAGAATTACAAAGAGTTTTCGTCGATTTTCAGGCTAATGTTAAACCAGGATGATGTCCTTGCAGCTCCTTATCTGGCATTTTTAAATTCCTTTGTAGCAGCTTTTGATCCAATAGCTGCAAAACAGTTATTGATGGATCTGGCGAAGAAGTATCCGAATAATATTTATACTTCTGATGCGGTGATCAGCAATCTAAAGAACAAGGAATCTGCATTTTACACTGAACTTGCCGCTGATACCAGTCTTACAATCAGTAAGCGATTGAAAAAGGTCATCGAAGACCAGGAAAAAAAGAGTGGAAATTCTGTTGATGTTTCAAAGGAATACCCGAAAGGAGCTGCTCTGTTTCGTTCAATTTGCCAAACCTGCCATGGTGCTGATGGTAATGGAATAAATGGACTGGCGCCTCCCTTAAATAGGTCTGACTGGGTTACAGGTGATAAGAGCAGATTGATCAAAGTTATTCTGTATGGTTTGAGCGGACCAATAAAAATCGGGGCTAAGGTTTACAAGTCTCCTGAAGTCAGTGGTGAAATGCCGGGTATTGCCTCGAATAGCAATTTTTCAGATGAAGATATAGCACAGGTAGCTAATTATATCCGAAATTCATGGGCCAATAAGGGGGATAAGATTTCCAGGGAAGCGGTATCTGAAATTCGCGAAAAGTATAAAGGCAGACAAAAGGCTTTTACTGAGGCGGAGTTTAACTGAAAATTCAAACTGATTTAGATATATCAATTCAATTGTAAAACCTATGGATTCAAATTTTGTTAATCTGATAGATATTCAAATTTTACCTTAGATATTTTTACTATAGATCATGCAAAATTTTGCTCCCATAGCCTTATTCGTCTATAATCGCCCGGAACATACCCGGCGAACGATCAAGTTTTTAAGGCAAAATTTATTAGCTGAGGAATCCCGTCTATTTATTTTTTCTGATGCTCCGAAGGATGAAATCAATCAAATGCTTGTTGAGGAAGTGAGGGAGATCATCAGATCTGTGGATGGTTTTAAGGAGGTCGAAATTATTGAGCGTAAAAGCAATCTGGGATTGGCTGATTCAATCATTGACGGAGTCAGCAGATTGGTTAAGGAGTATGGCAAGGTGATCGTTTTTGAAGATGACCTGATTAGTTCCACCTATACACTTCAGTATTTCAACGATGCGCTGAAACGTTTTCAGAACGAAGAGAAGGTGATGCATATTGGTGCCTATATGTATGCTTTGAAGGATGAGAATTTACCTGAGACATTTTTTTACCGGGCTGCAACCAGCTGGGGATGGGCAACCTGGGATCGTGCCTGGAAGAATTTTGAGCCGGATGTTGATCAATTGATCAGTCAGTTTGACAGGGAAAAAAAGCATCAGTTCTCTATTGAGGGAACAATGAATTTTTGGAAGCAGATCGAAGAATTTAAAAGCGGGAAAAATAATTCATGGGCTATCCGGTGGTATGCCTCTATTTTTCTGAAGGGGGGATTAACATTGAATCCATCTCAATCATTGATAAATAATATTGGGCATGATGGTACAGGAATTCATTCCGGTTTGAATGATATTTATAATGTGATCATTAACCCGCGTCCTTTACGTTCTTTTCCTGACAAAATTGAGGAGGATCAGCAAGCGTATCAGGCCATCAGGGAGTTCCTTAAAAACCGGAAGGGAAATCTGTGGCAAAGAATACTTCGCTTTGCTAAACAGAAAATAAACCGGTCTTAAAGTTTCTTTTTAGCTTCCAGGATAATATAGGGTGACAGAACCTTTGATTCAAAAGGAATAATGGTTGTGGCAACCTTCCCGATAAACCAGATGGATTTAATAAAGGCCTTAGTCAGACTTGATTTCTGATCTTTATTTTCAAGCCAAACGCTGTATTTACCCAGGTATGATGCTCTAACTACTTCCAGGCCAATGTCTTCCATCGTCTTTTTGAGAAATTCGGGGTCCATGCAGTCAATATTGTGCTTCAGATAATTATCCCTGTCGAAGGTCTTTTGAACCCAGCCGTTCACACCTCTGAAATTAGGCAGGGTAATGAACAAGGTGCCTTCGGGTTTTAGGAATTCCAGATGCCTTTCAATGATGTCTTTTGTATCCTTAAAATGTTCAATTAATCCGCAGGATAGTACCAGGTCATATTTTTCTATCGGTTTATATTGGAAAAGATCAGATTCAATTACTGTGATATCATCCTTATTCAGGCCATTCTTAGTTAATACCTTTTTTAAGATGTCCGGGTGAATAAAGTAATCGAATAAGGTAGTTTTTACGCCTAAATATTTTCTAAGGAAAATTGAATAATAGCCTGGAAATCCACCCAACTCTATGGCGGTCTGAATGTTGTTCTTTTTGATTATTAGTTCCAGCTGCTGGTGGAATAAATAATTTTTATCGATTGAAATGGCAAGATCAGGTTTTGATTCCCAGTAGTTTGTCCAGAATTTCCGGTCGGTTAATTGATTCTCCATGCATTAGCAAAGAAAACAAAAAGATTACATATGCGGATGATATTACAAAGGTTTTGAGTTTGTATTGGAAATCAATTCCTGCTGTTTTCGTCAATGGTTCGGTCTGAGGATATTTAAACGGCAAAAACCTTTCTCCCCAACCACCAGCGGTGGACAGCATAACGGATGAAAAAATTGCATTCAATATTGGGATTTTTAGTTTACAGCAAATTCCCTAGCCACTCAGTGTCCTCCGCTGGGGGAGAAATTGCAAATGCTAATTCCAAAACCTCTTTTATTTAGTATTAGAAATTATTGGGGATAAGATTTGAGATAAATACTTTACATTTCAGATGATTACGAATTTTCCATATCCGCCCAGTGTCCACCGCTGGCGGGGGAATTAAAGGGGGTGGTTCTTCTCAAATTCCTCAATAAACTCATTGATCCTATAAAAAACATCATCAATATGAACTAATATATCCCCATCATCAAAACGCAACACGGTAAAACCTACTTTTCTGAGTGCTTCTTCCCGTTGAAAATCGTTCAATGCCACCTCCTCCCAATGGTGCGTAAGCCCATCAACTTCAATAATAAGCATAAGTTCTTTGCACATAAAATCAGCAATAAAATTCAATACAGGCCTTTGGGTCCGAAAGAGATATCCTCTCAACTGTCTTTTACTGAGTACATACTTCCAAAGGCATGCTTCAGCTTTGGTCATCTCCTTCCTGTTCTGATTAGCAAATTGTTGTAGGTCTTTGTTATAATGCCATAGATTTTTAGAAGCAGCGTTTTTCATTACATTCTTAATTTGTTGACTAAATTTAATTTTAGAAATTCATGAATACCGTTTACTCAGTGAGAATGATATTTTTTGATAGTCAGAAAATGGTTTGTAGAAAAATGGAAGCTCAAAAACCACCCCCCTCCAGCGCTCAAGTCAACACTCCCCCCGCCAGCGGTGGACAGCATGACGGATAAAGAAATTACAGTTTAATACTGAGCATTAGTTTATATCAAATTTTTCTTAGCCACCCAGTGTCCACCGCTGGCTGGGGAATTAATGGGGGTGGTCCTTTCTAAAATAAGGTCTTAACTTTATCCATGGAAACTGCCAAATTTATCTGTATTAATCGTTTTTAATCTTCTTTAGATTTTAAGGTGAAGAATGAAAGATTACATATGAACATGATATTACAAAGGTTTTGAGTTTGTATTAGAAATCAATTCCTGCAATTAGCCTGTGGAATTGTATTTTTGGGTAGTGAAAATTGTCCATCTGAATACATATGCCGGAAATGGCGGTGCAGGAAGAGCCTGTATGCGTCTGAATAAAGCTCTTAAAGCTGAGGGACTTGATTCGGAACTTGCGGTAAATTTTCTTTTCAGGAATAATCCGGAAGTTCACAACCTTTCAAAAGGCTTTTTTTCAAAGTGGTTTACCGCTGCAGGAATAATCCTGGAGCGTATCACGGCAAAACTATTTACTAAAGATGTACCTATCCCCTTCTCATTCCCTGTTTGGGGTAAGGATATCTCCGGACTTAAATTATTAAGATCTGCTGATATTATTCACCTTCATTGGATCAATCATGCCTTTTTACGGCCTGAAGACATTGTCAGGCTCTCCAGTCTGAATAAGCCGATAGTTTGGACGTTTCATGATAGTAATGCCTTTACTGGCGGATGTCATGTGCGATACGATTGTGATCATTTTTTGAAGGAATGTGGTGATTGTCCTGTTTTGAAATATCCTGGACCAGATGACAGCTCACACAGGATCTGGAAAAGAAAGGCAAAAGCCTATAGCAAACTAAACTTAACGATCATTGCACCAAGCAAATGGATGGCTGATTCTGTTAAGAAGAGCAGCTTATTGGGTATGGCAAAAGTTGTTAATATTCCCAATACGCTGGATACCAAAGTGTTTAAGCCTTCAGTAAAATCAGAGGCCAGAACAAAACTGGGTTTAAATCCCGATAAATTTATTCTGATGAGTGGATTTATGCCTTCCCGAAAGGATCTGCATAAAGGAACCCCTTATTTAATAGAAGCGATTGAACTTTTTATCAGAGATCATCAGGTATCTCCTGATTTGGTAGAGTTGGTTGTTTTTGGCAACAGGGATGAAAAGAATGTCTCTGAATTCCCGATTCATACTACTTTTCTCGGCACGATCGCTGATGATGAGAAACTGGCACTTTGTTATAGTGCTGCAGATGTATTTCTCGCCCCTTCACTCGAAGATAATCTGCCAAATACAGTTATGGAGAGCCTTGCTTGCGGAACTCCGCTTGCCGCCTTCACAACCGGCGGGATTCCCGATATGGTTAAGCATAAGCATAATGGATATCTTGCCGATTACAGATCATCTGCTGATATGGCAGCAGGCATTGCCTGGATCTACAATTACCCCAACAGGGCAGAATTAAATTTCAATGCCCGTCAAACGATTGAAGAACATTTCTCTGAGAGCATAATTGCCGGGCAGCATATTGACTTGTATAAAACTTTGTTAAATAACCATGTTCCAGCCTAAATTAACCGTTATTACCATTGTTTATAATAATGTCCGTGACATTGAACGTACCGTTCTTTCGGTACTGAATCAAAGCTATGCGAACATTGAATATCTGGTTATTGACGGTGCTTCGAACGATGGAACTTTGGATATCCTAAGGAAATATGAAGGCCAAATCAGCAGATTGACCTCCGAGAGGGATAATGGCATATACGATGCTATGAATAAAGGCCTTGCATTGGCAACAGGCGATTATGTTTTATTCATGAATTCAGGTGATGAGATCTATGCCTCAGATACGGTAGAAAAATTATTTGCGACTGAGCCTGATGCGGATATCTATTATGGTGAGACAGAAATGTATGATGAAAACTGGAATAGTCTGGGACAAAGGCGGCATCAGGCACCAGATAATTTTACATGGAAAGATTTTAAGCATGGCATGTGTATCAGTCATCAGGCTATTTATATTCGCAGATCGTTAACTGAGCCATATGATCTGAATTATCAGTTGAGTTCTGATATCGACTGGATTATTAAGGCGGCTAAAAAAGCTAAGAAGATCGTTAATGTAAGAATGTATGTGGCTAAATATTTGGTGGGCGGTATGTCCAAGAAAAAGCATCGCCAAAGTTTGGTGGAGCGATTTAATATCTTTTCTAAACATTATGGCCTGATACCTACTATTTTTAATCATGCATTGATTGCCGGAAAGCTGGGCTTTTATTACCTGAAGCACAGAAAGACGAATGATTGATTTGATTCGTCATCTCCTTTGGTCAATGAAAGAATATTTATTAGCTATTACTATTGTTGAAATGGGGGGTCCGGGGGGTGTTAATAAACTAAAATCTTTGTGAATAACG
>NZ_FNHH01000042.1 GCF_900103545.1 Daejeonella rubra
TCAATATACTGATTATCAATATATTATGCAAATTAACTTGTATATTTATTCCATAAAAAAGAGGCTGTCCTTTTGAGACAGCCTCTTTTTTGTTATATCCGATTTCCAGATCTGACACCTATTGATCAGTAATTTTCCCTGAAGCAACTGTACTATATCCGCAGCTCAGCATATCAGTAAATAAATCCTCTCTCACCATGCTCAAATCAACTATGGTCCAGCCATGAAGTCCCCACTTATTAGCAACAGCATAAATAATCCTCTTGTCAAATGCTGAAAAAACATCCTGATCGATCGGCGATAACCTGATGCAGGCCAAATTATTTTTCAGATCCAGGGTCATAAATATTTTCTTTCTTACTTTGAAAGATAACTTATCGAAATGGGTTGACTCGCTGGTATCAGGAAATGAAAGAGCAAGCTTCCGTACCATTAATTCATCAACCATTACTCCTATTGAATTAATTTAAAATAAAATGTACGAACATAGCTGTCTCATTTTTTCTTCGGAGGTATCGGCGCCTCAATTTCCCCATAAAATGAAATAGATTGTCTGTTCATACTATTAACGCGTAAAGTAGCGTATCCTCCACTTGAAACTGAAAGCAGGATCAGATCCGGATCGTCAGGTTTATTGATACTAATGGTAATTTCAAATCCGCCCTTCTTAGATTCCTTTATTGAATAATCGAAATCTGTAGATGTAAAGGTCAGCGGACTATCCGTACTGCCAAAACGTGCATTAAAGGCCACTCCGAAATAAGGTAAATGACTATCAAGGGAATCCTTATTCACTTCAAGAAAATATTCGGAAGTTAATTGGAAAGTACTGCCAGAAAGAGGCGTGACAGATTGCGGACTAAAAACAAAATTTCTGCTTTCAATCAAACGCTTAATTTCTGATTTCTTTTTCTGATCACGTGTTTGTGCAGTAACAGAAATAACGAACAGTGTCAGCACTGTCAGAATAATAAACCGGGAATGAATTTTTAAATTATTCATGCATTTAATTTAAGAATACATCTCAAAAATCATGCTAAAAACTGCCATTCAATTCAATGGCAGATCAGTGTAGCAGATTCTTAAAATATATACTCAAATTAAGCAGTTGCAACCAATTTACTGGTACTTCTGTAGATATAGTTATTGTAAATATGTCTTCTGGCAAATCTACCAGGTGAATCAGCATTGATCAGTTTAACGTAAACAGCCTTAGGAACATCGAAATATTCGTAAATACTGCCATCTGCAAAACTTACTGTCAGGATTTGGTTTTTGAATTCAAAATCTGCAATTCCGGAAGTAGTGGTAGTAAGTTTATAATCTTCCAATGTCTGCAACCGGGTTTCAGAAGCAATACTCACCAAAAAATGATAGGCTTCGATGATGGTTTTGCTTTTTTCTTCAGCTTCTAATTTACTTTCTTCTGATTCAGTGAATTTATCGGGATGCCAGTTCTTCATCAGACTACGATAAACCGTTTTCAATTCCTGTAATTCAGCGTTCTTATCAACACCTAATATTTTTCTGTAATCAACAATTTTTCTCATGCTTCTTTTTTTATATCATCAGTGAAAGATTGCAGATAAAGAAGCAGACCTTCAGGAAAATAATTTTGCAAAAGTACGATTTTAATAATAGGTTTTACTATTTCTAAAGAATATGAGTTAATCACCCCTGATTTGATTAATTCGACCTTCCTGTAGCGTGCCTAAAACTGAAATTAAATGACAAATCAATAACTAATTAAACAGTAAATTGACAGCAAAGTAAAGCCTGATGAAAATACTTCTTACCGGTGCAAGCGGATATATTGCTCAACGTCTCCTGCCCGTTTTGCTTGAGGGCGGCCATGAGGTCATTTGCTGCATTCGCGACAAATACCGTTTTGATATTGAAAAATATTCCGGGTTTAATATAAAGGTAATAGAAGTCGATTTTTTAAAGCCCGAAACTCTTAAAGAAATACCTGAGGATATTGATGCTGCTTATTATCTGATGCATTCTATGTCGTCAACCAAGGGCGACTTCAGCAGTATGGAGCAGCAGGTAGCTGAGAATTTCACAAAACGAATCGAACAAACAAAGGCCCGGCAGGTGATCTATTTAAGCGGCATCATCAATGACAAGGATCTATCCAAGCATCTGATATCCAGAAAAAACGTCGAGAAAATACTTACAAGTGCAAATTTCCCTCTGACCACCTTAAGAGCTGGCATCATTGTAGGATCAGGAAGCGCAAGTTTCGAGATCATCCGCGATCTGATTGAAAAACTACCGGTACTGATCACCCCCAAATGGCTCAAAACAAAATGCCAGCCGATCGCCATAAGCAATGTCATTGATTTTCTTTATGGCGTTCTGCTTAAGGACTTCACCTTTAACAAAAGCTACGACATTTCAGGTCCCGAAACCCTCTCCTACAAGGAAATGCTGCTTCGCTTTGCAAAAGTCAGGGGTTTAAAACGGACGATAATAATAGTCCCTGTAATGACGCCAAAGCTCTCCTCCTACTGGTTGTATTTTGTAACATCTGTATCCTATGCCTTAGCCAGAAACCTGGTTGAAAGTATGAAGGTGGAGGTGATCGGAGTGCCGAATGATCTGCATAAGCAGTTAAATATCGACCTAATTGAATACGATGAAGCGATCAAACTGGCCTTTGGAAAAATAGAACAGAATCAGGTGCTCTCAAGCTGGCGCGATGCTCTTGAGAGCAATGCTTATCAATCCGGTTTCTCTAAACTTATTGAGGTTCCGCAGGATGGCTGTTTTACCGATGAGAGAACCCTGAAGATCTCAGATCCGGAAAGAGTACTCAATAACATATGGGCCATAGGCGGTAATACCGGCTGGTATTATGCCGACTGGCTTTGGTCAATACGCGGATTTCTGGACAAGATCTTTGGAGGTGTAGGTTTAAAAAGAGGACGTACGAACCTAAATGAAATTCAGGCAGGAAAGGTCATCGACTTCTAGAGGGTCATTTATGCTAATAAAAAAGAAAAAAGACTGCTGCTTTACGCTGAGATGAAATTACCCGGAGAGGCATGGCTGGAATTCAAACTTGATGAGAATAATGTACTCCATCAAACTGCCACATTCAGGCCATTGGGTTTATTAGGTCGCTTATATTGGTATTCAGTACTTCCTTTTCATGCCTTCATTTTTAAAGGCATGATCACGAATATTGCAAATACTGGCAAGACAAGCGACCTATAATCTTAAAAGTCGAAGATATCATCAAGAAAGGACTTTCGTTTCTTATGCGGATGATTTTTGTTATGGTCGCTGCTTTGTTCTTTATACTCGTATTTCTTGTAATCGGACTCGTAATTACTTCTGTTTGATAAATGATCGGCTGAACGTTCAAGGATCTTTTCAAGCTCACCCCGATCTAACCAAATACCACGGCAATCCGGGCAATAATCAATTTCAACTCCTTTTTTATCTGCGATCAGTAAAGTAGTCTGACAAGTAGGACATTTCATAGCGTTAAATATTTGTTATTTAAATGACCTGCAAAATAGCAAACATCGGTTTCTACAGGAAGCCTGAATATGAAAATTGACACTACCATGTGATAAATTCAGGCTAAACAAAAAAAGCCGGCAGAATTGAGCTGCCGGCTTTAAAATTTAGATTTTTAATTTATGAAATCGTCTTAAAAACGTCTTCTTCAATAAAAGGCTGATTCCTGACACGCTTCCCTGTCGCCTTGAAAATGGCATTTGCCACTGCACCACCTGTTGGCGGAAGTGCGGGTTCACCCAATCCGGTAGGATCTATACCATTATCCACAAAATGAGTCTCAATTTCCGGCACTTCCTTCATTCTGATCAGGCGGTAAGTATTGTAGTTGTTCTGATCAGCAGCACCATCTCTGAAACTTAGCTTGCTGTACATTGCATGCCCTAGTCCATCGACTATTCCACCCATTACCTGATGGCTGGCTCCATTGAGACTTACTACCTGTCCGCAATCAGATACCGCATAGATCTTTTTAACAACCGGTAAGCCTGCTCTCATCACCACATCAGCAACCTGTGCTACATAAGATGCATGGGAGAAATAAACAGAAAACCCTTGTGAAACATCTTTTTTCTTGCCCCAGCCTGATTTTTCGGCGGCCATTTTGATGACGCCTTCCATTCTGCTGATATCATAACGAATATCTCCAACAGGTGATTTCTTAGCTTTTGCAAGAAGGTCAAGCCTGAATTGAACCGGATCCTTACCTGCTGCCTGAGCTACTTCATCAATAAAGGCTTGCTCTGCAAAGGCAAGGAAATTGGTGATCGGTGCACGCCATGCGCCGGTAGTTATCGGTGATTTATGTTCTACTGAATCAATCAACAGATTTTCAACCGCGCCTGAAGGAAAATTATTCTCCCTGGTAGGATTGCCTGAATTGATACCCACTCCTCTTAATTTATATCCCGTTAGGTTACCCGATGCATCCAATGCAGCCTCAAAACGATAACGCACCGCAGGACGATACGTACCGGCAGTCATATCATCCTCCTTGGTCCAGATCAATTTTACCGGAGCTTTGATAATGCTTGATAATTCAGCTGCTTCAACAGTAAAATCGTTATACAATCTTCTGCCAAAGCCACCGCCTAAACGGGTAAGCTGCAGGGTGATCTTATCTTCAGGAATATTCAATAGTTTAGAGACCTCTGTTCGTGCTCTGCCCGGGGTTTGTGTCGGGCCAACAAGTTCAACACCATCCGGACGAACATGAGCGAAAAAATTCATAGGCTCCATCGGGCTATGAGAAATGAATGGACACTGATACTCGCCTTTTACTACTTTGGCAGCATTTTTAAATGCAGCATCAACATCACCATCTTTACGTCTGACTGTCGCCTGACCATTATCCATAAGGTTCAGGAACAATTTATCATGATCCTCAGTACTCTCCAGAGCGAATTCTTTTTCATATTCGATCTTCACCATTTTCCTTGCCTTAAGCACCTGCCAGGTTGATTTACCAACAACGGCTACATTGTTTTTGAAGGAAACTACATCGATGATACCCGGCATTGATTTAGCAATAGAACCATCGAACGATTTTAGTTTCATTCCGAATTGCTCCGGACGCTGAATCATTGCAAAGACCATCCCTTCACGGTAAAAGTCCAGACCAAACAATGGCTGACCGGTCACTATTTTATGATTCTCTACATTCCTAACAGATTTACCTATCAGTTTAAAGTCCTTACGGTCTTTCAACTTCACAGTTGCAGGAACAGGGATCTTTGAAGCTGCTTCAGCAAGCTCTCCGTAACCTAATTTTTTGCCGGTACGGCTATGAATAACAAAGCTATTTGCTGCGGTACATTCAGAAGCAGGAACAGCCCATTTTTTAGCTGCAGCTTCAATTAACATGAATTTAGCAGTTGCACCTGCATTTCTTAATAATTTCCATGAATGCGGTACCGCACCACTACCACCGGTAAGCTGGCGGTCAAACTTATTGTCGAGATTAGCTTGCAATACCTTTACTTTTTTCCAATCGGCTTCCAGCTCTTCAGCTACAACCATCGGAAATGAGGTAATGATATTTTGTCCCAATTCAGGATTCGGAGACATAATGGTGATAGTACCATCCGTTGCGATAGACAGGTAACTGTTAAAGCCGATATCACCGGCAGCTACACTGCTGAAAACAACTGGAGCACTTGCTTCAGCGCTGAACCAATTGAATCCCAGTACCAGGCCACCCCCGGTTATTGCGCTCATTTTTAAAAAATCACGCCTGCTGTTTGTAGTTGTACTTTTCATAAGGATCAAATTTTAGTACTAGCCAGTTTAACTGCTTCCCGGATACGGTGATAAGCACCACAACGACAAATATTGCCGTTCATGGTCACTTCGATCTCATCCATACTTGGCTTTGGATTTTGCTTAAGTAATGCCGCAGCAGTCATGATCTGACCTGCCTGGCAATAGCCACATTGTGCCACGTCGATCTCATCCCATGCTTTTTGAAGTGGATGATCTCCCTTTTCAGACAAACCTTCAATGGTAATAACCTGTGAAGTTCCAACTGCTGAAACAGGATAAACACATGAGCGTGTTGCTGAACCGTTCACGTGAACAGTACAAGATCCGCATTGTGCTATTCCGCAACCATATTTGGTTCCAACCAGTCCCAGATGATCTCGCAAAACCCATAACAAAGGGGTATCTGCTTCAACATCAGCCTGGAGGGTTTTTCCGTTAACCTGAAGTTTATAAATGGCCATAACTTATAGTTTTGATTTAAATCTAAATTAAAAAAAAAGAAGAATAATGGAAAGTAACAATAAAGATAGTTTTTAACGCGATTAACGTAAACGACCAAAACAAATCAGTAACAAAACAGGCTTTTAAAAAAGAAAGGTCTATTTTCCAATCAGCCAATCCATAGAAAACCGGACAAATACATTCTCCTTATATTCTTCCTTTTCAAAGAGCAGGCCAATTTCACCGTTCTCTAACACAACCATATCTGAATAGGCCGATGCTCCCGCATAGATCGTTTTGCCTGTTTTCCAGGTCTTGCCCTCATCATCACTTACTTTAACAGTGAGGTTTTTACGAGCATCTTTTGAATCAGGATTTGAGAAAAGTAATAGATTTCCATATTTTTTTGATCTATAACGTATAATAGCTCCATTGCAAGCAGGATCTATCAGAGATGGTTCATTTCTACTGACCCAGCTTTTTCCTTCATCCTTTGATATATGAACAACCCGCATGCCTAATTTGTTTACCCGCGAATTGACCATCCAGCTCCCATCATTCAATTCAATGATCTTTGACTCATCAGCAGGCATGATCGGGGTATCTTTAAAAAACCAGGTTTTTCCATGATCATCAGATCCGAAAATATAGAGTCCGCTGTTTAAATTAACCAATGTATGCAGCAATTTACCGGAAGCCGTTTGTGTACCCTTTCCGGAAGTGACAAATTTAAAATCCTTCTTCCATTCAGATTTACTGATCTGAGCAGTTATATCTTCAGGTTTCGACCAGGTTTCTCCATTATCACTGCTTTTAACTACGTGAATGTAATAGATATCCTTTTCCTTATTCAGGTCCATATAGTTATAGAACAAGAAAATTGTACCTGTTTGAGCATCAGAGATCATGGAAGGATCAGATGCCGATATCCCGGCAGGAAAGTCGATAATGGTCCGTATTGCCGACCAGGAATTTCCGTTATCAGAGCTTTTCCGTATCACGATATTGATATTTTTATGGGTTCTAAGATCATCGCATGATAAATTTCGCTCATCAATAGCCGCGATCAGATCACCATTTGGCGCTTTTAACAAGGATGGAATACGATAGCAAAATACCGAGCTGTTCATGGAAGTATTGAACAGATCCTGAGATGAAATAACACCTTCAGCCAGGCCTATGCCCTGGCTTTTAGCATTCATAGAAATCGAGATTAGTATCAGCCAGCCTATTAGTATTTTATTCATTGTTTTGCTTTAGTTTTTATTAAATTTTAAAAATGAAAATTACACTTAAAACCTGTATAACATTGCTGATGCAGGTCATTTCCTTCCAGCATATAAATGTAATAAACTTGTTATAAAATTGAATTCATTGATATAATTAGTCGTTAAGCCCCTTTTCAAGGAATTTGATGAAACAAATCCCATTTTTCATTCTTTTGCTTAAAAATCTTGCATTATATTGGAGAATAATTTACAAATCACATAATTAATGAAAATCACCAAAAAGGGTTACTCCCTCTTAACTCTTCTGAGTTTTATTTTACTTCTTGGCAGCCTGACTGTAAGTGCACAGGAATTAGATCTGCTGTTAAAAGGCGGGCATGTTATTGACCCGAAAAATAAGATCAATACCAAAATGGATGTCGGCATTGCAGCTGGTAAAATTGTGAAAGTTGCCACAAATATCCCAGCGAATACCGCTAAAAAAACAGTTGATGTCAGCGGTTTATATGTTACTCCTGGAATCATTGATATGCACGCACACGTATTTCAGGGAAATGACCCCGGTTCTTATATTGCAAATGGGCAAACTGCAGTTCCGGCTGATGCCTTTACATTCAGAGCCGGTGTAACCACTGTGGTGGATGCAGGCTCTTCCGGATGGAGAAATTTCCGTCAGTTTAAAGAACAAAGTATCGACCGTTCACAAACCCGTATTCTTGCTTTATTGAACATCACCGGAACAGGAATGTACGGCCGGTTTGAAGAGCAGGATAAAGCAGATTTCAACCCTGAAATGACTGCCTATATGATCAAAAAACTATTCCCGAAAATAATAGTCGGTATAAAAGCTGCGCATTACTGGGGAGATTTCACTCAGGTAGATAAAGCGATTGAAGCTGGAAAACTTGCTAATGTTCCGGTTATGGTCGATTTCGGCGAGCATCAGCCTACCAATTCCATTAAATCTCTGTTCCTTGAGCATATGCGCCCTGGCGATATCTTCACACATACTTTTGCCTATGGCCCGAATGATCGTGAAACCATTGCAGATGATAATGGAATTGTAAAACCATTCGTTTTTGAAGCTCAGAAAAGAGGAATTATATTTGATGTAGGACATGGAGGTGGTGCATTCTTCTGGCGCCAGGCTATTCCTGCTATCAAACAAGGATTCAAACCCAATGTGATCAGCACCGACCTGCACTCAGACAGTATGAATGGCGGAATGAAGGACATGGCCAATGTGATGTCTAAATTCCTGAATATCGGTCTGACCCTGGAAGAAGTGATCGAAAAATCTACTCTTAGTCCTGCGAACGTGATCAGCCGTCCTGATCTTGGTAATTTAAGTATCGGCTCAGATGCTGACGTTGCTGTTTTCAGCCTTAAAAAAGGAGAATTTGGATTTACAGATGTTCGCAGAAACACCCTTAAAGGAACTCAAAAACTGGATGCTGAATTAACTATCCGTGCTGGTAAGATCGTTTGGGATCTGAACGGAGTTAGCGGTGCAATTTGGGATTCACCTCAGGCCATTACCAAATAATAGCATTTAAAGAACAAATAAAAATAAACAATGAGTACCCAATTTAATTCTAAAAGAGGACTGTCCTCAATCAGCTTTAGTCTTGTAATGATGATGGCTGTTTTATTCAGCCCATCTGCTTCATCTGCCCAGGAGATCGACCTGCTGCTAAAAGGCGGACATGTGATCGATGCAAAAAACAAGATCAACTCTAAAATGGATGTTGCGGTTAAAGACGGTAAAGTATACCGTGTAGCCGCAGATATTCCGGCGAGCAGCGCTAAAAAGACAGTGAATGTAACAGGTTTATATGTTACTCCGGGAATGATCGATATTCACGGACACGTATTCCATGGAACAGAGCCAGATAATTATCTGAGTAACGGACTTGATGCCCTTCCACCTGATGGTTTTACCTTCAGATCAGGGGTAACTACCGTTGTGGATGCCGGTGGCGCCGGATGGAGAAATATTGATGTTTTCAGAAAGAATATCGTAGAACCTGCCAAAACCAGAGTGCTTGCATTTATGAATATCGTAGGTAATGGAATGCGCGGAATTGAAGCCTATGAGCAAGATGAAACAGATATGGACGCTAAATTAAGTGCCGCTATAGCCATGAAACATAAAGATATCGTGGTTGGTTTCAAACTGGCACATTATATCGGACACGATTGGGATCCAACAGATAAAGCAGTTGAGGCAGGCAGAATTGCCGGCATTCCGGTAATGGTCGATTTCGGAAAAGCCCTTCCTCCCCTGCCGCTTGAAGACTTGTTATTAAAGCATCTTCGTCCAGGTGATATTTTAACCCATGCCTATCGCTATGATCAGGAATATGACAGAAATGGTAAAATGCTGGAACATAAGCAGGCTATAGTAGATGTAAAGACCAAGAAAGTAAAGGATTTTGTTTGGGTAGCACGTAAAAAGGGACTTATTTTCGACGTTGGTCATGGTGGCGGAAGTTTTAACTGGAGTCAGGCTGTGCCAGCAATGGAACAGGGATTTGCCCCGGATGTATTAAGTTCTGACCTGCATACAGGAAGTATGAATGCAGGTTTCAAAGACATGGCCAATCTGGCTTCTAAATTCCTTACCCTTGGTATGCCATTGGCTGATGTTATTGCAGCATCAACCTGGAATCCTGCAAAGGTCATTCAACGTACAGAACTCGGTAACCTGAGTGTAGGTTCTGAAGCGGATATTGCAGTATTTAATTTAAGAGAAGGGGATTTCGGATACATAGATGCAAGCGGAATGGCTATCAGAGGCAAACAAAAATTGGAGGCTGAGCTAACTTTGCGTAAAGGCCGGGTTGTGTGGGATCTGAATGCATTAAGTGCTCCATTAGCAAAATAATAATGAACATGAATCATTTCAAACAAACAGGCAGATCCGTATTATTCGCGATCTGCCTGTCTGTTTCCGCCCAGTTTGTTGCTGCGCAGGAAATAGACATTTTACTGAAAGGCGGGCATGTAATTGACGCTAAAAATAAGATCAGTTCGAAAATGGATGTGGCCCTTAGTAAGGGTAAGATCCTGAAAGTTGCTCCGAACATACCTGTAACAGATGCTAAAAAGGTAGTAGATGTGAGCGGAATGTATGTTAGTCCGGGTTTGATCGATATACATACGCATGTTTTCACCGGACCGAATCCGGGTTTCGGGCATGGCTCATCCAGCGTAAAACCGGATGATTTTACTTTTCGTGCCGGGATTACTACGGTTGTTGACGCCGGAACATCGGGTTATAAAACCTTTCCCCTATTTAAGGAACAGATCATCGACCGTTCACGCACAAGGGTGCTTGCTTTTCTGAATGCTTTTGCACCGGGGATGGTGGGTACTGCCGCTGAGCAGGAAGATATGAAGGCTCTGGAAATTGAGAAAGCCGATGAGACGATCAAAAAATATCCGGATCTGATCGCCGGAGTAAAGATCGGTCATTATTCGGGTAAGGACTGGAAGCCATTTGATGCTGCAGCTTCGCTGGCACATGCCAATAACCGTCCCCTTTTCGTGGAATGCCATATTACGGAATTTTCACTCGAAGATCAGTTAAACCACATGAAAGCCGGAGATATCATTACCCATGCTTATGAGAATGTTTCAGAACGTATGCCGGTAGTTGATGAGAACGGAAAAGTCCGTCCATTTGTGCTGGATGCCCGTAAAAAAGGAATTTTATTTGATGTTGGCCATGGTGGTGTTGGTTTCTGGTTTAACCAGGCTGTGCCTTCTGTAAAGCAAGGCCTTGCTCCCGATACTTTCGGAACTGATATGCACCATAACAGTGTCAATTCGGGCATGAAGGATATGCTGAACCTGATGTCGAAATACCTGAACATGGGCATGCAGACGGAGGATATTATTCAGCGCGCAAGCTGGGGTGCCGCAACTGCCATTAAACGACCTGATCTGGGTAATCTGAGTCCTGGTTCAGAAGCTGATATTGCTGTGATCAAGGTGCTTGATGGCAAATTCGGCTTCCTTGATGCAGCTGGCTTTAAGCTGGAAGGAACTAAAAAATTTCAGGCTGAAATGACCATTCGGGCAGGGAAGATCGTGTGGGATCTGAATGGGATGGCTGGATTGCCCTGGAGTAAGGATTTGAAGTAAGATTGAATTGAAAATTGTAAAAGGCTCTGGTGATGGGGCCTTTTTTTGTATATCATCCAATTGCACATACAGCGATTGATTCTCCTTTAAAAAAATACAAAACCAATTTATTAACCGACCAGCTGATAAAATTCATCCTTCACCCTGATGAAAATCATAGAAAACCATTACGATTATTTGTTAATTCATTCAATAATATAACTCTTGATTTTTATTTAAATAAGCATCGAAATATATTCTTCATATAAATTCCAATAAGCGATTTCAAAATGGAGGGACGAAGCAAATACGATAAAATTCTTGTCAGAATAAGTAATATTCTGCTACGGTATTTAATGGGAGTGATCTGCTTTTGTTTAATATTAGCCACCATTGGCTTAACCAAGACACTAATTATTGATCTGTTTAAATCTCCAATATTGCTTTTGAATGCAAACAATTTAATATCCGATGTATTTCAATCCATTCTGATCATTGTAATTGGCTATGAATTATTTAAAGCACTGCATATTGTTGTAAATTCAAGGGCCATTCCCGATCTGCCAATTGTTCAAATTGCAATTATTGCCCTGGCAAATAAGATCATTGCCCTTGATGTCCTGATTGATGATTATAAAATAATGTTAGGATTAGCAACAATCCTCACCGCCCTTGCAATTTCACATTATCTTCTAAGATCTAAAAAAACTCAATAATTGAGATTGCTATATTAAACAGGTTGGTTGAGCCTCGATAATTCGCTTGTATTGCTTAAGAATAACCATGTTTACTTGAATTGGTTAAGCTCTCTTTGGTCGGAATATTTTGACTTAAGCAAAATTTGTAAAATCCCAAAATACCCTCTGCCAGAAACAGCTAATGAATCTTGCATGAGCCAGAAGAAAAACAGGTGATCAAATTAAAAAAGATCATAAATTCGGACTTTATTGAATCCTTATTGAATAGATTCCTATCGTACCGACTGCAAAACTTAAATAGCGAATAGGAACTTTATAATTTGTATTTTAATGCTCTTATCTCCATTTAATCGATTTATTCCTTAAAATATTAAGCATAAAGTTTAAAAACAGAATGGAATCAATTAAAAAATCAATGATGCTAAAATTAAGCGCTTTAACTTTTAATTTTGTATTGATTCTAACTGTACTTACTTCCAGTACAGCAGCTGGGAATACAATTCCGAAATTCTTCTTCAAATTCGAACAAAACCAACCAGCACAATTTTCAGTTCTAAAAGTTCAGGCTCCAAATACATGGAATGGCTTTGAGATCATTGAGTTTAAATTTGATGGTGTGGATGCTAAAATTGTATTTCCAAATAAAGCAAACAAGGCAAAAAACTGGATATGGAGAACCCAATTCTGGGGACATGAACCACAAACTGATATCGCCTTGTTAAACAAAGGATTTCATGTGGTCTATGTTGATGTTGTTGATCTTTATGGAAATAAGGTAGCAGTAAACAGAATGAATGAATTTTATATTTTTCTGATCAAAAACTTCAGATTAAATAAGAAAACAGTTCTGGAAGGCATGAGCAGAGGTGGTTTGGATGCCTATAACTGGGCATCAGAAAATACGGATAAGGTTTTTTGTATCTATGCTGACGCACCTGTTTGCGATATTAAAAGCTGGCCCGGGGGTTTGGGTAAAGGGGAAGGCTCAAAAAGCGACTGGCAGAAATGTCTTCAAGCTTATGGCCTGACAGAAATAACAGCATTAGATTTTAAGGATATTCCTATTAATAACAGCATTAAGCTGGCTAAAGCTAACATTCCACTGATCAATGTTTGCGGTGATGCCGATACGGTTGTTCCTATAGACGAAAACACGTATAAATTAGCGGAAACATACAGGGCAGCCGGCGGAGAGATTGAACTGATCGTAAAAAAGGGGGTTGGTCATCATCCGCATAGCTTACAGGACCCAATGCCAATTGTAGATTTTATTTTGAAAAACACAGGGAATTAATAAAAGTTCTTTGCATGCTGAATATTCATCATCAGAGAATTTAATTTGAATCAATCTTTAAGCACTTCAAAATCATGCACTTATTTTCCCAATACCCTTCGGTAGTTCTACCCATTTCAACATCTAATTCAGCAGTATTTTCTATAGATTGTCTTTGTGAGGGGGTAATTTTTTGTATATAAATCAATATTTACGCTACAACTAATAAAAACATCAATGATTGTATTTTATTATGGTCTCGCGAAGACGCAAAGACGCGATTTTAAGATATAAAATAACAATAAATAATCTTTAAACCTTTGCGTCTTAGCGTCTTTGCGAGCCAACCTACTGGCTGGACGGTTCGACTATGCAATCATATTATTACAGGAGATTGCATCGCTACGCTTGCAAAGAACAAATTATCTATCATTTCTCTTTTAGAGTTCTCAAATTTTCATACTCGAAAACTCCGCGTCCCGTTTTTTTTTATCTTTGCGTTTTCAAACACAAAATATTATGAGTAATAACCAGCACTGCCCAAAATGCAAATCAGAATTTACATATCCTGATCAAAACAGGATGATTTGTTCTCAATGTTTCCATGAATGGGAACCGAGTGAAGAATCAGCTGTTGAAACAGATGATACTATTAAAGTCCTGGATTCAAACGGCAATGAGTTGAAAGATGGGGATTCAGTTATGGTAATAAAGGACCTTCCTGTCAAAGGATCACCAAAACCTATAAAAGCCGGAACTAAAGTGAAAAACATTCATCTTTCAGAAGGCGACCATAATATTTCCTGCAAGATCGACGGATTTGGTTCGATGGCTTTAAAATCGGAATTTGTAAAAAAGGCATAATTTCTTATTTAACACTTTTCTGAAAACTCCACCATAAAACACAAACATTTCAGCAGGTTTCTGCCTGCATATTATAATCCCGTATCAACCGTATTTTAATGCCGGACGATACGGGATTTTTTATTCAATGATTATCGGAATTTTTAAAATTTAAAATCATATTTTAAATTCCTGAAACAATAGCCGGCATAAAAACTCTAATCAGGAATGGCGATGAATTCAAGCACAAAAAAGACATTAGTACTGATTGGCTTTATTGCACTAAAATTCTTTCTGCAATATTCACTGATCAATACCGAATATGAATTGCAAAGAGATGAATACCTTCATCTTGATCAGGCCAATCATTTAGCATGGGGCTATACTTCTATCCCCCCTGTCACATCCTGGATATCAACGCTTATATTTTTTCTGGGAGGCACGGTCTTTTGGATAAAATTCTTCCCCGCCTTGTTTGGGGCATTGACGATGCTTGTGGTTTGGAAAACCATAGAACAACTGAAGGGAAATATTTTTGCATTAAGCTTAGGCAGTACTGCAGTTTTATTTTCCTCTCTCCTAAGGTTAAATACCTTGTTTCAACCCAATTCTCTTGACGTTCTTTGCTGGACGACTATTTATTTCTTTATAATTAAATATTTTAATACTGAAAAACCTAAATGGCTATATTTTGGGGCAATTGTATTTGCTATTGGTTTTCTTAACAAATACAATATCGTTTTTATGCTTGCAGGTCTTTTCCCTGCAATTTTATTGACTCCACAACGTACAATATTAATCAACAAATCATTTTATCAGGCAATTCTGTTGGGGCTCCTGTTGATCTTACCAAATCTTTTGTGGCAGTACAATAATCAGTTTCCGGTTATTCAGCATCTCAAAGAATTATCGGACACCCAATTGGTGAATGTGAACAGATGGTCGTTTTTAAAAGCTCAGTTACTTTTTTTCATCGGTGGATTTTTTCTCATTATTGCTGCTTTATATGCTTTGGTTTTCTATACTCCATTTAAAAAATACAGAACTTTTTTCTGGTCAATCCTTTTCACATTATTAGTTTTCATCTCACTCAAGGCAAAGGATTATTATGCAATCGGGCTCTACCCTATTTACTTAGCATTCGGATCAGTTTTTCTGGCTGATCTCTTAAAATCAGGCCGGTTAAAATACCTGCAGCCATTGGCCGTTGCAATACCTGTATTATTCTTTATTCCGATGTACAATTTCGCTTTCCCAAATAAAAGTCCGGAACACATCATTCAAAATCCGGAGCGATATAAAGATACAGGACAGCTGCGCTGGGAAGATGGCAAAGACCATGCTATACCACAGGATTATGCTGATATGCTGGGATGGAAAGAATTGGCTCATAAAACAGACAGCATCTATTCCACTCTTCCTGAACAGGGAAAAACGCTGGTATTATGCGACAATTACGGACAAGCAGGTGCAATAAATTATTACACCAAAAAAGGGATCAAAGCTGTTTCCTTTAATGCAGATTATATTAACTGGATCAATCTGGAACAACAATATTCTAATCTTATCAGGATCAAGTATTACGAAGAAATTGAAACTGAATTAAAAACAAGCGGACCGTATTTCAAAACTTCCGTTTTGTCGGATTCTATTTCTAACCCATACGCCAGAGAGTACCGTACCAGGATCTACACTTTTACCGGTGCGAAGATTGATATTAACAAAAGGTTGAGAACGGAAATTGACAATCTGAGAAACAGGGGTTCAGACTAGTTTTTTAGCTGTTTCTCCTGTGACTGGTGTTCTCACCGTACAACCAGCCAAGGTTCCTAAAAAAGATTAAATCAATCTAAAACGAATGTCATCCCTGCCTACCGGCAGGCAGGCCGAATCCTGCCCTTCCGCAGGTGAGGGAACTTCGTGAAACCTGTAAACTTATGTCAGTAGTAGTCAGGCAGAGAATTACTATTATTTTTGATTGGCACGAAAAACAGGGAAGCTTACCTATTAATCACCAATTTTCATCAATTTCTGATTTACCCTCGAAGTGAATCACCTTATTGCCATAAATAGGATCATAATAATGTCCCCCCTCTTTATATTCAGGATTCCAGACTTTTCTACCATCCTGAAGCCGGTATATAAATGGTGAAAGATGAAGTCTTTCAAGATGCCATCTTCCCTCTTTGCCTGAAGGAATTTCTTCTCCTTTTCCATATAACATCAGTCCTCCTTCAGCAAATACTTCAAACCCGGGATTCGTAGTTTTAAATTCATGACCTACATTCATCACTTTATGTCCAATCTCATGAGCCACCGTTTTGCGATACCGATCGGGTCTGGCTAGATTAGTGATCGTAATGATACCTCTGAAATTATCAGGAAGCGTACTGCAATAGGAATATCCCGGAAATGACATCCCACCTGTACGAACTGTTTTCATTGTCCAGTTACGCCCTTCCGAAACTTCAAGAAAAGGATAAAAAACATCCTGAAGGGCAATCAGGTAAATAGTTTTAGAATTTTGTTTATCAGGTTCAATTATACTTGTGAAAGCCTGCTTAGTTCGTTCGGTTAGTTCGGCAGGATGCCTCCTCATATTTACATAAGTATTGGCATATTCAGTTTCAGGTATTCCCGGGACCTCATTGGCCTGAATCGAGAAATAATCAGGATTCAGTTCTCCTGTTTTTACCCAAAGCAGATTAATCTGGACCCCTGTGGGTTTATAGATCGCTTTTGCAGCCTGAATACTCTCCATCATCCTGGCAAGCGTTACCTTTTTAAAGGCTGGATCAAAGTTAGACGGGTAGTACACTGCAACATCCAGGGTAGGTTTTCCCGGTTCAATATCTGAATTGAAACCAGCGATATCGATGGTATCAACAGCTTTCCAGGATACTTTTTGGGTTTGTTTGGTAAACTGTTCCCGGGTTTCAGTCAAATTATTACACGACAAAAAGGATAAAAAAACCAGGAGGTAAACTATATATTTCATGAGACTTATATTTTAATCAAGGATCAGCATAGATTTATTATTTCCGAATAAGGTTCAATATTAATCAAATCCATTTTCAAAAAGCTTATAAAACCATATCCTTTTTCTAACCTCTCTTGTAGCCGGAGTTCTCACTGTACAACCAGCCAACATGCCTAAAAAAGATAAAAATCAATCTGAAACGAATGTCATCCCTGCCTACCGGCAGGCAGGCCGAATCCTGCCCTTCCGCAGGTGAGGGACCTTCATGAAATCGACACAAATTTGCGAATGTATTGTCCTAAAAAAAGTTTACAGTATTTGATTTAATCCTGTAATATGTTTACATTTTTTCGGAACCTAAAAGATTAGGCGAAAATATGGAATAATCAAAACCACCCCCTCCGGCGCTCAGGCCAACACTCCCCCCGCCAGCGGTGGACAGCATGACGCATAATAATTAATATTAAATACTGAAAATTTTAGTTAAGAACATTTTTTTAGCCACCCAGTGTCCACCGCTGGCGGGGGAATTAAAGGGGGTGGTTTTTTGCTAAAAGCACATGCTGCGCAAGCGCTGACATTTCCTTCTTTTGAAGGTCCAAAAAAACAAAAGCCCATCTTTTCCCACTCTTAATGAGTCCTTTGGACAAGGCAGCCGGCGCAAACCAACCGCACACAAAAAGCAAAACACACGGGCTGCGTTTTACTGAAGGGTAAAACAATGCCCCTCCCTTCCTCACATAGCCCCTTTTTTGCTTTTTGTTTTACTGCTGCTGGGGGAAAAGGCATGACGCCTAAAATTGTGCTTCAATTGGAAGCAGGATTAAAAGAGTTTCAAATAAGAGATTAAATAGAAAATGAACTACAATACCCGAGCGGTTGGATGAAAGAACGGCGGGCCGGGAGTATGGCCTAGAGGGCTGAAGCTTCGTTCTTTCTTGATTTTTTGTTTACTTTTTCATCAAGTGGCTGTTGCACAACTATTAAGATTATTCTACTAAAAAGTTTTAGGTTTTACGATTTAGCTTTTTAGTGTTAGTATAATTTATACATAAT
>NZ_FNHH01000056.1 GCF_900103545.1 Daejeonella rubra
CACAAAGATTTTAGTTTATTAACACCCCCCGGACCCCCCATTTCAACAATAGTAATAGCTAATAAATATTCTTTCATTGACCAAAGGAAATGACGAATTAAACCCCCTATTATTTCTTCATTTCAGCCTTAATACTCTGCTCCAGTTCTACCGGGCGTTGGGTACCAATAATATAAAGCAGGCCATCTCTGTCGGTAAGCTTTACGGCATCTTTACCATCGGCATAAAAGCGAACCGTACCTTTCTGATGTAGATTATAAACCGGATTATTGATGATAAATGAGCTGTAGGGCGTACGTTCGACTTTTATAATGCTGTTCAAATCGATCTTGACCATTTTTGTGGTCCATAAACCATCCAGTACAATACTTTTATTATAGACCGTGGTTTTATAATGAAGCAGGAACATCATGATCACTGATGCCACAAGGATGCCGCATCCAACCACCAGGAACAGCTCTGCATTCTGTTCACGTCGCTCAGTAATATAATATGCAGCAAAACAGAATAATGCCAGAACCAGCCTGATACTGATTCGGCCATGATCCCGGCCCAGGTACTGTTTTTCTAAAAAAGCTGGCTCTATTTCTTGCATATCAGATCGATTGTGCTAAGATAAATACTTTTTTTGTGTTCGGACTAATTTTAAAGCGCTCGCTAATACGTAAGCCTGCAATCCATAAGATATCTCCGTTGCCATTTTCAAGTATTCCGATGTCTTTCTTATGGTTCAGCCGGATCTTTTGTTCTATAAAAAAGTCGCTAAGCTTCTTTTTACTCTTCAAGCCCAGTGGCTGAAACTGATCACCATTTTTCCAGGTCCTTAATTTCAGTGGAAATTGAAGCAGATCGCAATCCAGCTGTGCAATTATTGCAGATTTACTTAATTGGAATTCATCAATGGCAATGACCCTGCTTGTGAATTTCTGCCCATTCCAGATATATTCCGCAGATTCATGGCCGATACTGACATCTTCCGGAGTACTCTGATCGATCAGGCAAAGTATGAGCCGATCACGGTCTAAGATTAACTGATGCCCTGATGATCTGAATACTTTTCCCGGCGAACCATCCCATGCCCGGGTCAGATCATTTAATACGGTTTCAGTAAACCCAAATGGATGAAACAGTCCGTATAAAAGGGTGTTCAGCGGGATTAAATTCTTTAATGCCTGAAGGTCTATTTCAAATTCATGATCGTCCAGTTTTTTGAAAAGCTGCTCTCTGAGTCTTTCAACATGCAGTTCAAGGAAAATTTCAAGTTCTGCAAAGCGTTTTCTGTTGGCTTCAAAGGTTTGCTCGAGACTTGGGTTCAACTCCTTTAAAACAGGAATAACCTCCAGCCGGATCTTGTTCCGTGCATATTTAACCGAGAGGTTAGAACTATCCTCTCTATATTCAAATGGGGGCATTTCATCAATTTCTTCTCTGCTTAAAAACAAAAGGGGCCTGATGAGTTTACCCTTCTTTGCTAAAATCCCATGCAATCCTGCGATACCAGTCCCGCGGGTTAGATTCAGAAGCATAGTTTCTATCACATCGTTCTGGTGATGTGCAAGTCCTATATACTGATAGTCAAATTCCTGTCTGATCTTTTCCAGCCATTGGTAGCGCAGGTCTCTTGCAGCCATTTGAATGGAGATGTGATTTTCGGAAGCATATTCTGCAGTGTCAAATCTTGTAGCAAAGAATTCGACCCCAAGTTCAGAAGCAAGTTCTGCCGTAAACTGCTCATCTTTATCAGCTTCTTCGGTCCTCAATTGAAAATTACAGTGAGCAATGCCGAAATTAAATCCGGCTGATTTGAACAGTCTTGCCATCAGCACTGAGTCGCGGCCACCGCTCACAGCAAGCAATACACGATCTTTTTCCTGAAAAAGGGCATGCTGTTTGATAAAAGTTTGCAGACGGTTTAAGGCTATCATGTTGTCAAAATTATTTAATTAAAAATCCTTAGCCAAAAAACTATTTTTGCATGGTGAAAATATTCCTATTATCAGTTCTGCTTACCCTTATATCGATCGCAGCCTTTGCTCAGGGACGACAGATCGAGATCCGGTCATCTGAGTTGATCAAGGGCTTTCAGGCTTCGGGTTTTGCCAGGATCATTCGCCCTGTTTTTGTTCAGGAAGGTTCAACCCTCGCTGCGGACAGTGCCGATTTTAATCAGAATGCCAATACCTTTGATGCTTTTGGTCATGTGGTGATCACTCAACCCTCAGGGACTACCATATATTCTGATCTGCTGAACTACGATGGTAATACCAAACTTGCAATTTTAACTAACAATGTAAGGTTAATTGATGGAGATGCTACTTTAACCACCAATAATTTAACCTATAATATGAATACCCGAATCGGGACGTATAATGGTGGCGGAAAGATCGTGAATGGAAAAAATGTTCTGACCAGCAAGAATGGCTATTATTTTGCTGCTACGCGGGATGCTTATTTCAGAAATAATGTGGTGCTTACTACACCTGATGCATTGATCAAAAACGATACCTTACGTTACAATTCAAACTCAAAAATTGCTTATTTCTACGGCCCGACCAATATTTACGGAAAGGATGATACGCTTTACACAGAGAACGGAACTTATAACACAACAAGTGACCAGGCACGCTTCGGTAAGAATAATTTATACACTCAGGGAAGTAAATCCCTGACGGGAGATAGCTTGTTTTATGATCGTAAGGCAGGATATGGAAAGGCTATGGGTCATGTTACATTTATTGACACCGCTGAAAAAGCTATCCTGAAAGGCGGCCTCGGTGAATATAAAAAGTCGGATGAAAGCATTCTGGTCACACTAAATCCTTATGTAGTAATCATTTCTGAATCTGATTCAGCAAAGGTCGATTCAATCTGGATGACGGCAGATACTCTTTTTAGTAAGGTGGTATTTGCCCGGGATCTCATCCCGTATAAACAGGAGGAGATCATCCCTGATGATCAGATCCCAGCAAAGGAGACACCAGAAATAAATACACAGGATGCGATAAATCCCGCTCTGGCAGATGAAAAAGAAAATCGGCCGGCCTTGAGAGGCGTCCCTAAAAAGCCTGAAATGGATGTTGCTGCTGAGAAACCAGTGAACCCTCCGGAGGAGAAAATACCCCCTGCCAAAATACCTCCGCCTGATCTGAAAAAGGGGAAAGAAACATCTAAAAAGGATACCCTAAATAAAAAGGCCTTATCTGACACCGTTAAAGTGGTTTCCGTAGCTAAAGATTCTGTCAGTACAGATACAACACGCACCAGGATGATCATGGCCTATCATAATGCAAAAATATTTAAGTCTGATCTGCAGGCAAAGGCAGATTCTATGTTTTTCAGCTACTCTGATTCAACGGTCAGGTGTTATGTAAACCCGATGATCTGGGCTCAGGGTTCCCAGCTTTCCGGAGATACGGTATACCTTCAGATGAAGAACAAAAAGCTGGATAATATGCTTTTGCAGCATAATAGTTTTATTGTTAATACCGAAGATGCCGACTCTGCCAATTTCAATCAGATCAAGGGGAAGGTGATCACCGGATATTTTAAGAATAACAAGCTGAACAATATGTTTGTTGACGGCAATGCAGAAAGTGTATATTATCTGAAAGAGGATTCAGCTTACAGCGGACTGAATCACATGATCAGCAGCCGCTTGAGGATCCATCTCAAAGATAATAAGCTAAATAATATCAGTGCCATTCGTTCTGTTGAAGCATCCATTACTCCGATGAAAGATCTGAGGGAAGAAGACAGGGTTTTAAAAGGCTTCATCTGGAAACCCCGCGACCGGCCAAAATCGAAGGAGGAGATCATTCCTCAACCAGGAAAGGAAGAGTCAAAGCCTGCTGTAGCAAAAAAATCAGATAAGAAAAGTACTCCGGCAAAGACTACCCCTTCAAAGACTGATCCTGCAAAAAGTACGGAACCGAAAACTCCTGTAAAAGCTCCTGTTAAAGTGCTGCCTAAGCCAGTTGCAAAGCCGGCTATTAAGAATATTCAGAATTAAGAAAGCTGATCAGCTTCTGC
>NZ_FNHH01000028.1 GCF_900103545.1 Daejeonella rubra
GAAATGACGAAAGTTCACCCTGCCTTTTATTTAAACGTTATTCACAAAGATTTTAGTTTATTAACACCCCCCGGACCCCCCATTTCAACAATAGTGATAGCTAATAAATATTCTTTCATTGACCAAAGGAAATGACGTTAATTTATCGTCATTTCGCAGGAGGCACGACGGAGAAATCTGTTGCAATGAAAAGGAACTTGATCTGAATTACTGCCGATAGTCATGAGATTTCTCCACCTTTCAAAGATGCTTTTCAATTAAAATATAGAATAGGTGATCGTGACGTTAATATCCCAAACTCCAAGGACGGGTGAGCCTGAATGTATAGTTTTCTCAATGCCTTTGGCAAAAACACAACCGGGGATTACTCTACTTTATACCGATATATAAATCTGGATAAATTACCATCAATGTCAGTGCCTTCAACTATGGCTTTATAGGTTCCTTTGTTATCGCCATTATAAAATTCCAGGGCCATTGTTCCATCCTTATCAGTAAATACTCTTGGGTTCCAATAGACTGTGCTGCGATAATCAGCTCCGGCAGTACGGCTTGCAGGTGTTAGATATTTAGGAGTATAGAATTCTCTTTTTTTAATATATCCCTGTGGGTTGAAGGTCAAAACATTGCTTTGAGGAAATAGTTTTCTCAGATCTTCTGCAGTAACTGCCGAACCTTTTGCAGTTTTCTTTGAATTTATGACAAGTACCCCGTTCGTATTGTAAGTACGGCTCACCAATCCAAGATCATCCTTCAGGAAAATCTCAACATTTTCAACATCCGCAGACTGTATGTTATTCAGATAGTTGGCATCTACTGGCATTCCATCATAAAATATCTGCACAGGTACTTTTAGCCCGCTATTAAAAACTCTGGTTACATAAAAGTTATTGTCTGAATAAGTAAGTCCTGTAGCCGAACTTTGTAAACAATTCAAAAATACCACACAGCCTTGAAAACGATCTGATTCAATCAGATGATCAGGAACCGTTGCCAATCCTGATAATGCAGGATGATCCAAATGGCTTGCTTTCTTGATGGCAGTAGCTTTAACTACAACCTCCTGCAGCATTTGGGTGATCATGCGGTATTGTCTTTTACTATTGTCCAGGTAAGGTGAAAGCACGCTGTCGATATTTAGTTTTTCTTCAGCAGCATTTTTATTCTTGATTATGGAAGGGAATGCACTGCCATTCAGCATGATCATCATATTTCTTGCTGCTGTTGGGCTTCTGGCGCTTATCGTAGCTTCTGCAGAGTCAGGTATGATAACCTTTTCGAATTTGAATTCGCCTTTCAGGTTGGATCTTGTTTCGGCATAAAAACGACTTTCCGGAACAACAAGTTTCAGGCTCCCATTAGAAACGGGCATGCCATTAGATGTTCTGAGTGTTCCGGCAAATTCTATTCCCTGCTCAGGCAGGACACTGATCACAGGTGCATTTCCGGCAAGGATCTGTTTGTATGAGAATTTACGGTACCCCTGGGTCATCATTAACAGGTCGAGGTCAGCCGTTTTTTTATCATTGATCTGGTGGAAATAGTAATTTGGTTTTTCTATAAAACCCTGCAGCTCGGAAGAAATTAAGAAAGAACTTAAAATGGTAGTTTCATCATCTTCATTATACGGTACCTTTGATTCATTAATGACGGAAATTGAGAAATTACCCTCCACAGGAATGTTATTAGACTTAGCCAATACATTCATTTTAACGGCCTGTCTTGTTCCATAGACTTTCTTGTCTGAACTCAGGTTCAAAGAAGAAATATTAGCATGTTTTATGAATACCAGCCGCTCGGCCAGTGGTTCTCCTTTTGTAGAAAACACTGTAATTTGTACAATACCATCCGGAAATTTATTCTTTGGAATAGAGGCTCCAATGGTCATGGTGTTTAATGCTGCCTGTGCAGCGAAAGCTATAACACCTTTACTTCGTGCAACCAGATAATAATTCTTGTCCTGATTTGCATTGTAATAGGCCTGATTCGCACTGATCTGTATCATAATGCTGCTGGGCGTTGAATTGAGAACCGATATGGTGATTCCTGAGGATTTAACGGCCGGCAGAGGAATTGTTTTCTTTATTCCATTTGCAAAGGTCAGATTGGCTGAATAAGATTTTCCTGATTCCGGCAATAGAGAAAATGCACCCATCCCCAGATGCTGGGATTCCAGTTTACTGATCACTTTTCCGGTATTGTCTAATACTTCGCCCTTTACGTCTACTCCTAGTCCCTTTTCCTGAATAGCCTTGAATGCAATCTTTGTATTGATATTTTCAATTAGCTCTCCTCCTTCAGGAAAGAATTGGATATCAGTATCTGCAAATGCATTTTTAAGAGGAAATATAGATGTGATCATCCTACTTGGATCTACCTCAAGCACAGTTTCAAGAACGCCGGTGTCTAAAGCAGCTTTTTGATTTGCAGATAATTTTAAGGCTAATCGTCCTGATTCATCAGTTGTTTCCCTCCCCCGTGCAATAGTCTCAAATTTGGAGATCAATCTCCAGCTGACCTTTTTATTGGCGAAGGCCTTTCCATCGGGGTCCTGGTATAAAATACTGGCATTTATCGATGGTGATGTCCCAGCATTCTCACCGTTCAGAGAAATGTTGGTAATGATCTTTCTGTTTATGGCATCACCAATAGGAAGGTTTTTAGTGAAGAATAGATCTTCGCTGAAGTTCAGCATCCAATAGGTGTATGCCCTTATTCTGTAATTGCCTGATTTATAGGCCAATGGATCGAGTGTAATACTGCCATAAGCAGAGGTGTTTACTACAGGAAGCTTCATGGCACGCACCAGTGTGTCATTTTCAGATATCAGATCCACGTATAGAACCTTACTCAGATCTGATGGCTGGTCTTGCCCGGTAGCCACATAGGCCTTAAACCAGATCGTATCACCAACAGCGTAATATGGCTTATCAAAATGGAGATAAACTTTCTCATAAGGGTATTCCTGAATAATCTTCTGTGATTTATCTATTAGATTATTCAGACTGATCGTATCCTGTGAAAACAGCTGACCTGCCTGAAAAACGCAAAGAAAAGCAATAAATAGTGAACGTATTATTTTCATTCGTTTGATTAAAGGTGGAATATATTGCTAATATAGTTTATAAGAACTTTTTTACCATGCTATGTTGAAGGTTTAACATTATTTAGCAAAGAAGTATTTGAAGAATGATGCCTGAGGTCTGACTTTAAACCTCAGGATTTAGCTTAACAACTTCAGTCCCTTAGTTTCTGAAGCCCGAATTTACAGGCGATCTCATTCAGATCATTGCACACTTCCTCAATCAGAGGAATACCATGTTTACGACGTTCTATTTCAGCCTGAAGTTCAGGCTGACCAGGGATAATAACTTTTTGTTCTTCGTTGATAGGTTTGGCAGAGCTGAATCGTTCAATCCAATTGTCGAGATGTGACTTGAATTCATCAATAGGTCTAAAGCCATCAACACGCATAGCGCCCAGAAAATGCCCGATCCCTTTTCCAACCGGATCACTGGACGGTTCCATGAAAGCCACGAATGGAGGCACCCATGGTCCATAGTTTGCTCCTGAAAGTACTGCAGAGAGAATATCAACTGTGGCGCTCAGGCCAAAACCTTTATGACTGCCATGATCTCTGTCGCTGCCCAGGGGCAGGAGTGACCCTCCCTTTTTTAATTCATGAGGGTCAACTGATGGATTTCCATTGGCATCCTGAATCCAGCCTTCAGGTACAGGTTTTCCCATACGCTGAGCGATCTCCAATTTGCCATTTGCCGCGGCAGAAGTCGCCATATCAACAATAACCGGAGGATATTTCCCGGCAGGAAAAGCATAACACATAGGGTTTGTTCCCAATAAGCGTTCATTAGCGAAAGTAGGGGCAACCAGCGGACTAGCATTGGTCATTGCAAACCCGATCATGTCTTTTTCAACAGCCATCATCGTATGATAACCTGCAATGCCAAAATGATTTGAATTTCTTACTGAAACCCAGCCAGAACCGTATTTCTCAGCTTTTTCGATCGCCACTTTCATTGCAAAAGGAGCAACCACAAGGCCCAGACCTGCATCGCCGTCAACTGTTGCCGTAGTTGGTGTTTCATGAACAATTTTAATGTCAGGCTTCGCATTGATGCGACCCTTTTCCCATAAACGTACATAGCCGGTAAGACGGGCAACACCATGAGAGTCAATACCCCTCAGATCTGATTTAATGAGTACATCGGCTGCCAGATCTGCATGTTCTGCAGAACAGCCCATTTTTTCAAAAATGGATCTTGTAAAGTCTCTTAACTTACTTTCTGTAAAGGTATGATAGGTCATTTATCTTTTTCTACTCCTCTAAGATCGTGAATTTCAGATCCAGAGGTTTGAAATTTTCAATAAGTGTTTGAATGAAATTCTTTCCATGCTTCACATAGAACAATCCAAAATTTTCGGAACGTTCCTGAAGTCCGCCTTTAGGGAAAAGCTTTGTTTTCACCAGGTCGATCTGTGAAAGGGCATCAGAAAAATTTCTCTTCTCTGCCTTCATTAGTTTGACCTCCAGATTTTTAATCGCCCGGTATAATCTTGCTTTTACAGCTTCTGAACTAGGACTAAGGCTCGGATCAATTTTATAGGTGCGGAGTTTGATCTTTTCAAAGATCGAACTTAGCTCCTGCCATTCATCATGAAGGTTTAGCGAATGTTCTGTATGGTTCAAAACCCATTCTTTTTTCAACTCTTCGACATTTTTAAAGATGTCTTTCATGCCAAGGTCAAGTCGGTTGAGTTTGTTCTCCAGGTTTAGAGAACTGAACATGGCTGAATTTCTTAAAAGTAGTACCGGGAAATCTACACCGTAATGATCGAAATTCTGTTTCAGCTGCAGCCAATAAATAACTTCTGCGCCTCCGCCAATATAGGCCAGGTTGGGCAAGATCACTTCCTGGTAAAGGGGACGCATCACTACATTCGGACTAAAGCGCTCTGGATGTTCATTGATCTCCTGCTTCAGGCTTTCCTCGCTGAAGCTGATCTCTGAATTCAGGATACTGTATTTCTCGTTTTCAAAAACAATACGCTCTCTCAATCCATCAAGCAGGTAGAAAAAGTTGATCTCTCTCGGGTTTACCTGTGCTTCAATTCCTTTTTCTGCCAGTTTGTTATTGGCTTCAGTAATATTTTTGAAGCTGTTCTGCTGGATGATGTCATCGGCAATGATCGAAGAAAATTGCTTTTTTAAGCGTGAATCATCTGCATCCAGGATGAGCAAACCATAATTTTCAAATAAAGTATTGACAAGGTATCGGCTGGCATCTGCCAGATTTTTGTGCTCAGTATATGCTTTTCTGATCAGATTGCTCAGGTATTCTGCATTTTCAGAAATGCCAAGAACAGCCTGATATTCTTTGATTGCTTTTTCAATACCAGCAGTTTGCAGCCTTCCTGTTGCGCCGGCAGCTTCGTGTTCCCAGCTGATCTTTTTTCCTGAGATATAGGTGTGATTGATCTCAGCAAAATCATGATCTTCCGTTGCCATCCAGTAAACGGGTACGAAATTTTTATCGGGAAAATTGCTTTTTAATTCTTTTGCCAGGTTGATGGCAGTCACGATCTTAAAAATAAAGTAAAGCGGACCTGTAAATATATTTAACTGATGGCCAGTGCAAACGGTATAGGTATTGTCATTTAGGAGCAGTTCAATGTTTTGCTGAACTGAGGAGTGAGCAGGATGGCCAATTCTTGAATATTGCTCGTTCAATACCCCTACCAGTATATCTCTTCCTGCAAGTGTTTTTTTTCTGTTTATTAAATTTCTGAAACCCTGTATATCGGCCCTTTCAGAACTGAAGGGCGCTAATTCCGGATCATTAGCCAGATAACGTATCAGGCCTTCGGAAAAACTGCGGGTTTCACTGTAATCAATATAAGTCGCCTTCATTTGGAACGAAATTAGAGGAATTTACGGAATTCCTCTTAACAGATCTATATTTTGACAATCTGACCATACAGATCGAAATCTTCTGCCCGGTCAATCTTAACCTGAACGAAAGTCCCTGGTGTTGCATAGCTAATCCGTGCATCAATTAAAACTTCATTATCAACCTCTGGAGAATCAAATTCAGTCCGGCCGGTCAGGTAATTGCCTTCTTTTTTATCGATAAGTACTTTATAGGTCTTACCAACCTTATCCTGATTGATATCAAAAGAAATTTCCTGCTGAATATTCATTATATCTTCGACACGTTGTTGTTTTACTTCTTCTGGAACATCATCGTTTAATAGATGGGCATGTGTCTTTTCTTCATGTGAATAGGTGAAACATCCAAGACGATCAAAGCGGCTTTCGGATACCCATTCTTTCATTTCTTCAAAATCTTTTTCCGTTTCTCCGGGATATCCGCAGATAAGTGTTGTCCGCAGAGCGATATCAGGCACTTTATCACGGATCGAATTAACAAGATCTATTGTTTTTTGTCTGGTAATTCCACGTCGCATAGAGCTCAGCATATTATCGCTGATATGCTGTAAAGGCATATCCAGATAATTGCAGATGTTGGAGCGCTCGTTCATAACATCCAGAATATCCATTGGGAAGCCCGAAGGGTAGGCATATTGTAAGCGGATCCATTCTATACCGTCTACGTCCGACAAGTTGCGCAGCAGATCGGCAAGATTCCTTTTACTGTAAAGGTCTAGTCCGTAATATGTCAGATCCTGAGCAATAAGGATCAATTCTTTTGTGCCGTTTTTAGCCAGGTATTTAGCCTCTTTGACCAGGTCATCAATGGGTTTGGAAACGTGCTTTCCTCTCATTAAAGGGATCGCACAAAATGAACAGGGCCTGTTGCAACCTTCAGCGATCTTAAAATAAGAAAAATGAGAGGGGGTGGTCAGTAAACGTTCGCCTACCAGTTCATGTTTATAATCTGCACCGATCGAGCTTAACAGATTCTGAAGGTCATTGGTTCCGAAAAAGGAATCAACATTTTTTATTTCAGCTTCAAGTTCAGGTTTGTAGCGCTCGGAAAGGCATCCGGTTACGATAACCTTTCCTACCTTGCCCTGATCTTTTAATTCGCTGTACTGCAATATAGTATCGATGGATTCCTGTTTTGCATTGTCAATAAATCCACAGGTATTGATCACAATAATATCATCCTTATTCAGTTTTTGGGCTTCGTGTACAACATCCATCTGATTACCGCGCAACTGACCCATCAGAACTTCGGAGTCGTGAATATTCTTTGAACATCCAAGTGTAATAACATTTACCCTTGGCTTAACCCTGCTAACCTCTTTACTGCTTTTTGTTTTCATTCTTATCTTCCCTGTTATTTAAATAGGGAGTCCACAAACTCTTTTTTATTAAATAGTTGAAGGTGTTCTATGCCTTCACCCACACCGATGTATTTCACCGGAATTTTAAACTGATCGGATATTCCGATAACGACCCCGCCCTTTGCAGTGCCATCTAATTTTGTAAGTGCAAGCGCATTCACTTCAGTTGCCTGTGTAAATTGCTTGCATTGTTCTATTGCATTTTGACCGGTAGAAGCATCCAGAACTAGAAGTATTTCATGGGGAGCACCCGGAACTACTTTTTGCATGACCTGTTTGATCTTGGTCAGCTCATTCATTAAAGCGACCTTATTATGCAAACGGCCGGCAGTATCAATAATTGCAACATCATCGCCATTGGCAACGGCCGATTGTAATGTATCGAAAGCTACAGATGCCGGATCTGACCCCATTGGCTGAGCAACTATACGTACGTTCACCCGCTCTGCCCAAAGTTTTAGCTGATCTACTGCTGCTGCTCTGAAAGTATCTGCAGCTCCTAAAACTACTTTATTGCCTGCAAGTTTCAGTTTGTGGGCTAGTTTTCCGATGGTGGTGGTTTTACCGACGCCGTTAACACCTACAACCATGATGACATAAGGCTTATGATCGCCATATTCAAAATTTCTGAAGTCATTGCTGTTATTCTCTGAAAGCAGGCTTTGTATTTCTGCACGAAGTATCTCATTCAGCTCAGAGGTATTGATGTATTTATCACGTGCAACACGTGCCTGTATTCTCTCAATGATCTTTAATGTGGTTTGAACGCCTACATCTGAATTGACCAGGATCTCTTCCAGCTCATCAAGAACATCATCATCAACGGTTGATTTCCCGACAACAGCTTTGGTGATCTTGGAAAATAAACCTTCCTTGGTTTTCTCTAAGCTCTTGTCCAGTTCAACCTGTTCCTGTACGTTGCTTTCTTTCTTTTTGAAAAAGTCAAATAATCCCATAGGTCTGAATTTAACTAAACCTGCAGATGCAGGCAAAACATTTGTATTGCAATGAAAGATTCACTAGCCTGCCTGCCTCAGGCAGGCTTCAAACCCTTTCAAAAACAATTATACTCTAATGAAAAAAGCCACCCGGCGATTATACGCGGGCGGCTTCTGTTAATACAATGTGAAAATTACTTAGAGGTATTAATTCCTGCAATAGCGTCTTTCACGTGATCGTTATGAACGATAATTTCTTTGAATGAATAAGCACCAGTTTTTGGTGATTTGTTCATTGTAATTACTTTAGAGTACTCTTTACCAGCACCTGTTTTCAGGGTTGCAACTACTTTCTTTGCCATTTCTGTATATTATTTAAGTTTTAGGTTGTAAGTTTTAGGTTGTAAGGTCTTTAATAAAATACTTATAACTTAAACTTATAACTTATTACTAATTATTTAATTTCTTTGTGAACAGTCACTTTTCTCAACACCGGATTGAATTTCTTCAACTCCAGACGTTCTGTAGTGTTCTTTTTATTTTTTGTTGTTACGTAACGAGACATTCCAGCCATGCCACTCTCTTTGTGCTCGGTACATTCTAAAATAACCTGAACCCTATTACCTTTCTTAGCCATTGTATTATTTTTTACGTTGTAAGTTGTAGGTTATAAGTTGTAAGTTTTGTGATATTCTCTACTTAAAACTTATAACTTAATACTTATAACTATTATATGTATCCTTTTTTAAGGAATTTATTAATTACAGCAGTGATGCCATTTTTACTGATGGTTTTGATCGCTGAGGTAGAAACCTTCAACGTGATCCATCTGTCTTCTTCAGGAATGTAAAACTTTTTTACATGCAGGTTAGGATAAAATTTACGTTTGGTTTTTACGTTCGAATTAGAAACGTTGAAACCGTTCATCGCCATTTTTCCTGTTAAATCACAAATTCTCGACATGACTATATGTGTATCTTATTATTTAATTCAATTCTCTAAAGAGTTTGCAAATATCAGGAGAAAAAATCAGATACGCAATACTTTATTAATAAATTTAGTCTTTCAGTTTAAAAGCAGCCGTAGTTCATGATTTTATGTAATTTTTTTGCATCTATATTAGGCTAACAGGTCTGAATATGATATAATTGTATTCTGAAATTTATTAAAAACATACCGAACAAAAATTAAAAAATGGATCTCCGTATTAATTCCTTTGACGATTACAAACGCGTTTATGATTACAGTGTAGCTGAGCCTGAAAATTTCTGGGGTTCTGTTGCTGACACGTTCTACTGGCAGAAAAAATGGGACAAAGTTCTGGACTGGAACTTTACAGAACCCAATGTGAAATGGTTTATTGGTGGAAAGTTAAACATAACGGAGAATTGCCTGGATCGTCACCTGGAGAAGAATGCTGATAAAACAGCTATGATCTGGGAGCCAAATGATCCTGAAGAACATTACCGCTCATTTTCGTATAAAGAACTTCACTTTAAAGTGGTTCAGTTTGCAAATGCACTGAAAAACAATGGTGCTAAGAAAGGCGACAGGATCTGTATCTATATGCCAATGGTACCTGAATTGGCCATTGCCGTTTTGGCTTGTGCACGGATTGGTGCGATCCACTCAGTTGTTTTCGGCGGATTTTCTGCCCAATCTATAGCAGACAGGATTAACGATGCTCAGTGTAATTTGGTGATCACCGCAGATGGTGGCTTCCGGGGCAGCAAGGACATTCCACTTAAAAATATAATTGATGATGCCATTGTACAGTGCCGTTCTGTAAATAGGATCATTGTTTTGACTCGTACCCGTACTCCTGTGTCGATGATCAAGGGACGTGATGTATGGTGGGAGGATGAAATTAAAAAGGTTGAAACTCAGGGTAACCCTGATTGTCCGGCAGAACCAATGGACTCAGAAGATCCTTTGTTCATCTTATATACATCCGGTTCAACCGGAAAACCAAAAGGGGTAGTTCATACCTGCGGAGGTTATATGGTTTATACAGGATATACTTTTAAAACTGTGTTTCAATACCAGCCAGGTGAAGTGCACTTCTGTACTGCCGACATTGGATGGATCACCGGACATTCGTATATCGTATACGGGCCATTGTCACAGGGAGCGACTACCCTGATGTTTGAAGGTGTTCCTACCTGGCCTGATGCTGGACGTTTCTGGGATATCGTTGATAAATACAAAGTAAATATTTTATATACTGCTCCAACGGCTATTCGTTCATTGATGAGCTTTGGAGAAGAACCTTTGCAAGGGAAACACCTTAGTTCATTAACAAAACTTGGTTCTGTAGGTGAGCCGATCAATGAAGAAGCATGGCATTGGTACAATGAGAAGATCGGTAAAGGTAAATGCCCGATCGTAGATACCTGGTGGCAGACAGAGAACAGTGGTATACTGATCTCTCCGATAGCCGGCATCACTCCAACAAAACCTGGTTATGCAACACTTCCATTGCCTGGTGTTCAGCCTTGCCTGGTAGATGAAGCAGGTGCAGAACTTATTGGGAATGGGGTAAGCGGTAATTTATGTATCAAGTTTCCGTGGCCGGGTATTATCCGTACTACTTATGGAGATCATGAGCGTTGCCGCCTGACTTATTTCTCAACCTATAAAAACATGTATTTTACAGGTGATGGTTGTTTGAGGGATGAGGATGGATATTACAGAATTACCGGCAGGGTGGATGATGTGATCAATGTTTCTGGTCACCGTATTGGTACCGCTGAGGTTGAAAATGCCATCAACATGCACGCTGATGTGGTTGAAAGTGCCGTTGTTGGATATCCGCATGATATCAAGGGACAAGGAATATATGCTTATGTGATCCTTGGTACTTCCACTCACGATCATGATCTTACAAGAAGAGATATTCTTCAGACCGTTGCACGTATCATCGGTGCAATTGCCAAGCCAGATAAGATTCAGTTTGTATCAGGTTTGCCGAAGACCCGCTCAGGAAAGATCATGAGAAGGATATTAAGGAAGATTGCAGAAGGTGATATCGCCAATCTCGGAGATACCTCAACCTTATTGGATCCTAATGTTGTTGAAGAGATCAAACAGGGTGCCGCCGACCTGTAATTTTTAAAACCTTTTCGGTTGCTGTTTGTTATTCTTTAACACAAATTAGAAAACAGCATCATGGATAAGTTAGAATTAAAGGGAAAGTGGAATGAGTTAAAAGGCAAAGTGAAGCAGTCTTATGCCGACCTTACAGATGATGATCTGAAGTATGAAGAGGGAAAAGAAGATGAACTCTACGGAAAGTTACAACAGAAAACAGGTAAGACACGCGAAGGTGTGATCGACTGGCTTAAAAGCTTATAGAATACAATGAAACCCCCGCTGATCATATCAGCGGGGGTTTTTTATCCTCTCCCTTTGGTTGGTGTTCTCCTTTAGCACAAGCTAATGTGCCTGAAAAAATTAAATCAAACTAAAACGAATGTCATTCCGAATCCTGCCCTTTAGCAGGTGAGGAAACTTTGTGAGTAAGGCACAAAATTGGCTCTAGGTTTAGGTTAAGAAAGAATCTTTCTAAGACGCAAAGACGCGATTGCAGAATATAAAACGAATGTTCATGAATAATCTGTAAACCTTTGCGCCTTAGCGTCTTGGCGAGCCACCCTGTCGGTAGGTTTTCCTGCGGTCGGTGTTTTTGCAACGTACTGTCGGTCGAGTTAAGCGCAGCGACGGATTTGCAAATGAAGAGGAATCTTCGGACTCCTCTATGGAGATTTCTCTTTAGTTGAAGTTTTCATCAACAAAAGCCTCACAAATGGGGTGGTTGCTGAGAACACCAACCACTGGAACCGTAAGGAACCACCGGAAAATTTCGTATTTTCGTACCAATGAAAAAATCAAAACCAACCATACTGGTCGTGAACGACGACGGAATTACAGCTCCCGGAATAAAGGTCCTGATTGAAGTTATGCAAACTATTGGCAATGTAGTTGTTGTGGCTCCTGATGGCCCGCAATCAGGTACAGGGCATGCTATTACCATTGCCAAGCCATTACGCCTTGATAAGGTTGATCTGTATGAAGGTGTGGAAATGTATAAATGTTCAGGAACCCCGGTAGATTGTGTGAAGCTTGCTGTGAACAAGGTTTTTAAGGGGAAGAAGCCTGATCTTTGTGTGTCGGGAATCAACCACGGACTTAACAATTCCATCAATGTGCTCTACTCCGGCACCATGTCGGCAGCAGTTGAAGGAGCTATAGAAAGTATTCCTTCCATCGGGTTTTCATTTGATGATTTTTCATATGAAGCCGACTTTAGCAATTGTATAAAATATATTGAATCCATAACCAAACAGGTATTAAATCACGGGTTGCCATTAGGGACTCTTTTGAATGTGAATTTCCCGAGAGGGGAAGGCATAAAAGGCATCAAGATCTGCAGACAGGCAAATGCCAAATGGGCTGAAGAGTTTGACGAGCGTACCGATCCGAACAGAAGAAAATATTACTGGCTGACAGGAGTATTTCAGAATAACGACCATGGTGAAGATACCGATGTATGGGCATTGGATAATGGCTTTGTATCGGTAGTTCCGGTACAGTTTGATATGACTGCGCACCATGCTATTCCGCTTTTAAATACATGGGATTTTTAATTATTCCTGCCCATGAATTATTACCTAATTGCTGGTGAAGCTTCAGGCGATCTGCACGGGTCAAACCTGATGAAAGCATTGAAGCAGCACGATTCCGAAGCTGAATTCCGATATTTTGGGGGCGATCTGATGAAGGCTGAAGGTGGAACCCTGAAAATGCATTATTCAGAAATGGCTTTTATGGGTTTCATTGAGGTGATCGCGAATTTGGGCACTGTCCTGAAGAATATCAAATTGGCCAAACAGGATATCCTGGAAAATAAACCGGATGTACTAATCCTGATCGATTTTCCTGGTTTTAACCTGAAGATCGCTGACTTTGCAAAAAAACAGGGTATCCCTGTGTTTTACTATATCTCCCCGAAAGTTTGGGCCTGGAACCAAAAGCGGGTTCTTAAGATAAAAAAGATTGTCGACCGTATGTTTTGTATCCTCCCATTTGAGGTAGAGTTTTACAGAACATGGGGTATGGAAGTTGATTATGTTGGAAATCCAATTCTTGATGCAATTGAATCTAACCAACCTGATTCACAATTCAGGCTTTCTAATGGCCTGGATGAAAGGCCTTTGATTGCCCTGCTTCCAGGGAGCAGGAGGCAGGAGCTGGACAGGGTTTTACCTGAAATGCTGAAGACCGCCGATCGCTTTCCCAATTGTCAGTTTGCCATTGCCGGGGCGCCATCGTTCTCTGAAAAGGATTATCAGAAATATCTGGGCGATAAAAAGATACCTGTCATTGTTAATGCAACCTATAATTTATTAATGAATGCTGAAGCCGCGGTAGTTACTTCCGGTACAGCTACCCTTGAAACAGCGCTTTTGAAAACTCCTCAGGTTGTTGTTTACAAAGGTAATCCAATATCAATCGGCATTGCCCGTATGCTGGTCAATATCAAATACATTTCACTGGTCAATCTGGTAATGAATGATGACGTGGTGAAAGAACTTATTCAGGAAGATTGTTCCGGTAAAAAGATCGGTGATGAACTTGATCTTATTTTACATGATCAGAAGTATCGGGCAGCTATGATGCAAAAGTATGATAAGCTGGCAGTTCGTATGGGTGCCCCGGGTGCCTCCGGTCGTGCAGCAGAACTGATGCTTAAGTATCTGCAGGGATCAGCCAGATAATTGCCTGAAATTCGTTTTTTATTTGCCTTCAATTTCTGCTTGAATCAATTTCGACCGACTGTTGATTTCCTGTTCTAAAACTATCAGGCTATTTGCCGGCTTAGGTATAGTCATTTATTTTCCTAAGCAACCTTTTTAATCAGGCAACCTAAACTCCATTTTATCAGTAATCATTATGCCGCATTCAATAATAACTTTGCATCGGAAAATCTTCGTAAATTAATGTATTCATTATGCGGATGATTTTGCGGCCATTTGACGCAATGCAGAGCTATTTATAAAATTGAAATGTTCAAGAGGCTGTTAATTCTGATTCTGCTTATGCTTGCCCTGCAAAAGGTACAAGCTCAGGTAGTTACAGAATGTCCGCAGAATATAGGTTTTGAATCTGGTACCTTCGCGAACTGGGAATCTTATTATGGTGAAATCTCCGGTACAGGAGAACGCTTCATCAATGCAGTCAGACCTCCAATAGTTTCACTTAATTTTAGCGGTTCAGTTCCAGGGCAGCATACCCTGATCAAAAGGACAGACCGCAGGGATGACTACGGTAATTTTTCATTGAATGCCCCAAATGGCAGTGAATATGTAGTGCAATTAGGCAACGATCTTACTGGAAGAGGGGTCGAACGTATCAGTTATACCATCAGTGTTCCCTTAAATGTGGAGTCATATTCTATCATTTTTAGTTATGCGGTCGTATTTCAGAATCCGGGTCATGATGAGGATGAGCAGCCAAGATTTACAGCGCGTGTTTTTAATCCTTTGTCAGATCGTCCAACGGATTGTGGTTCCTTTGAGTTTGTGGCCCAGGGAGGCTTGCCGGGTTTTAAGGTATCATCCCGCGATCCAAGGGTACTATATAAACCATGGGCACCCGTTTTGGTCAATCTTTCCAGTTACCGCGGACAAACAATACGCCTCGAATTTACTGCTAATGACTGTTCCCGCGGGGGGCATTTTGGATATGCCTATATCGATTTTAATGAAAATTGTTCCATACCTGTAACCGGGAATATTACCTGTCCCGAAACCAGTTCCATTACCCTGAAAGCACTTTCGGGATTTTTCGGGTACCGTTGGTTTGACGAAGCTACTCAAACTGATCTTGGAACATCGGATAGTCTGGTTATTTCACCAGTGCCACCAATTGGGACAAAGATTGGCATTGAGATGGTGCCTTATCCTGGCTTAGGGTGTACGCAGACCCTGTATACGGTCATTCAGGGCATGGAAATGAATATCCGTGACCCATTACCCCGATGTCTTGCTGTGGATCTTACAGACATTGCATTAAAAGTGGGTAATAGCTCCGATCTGTCTTATACATACTGGAGGAATAGTCAGGCGACCGTACCTTTACTTTATCCCAATGTGGTCTCTGAAAGTGGAATATATTATGTTAAAGGGCGCAGTTCCTCAGGATGTGAGCTGATCTTACCTACAAAGGTGACCATTGTTGAAGTGCCCGCTGTTACTTTTAACAAAACATTGACCGCTAATTACCCTGAAACTGTGGATCTGACTACTGCCTATACTCCTTTGCCTGACCTGATCTATTCATATTGGATGGACCGTGCAGCTACAATACCACTTCGGACTCCGGACAGGATCTATAAGGGTGGAACTTATTTTATTCAAGCTGCCAGCAATGGAGGCTGTATCAGTATAACACCTGCTGTTGTTGAAATTTTTGTACCCGAAATTGCAATACCCAATGCCTTTACGCCCAATGGTGATCTGGTGAATGATGAATTAACGGTATTGATAAACAGCGAGATCAAGGTCAGGGAATTTAGAATATTTAACCGCTGGGGAGATGTAGTTTATACTACTCCTGATATCAATAATTACTGGAAGGGATTAAAGGAAAATACCCAGGTGCCTACCGGCGTGTATTATTGGGTATTTGAAGGAATTCGGAATTCAAAGCTATATTCAAAATCAGGCTATATAACACTGATCAGATAGCAATTTAATAACCATGAAACCCTGACAATCAGGGCTTCATGGAGTTTTAATTATTTTACATTGAAATTTACCTGGTGGTCGCCCCAGATCAGAGAAACTACACCTGTTTTGGCGATCTTGAAGGTCATGCGCTCAGAAAAACTTGCTGATTTACCAGGCTTCACCACAACACGCATTACATCACTAGCCTGGTTGTATTCTGTTCCGCTAATGTTTGATTTGCTGTTAAAGATGATGGTCCATTCTTTTTCTCCGGGAATAGTCCAGATACCATATTTACCAGCTTTCAAGGCTTTACCTTCAACCTTTACATCTTTACTAACTTCCATCCAGGTAGCTTCGTTAGCGCCTGTACGCCATACTTTACCGAAAGGAGCAATATCTTTTCCGATGGTTCTTCCTTTTACTGCCGGCTGGCTGTAGTCGATGGTGATCTTTACACCTGCAGTGGTGGTTTCAGAAACTTTAGCCGCTGGGCTAGGTCTTTGTGCACATGCTGTGAATGCACTGAAAAGACCTGTGATCATTAATAAAACGATTGCTTTTTTCATGTTTATTTATTGGTTTTTAACAAATATATACAAGGAGAATAATATTATGGAAATACAATGAGATTATTACATGGAAATGGGTTTCTGATTCATTCTGACCAGAAAAGCTGATCCTCTTGATCTTTTATGCTGAATTATATGTTAACATATCACCAGGAAATCAATCCTATTTAAACTTTTGGTACTTGCCAGCCATTATTATAGCGGGCTTTCATCAACTGATTAGCTTCAGCATCTGTAAATTGATTTTTTGCGGCATCCCAATACACTTTTTTACCTGTTTTATAGGCTATATTTCCCATTTGCGCATTGATCGCTGCAATACTTCCTGTTTGGATGCCGCATTTTAGGCGAGAAATATCATTGTTTGTAATGGCATCGACAAAATTGACAGCATGTGATTCATGAGCGTTTGTAATTGGCTTACTATGAGGAACTTCCTCTGTTTTATTGACACGTTTACCATCTTTATTTTCTGTTTCCGGGATGACTTTCCAGCCTCCGCGATTGACCACCAGTGTTGCATTGTTTCCTATAAATGCGATGCCTTCCGTAGAACCATAATTGCCTCCGTCTATGCCTGTAGCATGTTCCCACAGCATGTTAAAACCTTCATATTCATATACTGTTTGTAATGTGTCGGGAGTTTCGGAAGCATCATCGGGATAAGCGAACTTCCCACCCGAAGCCATCACTGATTTGGGTGCTTTTACACCCATTGCATATAAGGCAATATCAATTTCATGAACACCCCAATCAGTCATCAAGCCACCGGCATAATCCCAAAACCACCGGAAATTAAAGTGAAAACGGTTTTGGTTAAAGTCACGTTTTGGTGCAGGTCCTAACCACATCGTATAATCTACTCCTGCCGGCGCCGGACTATTGGCAACCTGCGGTACCGGTTTCATCCAGCCCTGATAGGCCCAGCACTTCACCAAACGGATCTGCCCTAATTTGCCTGATTTTACATAGTCGATAGCTTCGGCATATTGCGATCCGGAACGTTGCCACTGACCTACCTGCACTATTTTTCCATATTTCTGTTGCGCCCTGACCATGATCTGGCATTCTTCGATGGTATTGGCGATGGGTTTTTCTACATACACATGCTTGCCTGCTGAAACAGCATCAACCATATTCAGGCAGTGCCAATGATCCGGAGTGCCGATAATTACCACGTCAATGTTCGGGTCTTCAAGCAATTTGCGATAATCTTTGTATTGCTTCGGACGCTTTCCGCGAAGTTTAAATACATCTTCCGTCCGCTGATCAAGTACACTCTGGTCAACATCTGCCAGTGCCACACAATTTACCTGAGGAAGTTTCAGATGTGCATTCATATTTGACCAGCCCATTCCTTTACAGCCAATGAGACCGAAATTGATTTGATCAGATGCTTTGATAGTTCTGGTAAATAAGCCAAAATCTGAAGCGCTCAGTATATGTGGCATGCTGATCCCTGCTCCAATGAGCATGGTGTTCTGAATGAATTTTCTTCTGGAATTGTGCATGGTTGCTTTTTGCTTATCTGTTTAAGACCTATTGTGCTTGCTTTTAAAGATATTCCTAAATGCTTAATTATTAAATTTAGAAATATTCTTCGTAAAAATTTAAGTTCAGGAAAATTGCAGAAGAATGCGAAAAGGGATTGATTGATTAACAAATATCATATCCTGATAAAAGGATGTAACATAAAATATGGGCTAATTCTATTAACGGAGGGGTTTATCATTTAACATTGAATGTATAAATCTGCCTCCCAAATCTGCCTAGATAATCTAAACCTTCAACAATAGCTTGGTATTTTCCAGACTTATCTGGAGTATAGAACTCAAGTGTCAATGATTTACCTTTGTTAATGAACAAATCAGGATTCCAATAAACAGTAGATCTTAGATCTTTAATATCCCCTTTATTATCAGGTGAATTATAATCCGGTGAATAGAATTCACGAGTGATCGTATATCCTACGGGTGTAAATTTGATAATTCCCTTTGGTTCTTGAATGATATCTGCAGGTAATCCTGCAAATAATTTAGTAGTTACTAATATTACTCCTCCGAAACCATTATTGCCATATATTGCTCCATTTGCCCCACCCTTTAAGACTTCAACCATGGCTATATCACTTACATTTATGGCATTTAAATCATCTCCCCAATCTGCCCCATCTACAAACAATCGCATCGCAGGGCTTTTATTTAACAAATTATTCCTGGATAACGATGCAGTTGTTTTTTTGCTTCCGGGGTCATATTTTATATTTAGTCCCACAATTTTACCTTCTAATGCCGACCCTAGTTCACTACCTGACAAATCCTCCTGCCTGAACACGAAATCTGCAGGTGTTGATCCCAATTTGCTGGAGCCTTCAATATTTTTGTAATTCCTTACTGCTTTCACGACCACTTCATTCAGCATTTTGGTCCGAATCATTATTTCCTTCTTATTAAACCCCTCCAATTCATCTCTGTTATCCTTCAAATAGGTCAGAAACTCATTATTTACTTTATTTTCAATCCCAAAATAATTAAAATTGGTGCCTGCTTCCTGAAATGGAGTTTTGTCAAGCCTTATCTGCATATTGTCCTTTTCTTTTGAGCTTCTGGCTTGTAAGATAAAGCGTGTACTATCTGCAAAAACTAAGTTTTCAAATTTAAATCTACCTTCATGATTTGTTACGGTATCGAGAAAAATACCACCTTCAGGTGTAAATAAACTCACTTTTCCACCTGCCACTGTATTTCCTCTCATGGTAACTATGCCACTGATATTTATACCCTTTTCTGCCTGATATGAACTCCTGGCTAAAGTATCATTATTAAATATCTGCTTTAAACTGATATTACGCCATCCCTGAGTAAGTAACAGATTGTCAAGATGCTTTCTTCTTAGGATAGAGGTGTCCTGAAAGTAATAGTTAGGTTTTTCAACAAATCCTTTCAGTTCAGACTTGATCAAAATATTTGATAAGATTGTATTTGCATCCAACTCTGAAGTTGGAACATGATTCAGATCTGTTACCGAAATAGAAAAACTTCCAATTATTGGCTGACTGCCTATTGCAGAAGCACTCAATTCCATCACCACTTTTTCTCTTTGCTGGTAGAGTTTTTTATTTGAAGAAAGAATCAGTTTAATTTGATCCTGATGCTGAATAAATACCAATCTCTCGGCTCTTGGAATACTGTGTTGATCAAATAAGGTTAATTGACTGATACCTGTCGGTAACTCTTGTTTTGGAAAAGTTACATCAACAAACTGATTACTGATATTGAATTTGGATAGGTTATAAATCTGTGAACCACTCTGCGCTACCAGGGATAACTGCTGATTGCGGTTTTTATTGAAAATACTATTACTTCTGCTTACCCTTATAAACAAATTGTTATCGTCTTCTTTCAAAACAGTGAGCACATAACCTTCCTTCTCAGCTTTGGGTAGCATGATCCTAAACTTTTCACCATTCAACGCAATAACTGCTGTATGACTTGTACCATATGGAGTTAGCCTGAATTTCCCCATTCCGGCGTGTTCTGATTGGAAATCAGCAACTCTTGTACCCTTCTCATCAAGTACATAGCCGATAAAATCAATGCCAAGTCCATTAGGACCGGTAGCTTTGAAGGCCACATTTGAGCGTATGCTGTCGACTAAATTTCCACCTTCAGGGAAGAATTGAATCTGGATTATATTTGAGGTGCTTTTAAAAACAGAAGATTTATTAATGCTGTTTTCAATTTGATTCGAACTTCCAAAAAGTGTATCTGATTTAACTGATTGGGTGATGATATCTTCAAAAAGTATATTACCAACGTATATAGTTTGGTTATAAAAGGCAGCTTCTCCGAAGTTTCTCATCCATTGTGTGTATGCTCTAATTCTATAATTACCGGTTTTTAGGGTGTCAGATAGCCAGATGTCCCCAGTAGCAAGACCTGCACTTATTGGAAGCTTAAGTGATCTTATAATGCTATTTTGACTATCAATTAAATCCACATATAGAATCTTACTCAATGTAGAAGGACGCTTATCGGCATTTATTAGATACGCCTTAAACCATACCGTCTGGCCCGATGCATAATAAGGCTTGTCTAAATGGAGATGAACCTTTTCAGTTGAAACTGAATTAAGAATCTTGTTTGAATAGTCTAATTGTTCTTCTATTGTCTTTTCCTGACCAAAGCTTTCACCAGTAAAAATTCCAAGAAGAAAAGTAAAGAGGAGGCGATATAGTTTTAACAGATTCAATGATCAGGTAATTTGATATAAATTGAATTTAGCATTTTTTTACTAAAGGTAGAGACGCTGCGTTAAAACTGTATAGCAGTTTGATTCGTTGTTCTGAAAAATCAATTTTGGTAGTCGGTGGAAACTCAACAGACAGTTCGGTTGATTATTTATTATGATCTGAGGAGTCAGGAGAATCCTCATTATTTGAAAATCCGTAGAGTGCTACGCTAAACTCGACGGATAGAGCGAGATTTCATTTTATTGGAAATCCGAAGCCGCTGCGCTAAACGACGTAGAGTGCGAAAATATTCAGAAATCTTAAGAATCGGTTCTGGTAATTGCTGTTTTCAGCTTAATTAAAGTCTTATGTTATCTTCGATCTTAGAAAGTAAAATGTCTATATCAAAAGGTTTTGCCAGAAAATCATTTGGTGAACCTGTTTTATCAAGGATATTGGCAAGATCATGTGAACCGGACATTAGGATGACCGGTAGCATAGCTGTATGAATATTTTCTTTGATGTCTTTGCAAATTTTCAGGCCATTCATATTAGCCAGCATTACATCCATTAATAGTAAGTCGGGTTGAAATTCTTTTATCTCTTCAAATACCCTCTCTCCGGAGCTTAAAGGTTTTGCCTCATAGCCGAACTCTGTTAAGAGGAGTGTTAGAATTTCGAGAATGTCTGTATTATCATCCAAAATCAGGATTTTTTTTCTCATATTAAAATGTGAACTAATCGTTCAATAAATTGCTATCTGGCTCCGTATTCTTTTAAAAATATAGATAACCTTAATTAAAAATGTGTTTATGCCAGATTTTTAGCTTCTGTTTTTAAATGTATCATGAAATTGGAACCTTTCCCCGGTTCACTTTCAACAATTATTTCCCCTCCTGTTGCATTTACAATTTTCTTAGCGAGATAAAGCCCTATCCCATGTCCTTCAACGCTCTGGTTCAACCGGCCATACATGTTAAATATTTTGTCTAAGTCATCTTTAGAGATTCCTATGCCCTTATCTTTTACCGATATAACAATGTTGTCACCCTGTTTCCATGTATGAATTGTAATTTCGGGAGCTTTGCCACCATTGAATTTTATAGCATTTGAAATCAGGTTGAATAGAATGCTTCTAAGGTTCTTTTTTGAAAAACGGATTTGTCTGATTTCCAGATTTTTTGTAATTACTGCGGATGATGCTTTGATCTTATCTTCTAAGCTCCATTCTATATTGGCTATTACATCATCAAAGTCAACCATTTCCATTGCGGTCATCTCACTCTCAACCTTGGCAATAGTGGCTATTTCTGTAATCAGTTCGCGGAATTTTTTTACAGAATTATTGATGACCTTTAAAAAGTCCATCAGCTTTGCATCTGTCAATGTTATTTTATTCATAATGCTGATACTGGTTTCAATATTAGCTAGTGGAGCTAATAGATCATGAGACGCAGCATGAATAAAATGATCAAGGTCTGTGTTAATTCTGAGCAAAATTATATTCTTTTTATCAATTTCAAACTGCTTGTTTTTCAACTCTGTAATGTCATTGAAAGTAATGATTGCACCAATGTTGTTATTGGTAGCTTGTTCTACATATGGCATAGTCATAATTTGATACCACTTGCCATTATTAGTCTCGATCTCTTTAGTAATGATATTCCCATCTTTTAATACCTGCTTAACATCATCAATAATGGTTTCAAATTTTATGTTTGTTGATATGTTACTTAGAGGTCTTCCAATATCCGTGCCTAAAAGGTTTATTTGCTTTACAGTGCCGGGTGAAAATTTCATTAACTCAAGATTCTTGTTAATAAATAGCTGTCCGTTGATGTTACTCCGGAAATAATTGTTCAGGTCATCATTCATTTCCAGCAGCTCTTTGTTTTTCAACTGGTAATCAGAATTAATGGTATGCAATTCTTCATTTACTGATTGCATTTCTTCATTGGTACTCTGCATTTCTTCGTTGGCCGAAATCAGCTCCTCGTTAAAGGATTGCATGTTTTCATTTAATGCATCAAGCTTTTCGTAGGAAGAATTAAGCTTGTCTTTTAATTCCTTGACCTCTGTTTCCAGGCTTTTAGTATATTGATCAAGATAAATGGTCTCATCGTATTCGATATCATTTTTTATATCAACGCTGTGATCTTTTGTAAAAATTACCATTAATAATTTATGTTCATCTTTAACTTCCAGGGGACTAACAGACAGATTAACTTTGAGAATTTTTTTGCCTTGTTTTATCTTGACTCCCCTGACTTCTACTTTTTTATTTTCTTTTAGTGTATTGATGCTTAGTGTTTTATAAACAATCGCCAAAGGCTTCGGTAAAAGTTCTGTGAGGTTTGAAGTGAAATGTTTTTGAAGTAAATAAGTTGAAGTATCGCCATAGAAACTTATTACCTGATTATTTTCATTCACACAAACTGTCAGGTAATCAAGGTCTTTGGCTAAACTTGTATGCATTGCTTCAGCCAATGCAGTATTTATATTTTTGTCAATTTCTGCAGTAACGGAATGAGAAGGGGTATGTTTAATATCCAACAGATTCGGAAGAGAAAATGCATCAAAATTAAAACCTCTTTTCACTTTTAGATTTTTATAGATCTTCCATTTCTTATTAACCACCTCTAAGTTTTTTAGAATGGGCATAGGATTTTCACTGGAACCTAGAAATAAGTATCCATCCACTTTAAGTCCGAATAGGAGCATGGTAAATATTTTCTTTTGTAGTAGCGGTGCCATGTAGATGAGCAAATTCCTGCAACTAATAAACTGCATATTACAATAGGGTGCATTTTTAACCAGATCATGTTGTGCAAAAATTACCATTTTGCGTATTTGCTGACTGACTTTGTATTTATCACCCTCTTTAATGAAATATTTTTGCAAACGCTCAGATGAAATATCTTTAGAAATAGTAGCATTATACAATCCTTTTCCTGCATGAAGTAAAGCAGTACTGTCAATGTCTGTGGCAAATATCTTTACAATGGTATCTTCAAATTTTCCTGTAAGTTGCTCATGTAGTAATATGGCCATTGAATAGGCTTCTTCTCCGGTTGCACATCCTGCAATCCATATTTTCAATTCTTCTCCGGGAACGAGCTTTTTTAAAATATCTGGAAAAACCTCTTTCTCTATGAATTCAAAAGCTTCTTTATCCCTGAAAAATGTGGTAACGCTGATCAGAAACTCTTTTGCAAGAGCTGCAACTTCTTCAGGTGTTTTTTTAAGAAAACTCAGGTAATTAGCTAAGGATTTAAAATTTCCGTGAGAAGCCCTTCTTTTGGTTCTTCTGAGTATGGTAGTTTGTTTATAATCAGAAAAATCCAGTGGTGAAGTTTCTTTGATCAGGTCGATGATAGCTTTTAAGTATTTTTCGTCTTCATGACTGCCGATTAATAACTCTTCTGTGTGATTAACATAGTCTTCAATAGCAGTAGGCATCAGTTCAGGATCCAAAACAAAATCAACTAAGCCGGTTGCAATTGCACTGGACGGCATACTGCCAAATTCAGAATTTGCAGGGTTACGGGCAATTACCATACCGCCTGCTTTTTTTATGGCTTTGATCCCTTCTGTGCCATCGCTTCCCAATCCCGAAAGAATGATACCAATTGCTTTTTTACCATAATCAGTGGCAAGTGAATCAAAAAAAGTATTGATCGTTAAATGAGGACCTTTTATATTTTCTTTATCACTCAGGTATAAATTTCCATTACTGATGGTCATGAATTTATTATGAGGAATTAGATAAACTTTATTACAAATAACCTTCATCTCATTTTCAGCTTCCAGGACAATGAGCTTACTATGCCGGGCTAATAATTCAACCATGCGGCTTTTAAAATTGGGGGAAAGGTGCTGGATAATGACGTAAGCTACACCGTCTAATGGAGTGTGATCGAAAAATAAATTAATTTCATCCATCCCACCGGCAGATGCGCCAATAGCAATGATGTAATTTGGGACTGATGAATGCATATTTAAGAAATTAGATAACAGGTAAACGACGTAAAACTCTTATACAAGAGGCATAAACGATGAATACAATACTCATCGGTAGAAAAGAGAGAGAAAAATTAATTGTTGGATATCTTTGGAAGTGTACAATTACAAAGCCTATCCTGAGTTAAATATAATAATTTCTTACAATTATTTCTAAGCTGTATTCTTTAGAATATGGTGAAGTGATGTCTCGTAAATTAGATTTTAATTTGGAAATAAGAGGTAGAAATTGAAGTTTTGATTTGCCATTCTACAGGTAATAACAGTCAAAAACCTGTATGATTTTTTACTGAATGAAAATAAGCAAATATTCAAGATGAATTTTATCGTTTAAAGAACTTTAATTTAATTTAATTTAAAGAAATTTTGCCAACTGATTTATGACTTACAAACGTTTATTAGAATAATACACCAGTCTTAAAAAAATCTAATTAGTTTTTTAAGTGTATCTTTCGTAAAACTCTCTCTTCAGTAGCAAGCAGCACCGCAGTTTTAGTACTAAACATATTGTTAAAACCATATATGGATAATAGAAATAAATCTGATGAGCTAAGCATTGCTAATACAGAACTTGCTTCTCAAAACGAAGTGCAGGAAAAACGGGCAGCAGAGTTAGTCGTAGCTAACAAAGAACTTGCTTTTCAAAATGCAGAGAAAGAAAAGCGCGCTGCAGAGTTAAGCATTGCAAATAAAGAACTTGCCTTTCAAAATAATGAGAAAGAAAAGCGTGCAGAAGAGCTAGTTATTGCAAACAAAGAACTTGCCTTTCAAAACGAAGTAAAAGAAAAGCGTGCCGCAGAGTTAGTTATTGCTAATAAAGAACTTGCCTTCCAGAATGAAGAGAAGGAAAAACGTGCTGCCGAGTTAGTTATTGCTAACAGGGAACTGGCCTTTCAAAACGAGGAGAAAGAAAAACGTGCTGCCGAGTTAGTGATTGCTAACAAGGAACTGGCCTTTCAAAACGATGAAAAAGAAAAGCGTGCAGCAGAATTAGTTATTGCAAACAGGGAACTGGCCTTTCAAAATGATGAGAAAGAAAAGCGTGCTGCCGAGTTAGTGATTGCAAACAGGGAACTGGCCTTTCAAAATGATGAGAAGGAGAAGCGTGCAGCTGAGTTGGTCATTGCCAACAGAGAACTTAAACATGCGGAAGATGATATTCGCAAACTGAACGACGAGTTAGAGCAAAAAGTGATTGAACGAACTGCTCAGCTGGAATCAGCAAATAAAGAACTCGGATCATTTTCCTATTCAGTATCTCACGATTTAAGGTCTCCAATCAGAGCTATCAATGGATATGCAAAGATTTTGGAGGAGGATTATGGTGATAAATTTGATTCAGATGGAACAAAAGCTCTGGACTCAATAATGTACAATTCAAAGAAAATGGGGCAACTGATTGACGATCTGCTTGCATTTTCAAAATTGGGAAGAAAACAGGTTACAGTTTCAGAAATAAATATGGCGGCTCTTGTTTCAATGGTAATGGATGAATTATTATTTGATGAAGATGAAAATATTCCGGAATTTAAGATGAATGTGCTTTTGCCTTCAAAGGGAGATCAATCACTGATCAAACAAGTTTGGATCAATCTACTTTCCAATGCCATAAAATATTCAAAATATAAACCTAAAACCTGTATTGAAATAGGATCATATGTAAAAGAAAAGCAAGTTGTTTATTTTGTGAAGGATAATGGCGCGGGATTTGATATGGAATATTATGATAAGCTTTTTGGGGTTTTTCAGAGATTACATTCACAGGAAGAATTTGAGGGGACTGGCATTGGTCTTGCCATTGTTCAAAAAATAGTGAGCCGGCATAATGGTACGGTTTGGGCAGAATCAAAATTAAATGAAGGGGCTTGCTTTTATTTCAGCCTTCCAGCCTGAATCCTGAATTAAGCTTACCGATTAATAATATTAAAAAAAAAGTATATGAATTACGATGGTGTTGAAATTTTATTTGCCGAGGATAGTATAGATGATGCAACGCTCACCATTCGTGCCCTTACCAAAAGTGGTTTTACAAACAAACTTCATCATGTTAAAGATGGGGCTGAAGCTCTGGATTTTATTTATTGCAGAGGTATTTATGCTTCGCGCAATATAAATGAAAAGCCAAAACTGCTATTGCTCGACCTTAAGATGCCAAAACTAACAGGAATGCAGGTACTGGAAAAAGTAAAATTGGATCCAGGCTATAAATCCATTCCAGTAGTAATTCTAACTTCATCTAATGAAGATCCTGATGTGAAAAAATGCTATGCTTTGGGAGCCAATAGCTATATCGTAAAACCGGTTGACAGCAATAAATTTTTTAATGCTATTAAGGAGATTGGGATGTACTGGATGATAATTAATGAGCCAGCTCATTGATATAAAGCAATTTAAAATAATCCAGTCAACAGGATATACTATTGAAATTAAACCGGGATATATAAGATTTCTGAGATTAGATTCTTTCTGAATTTTTTAAAGAAAGACTCACAAAATTTACGGGAATATTCTTTGAATGAGAATAGTGCATAATCATTAATTTTTTGATACTTGGATGGGAATAAATTTATGTGTTACGCTATGCAGGTATTCAAATAGTATGAAATAATGACTGCTGATCTTAAAATTCTTATTCTTGAAGACAACAGAAGTGATGCTGATTTGCTTCAACGTGAATTGAAAAAATCAGGATTGATTTTCACTTCTGAAATTGTTCAAACCCGTGTGGATTTTGAGATCGCTCTTCAAAACTTTAATCCTGATATAATTCTATCCGATTATTCGCTTCCTGCTTTTGATGCAGTTAGTGCTTTCCACATTACACAAAGTATTTCTCCTCTCATTCCTTTTATTATTGTTTCTGGTGTCATCGGTGAGGAAAATGCTGTCGAGCTTATTAAGAATGGTGTTACCGATTATACGCCAAAGGATAAATTATTTACATTAAGCACAAAAATTAACCGGGCACTAAAGGACACAGAAGAAAGGAAAGAAAAAAAAGCTATTTCTGAAAAATTAAAAACACAAACGGTAGAATTAATCATTGCTAACAAAGAACTTATTCTTCAAAACGATGAAAAAGAAAAACGGACAGCAGACTTAATAATCTTATCAGAAGCATTAGAAGCCCAGAAAGAGGAATTAAGGAGAGCAAATGAGGATCTTTATGAAAAAGCTCAGCTATTACTTCGGCAGGAAGAAAAACTGATCAGAATAAATGACGATCTTTTTCTCTTAAATCAGGACCTTGAGAAACGGGTTTTTGAAAGAACTTGCGAACTGGAAAATCTGAATCATGAACTTAAAGATCTGAATTTATCAAAGGATAAATTTCTTTCTGTTATTTCTCATGATCTCCGTAACCCCATAACAGCATTGATGATCTCATCAGATAAATTAGGCCAGGATGCTGAAAAATCTATTTTTGATAAGGTCCAGCCTTTGGCGAAGATCATCCATCGTACCTCGAACCAAATTCTTCAGCAGCTGAATGAACTGGTTGAATGGGCCCAGATGCAAAGGGAAAAAGTAAGTTTTAATTCTGAAAAACTTAATTTGTTTCAAATAGTGGATCAGAGTTTCGAATTGTTAAAGGCCAATGCTCTTCAAAAAAACATTGTTCTTGAAAATAAAGTCCCTTTCGATATCTATGTTAGCGCAGATACATTAATGCTTCGTTCTATTCTTCAAAATCTGGTTACAAATGCTATTAAATATACCCCGAAAGAAGGATTTGTAACAGTAAGTGCTCAACTCAAAGATAAGATGGTGGAGGTTTGTATCACAGATACGGGAATAGGGATGGAAGAAGATGTTTTGAAAAAACTGTTTACAAACTCTAATTCAAGTTCAGTTTCTGGTACAAATAATGAAAAAGGCTCAGGACTTGGTTTAATACTCGTAAAGGATTTTGTTATACAACACGGCGGCACTATCCGCGCTGAAAGCGAGATTGATAAAGGGACAAGAATGATTTTTTCTGTGCCTGGATATTAAGCTACGGATAGTGCAGTTGTAGCTAACTCTAATTCTATTCTTTTTTTCTAGCAATCAAATAGACGATAGATGTCAGAGCAGAAACGGGCATAAAATAATCTGGATAAACTCCAAAATTAAATGCTGCGCTTGTTCCAACAATTGTCCATAAAGCAGGAATAATCACTATGTATTTTGAGAATTTTGGTTTTGTAAGGATCAAGAATCCAAATGTTAAAATCGTTGATGGACAAGGCAGTCCAATTGTAATTGTACGTATAAGCGAACCTTCCAGGACATAAATCAGAATAGGGTAAAGAACAATACCGAATATTATAAAAAAATAAGCGATATGATCCATAATTTTTCCATTATACTCAAATTCAAATTTCTTTCTGTAAAATGTCTCAATCAGAAAAATTAGTCCTTGTACCACAAAGAGTCCACCAAACACATAAGCTGTCTTATTGATTTCAGTAAAATAAGCGAAATGATAAGCTATTCCTATCCATAGCCACAATGCTCCCAAAAAACCACCAATTAGCTTATTTTTTGATTTAATCTTCGAATGTAAAATAATTGCTGATAAAATTCCTAAGATGAGTATTATCAACTGTACAGGAAATATTTCTAAGTTATACTTTTCAAAAATTTCAAAAAAATGTTCTGTTGTAAATGGAATCTTCATAACCCTTTTCCTTTTAAATTCAACAACAATTTAATGTAACTATTTTTAGAAATCTTATTAAAATGAGAGTAATGCGAATCTGCTGTTAATCCTAATTATAAAGTATGACAAAATCATCATAAACCCACTATCCGTAGTCTAATCACACTATCCGTATTTTAGCGAAGCGCTCTACGGATTTTCAATAAAAAGGAGCCGGGAGAATGCTGCTTATAAATAAACAATATCAATCAAACCTCTTTCATTTCCTTAAATCATAGAAATCGGATAGTGCCAGGACGATGAACGACCGCCGCAAATAATAGTATATCAGTAAATTGTATATCGAGTGTACGAACTGCTCACCGTTTTGTTTACATATGCTTGAAAATTATCATTTATGGTAGTGCATTATAATGCACCTTAATGCGAAAATACTTATCAGGAACTATGAAATGTGTAAAAAGTGCAACATAATGCTCTTTTAGTTTTTTTTTATTAAATATTATAGCTATTTTTGATTAAATAGAGCAATATAATGCACCATTCAGAATTGGTTACTGTCCTTAAAGAAAGAAGGGAGGCCCTGGGTATCACCCAGGCGCACCTGGCTGAGCTTTCCGATGTAAGCTTGCGGACATTAAAAGCCCTGGAGGTTGGGAAAGGCAATCCCACGCTGGAAACTATTGCTAAGCTGATAGAAGTATTGGGCATGGAACTTAAGTTAGAGATAAAAGCACCGCAGCACGATAAACAATGAGAAAAGCAAATGTTTACCGGAATGGAGAACTGGTCGGCAGTCTTACAGAAGAAAACGTGGGTCATTATATCTTTGAATACGATAATGACTGGCACCGCAACGATTCAAAGCCTGCTGTAAGCCTTACGCTGCCAAAATCCCGGAAAAGGTACGAAAGCAAGTACCTGTTCCCTTTCTTTTTTAATATGCTGAGCGAAGGCGTGAACAAAAAACTGCAGTGCACCCAGTTAAAAATTGATGAGAAAGACAGCTTCGGCTTGCTGATGGCCACCAGCCAGTATGATACTATCGGCGCTATCACTGTAAAACCAGCTGACCAGGTATGAACTTAAAAGAAATAAAACATTGTCCGGGAACTCTTGCAGAAGGATTTGATACCTATAGCCCGCTCTGCCTGAAGAACATGTTCAATAAAAAGAAGGTGAGCCATATCTTGCCTTATGAGGCTCCGCGCAATGAGGAAGTGGAAGAGCAGTTCATTGAAAACCGCAAGCGCATTTCTTTATCAGGCGTCCAGGAAAAGCTGAGCATGGTCTTAGAGAAAAATTATCTTCGCTTAACCCATCCTGGTGAACAGGGGACTTATATATTAAAGCCAATACCCAGGGATCTGAAAAAGGTAGATCAGGTGCCAGCTAATGAGCACCTCACCATGCAGATCGCCCGGCAGGTTTATGGGATAAAAACAGCAGAGAACGCACTGGTCTTCTTTCAGGATGGTACTCCCGCTTACCTGACCAAACGGTTTGATGTGAAAGTGGATGGTACAAAATGGGGGAAAGAAGATTTTGCTTCGCTTGCCGGCCAGTCAACTGATAGTGCCGGTCCCAATTTCAAGTATGATTATAACTATGAGGCATTAGGACTGCTTTTTCAACAATTCGTTCCGGCATGGAGAATAGAGATAGAGAAGTATTTCTCTTTAGTCTTGTTTAATTATCTTTTTTCAAACGGCGACGCGCATCTCAAAAATTTCGCTTTACTCGAAAGCGCATCCGCCGACTATTTATTAAGTCCGGCGTATGACCTGATCAATACCCGGCTGCATGTAGATGATACTGATTTTGCCCTGACGGCACTTTTTGCAGATAAATTCCAGTCCCGGGACTGGAAGAACCAGGGCCATGCCTCGGCTGAAGATTTTAGGGAGTTTGGCAGACGGATTGGCGTGCAACCCAAAAGGATAGATAAATTGTTAGCGCCTTTTCTTTCCAAAAAAGAACAGGTAGAAAGCCTGATCTCTAGCTCATTCCTAAATGAACCGGCCAAACGAGCTTACCTGATGCACTATCAAACCAAAAGAAATTACCTGAACACTTAGATCAGCTAATGGTCTGCAATAGCAAAGCTATGCTGCGAAGAAAAATCGTTCAAGGGCTTTATCCGGTATATTCCACATTCTCTTGAGGAATTTTCGTGAATGGAAATTGTGGTGCGATTAGCGGTAGGTTTTTGGTAAACGAGTCTGCAGACTCTTGTGCATTTAAAGATCCGTAGAGCACTGCACAAAACTACCGATAGTACAGTTTTTTTTGTAATTGAGGAGTCAGGAGACTCCACTTCATTTGAAATCCGTAGAGCGCTGCGCTTAACTCGACGGATAGCGCGAATTTCAATCACACTTTCAATAAAAAAGGCTCCAGTATTACCTGAAGCCATTTTCGTGGAGAATATCGGATTCGAACCGATCACCTCTTCACTGCCGAACAAGGCGTTTAAAGGTGTTTTAAGAGGGTTTGTCTTTTTCATTTGCGAGTAAATTTGCAGTCAAATGGCACTGTTTAAGGCACACTTTTTATTACCTAAATCTTGTTGATTATCATCACATTAAGCCTTCATCTGCAAAACTAAAATATGCATCTTTTGTCAGGATTATATGATCTAATACTGGTAAGTCTAAAAACTGTCCTGCTGCTTTTAATTTCCTTGTAAGTTCTAGATCTGCATGACTAGGTTTTAAATTTCCAGATGGGTGATTATGTACCAGGACAATCGAAGCAGCATTACATTTAAGAGCTGTTACATAAATTACTTTTGGATCACAGATCGTACCTGCTGTTCCACCTACACTGATAGGTACAATTCCTAATACTCGATGTGCTCGATTCAGGAGAATGATTTTAAACTCTTCTATGAACTCGATTATTTCAAAGTTCCAATTACTCTGCAGTACCTGAAATGTTTCAATAGAGGAGCTGATTTTAGGTCTATCACTCGCTTTAACCATTGTTTTATAGCTTACTTGCACTTCTGCTACTTTTAAATTTTGTTTAGTTTCCATATTTTTTTGATTTATATGGAACTCAGTCATGCTTTAAGATCAACTTAGCAAAGGAGGAGAGGAATAAATGGACAGTGTATGGTTATGTGGGTTTATGCCTAGCTCCTTTAAGCGTGTTGAGATTGAAGCATAAATTTGAGACATACTTAATGAAAAAATAAATAGTTCAATCTGTGTCTTTAGACTAATGGAGCAGGAAATGGAAGTTGAATGGATTAGATGGGTGGAATGAGATTTTTATATTACCTACACTTCAGTTGATTTTTAAGGTTTATACACCCCATGAAGGCAAGTGTAGGTTTTTGAGAATGTGGTTTGGTGAGTTTTGGAGAGTGGTATGGAAGTGGTGAGTTTGACCTCATTCTTTTATAAGGATTTACCTTTTAAAGAATGCGTTTGGAATATCCAATTCAATAAGTTGACAGTTCACTAAATTGATGAGATACAGATTCAACACTAATTACATATCGTGTTCTTCAATCAGTTCACCAATTTGTTTAGCGTACTCTGGCGTTATTCCCTCTGCATACCAAGTTACTCCTGATTCACCAAATTTAGCTGTTAAGTCAGCCACGAATGTGTTCCCACGATAAACTGAGTATGTACCTTCTGCAATTAGAATAATGGTCAGGTTTTCACCAACAAGGTTAACTTCAAATTGTTCCATAAACAAAAGTACTAACTTGTTTCAATTTGGTTAATTATATTTGAGTATGGGACGGTACACAGACAAGTTATACAAGAACATAAAGCACAATCTTAGTGGTTCTGGATGGTCAGGAATGAGGTATTTAGGTGTTGATGTTAATGGGATTCATCTTGTTATGCCGGAAGGTATGGAGATGAGTGAACCTTTTCAGGAGAGAATCTGGAATTTGCTTAAGGACTTACCAGATATTGATGAGCCAGTTGAAACAGTCTACATGAGTATAAGAAAGCATGGTTGGACACACTATTATCAAACTCCAATTAATCCAAGTGGTGTTGATTTTCTGACTGTTGGGATGAATGCGGAGACATGGACTACAAAGCCCGATTGGGAAATGCGGGTAAGGACAAATACTCTAACACGTGAAGACGTAGTAATTAACGAAGCGCAGACTAATCACCATCCAATTGGCACTTCAAGACTTTATATCGATCCTGAGTTATTTACGCAGATCTTCCAGGGTTTGGATGTAAATGAAAGCGATAAGAAAGAAGTGGATGACAAACCTGATCCAGACCAAATCCGGAAACGTATGAGACGGATATGATTATTTTTCTTCGAATAATTTCTCATACTCCTCAACGTCTCCTACCTTTTTGACTGTAGCTTTTTCCATCAGATTATCTGGTATTGCTTCTAACAGTTGCAATCTTTCATTAAGAGGTAAATTTTTATCTACCCAAAGATTTGCTGTCTTTTCAGTCAATAGGCAAGGCATTCGATCATGAATACTCTTCATGAATTTATTTGGAGTCCGGGTTATAATAGTACAACTATTTATTATCTCACCTGTTGACTTATCAGTCCATGAATCCCATAGACCTGCCATTAGGGTAAATCGCTGTTGCTTCATACGTATGAGGTAAGGTTGTTTAATCTTACCCTTTTCATCAAGCTTTTGCCATTCATAAAACCCATCAGTAATAATTACACAATGTCGTTTACCTAATAAGTGTTTCCAGGTTCCTGACTGTTGAAGATTCTCTAAACGTGCATTGAAGGTGCTAAACTTTGGTTTCTCTTTAGACCAAAAGGGTATTAAACTCCAGTAAAAATATTGTAGTTCATCAGGTTTTTCATCTGTAAACACAGGTAATTCAACTGTAGGAGGTAAATTGATTCCTCCAGGCTTTATTAACTCCTCTGCATACTTTAGCTGTAGCTCCTTTGCAATTTCTACAATATCTGAAGTTGAAACTCTACCACACATGGATTTAAGGATTAATAAATGAAGTCATCCTTATAAAAGTAACTGCTGTAAGTGAAAATTCAATGGTTATTTAAACTTTGGTTCTTTCCAGTAGTATTTAAACACCTTGATTGAAAACTCATGTAGTCTTTCTCTTAGTTCTTCCATTCTGGTAGATTGGAGTTTCATTTCTTTATGTGCAGCTTTAATTCCAGCAATAGGATCTCGTATTACAAAGTGCTCCAACTCGTGAAAATGCTTTGATTTACCACCATAAATGGCTTTAAACTCTTCAGGAGTATACCAGACATGCCTATTCTTATCATAAATCCATAAATTCTGCTGTAAAGCTTCTTCATGGAGCCTATCTGTTGAAGAGAAACCGAAACTCATAGAATTGCAATCTAATAACCCTGATAATTTAGTTACACAATCGAATGTTGTGTGTGGTTTTGGATGTTCTTTTCAGTTACCATTCAGAGTTTTCCCAACGTTCCAGATTTGCTGTCAATGCAATAGAAATCGCTTTCAAGTCTTCATCTGAAATAGATTCACCTATGACAACCTTCCACTGTTTAGTCTCTTCATCTTGCTGAAGCCTATAGAGTGGTTTCTTGTCTTCTTCTTGAGCCAAATCAAATGTTTCATCGTCATCATCCGAAAAGTCTTCTACATTGACTTCATAAAAGTCTGCGAACACTCCATTGGAGAGATCCATTTGAACCTCTAAAATACCTGTTGGGTGCATAGACGTAGGAACGTCTAAATCATACATGAATGCCATAATCTAATACAGTTAATATTAATTAATGTTCTCTAGTACTTTCTTGCGAATCCAATAGTGCTGAAATCAGCTTTTATTGAACGTTACACTTAGTACTCATATACAAACATAATAATAATACTAATATTTTTAGTATTTTGAATAAATTATTAGGTGGGATGGAATTTAGGGTGATGCTGCAACCTCATTCATTTACAAGGTTTCCTTTTAAAGAAGTAGCTTAAAATCGAAGTGTTCCAAGCTTAAGATGTTGTATATTTTGTCTACTACGTCTCTAAATATATAGTATCTGCAAAAATTATAAACATCTTTTAGTACTCTAATCAAAGTTATGTGAATGAGGCTTCCACATAAACTTTTAAATGTGACTAGCTTTTTAGATTAGAGATAAATTAAGCTACTCATCTTCAAAATAGTCGCTGTCAATCTTTTTTAACTCATAGACTTGTTGGGTGGTGCAACCTAAATTATAGTCAATCATTAACTGCGTGAGCTGTGTACCATCAATTAAAACAATCTTAGTTTCATTACGCGGTGAATACGTTAATGCTTCCTTGGTGAAGTTTGACGTGGTTATAAAAATACCCTTCTTTGCGCCTTGTCCTGCTAGTGCACCTACGAACTTATGCAGTTCAGGTCTTCCTACAACGTTGCCCGGTTGCCATCTCTTAGCTTGTATATAGATGATATCCAATCCAAGTTTGTCTTCTTTAATAGTACCATCTATGCCTTCATCTCCACTCTTTCCTATAGCACTGCCTGCATCTTTGATTGAACCTCCATAACCCATCTTTACTAGCAATTCAACAACTAGTCTCTCAAAAAATGTAGGTGACAATTCAAGAACCTTCTTAAGAAGTTCAGCAGCTAATGCTGTTCTAATTCTTTGATAAGCACTATCTAAATTCTCTTCTGGCGTTTGTTCATTTGCTTCAGTTGAAGAAGGAGTAGTATCTACTCCACTTTCGGAACGGCTGGTATTTTGAAATTCAAGGAAGGAAGGGAACTGTCGTAAGTACTTCGCATCAATTCGTGGGGGATTATCACGAAGGGTCTGAAGACCTATAGGAGTGATTACGAAGGTAGCTCGTTTAGGTGAATCTAATAACCCTGCCTTTTTAAGATAGGTCTTTGCCCAACCAACTCTATTATCAAAAATTGATTGATTACCACTTGCTAATAGCTCTTTCCGTTCTGCCTCTGAAACGTTAAACTTCAATGCAAGATTTTCAATTAAATCTCTATACTTATGCTCTTGATTATCAGAAACCAGTTGAAGCAACGGTAACATTATACTTTGGTAGTCAGGTATCATATAGCTTTCTTAACAGATTTTTTAGTCTTTTCTTTTGTAAATAAATCAGCAGTATACTTTTCATAAAGTTCAAATAGGAACTCCATTCTTTTTGCTTCACTTGTAAATGGTTGAGAACGGTATGCCATATCAACTGCTTTGTCAAGGTTATTGTGTGCACTCAATAGTTCAGATGGCATTGTAATTGGGTCATAGAGATCCGCTAAACTACTGTTCTTAAATTTAGACCTTATGCTAATTATGCTCTTTGCAGCCTTTTCAATGGTTTCAACTTGCTTTAAAGTCGGTGATAAAGGCCATGGATAATTATTGTAAACAGTTAATACACTATATTGATAATCAGATTTAAGTCTTCCTGTAACTGTTCTCATCCAAGCCATATGCATTTTAGAAGTGAGTATACCAAAATGATAAAAACTAGCATCAATAAGTATTCTGAGTTTATCACTACAAATTATACCAGGATGCTCAAAGCCTATAGGAATGTAGTTTCTCCTTTCTGAAGACACCTGTGGGATAATTAAAAAATCACTTGTTGGGTAACATTCTGTATGAAAATTAAGTGGGCTTGATGCTAGTTTTTGTGTAGGAGCACTTGAACTAGCACTTCTAAACTTGATTACTCTTTCTATTCTCTCTTTAACAAGTGGTAAGTCTCTTAACGTTGATGGTTCTAACTCCTTTAACCATAGAATATATCTTGGGTTGCCGTTGATAAACTCCTCTGAACCGATGAAAGGTTTAAAATAGTTTGCAGATTTTGGTTCCTTTGCAATAAACTCATTCATTTCATCTTTTGAAAAAATGTAATGTCCACCATCAATAGGCTTATTACCTGTTCTTAAAGTAGCTACGTCACAAAGTGGTCGACTTCTATTCTCAATACCAAAATCAGGTCCTTCAACTAGATAGGGACTTATATTCTTTACTTCAGTAATAAATGATTCTCCACTGACATGATCATAATCGAAGATGTATTTAGGTTTAATATCATATGCAGCGAATCCAATAATAACTACATGAACAGCAGCATTACCTTTAGCTTCATTTTTCCAGTTGAATGTTCTATGTGCGAATATTATCTTTATTTGTAACTTGTTAAAGAGTGGATTCCAAAGTGTTCCAACTTGTTCACCCTGAGTAATTGAGTTTGTTGACACAAAAGCTACCTTTACCTTCGACTTCTGTATATAATATGCTGCCTTGATATACCAGAAAGCCACATAGTCTAATATACCTACTCCTGGTAACTCTGTTTGAAACTGTTTCACATCTTCTCTCTGATCTGGATTCATCCATTTAGATCCTACAAAGGGAGGGTTTCCTATAATGTAATTGAGGTTTTCTAATGAAACTACATTGTTCCAATCAATTCTCAATGCATTTCCATGGGTGATATTAGCAGACTTCTTTAAAGGTAACCTCACAAAGTACTGACCAAATTCATTACTAATCAGCATGTTCATCTGATGATCCATAAGCCACATTGCCACTTCAGCAATACGTGCAGGGAATTCTTCATACTCAATTCCATACATCATGTCTACATCAAGCCAGATAATCTCTCTAACATCAAGAACACCCTGACCAGACTTATTTAAAATGCGTAGAATGTCAATTTCTAAAAGACGTAGCTCTCTATATGTTATTACCAGGAAGTTGCCACATCCACAAGCAGGATCTAAAAACTTAAGTTGACTAATCTTCCTATGAAACTCAATAAGTTTGTTCCTGTTGTTCTTTACTGATTCAAATTCAGCCCATAATTCATCTAAGAATAATGGCTTGATAAGCTTCATGATGTTTTTCTCACTGGTATAATGTGCTCCAAGATTTCTTCTCTCTTTTGGATTCATTACACTTTGGAACATTGATCCAAAGATTGCAGGTGAGATCTTACTCCAATCAATATAACAGCAATCAAGTAATGATTTACGCATTGCTGTATCAAAGCTTGCAGATGGTAGTACCTCTTCAAATAGCTTTCCATTTACATATGGGAATGCATTTAACTGTTCATCAAGGTTTTTGAAACGCTTATCGTTTGGAGTATTTAAGGTCTGGAATAGTTCCTGAAGCTTGGATGCCAGATCACTTCCATCTTCGTTGGTTCGATCTTCGATGTAGTTTTGAAACTGCTGCTTCTCAAAGATTGTGGTGTCTTCAGCGAATAAACAAAAGAGAATTCTTACCAGGTACACTTCAAGTGGATGCCCTTCATAGCCTATCTCTTCTAATCTGTCATGAAGCCTACCCATCAATCCAGCAGCTTTGATGTTAACCGGATCTTGTTCTTTATAAATCCTCTTCTGGTAACCAGCTATGAATCCAAAATGCTGAACGAATTTTACTAACTCTTTTAATTTAAATTCTAATGTTATTTGTTCTTCAGTGTCGAATAGTCTGAAGTTTTCAAAGTCAGAAACAAGAATGTATTTTGGAAGTTCATGTTCTTTTAAACCGTGAATGTATTCCTTAGCTTGAATGAAAGCTTTATCAAGGTTCTTACCCTTGCTTTTCATTTCAATGAGAATTACACCTTTCCAGAGCAGATCAATGTAACCATCACCTTCATTTAATTTTTTAACCCTGTGCTCAAATGTGCCTACACGCTTACGTGTAACGCCAAAAATGTTAAAGAATGCTTCAATAAATGATTTTGCTTCTGCTTCTTCATTTGTGGTGTCTTCCCATTCTTTGGAGAATGTTACTGCACGATCTTTAATTTCATTCCAGCTTAAAGCCATTTGTTGATAATAGGTTTAACCCAAATGTAATTTAATATAAAGTAAGTGCAAAAGGTTAATGAGATGTAGATTTTTCAATCTCTGTGTGTAAGTATATAGGTGCTCTAAGAATTATATACATCTATCAATGAAGTTGATCTGGGTTGGGTATGTTTCGTAGTCTCAACTTCATTCTTATAAAAGCAGGAATTACTGGGAAGTGAGGCATTAAGGTGACGGACGATCAGATTCAAGATTTCAATAGCTTGCTATGGCACCCGTTAGACGCGCTTTAATTATATTTCATTGCGAATTCACATCAGCAACACTTCAAGTATTTGAATGCATTAGAGTATTAGTTAAATTTCTTTACTGGTTATTGCATTAACAATACTTGGTGACACTACATCTTCAGACGAAAATGCTGTTGGCTGATGAGCAAAAACGATTTTCATTGCATCAATAAATACATGCCCTCTGCTAGTGTTTCCATATTCCTCACCTGTTAAAATGGAAATTGCAACGGTCAGCGACATTGCCTTATGTTTGTTCACAACATAATTGTGTCTTTCTGCTCTAAAGTTCTTTAAACACCAAGTTATGGCGAATACTAGTATAGATATTAAAAGACCTTTTCCTATAAAATAAGAGGCCAACAGATAACCTGTAAACTGTATGAACTCCTTATGTTTTGATGCCTCTGTAATAATACTTATTGCATGATCGTCATAGTAAATAAACCAAACCAACAGAACGAAAAACCCTATTAACCCTCCTAAAGACCCTCCTAGCCACCAGTACCCTCTGTGTTTGTTATTAACAGATTCACGTTGAAAATCGATACTCCGTCTAATTATATCAATTTGATTAATGAGTTCGGTGGATTGCCTTAGGGTGCTGTCAATCTGTTTCAACTTCTCATCTAATCCCTTAAAGACATCGCTTTTCTCTGAAATCGCAGTATCCAGCATTTCTTTGATTCTCTCTTCACCCGGTATACCTGTAACTATATCAAAAGTATGCTTGTTGGTTCCCAGGATTGGTCGTGGCTCCTCGTCATGAATTTCAAATTCTACGATGTGAAACATCTCGTTAGCTGAGTTGTAATGTCCTTCGAGTTGAACAAACCTCGTATAAGTATCGTTGAGAAATGTGAATACATACCATCCATTCCCTCCAAGATCATCCTTATTAGAATAAACTTGTTGGTAATGCTCTCCATCATTCGATATACTAAGTGTAAACTTGTACTTTCTTGAGTGAACAGTGGATTTACCTTGCCCCAAGTTATCCCAAAGCAAAAATCTTACTACTCTAACCTGTAAAGATGAACCTAAATCAATGGTGTATTTACATGGCCACGACGCGTGCGCAAAACCAGAATTGCTATTGTAGTTTGTTACATCACCATTAGTCGCAACATCTGGGGTTGTCCACACATCTTTCTCAAATGGTAGTTTACCAAGTGCAAGGTTTGCCATATAAAACAGTTAAAATTTAATTAATTAAGTTAACTAAATTTATTAATTAACAACATTTTCTTGTGGACCATCCGCGAACGGAGCAGGCATCTAAGGAAAGAAGCACGGCTAGACGAAAGAATGATTAGATAACCTAGTTAGTTCTCATGTCTGATCTCTCCTGAAACCTTTGTCAGTCGAAGCGCTATTCCAATGATAAGTAATAAGGGACTTAATAAGTTCCAGACAAGGTCTTTAGTGGTTTCGTGAGCTAATTTGGACGCAACCTGAAACTCACTAGCGTCGCTATTATAATATTTTATCCTATCAATTATGACCTCTTCGTGCCTCAAGAACATATCAAGTTGAACATTGGCCTTAGGTACCGAATCAAGATTTATAACTTTAAAGGTTACTGTGTCAATTTTGTCTACGATTATTTGCATTTCTTTTTCCCAAATGCACATCGTTTTCCAGTCTCTATCTAACTCATCAAAATTTGCTGGACCATTGTACGGTTTCATGATTCCTTCACAGATCCATGATGTATCTCCTCGATTGAAATAACTTTTTATGAGTTGTAAATTCATAATCAGTGCTGGTCGGAGTGTGGAAACTTTGATTTCGCTTGCTGTTCGCTCTGCACTTCTGGTAGGTGCGACTAAACCTATTACAGTAAGACTAAGCCAAACATAATCCATATACTTCCACTGCTTCTTTGATAGGTTTTTAGGATAAACCAAAAAGTAGTGTAAGAAAAATGAAATTGACAGAAGCAGTGCTACTGAATAATAAAAATTCGATAGAATAAAATTAATAGAATCCATTCTTTGCTTATATGCTACTGACTAAGATAGTAAATATAACATTTTGCACTTTTTGAACGAATATCATACAATATGCGACCGTCTGCGACTGAACGAAGGTCATGGGAGTAACATAGATCACCCATTAAACGGACAGTATGTGTTCTCCTAGTTAAATTATTATATTGCTAAGTGATTAACTCAGATTGGTAATAGTTTTATTGTGTAGACAATGAGTAAAAAGAAAACCCAGAAAAACAAAACACAACCTCTTATTGACATATCAGTTGATGGTTTTGATCCTCTGGGACTTAAGTCTGTTGGGGAAATTTCAAAGAAATCGGTTGAGTTCGGCTTAGACGCAGCTAGAGAGTTTCTGAAGCTAACTTGTAAACCTCTACTCGAAGAATTGGGTTTGGTGATGAGAGACCAATTTACAAGTTGGAAACTTAATAACATAATAAAGCTTTTAGAAAAGGCTAAGGGTAAAATGCATTACGATCTCGAAAATGAGAAGTTAGTACTTGACCCGCGTGTGGCATACCAGATTATTGACCATGCATCAGTTATTACAAACGATACGTTGCAAGATATGTGGGCTGGTCTTTTTGCATCATCATGTCGTACTTATGAAGAAGATGAAAACATCTTATTCATTGAGCTTTTGAAAAGGCTTACCTCCTCGCAAGTAAAATTATTAAACCATCTATGCTTGCTTTCTCCTAAAACAATCAATTTAAATGAGTTCGCTCAAGCAAGAGATAGTGGCATGATAACACTGGGTGCAATCAAAATAAAACCAAATGAAATTCTTGCAATAATGGAGACAGATAGCATGTTAAAAGCAGAGACAGAATGTACAGCCCTAGAAAGTTTAGGGTTGCTAACATTAGTAGGCCAGAGAAATATGTTCGTTTCGTTTCTTCAGAATATGAGTTCAAGTCAACTTGGAGTGAAACCAACTCTATTAGCTATAAGCTTGTATGTAAAATGCCAAGGGTCTCCACATTCTCCATATAATTACTTTATGAAGGATCTCCAATCCTTTTATCATAGTTTTATTAAAGAAGTAATCAAGATTGAAGAAAATGAAACTTTGGAGTTTTTAGATCAAGAAGTTCAATATGCAAAACAGTTTGATGGAGATTTGGTGTACAATCAAAAAAAGTTAGGATTCAAAGATCCAAGCTGGCGCACCCTAACGGTTGATGAACTAACAAAGCGATTACGTGCTATTGTTGTTTTTAAAAATTTTACAAAATTAAACGACTCTTATGTAATTGAAGTTGATAAAGTTAACCTCGGCACCTTTAATTACTTGGATGGTTTCAAATCGAATTAGTATCACTGCGACCTTCTGCGACTGAGCAAACCATCTAAGGAGAGGAGCACGTTAGTGCGGTCCTTAGTATGTTCACACAAGGAACTGGCGAAACTATTGATTTAAAAGGCAACTGAGGTGGGTCTCAATAGTTATGACAGTTGTGAAGTGGTTTGCGAATCCGCAGGTCGCTATTCTAGAGAAGCAAGAAGACATAACAGGATATGGTGAAACCATCGTGGAATGGGTTTAGGAGCTTCTATGGAAACTGCTTCTTGCTCATAGCAATGCTTATGACAGACTGTGAAGCTTAAGGCTTGCCCTGGTTGTTAAACCAAGGCAACAGCGATGGAGCATAGCGAATGAATCGTAGCGAAGCACAATTCATGAGAGAGGTCTGGCGTAAAGCATTAGCGAGCATAATCCAGTTTCCATGCCGATCTTCCTGTGGCTGACGTTGATACCACCACAGGCCACCCATAGTACCACCTGCACGCAGTACCTTTTAATAAATGCACTGAAGAACATAACTTCCAACACTTCAGGCAACACTATGCCTTTCCTCGGCTAAGCCACCTTTTGAGAAAGGCAGAGTTGGTGGCTGAAATATTTTTTATATATTTAAATAAGAATCATCTTTGTAGGCATAAAAGATCACCAATTTGCCATCTTCCAATAGATATTCTCACAGCAATGATCGAGAGTTTAAATCGAGTAAATAATTTAGCAACTGAAGAATGTGTAACAAAACTGCGTGTAAAGCCATTTATTAGATGGGCAGGTGGGAAACAGAACTTAGTTGCCAAACTCTCTTTACATCTTCCTAAATTCAAATTTAACCGTTATTTTGAACCTTTCCTTGGAGCTGGTTCAATGTTCCTTTACAATGGTTTTACCAATACTGTTTTATCTGACATCAATTCTCACCTTGTGAATGCTTACAAACAGTTAGCCTCAAGTCCTGAGGAAATTTTTGACCAACTACAATATCATCTGAGATTATTGAATCCTGATTACTATTATAAACTCAGAACCATTTTTAATCAAAATAGAGATTCTTTTAATATTGATCAAGCTTCATTATTTATATTCCTAGTCCATACATCATTCAACGGGATCTACCGTGTCAACAAAAAAGGTGAATATAATGTACCAGTAGGTAAACTCAATCCATCACTACCTAGCATTGAACATCTAAAGGCCATCCAGGCGTCATTACAGGGTATAGAACTTATTGACTGCATGTATGAGGATGTATTAGATCGTATTGGTTCTGGTGATTTGGTTTATTTGGATCCACCATATCCACCTTTAAATGATACCTCCTACTTTCAACACTATACTATTGACAAATTCCTATACCAAAAGCAATGTGAGTTGGCAGAGAATGTTAAATTTCTTAGTGACAAAGGTGCATTTATTTTAATGTCAAATGCGGATACCCCGCTCATCAGAGAGCTTTATAGCTCCTGGAACGTAATTGATATAGATGCTATGAGGTCGATCAACTGTAAGCCTAAAAGAACCTCTGTGAAAGAATTGATTATTAGCAATTATTAATTTATATGAATTTCAGGATTCCCCAAATATCAACCTACATTAGTCTCACTGACCAGCAGAAAGCGCATTATTCAAAGACAGTAAAAACCTTCATTTACAATGTCCTCAGTATTATTCTGCCATTTATCCTATCTCTTTTCGCAATTGGTTTACTCAAACGATATGATAAAGTGTCGAGTTTTCTATATGAAGGTGAATTTCTGCTATTCTCTGTTGGATTGCTAACTAATGCAATGTACATGTTTAATGAAAATAGAGCATCTATAAAGAACTACTTTGATAAATTGCTCAATCATGCCTGCTGGTGGCTACTTCTCTTTTGTGCAACATTTTACGCGATAATGTATGCATTCAATGAACTAACAAGCTATCAGTTGGACAACGACCTTATTGGGATTTTTACAGGAACAATGTTTGTAATTTCAGTTATTGTTAGCTTTAGAAGTACGTTATTAGATTCATTACGTACCTATCCGCGAATTGATGTTGATCAAGTGAATCGTAGTGCTATTGATAATATAATGGAGGAGATGTAATGGATCAGCAAACTTATACTTTTCAGTGTCTTAAGTGTACTCAACCGATTGGTGAATTCTATATTGGTGTAATAGACCATGATGCATTAATTTACATATCCTACGCGGACATAAGGAGACTTGAGACTGGTACAGAGGAGAGGGAAGTGGAAGTCTATACTGGAATACAACGTGAGCTTTCTACAAAGCGAGCAAAGGATATAGGTAAGTATGTAAATATGGTAGACGCAACGTTTCCGACTGGAGTTATCTTACATATCGACCCTAAAGATATAATCTCATACGACCAAGGTACAGGGATGATGACCATACCCTACAAAGACAACGTCGCCAAAGTTCTCGATGGGCAACACAGAATAGCTGGACTTGAATACTATACACGGAGTCCTGGGAGTTTCCAAGTAAATATCACAATCTTTGTTGGTATGGAGCTTGAGGACCAAGCGATAGTATTCGCTACAATAAATAAAACACAAACAGCAGTGAATAAATCTTTAGTGGCAGATCTATTTGAGTTTGCTACCCATCGAAGTCCTCAGAAAACTGCCCACAATATCATTAGAGCCTTGAATCAGAAAGAAGGTAGTCCATTTAAAGATAAAATTAAAATATTGGGTAAAGCTGATGACAGCCTAAAGGAAACAATTACACAGGCGACATTTGCTGAAGCACTGATGAAGATGTTTTCCAGAGATCCTATGTCTGATCGCGATATTTACAAACGTGGTAACACACCACTAAGATTTACTGGTAAAGACTTAGAATCTAAGCCATTACGAAATCTTTTTATTGATAAACAAGATGGTGTTATTGCCAAGATTATAATGAACTATTTCCTTGCTGTTTCGCAACGATGGCCACGAGCTTGGGAAGTTGTAGAACCGACAACAATCCTGAATAAGTCCACTGGGTTCATCGCATTAATGAATCTGTTCAAGGATATCTATGTTACATTTGGCAATGTAGGCGATGTGATTGAGGTAGATCAATTTTTTGAATTGTTCAAGAAGGTCAACCTTTCCGATGCTGATTTTACACGTGAAAACTTTGTGCCCGGTTCAAGTGGACAATCAGCATTATATAAAAAGTTTAAAAACGACATGGGTCTAATCTAACATGGAAGTTCACTTTCCCAACTTAGATGCTAGAGGGTCACGGTAAAAAAATTAATTAAAAGTTAGCTTCTCTTGTGATTATTCTTCGTCAATCTTTTTTCTTTGCAAATCTTAATCATGCTCATACGAGAAAATGATCGCAAATAGAGCCTGATGCTCATTTTCCGCTGGATCCTTCAGTTCTTTATCATTCAGTTCTGCGTATACTGATATGTCTACCATTCAAAATCTCGTCTACATTACGTTCTCCTTCAATTGCATCTGGTTTAGTAGTTTTTCTAGAGCAATAAGGGTTCTCTTCGTTCATTAGACGTCGATTTCCCTCATACCATAATGTAATAGCTAAAAGCACTTTTCGCTCATTGTCAGTTAAATCTTCTAGCTCTTTAGCATCTAATTCAGCGTACAATTCATCAATGTTTCTACCAGCCATGATTCGTTCCTGCTCAAGTTCATCTAGTTTAAACTGTTCTTCGTCTCGTATCCTCTGTTCTTCTGTTATTTTCTCAGCTAATTTAGCCTTGTAAGCAAAGTACTCACGAGCTATCAAATAAAGAATTGTTAAAGCTATTGATATATATATGAAGGTTTTCATTGTTCAGTGAATGTTGCGTTAACAATTTGCAATACCCTTGCGCCTTCGACTGAGCACACAGTTGATATTCTGTTACCTGATTTCATGAAGTACCGAAGGTCAGATTTAAGATAGGTAGACAGGTCATCTGGATGTATTGACAAGGCGTAGTAGTCACCATCATCACCTTGAACCTCTAACGATCCATGATAGAAGTTAGCTGCTTTGATCACTCCACTGATGGGTTCTGTAAATCCCATGTATCCTAACGACTTCTGAGTCTTTGGATCAGGATAAAGGTCATCCATCGTCACTGTGAATGTTTTGGATTTCTTGGCAGGTAGTTTGACTTCTACCTTTTTTGTGGTATCGACTGTGTCGACTTGGGCACAACTGGTGAGCATGACACTCACCAGTATTAGCAACATGATCTTTATTTTCATGTATTAAACTTGATTTAACGATTTTACCTTTTAAAGAATGTGGTTGTGATTACCCAAAACAAGCTCTGAACAGAAAGACCATCAACATCAGTGGTAAAACTATCTTTATGATAATACCAAAGAATAATGCTCCTCCTGTTACTGCTCCTTCAACTGCTTTTTCCTTACTGTCTGTCATGAAGTAGGCGACTGCGCCTCCTATGACGATGAAAATTATTAGCCACTCAATCATGACCCAGGTTATTGATTGTTCAGACTAATCATATGCCCTATATATTCGTCATTTTGGCTTGGTGTCATGGTATTGAAGGAATTACAGATAGCTTTGACGTGTTCCGTAAGAAAAGGGTATGTGTTAGTCTGATTAGCTAGGTTGAAAGATTTGGCTTCGGTAAGTGCAAGATGGGATAGTTCATGGGTTTGAAGCAATCGACTAATATTGCACTCACGGTGTAGATGGTAAATCAGTCTTAGTGCCTTGCCATAAATTGAACTTTCTCCTTTGTAATGCGGAATTGGAGGTTTGTTAACCCGGATGAACAGGGCAGGTTCTTTTGATTGTGAATTTGGTACTACAAAGATAGTGACGTCTTGGCTTCCTAGTGCTGCTCCAATCTGTGCAGACATTAATACCGTAAGCTGTTCGGTTGTATATAATGACATTTTGTGAGAAAACCGTTGAGTCCCTCTTCGGCTGGTTAGTAAATACAATAAGCGCAGGACAGTAACCTTGAACTGTAAAGAGAGGGACCTAGGAGACCCTGCACAACAGAAAGGCTACGCCCCACGCTTATTAGCATGGAGCGCAAGTCTAACTGTCCTTGTTTGTGCATTTGAAAATTTCCTAGGTTTTCTCTCTTACAAGAACTTTAGCTAACGCTTATAATCTTAAATCAATGATGCTGATGTCTGTTTCTTCTCTTAAAGTTATGTTTCATGCAATTTACGAACATTGCTTGAATTTTCAATTAACAAATAGATATGCTCTTTGTCCTGAACTTGAATAACCCGGTTAAAGAACTCTTTACAATTAGGTTTTAACTGCCAGTGTTTGCATGAACCAGGTGAGTAATCTTCACGTAACTGAATCTGCTGCATAAGCTCTTTCTCAAAAGGACAGTTAAAGAAATCAAACTGTATTCGATATTTAAAATCGAAGCTACATTCCAGATGCAGATAGCAACTACTTGTCAAAAAGGTGTGCATAGCAAGGCAACTTTCACTGTTATCCATTTTGTGATTTTTCTCATATACTGTCCTTTCTGAAGTGCTCTGTAACTTCGAATAAAGAGTTTTAGCAAGCTTCAAAATCTCATGATAAGTGAGCTCAATAATTGAATTTTGATAGTGCGAGGAGTCTTTATATGGGTTGGCAAGTGCTATTACCCATCTTTTTTCTATCTTCCGAGTCTCCTTTTTAAAAGGTGCAAGATGTTGTATCGTAGATTTTATCTCAGTCATAAAAATTAGGTTAAGAAGCCTACCAGACCGTAGTCCGGTAAGCTCCTGTTAATGGATTAATTAGATTGATGTGGTTCTACTTCAATAGAAATGAAGTTGTTTTCACCGTTTAGAAGTCTGTTCACGAAGTAGTTTTCCACTTGTCCCGGATTGTTCACCCTGACGCTGTCTTCAATGGAGATTTTCCCTTTGTCAAACATGGTATGTTTAAAAAGCACTCTTAAACAGCGTGTATAAAGCCTAGCTCCAAATTTAGCAATGGCATCTTCTGAAAATGTCAGGTATATCATATTATATCCTGCCCTGTTCCTTGTGAGTGTGATGTTAAAGAAGAAAGTCATGAACTCTTTAATTAAGTTACTTTCCTTACCGCTTTGCATATGGTTTACTTCGATAACCGTGCGGTATTTCTGGTGCTCAAAGCTTTTGAGCAGTTCTCTTGACGCTTGTGTAAGCAAGTTATAGGCCTTTTCAACCTCTTTGTTCCTTAATTCTAAGTTTTGAGCTAAGATTGTAGCATCGTCTTCTGTTTTTACAGTCATTTTGATAAGCTTTAAATGTGATTAAATAGTTAATAAATAGTTGTGAAACAGATTTTAAATAGTGATTTGAGAGATCAGACAAGCTAATTTTCCTTTTAAAGAATGAGCAGAAGGAAGGATTAAAGAGTAGTTTTTTGCTCTAGGCTGGATGAGTAGGCATTCATCTTAGATAAAGAGAAGGTCAGTCTGGAAACTTGTTGTCAGGAAGGAATTTTGTGATCTCAGGTCAGATACTCTGGTCAAAAGTCACATTACAATCTGTTTTTATCGAAGTGAGGTCCGGCGGTAGTTATCAGAGCGCCTCTCTCGCTTAACACACTCTGAATATTATGTTTCAGGAAACAGAATTTCAATTTGAGATTGGAAACTGCTAATAAAACTGATATTTCAAAAACACTTTTTTATAAGTGATGGGGAGGGCGTAGATTATGCAACTGAACATTTTTTTAGATAAAGACAAAGTTGCTTTTGCAAAATTATAGTAGAGTTATAGCTTATTTTATCTGATACTTTTTCTCATATTTCCAAATTATAAAGTATTATAAATCAATGTATTAAATTGGAAAAGATGTATCAATTTCGTATATTTGTATTAATTCGGTAAACGGATATTCAATCACATCCTTCAAGTTTTACCACAAAGAAGATCTCACCTTCGCACCAGATATTTTACCTTTTAAAGAATCAATTACAATTAATGAGAATTAGCGATCGCTTCATCTTGAAGCCAGACTTTTATAACCTGGGAGAACTAGGATTGGACTACAAAGATTTACTTACATACATTACAATCAGATCATTTAATAATAGCAAAAGCAAATACTGCTATCCGAGTTTTAGAGCTATTTCAAAGCTTTCAGGACTATCTACATACTTCGTGGGTAAATCAATGAAACGCCTGAGAGATGCTGGTGTACTTAATGCATGGGTGGTTGCAGGCAGACGAAGGAAAGCCTATTGGTATATGTTCGAAAATATTTCTGGACTGAACAAAGTGCCTTACGAACTTCTTCTTGATTATGATTTAACAACTAATGAAAAATCAATATTGATTTTACTTTCAGAGTATTGTAAACAAGGTTTTTGCTCTGATTCAACTGCTGAGATTGCTGAGAATTCAGGAGTATCACATCGAGTTATTGAGACTTGGTATCAAACCCTTCTTTTAAAAGGATATATTGTTGAATCAATTTATGAAAATCCATTAAACAATACATTGACTAAGCACTTTGCCTTAACCAATATGTTGCAGTGGAATTTAAGACCCTATGATATTCCAGATGATGACATTTCAGATTTATCTATTGACGATTTGTTAAATATATACCACAATCATAGAAGAGCAGTGACCAGTTCCACAAGATAATGATAAGAAAAAAAGACAGTGGCCTATCTGCTACTGTCTTTCAATATCGATTAATTGAATTTCCTTACCCATTATTTAAAAGGTTAAACCTTGTAAATGCTAGGTTGAATCAAGAGATCAAAAGCATAAATTGTTCTCCATAAAAAAAGCCTGCTCTGAGAGCAAGCTTTAATGACTAATTAGTAAAGTAAAATTTAGTTTAATAGTTAGATTGATGGACAATTATTAACTGGTATATAACCCCATACTTACAAACTGTCCAAATCAAAAATCATGAAGAAATTCTAAAACTTCGTAACCCTTAATCCAGTTACCATTTTCATCTTTCCTGATATTCTTTCTTTCTGAAAGTTGCGCAGCTTCACGCAACAACTGTACATTAGGTTTAAGGTCGGAAAGACCAGTTTCAGCGATTCCCTTTGTAAGTATTGCCTCTATCTCATGACTAGTGTAACCAACTCCAACAGCAAATTCACGTTTAATAAATGCTAAGATTGGAAGCAGTCTCTTGAGCCCTTTCGCTTCTTCCTGCTTTTGTTTAATTCTAGCTATGTTGTAGTCATGTTGCTCTGCATTCTTCAACCCGAAGCTGTCAATCACAGCCATTCGATCTGGATAAGAAAATCTTAAAGATGCAAGATTAACAACCTGGGCAAAGTCGTTGTCTTTATACTCGTTTAGCAGATATCTGACTCTCTCACTGACAAACTCATCTACGGTTACAGACTTGGTTTTTTCTGATATCTCAGCCATCTGTTCATCGGTCAACTCATAACGGTAAAACTGTGAAGATTCCGTAACTTTAAAGTGCTCTGTCAAACGATACTGCTCGATAAGCGAAGTCGATGTCTGATAATAGCCCTTAACCCGTTCTTTGTAAATGAAGTTATCAACCATGAAATGATTCAACTTGCCACTATCTCTGAGGAACGCGTTAAAGCCATTAAGCTCCAATATTTCCTTTATAAAAGCGTTCATGTAAACCCTGTCTGATTTAGGAGTAAACTTGGTAACAAAGTCATGCAGTCCTTTCTTATCGTTTAAAATGGCATCAATCTCCTCTTTTGTAAAGTTTGTAAGCCTGGAGCTGTAGTTGGATATGTGATATATGTCTTTAAGAACCACAATATCTTCTTCCTCTGGTTTCCTGAACCTCCCACAAATTTGGATCGATTCTGTAGAAGGATCGATAACGGTGTGCTCAACTGATATAACATCCGAAAGCATAATAATAATCGGATTGCAGCGGTACATAGTGTAGTCAATATCTACCGCAGAGAAGAACCTGTTTGTTAGAAAATTAATCTTCGTAAACTTATCATTAATGGCGCTATAGACCTTTTCAATACCATTAAGACGTAATTCTTTTGCACTTTTTTCAGAGCAGAACACCGATGTATCCTTCTCTATACCCAGTCTGTTAATAAGCCTTTCCATCCTTCCTGTTGCCTTTAGAAAGATAAAACATTTCCGATTTTCTAACTGTTTGGATTCTTCCAGAGCATCCAATAGCAGTTTGAGCTGGTAGGCAACGTTGTTGGTTGTAAGTACACATATCTCTTCAGAAAAATCATAGTCAGGCTCAATGGTTACTAATTTGAAATCAGAGAAGCGTGGATCGGTGGGTATGATGGGTGTAGCAGATATGAAGGCTTTATGATGGAAGTCAAAAAAGTCATCTATTGGATTGATTACATCCTTTCTGAAGTCAATGTCCTGTATAGCTTTCTCACATTCATCAAATAATATAAAGTAATCCCTATACATCAACTCACCCAACGCCTCCTTGATCTTGGTAAAACCTTCAGGTGTGGTCAGGATTTTCTTATGACCTTTCCGGTTTTCCACGTATCGTTTAATATCAGCAGCTTCAACTCCTTCATATACACCAAGAATTACCTTGTGTTTACGTCTCTTGCCATTGTATTTGATGCATTTTCCAATAATCACAGGTTTGTTAGGTTCGACAATAATGCTGTTACGAGGGAATTCGATTTCAAGTGTAGTAGCTCCACATCCTGGAATTTTTTTATGGATAATACATTTATTAGGTAAACCTTTTGTTTTAAAGGGTTCAATTTGTCCAAGAAACTTCCCTACAGGAAGCTTATGACTTTCTTTAATCATGATTTTGAAATTTATTTTGTTGTAATAAAAAAGGGTGGAAGAGAACCCTCCACCCGATTGAGGTTTATACAGATTGAGCGTATACTATCAGCTCCTGCAAATTGAAGTTTATTTCTAAAACTCCATCCTGATAATCGTCCATGACCTTTGTCATTGGACCCTCAAGGATTACTTTCACTCCCGGTTGGGACTTTGCAGACCTGTTGAAGGTGTAAAACTTGTAGGGTCTGTTGCCTTTGTCAGTTTTTATCTCTGACTCTTTGATGCATTTCAAATTAGCATGCATATACCCGAAGGTTTTATCTAATTCGTTCGCATCGGCTGGACGTAGGGACTCTCCCCAAGTCAAGAAATCACCAGGTGTATCCCAGTAACCTCCTTTTGATTTGTCTAGGAACTCTTCCGGTCCTAAGGTTTTCACTGTTTTCGTGCTCCGACTTTGTGGAGCATCTTCCTTTTTGAAAAGATGTTTCATTTGAATAAAAATTTGTTATTAAAATTTGTTATTCAAATCTGTCTTAAATCCTTGAGGTAAAGTTTAATCCTGTGTTCCACTTTCTTTGTGGATAAACCCTTGTTTTAGCTTATTATTAAGGATAGATTGTAAGTATTTTTTATCTGCGATCGTCGGTTTCGATATGCCAAGGGTAAAAGGGTTGTTCCCTTTGCTCTGATAAAGATTTAAGGCTATTAAAACCTCGATAACAAATCCTAATTGCGAAAGTGTCCAGAATTGGTTGTCTGGTTTCTTGATTTTCGTATTGTCATTCAAATATTTAAGAAGAGGGATAGCAAATAATGTTATTGTCTCATTTGTAATCTGATCTACATCTTTATGTTCGTAGATGACACCATTAAGATTGGGTTGATAAATTGTGTATTTTCTGTCTGCAATTCGTCCAGTTAAATAGGAATTAAAGATCTGTGCTCCAATATCCATGGGTATTTCATTTCTTGTCATTGCAGAACGAAGAGTCTTAACTATCCAATCTGTTATTAGCTTATCATCAAAAACAACTTTCCAGTCTTTCACTAATTTCTTGACAGTCTTTCCTTTCGGCCCTTTAATTTTGTACTGCTTCTGGAATGTTATAATGTAATCCTCTCCCTCACTTGCAAAAACTGTATTAAAGTTATCGATAAACTGCTCTACACGACGGGTGCTTGCAAAATTGGGCAGTCTGACTAAATTCAATGTGGAAAAATGGTGGTCAGCTAAAGAAACGATATCATTAACCAAATCATCAGAGTATTTTATTTTATTTCTCTCTATAACTTTCTTTATATCCCCGGAGATCTCTAGTATTTCTTGCTCTGTAAAAGAATGTATCATTGTTATGTCTGGCAGTTAAAAATCACATCATGTGCAAATTGATCCGTTAGCATACAATTATATGATTGGGACCGATTTTGTCACGGGGATAAATTTAATAAGATCTTTAAGATATGTCTCAGTTTCCACTAAACTTGAATGTCTGTTGGCAGCACAAATCTCAGCTATAGTCCAACCTGCAAGGTATTTACGCACGTTTGAGAGATGTTTGAAGGAGTATAAGGTATAGTTCTTCTCAGTCAGACTCAGAGCCTTCAGGCAAGCTTGAAATCTATTATAAGGTTTATTCTCGCTAATCATTGTAGGTCCTATAATGTTGTTAATATCCCCAAACAAGTAAAACTCTGATGGGTAATCTTTAACCCCAATACCAAGTAATTCCTTCTTTAGTGTAGCGTCAATCTGTACAGGTATAGCCTTTTTGTTCTTAGAGATAGTTGCTGGTATCACAATGCGGTCGTATTCCATATTGATGTGTTTTAATTTCGTTTGCCTCAGCTCCTTCGGCCTTATGCATGTGTAGTAAATAGTTTTAACAAAGAGAAGTGTATATGGGTCGTTTTGTCTCAACCAAGACATGATCTTCGTAAAATCTTCATCTGAGAAGACCTGATGTAATTCAGTTTTGATTTCTTTCCTGCTTTCCAAGCCTGTAGCGGGATTCGCGTCAACATATTTATTCCTCTTCAAGTAAACAAAGAAGTTATTTAACGTGATTCTTGCGAAGTTATATGTGACTCCTGTCCATTGCCGAGTTTTTTCGCAGGTGTTTAGGAAGTCTGTTATATGAGAATCGTTTATGTTTTCTACCGTGACATCACCTAGATGATCAGTAAATAACATGAGCTTGCTTTTGTAAGAACCTATAGTCTTTGGTCTGTTGCCTTTGCTTTTATGGTATTCCAGAAACTTCTCTATCGCCTCTCTCAAGTGTAGTGTATGGTTAATGGCAACTGGTAAGTCTGTGGCAGTTTCCTGCTCGGTAATTGGATTCCATCCTTCGTTAAGATCATTTATACAAGTGGCTAGAAGTTCTGAGAATGCATCATGCTTTTGAAGATAATCTTTTATACGGTTAAGATTTTTTGATAGCCTGAAACGTCTGAGTACGTCAATCTTATGATCATGGAAATGAAACTCGACATACCACTTGTTTTTAGCTATTTCTGCAAGTTTGCTTGATCCACGAGGTATACGTTGAGGTAGCTTTCCTGTATGAATAAACGGTGTTGTAAATGAGGTTTCTGCATGGGAAATGCGAGCTAGTGGCACTGTTTGTGGCACTGTTTTAACAAAAACAGCCCTGGAGTTACCCAGAGCTTGTTCCGTGGAGAATATCGGATTCGAACCGATCACCTCTTCACTGCCAGCGAAGCGCTCTAGCCGAATGAGCTAATCCCCCGTTTTGGAATGTTCCAGTAGAATGGTTTTCCAGATACAATTATCAGCATTTTAAATGCATTTTACAATAGAAATTGGCAGATAATTGATTTGTATCCCTAATTCCAATCCTCTAACTGGATATTCCGCTCCATAGTACGCCACGATTCCGACACAAAGTACGCCGCCCATTCCGAAGCAAAGTACGCCACGATTCCGAGGGAAAGGTTACC
>NZ_FNHH01000031.1 GCF_900103545.1 Daejeonella rubra
TAAGGATCAGTACGCTACACAGACTGGTTCTTGACCGTCTTAAAAAACAAAGATAAAAACAATTTTATTTGGAAATCAACACAGAATCTCTACGGTCAGAAAGTGATGATTTTTTGAAATGATTGCAATTACTGGCTAAAATCAAATAAGTCTTTCAGAGGGATATCAAGTCCTTTTGCAATTGCAGATGCTGTACTAATTGTAGGATTGACTTCTCCCAATTCTACATATGATAACTGTCTGTAGTCAATATCTGAAAGTTCAGCAAGCTTTTCCATAGAAAGTTTTTTCTCCTTCCTAAGTTCTCTTACCCTGTTTCCAAAGGCGATAATTAAAGCTTTATCCCTAATGCTTATCACACCTCAAAGAAGAGGCATATTATTTTCTTGTATTATGAAATGTATTTCATAATTTGAGATTTAATTAATCTCTGATTTGAGTGTGTCTAAATTCAACATATTAATTAACTATTAACTAATTTTCCATATGAACAAAATCATTTTATTCTTAGTAAGAATAGGAATCCTGTATATTTTATCGTCATTTCTAAGCTTAAGCATAAATTTTGAAGATTGGAATGGGTTATCAAAGTGGCTCTTCATCATCATTTTCTGTTTTACATTGAATGATATGTTTATCTTCAAACTTAAATATTTTAATCTGCCTAAGAATGTCGGAACTAGACCACATAATATCCAGCATAGACCAAAACCAATGATTAAAAGGGAATCAACTCTGCCTGAGACATCAAAAATATTGGATACAAAAAAAACACAATCAACTTCAACTAATTTAGATGAACTTGCTAAGCTATCTGCTGGAATTAGTTTATTATTTATTTCTATGAGTGAAGATGAAAAATTAGATTTCTTGGACATTTTCCTTCAGGTAGAACACGATAATCCCTATTATAAAACATTTTATCAACGATTCCCGGATTACAAATATGATCCGGAAGATAGTCGAGATCAACTAGAAATCCTTTTAAATGAACTGGAGCCACACTTGGGGGATGATGGGAAACTTATTAAATTTTTCAAATCATTCAAGTCGCCAATGGAGATTTTAAGGCTTTACACCGTATATTTTTGTGTCAAGCGAGATAAGGTTGCTAAAGAGAAATATTTTAAATATTTGTACAAGTTGTGGGAGGTTGAAAAAAAGCCACACCACTATTTGTATCTGATACGCTACACAAAAATAAAAATGCTTCTTCATGAAGAAGATTATCTTGAAGCAGGAGAATTAATAAAGCAATACAATGAAAATCTGGAAAACAATAGAGAATTCGATTATTTGCCAAATTTGAAACAAAGGATTGTGGATTTGATGTAAGACTATGTCAGTCTTATTTTCAAACTAATAAATACCCACTGTCGTAGTTAAATTAATTTGGCAGTATTATTACTACAGTGCCTATTGAAGCTCCTACATTACAAAGCAATTTACAATGGCGATAACATACAAATTCTACTGTCCAGAATGCAAGTATAAGGAAGAATTGTATATAGGTACTACAAAAATGGAATGCCTTGCAAAAAAACCTGCCATAGAGTTAGCTTCATGTCCAAACTGTCTAAAATTAGTAGGTACCAAAAATAAAAAATGTCCAATTTGTGATTTAGGAGTAAATAACTGGTTCCAGTTTAAAAAAAAGGAATTAAAGATTATTGACACTAGAGATACACCATTATTAATTGATTGTCCAAGCTGTGGGAATAAAGATATGAAGGCCATGCCTATCTTATTTTCAGATTGATATCAGTAGATGATTTATAAAAACAAATAAAAATGGATAGCCTCCCATCAGACATATTTGCTGTAGCTTCTGAGTTTGAGAATAAGATCAGGGAGCTCAATAATACCTTCAGATCACATTTTGAAGAAATGTTAAATAAGCCGATTGAGGATGATCTGGAAGAGGATGAAAGTAGAATTCCTGAAATTATTCAATTGAAACTCCGTGCTCAGATTAATGACCTTTACCTGTATATTCTGGATAACTATAAAAAGATACCTGAAAACAGAAGGATAGAAATCAAATATTATTCTCCTTCAAGTGATGATTACCAGGAGGTACTTGTTTTTACAGCCATTTTCAACGTTTTTTCACTTTACTTAAGATCCTTAGAAGATCATGAGTTGATTACTGATCCTGAAATAATTAAATTTGGCAACGACATTCTTGATAATTACAGAATAACGTCCCCAGATTAGATTAATTTATCTTCACCTCTTCTGGTGAACATAATATGTTAAGTGATAGTTGATTATTGGATTAAAAGTTGAAGAGTTCTTTTGGATGGATATCTAATGCTTTAGCAATTGCGGTAATTGAGATAACAGTTGAATTAACCTCTCCTCTTTCAATATTACCTATCTGATTTTTAGAGATATCAGCTTTTAGCGCCAGGTGCTGTTGGGATATACTTTTACTCTCTCTGATGCTTCTTAAATGAGCACCAAAAGCTTTTAAAACTTCTTTATCCCTGTTGTTTATCACAGGTGAAAAATGATGTTAAAAGAAATTCTATGCCACCCAATACATTGGGCATTTCGTTTATAATTTTATATTTACATAACCCTAAACTTAATTAACATGAAAATTATTTACTATATCCTTTTTGGATGGATGTTGTTAGCAGAATTCAGCATGATTATGCAACTTACTTCTGGAAATAAAGAAATCGACCTGCCTTATATTGCGGCAGTAATAATAATCGGCTTACTAGCCTATTTTTTCCTAAATAAAGCCATTCAAATAAAATCAGTTGCTGCGGTTGAGTTAGAACCCAAACTGGAAATATTCAATACGGCTCAGGTTGAAGTTCAAGAACCTGAAAATCTTATCCAAAAAAACAGTATACCTGCCTTCCCTAAAATCAAAGTCAATTATTTATTAAAAGCAGATTATATAGACCAGGAAATACTTGACAGTGAAAAAATGCTTTCTTGGGAAGATGTTCTTGCAGATGAAAGAACAGATGAAGAATTTGAGACAGCTATTAAGGATTTCCTTATTCCTTATAGAATAAGTGTACTTAAATATTCATTTAACAGAGATTATTACGAAAATCGTTACCAACAACTAGGAAGTCAAGATAAACACATTGCACCATCTTTGAAGATAATTAGAGATGACTTTAAATACAAAGTTAGATTTTATCCTTCTTGGTTTTACATTGCTTTCCCAGATGTGTTGAAATGGGCAGTTGATCCTAATGAAGGTTGGTCTAAAGTTGAAACTATTCTTAAGCCCTTTTCAGAGGTGCTTCTGGAAAATCAGAATTACTGTTTAAATAAAATTATTGAAATGTTCTATAATGAACATCAATCGTTAGAATGTGAGTTATGATTGGACTATTTAAGCCAGGAAGTACATTTTATGCAGGAGACTACAAATGCGTTGACTGTGGACACCGTACAATTATCTTTATAGATACTAAATATGATGTATTTAACCTTATGGAGAGTTATCAGACTTGTAGCCATTGTGAAGAGGAGAAAGACACCTTGTCAGATGGAGACCTTATTATGAGGTATGACTGGCCTGATGCAGATGATGATCCCTGGCAACTTCAATGTGCATATATGCTGGAAGAAGACAGGTATTGTACTGATTGCAGAGATGAAGTACCTATAAGGGATGATTGGAGGAAGATGGTTGTGGCCTGTAGTCAATGTGATGGCTATATGAGATTCACTGAGTAAATAATTCATAAATATTAATTAATCAAATTATTAACCGCGTCATCTGATAGTGCATTGATAGTACAAAGGTGTATAAATAGAAAAAGAAGAGGTTTCAAAGGTTTAAAAGGTATAATTCTACTGCCTTACAAGCAGGGGGTCACTGGTTCGAACCCAGTATCTTTCCCGCATGATCAAGCTGGTTAATCAGAAGAGCAAATTAAAATGCAGCCTGATCTTTGACGAATTTCCCACCATCTATTTTAATAATATCGACAGCCTGATCGCTACTGCCCGTTCCAATAAGGTCGCCACCACTTTAGCTGTGCAGGATTACAGCCAGTTGAAAAAGGATTACGGCAGGGAACAGGCCGAAGTGATCATGAATATAGTGGGCAATATCATTTCAGGCCAGGTAACCGGAGATACAGCAAAGCAATTATCCGAACGCTTTGGCAAAATCATACAGGAGAGGCAGAGTGTTTCCATTAACAGTTCAGATACGTCTGTCAGCAGATCCACTCAGCTTGATTATGCCATACCAGCGTCTAAAATATCTTCCCTGTCTTCCGGTGAGTTCGTAGGTATGGTAGCGGACAACCCCGATAACAAAATCGACCTAAAAGTATTTCACAGCGAGATTCAAAACGATCATGAGGCGATCCGACAGGAAGAAGCACAGTATGAAGAGATTCCCAAAATCCGAACCATCGATTCGGATATTGTCCAAATCAATTATTTGCAGATTAAGCAGGATATTCAGGAATTATTAGTCAGTGAACTTGGATCAGTAGCTGAAGACAAAAGTACAATCCAGGATAGGACAAATGCGAGTGGAGGGGGAATTACTAAAGGAATGCGGTTGTAAGCGCATATATTTTTAAGAAGCATTAAATTTCCTGCAATAGGTATTCAGGGAATCCATTAAAAGGCAGGAATAATCAAACCCCTTAGTTTTCATTCGCTGCGTCATTCTTTTGCCACCCATCTCAAGGCTCCGAATTGACATTTTAGCTATATTTGAAAGAAAAAACATGACAAAGAAAACATATCAGATTCAGATAGCATTAAAAGAATTTAAACCTAAGATTTGGAGAAGATTATTGATCCAATCGGACTTATTGCTGGCAGATTTTCATAAGATAATTCAAACTTCAATGGGTTGGAAAAATTCACATTTACATCAATTTATTAAAAATCAGACTTTCTACACAGAAAGAATGCCAGGTGATGACACATGGGATGAGATGGATAATGTAGATTACAAAAAAATGAAAATATCCGACTTATTAAAAAAGGAGAAAGAGCAAATCGTTTGAGACCGTTGCAAAATAGGACTTCGTTGATTTCGGCAAATATTTTTTTCAAAAGTTGTCATTTTATTTTTTATCTGGCCTAATTTCAACTTCCATTTTAAATATAATTTTTCTTCAAGAGCTTTTAGCCCTTCTGTTACCTGCTATTTGGCTAATAAATTTGCATTGGACATAACTATCCCAGGTGAACGATATAAATTATAGGCCATCGCCTCCATCAGGTGTTGCGTATGTGTTTTTTCTTTGCCCACATATCTTGCTAGGCCTGTTTTAAACCATCAGGAAATTCCCCCAAATGTGCGCTCTACCCTAAACCTTATTTGACTTACTATTTTATTAAACCTTACCTGATGATTGCTGAGTGGTTTATTTTTTACGGCTTTGTGCATGATACCATCTTTTAACCCCTTGGATTTAAGATATTTGCGGTTACTAGCACTGCTGTTATTCCCCTTTTCTTCTAATTGGCCGTTGATCATATCCATCAGTTTCTCATAGCCTTGCTTGAACGTTAACTCCGATCTAAACCGGCTCAACACCGTATTGTCAGGTACATTATCTTCTAAGGTTAGACCTACAAATTTCATAAAGCTCAAGGAGTCGTTCACCTTTTCTTCTACCTCATAATCGCTCAAACCATACCATGTTTGTAAAAGAGACATTTTAAACAATAGCAAACGCTGTACGAGGGGCGGCCAGCGACTTTTGAATAGTATTTCTTAATTTCTGAATCTATGGCTGGCCAGTCTAACAAAAGGCTCATCTGATCAAAAAATTGACTTTTTAGCTTACGTTTAGCGATCGAAATGGAGGAAAAACTCAGTTGATGGGTGACTTTTTGCATACTTAAATATAAAAAATATAACTAATTGTCTAACAATATATTATATTATTTTTACTCTGCAACGGTCTCATTATGACACGTTGCACTTCACCTCAATTGGACACGGACAACAAAAACCCGACACGCAAGCCAACCCAAAAGTTATAAATTTTTTTACTCGTGCACATTTTAAAAAATAATTTTATTGCCAGAGGCACATTGGGCATTTACCTTTGCTCCAACCACACAAGGCCAACGCGATGGCAAAGTCAAAAGAGCCAAATTTTCTCACCCACGAGAAAAAATTGCTATTCAAAAAGTTTTTTATATTTTTGCACCAAAACAAAATACTAATTTAGTCGATAAACTCGAAAAGGAAAGTAATGGAAACGAACATAGATAATAAAGATGATGTGAGGGAAACTATTCTCAATGTGGCTAAAAACATCTTCGGCAAATACGGTTTCAAAAAAACCACTATGGACGAAATTGCAGAAGCTGCCAGAAAAGCGAAAAGTTCCATTTATCATTACTTTAAAAGCAAAGAAGAAATTTTTAAAGCAATAGTTGAAAAAGAATCACTTACATTAAATGCAGCCATTACAAAAGCAATTCACGCAGAAACTACACCTAAAAATAAAATAAGAGCTTATGTTTTGACAAGGATGGAAACGATTAGTGAATTGTCCAATTTATATAGTGCTTTAAAAGATGATTACTGGGAGCATTATAATTTTATTGAAAAGGTAAGAGTGAGGTATGATACCGAAGAGGTAAATACTATCAAAAGCATATTAAGTAATGGCGTGGAAAATGGTGATTTTATGATAGAAGACATAGAACTGACAGCATTTGCAATAGTAACAGCTTTGAAAGGTTTAGAATACCCTTTATACATAGAGAAAAACAACAACCAAATAGAAAAACGTTTCGACGGCTTGTTAAACGTGTTATTTTATGGAATAATGAAAAAATAATTTTTTTTGCCCTAAAACAGACCAAAAAACTAAAATAGTCTAATTGTAAAATAGAAATGATAACATATATGAAAATCAATAAATTGCACCTCTTCATCCTGCTTCCAATTATCCTGGCAGGATGTTCACCTGAAAATAATGCACAACAGGAAAACAACAATTCACTTACTGTAAAAACTGAAAAAATAATCCATTACAACGGAAGTTACAATGTCGGTTATTCCGGGGTTGTAGTGCCAAAACAATCCACTTCGCTTAGTTTTGGGATCATGGGCATCGTTTCAAAAATAGCCGTAGAAGAAGGACAACAGGTAAATAAAGGTCAATTGCTGGCACAACTAAATCCATCGAATATGGAGAACACATACCAAATGGCATTTCAAAAACTACAACAAGCTCAGGATGCTTATGACCGGTTGAAACCTATGAAGGAAAATGGCACTCTTCCTGAAATAAAATGGGTTGAGGTAGAAACAGGATTAAGTCAGGCAAAATCGGCTACTGCCATTGCAAAAAGAGGGCTTGACGATACTAAACTTTATGCTGTTGCAGATGGTGTTATAGGAAAAAAATCAATCATGGTAGGAGAAAATATATTGCCGGGTGTCAAAGCCTTTGAACTATTAGACATCAGTAAAATATATGTAAAAATTCCAGTTCCGGAAGATGAAATCAGTGCGTTCAAAAAAGGAGACCAGGCCACCATTACGGTAGGCGCTATCACTAAAACAATTGCCGGAACTGTTAGAGAAATTGGTGTTTCGGCAGATATACTTTCATACTCCTATCCGGTGAAAATAGAAGTTCAGAATTCTGATTTTACCATTAAGCCAGGCATGGTTTGTACTGTCAGTTTTGCCACTCAAAATAATGCTGCCGGTTTTCTTATCTCCAACAAAGCGTTGCAACAAGATTTACAGGGAAACCAGTTTGTGTATGTGATAGAAAATAACACAGCCCAAAAGCGAGAGGTAAAAACCATTGCTTTAATCGACAAAAAAATACTGGTAAGCGGCAATCTGAAAGAAGGAGATGAAATAATCATAGCAGGGCAGGATAAACTTCGCCAGAGTTCACTTATAAACATCGCACAATAACAACATGGGAACAAGGAAGTTCAATATCATAGAATTGGCTATGAAGCATAAGCAAATAGCCATTATAATAACGGTTATGTTAGTGCTTTTCGGTGTTTTTTCGCTTTGGGTAATGCCCAGGAATGAATTTCCGGAATTCACGATTCGGCAGGGATTGATAATCGGTGTATTTCCGGGAGCTACTTCCGAACAGGTGGAGGATCAGCTGGCAAGCAAAGTTGAAAATTTTCTTTATGGGTTTAAGGAAGTAAACCGGGAGAAAACCTATTCCATATCCAAAGAGGGAATGCTGATTGTGTTTGTGGAAGTAAACAACAATGTAAAAGACCCTGATGGCTTTTGGGATAAAATTAAATTCGGGCTCAGCGAATTAAAGATGCAGCTGCCTCCTCAGGTAGTTGCCCTGATTGCCAATAACGATTTTGGAGACACAGCCGCTTTGTTGCTTACCGTACAATCGGAAAGCAAAACCTATAAAGAACTGGAAGATGAACTGAAAATCATCGAAACTGAATTGCGTAAAATACAGGCTGTTTCCAAAGTAAAACATTACGGATTGCTGTCGGAAGAAATAACCATTTATCTCGATAATGCTAAACTGGCTTATTACGGAGTCCGCCCCATTACGGTGCTTGCAGCTATGCAATTGGAGGGAGCTGTATATTATGGCGGCGAACTGGATAATTCAGAACTGATTACACCTATACACATCCCTGCCAATTACAAGTCGGAAGAAGATATTAAAAGGCAAATTGTGTATGCCGATCCAACAGGTAATATCATCCGCGTAAAAGATATTGCAACGGTAGTCAGAAAATATAAAGAACCTGATTCTTACATTAAGAATAACGGCTCAAATAGTCTTCTCATTTCGCTGGAAATGCAACCCGGAAACAATATTGTTGATTTTGGGAAACAGGTGGATGGATCGCTCGCCTCTATCCGAACAAAAATATCCCCTGATGTAAACCTGGATAAGATAGCAGATATGCCTGCTGCCGTTGATTATTCGATTTTACATTTTCTAAGAGAATTTTTCATTGCCATTATTGCGGTGATTATTGTTACCATGCTGTTATTGCCTTTTCGGGTAGCCACCGTTGCGGGGATTACCATCCCCATTTCTATATTTATCACAATAGGCATATTGTATTTATTAGGCATAGAACTGCATACCGTTTCTCTGGCAGGGCTAATAGTAGTATTGGGAATGGTGGTAGATAATGCCATTGTGGTCATAGACAGCCACGTAGAAAAAATAGACCATGGAGATACCCCCTGGGATGCTGCATGGAAAAGTGCTACGGAGCTTTTTGTTCCTGTATTTTCTGCTACACTCGCCATTATTGCTACCTATATTCCACTGGTGTTTTTTCTATCCGGAATGACCGGTGATTTTGTAGGCTCTTTGCCCGTCACCATAGGGGTAGCCTTGTTTACATCCTTGCTGGTGGCCTACTTTCTTGTTCCTTATATGAGTTATGTATTCATTAAGAAAGGAGTCAAAAAAGAAGAAACAAAGCCAGGGAAAAAATCGCTGCTCGACAGGTTGCAATACTTTTATAATCGTACCCTCGAAAAGGCATTTGGCAAACCGATGATGACTATTTTCATTGGTGTACTATCCATTGTGCTGGGTGGGGCGATATTGGCGCTGCTTCCCCGACAGTTATTTCCGAAAGTCGAAAGAAATCAGTTTGCCGTAGAAATATACCTCCCTGAAGGATACACACTTGAACAAACCGCTACCGTGGCAGACAGTTTGGAGGCATCACTCATGAGCGATAACCGGGTTGTAAATGTAGCCTCATTCGTCGGCACCAGCTCCCCTCGTTTCCACACTACATACGCACCTAATTTTCCATCGAAGAATTATGCACAGTTGGTAGTCAATACCAAAACCGCTGGTGATGCAGTGGCATTACTGGGTGAATATGAAAAAACAAAACGTAATACTTTTCCCAATGCCTATGTGCGGATGAAACAATTGGATATGCTCGGCACGAACGCTCCGATTGAAGTAAGGATTTCGGGCAATAATCTTGATTCCATCAAGACCGTAGCTGAAAATGTGAAGCACATTATGCAACAAAACGAGGGGGTAATATGGGCCAGAACTGATTATCTCAATCTCAGGCAAGGTGTGCATGTAGATGTGAACGATGAACTTGCCAACCGGTTGGGTTTGACCCGGGGGGTTATAGCTTCGTCCATAGCATCCGGTTTCTCCGGGATACCTATTGGTACCGTTTGGGAGGGCGATTATCCAATAGATGTAAAGATAATTAACCCAACAGATAAAAGAGATGGTTTTGATGATATCGAAAATCAAAATGTAACCTCACTGTTTTTGAACGCAACAGTTCCCGTGCGCCAGGTAGCTACCCTAACCAACGACTGGAGCGAAGGACAAATCATCCGCAGGAATGGAATAAGAACTATTACAGTAAGGGCAGACGTCAAAAGAGGTGTGCTGCCTTATAAAATATTTTCTGAACTCAAAGGAGATATCAATAATATTAAAACAGATTCTGATGTACAGATTGCTTATGGCGGTGAGGAAGAAAGCGAAGTTGAAAATTATGTGCCGCTAAGCAAAGCCTTGCTGGCGGGTGTGTTACTGATTTTCTTCATCCTGCTATTCCAATTCAAGAAACCTAAATTGGTATTCCTGGTGATGGTAACAATGCCACTAAGTTTCCTCGGAGCAGCTATAGGTTTAGTGCTCACAGGATACCCATTCGGGCTTACCTCATTCCTGGGAATCATGAGTTTGATGGGTATCGTAGTTCGCAATGGCATTATCCTGATTGATTATGCCGAAGAACTTCGCGGTAAAAATGGTATGCCCTTAGCAGAAGCTGCTATAGCTGCAGGAAAACGCAGAATGCGTCCTATATTCCTCACGTCATTTGCGGCTGCCATGGGTGTGGTACCGATGATCTTAAGTGGTTCATCACTTTGGGGTCCTTTAGGTGCAGTAGTTTGCTTCGGACTTCTTGTATCCATGATACTAACACTATATATACTACCTGTACTGTATCATCAGTCCCTTAAAAAAACACATGCTTAAAATTTAAGAATGAAAAAGAAAATCATTATAGCTGTTGCCTTATTCCTCACAACGGAAGGATACGGCCAAACAATACTTAGCTTACAACAAAGTAAAGAGTTGGCCTCTAAAAATAATATGGCCATTAAAAACAGTGCATTGGAAATTGATGCGGCACAAGAGGTAAAGAAAAATGCTTATACCAATTACTTTCCTAAAGTAAGTGCAACAGCTTTCAGTATGCGTGCAATGGATCCCCTCATTAAATTCAATATGCCGGGGGGGAATTTACCGGTTTATGATGGCAATCCTGCTAACCTCGCAACGGCTACAGAGTTTGCCTATTTCCCCGGTTTAAACCTCCAACTTTTGGATAAGGCAACTGTCGGGTTAATTAATATTACCCAACCCATTTTTGTAGGAGGGAAAATCACCAATGGAAATAAACTTGCTCAAATTGGGGTTGAAGTGAAAGAGCAGCAGCACCAACTAAGTCAACAGGAAACCCTTTTAAAAACAGAACAGCAATACTGGCAGATTGTGGTGCTTCAGGAAAAAGAAAAGACCATTGCACAATACGAAGCCTTGTTGAACGATGTAAACAAGCAAGTAAATGATGCCTATAAATCAGGATTAGTTATTAAAAATGATGTGCTCAAAGTGCAAATAAAGCAAAGTGAACTAAAAACCAATAAAAGCAAACTTCAAAGCGGCAAACAGTTGGCCATTATGCAATTTTGTCAAACCATCGGCATAGCGTATGACTCAGCGCTGGTATTGCAGGAAGATTTGCAAAACATACAATTACCCAACGCTTATTATGCAGATCTCGAAACTGCTTTGCCAAACCGCATGGAATACCGGTTATTGGAACAATCCGTAAAAGCAGCCCGGTTACAAACAAAAATGAAAAGGGGCGATTACTTACCACAAGTTGCTGTAGGTGCTGCCGGTTATTACTTTAGTGGCTTAAGCCCGCAAAATGATGCCACTACCAATGGTTTGGTTTATGGAACGGTGTCCATACCTATATCTGATTGGTGGGGAGGCTCGCACGCCATTAAAGAACAAAAAATTAAGGTGCAAATAGCAGAAAACAATTTCAATGATACCAAAGGATTATTAAAACTTCAGATGGAAAAATCCTGGACAGATGTGAACGAATCTTACCGTCAGATTTTAATGATGGAAGAAACCGTAAAGCAGACCGATGAAAATCTGAAAGTGATACAAACCAGTTATAACAGCGGTATTGTTAATCTCTCCGATTTACTGGAAGCCCAAGCACTACAAACAGAAACTGCCGATAAACTGATTGAAGCCAAAACGCAATATCATCAGGCTGTATCAACCTATTTGCAGGTTACCGGTACCAGTAGAGAAGATAAGGACAAGCGTTAAAGCAGTGCTATCTGTGCTTACAAGAATAGAAGTAGCTAAAATGCATCTGGATTAAATGATATATAGAAATCGTTAGTGCTAAATTAAAATTTAAAAATCATGAAAAACACAGAAACATCAAATCAGAGACCAATCTTAGTAAAGATTGCAGCACAACTACTGAAAGACCAGCAGGAACTGGATTCATTAGCCGTACAATTATCACTTGGCAAAGCGGAAGCAAAAGACAAATTCGAAGAGGCTAAAAAGCAAATGAAAAAAAGTATTCAGGACTTTAAAAACACAATTGATGCAGAATACAAACAAAACAAGGAATGGCCTCAATCCATTGATGTTAAATTAACGGATCTTGAAAGTCTGTTGAGTAAAGGAATAGCAGAGTCAAGAGAAATATTCACCGAACAGAAGAAAAGCATTATAGGAGCAATTGAAAGATTAGAAAACGAAATAAAGACAAATCCTGAAGTGGTAAAGTTGGCAAATTATTTCACTGCCTCATTGGAAAAAATCAAACTGCAAATGGAACTGTTCGAAATGGAAATAGAAGGAAAGAAAATTGTGTTGACTGAACTTTTTAAAGATGAAATGAAGAACGCCAGAGAAGTAATAGTTTCTGTCAGTAAGCAGTTGGAAGAAAAGAAGGATGAGGCAAAATTAAAGGCTGAAAAATTCAATGATGAAATTCGTTTGGCATACGATCATTTTAAAAAAGCAATAAAGTCTTTATAGCCAAGGCTATGCTTATTCAAATAATTTAATCTTTAAATACAATCAAAATGAAAAAGACAATCGGAATAATCGCAATAACAGGTCTTACTGTTGCACTGACGTTAAGTGGTTGTGGTGACGCTTCAAAAAAACACGCAGAAGAGGCAAAAGAAAATGTTAAAGAAGCCAACAAAGATATGAAAGAAGCGGTAAAAGATGCAGAGGAAGAAGCTAAAATAAGAGCAACAGAAAACTGGACAAAATTCAAGAACGAATCGGACAGCACCATTGCTGTAATGGAAAATCAGGTAAAGGAGTATAGAGAAAAAATTTCAAAAGCAAATAAAAAGGAAAAAGAAAGACTCAACGGTGAGTTAGATAAGTTAGAACAAAACTTAAATAAGCTTAAGAAAAAATTAAATCAACGAAACGATGAATTTAAGAAGAGTTTAAAAAGACTGGATGAGTCTGTAGATGCTAAAAGTGATTCAATCAAACAGGAACTTAAACATGACATGGATGGGCTTAATAAAGCGTTAAAGGACTTTTTTAAAGATAATGTTGAGTCAAAGTGATTGAAATAAGGAATTGATTTTATAAACGAAATATTGAAGAATCCAGAAGCAGATTTCAGAGACTCCTAATAAGCGATTATATACACATGAAAAGGAAAGTATCATTAGTATTATCAAGCGGTGGCTCAAGAGGGCTTGCTCATATTGGCGTTATTAATGAATTGGAGAAACAGGGGTTTGAAATATCCTCTGTCTCGGGATCTTCTATAGGTGCTGTTATTGGTGGACTTCATGCGATGGGTAAATTACCCGAATATACCGATTGGGTAAAAACTATGAACAGACAGGTAATTTGGGGACTTTTAGATTTTGCGCTTTCAACCTCCGGGTTATTAAAAGGGGAAAAAGCATTTGCCAAAATGAAAACCATTATCCCTGACATGAACATTGAAGAAATGAGTATCCCCTTTGTGGCAGTAGCAACGGATCTTTTAAATGAGCGGGAAGTAATTTTTAAATCGGGCAGTTTTTATGAGGCCATTCGGGCATCGGTATCAATCCCAACCATTTTTACGCCTGTTATGTATAAGAACTTATTGCTGGTTGACGGGGGGGTGTTAAATCCGGTTCCCATTGAGTATGTAGAACGTGTACAAGATGATATTCTTGTTGTGGTGAATTTGTATGGCGGTAAAAAAAATGAAATGGTAAAAACAAGTTTATCAAATATCGACCAGAATTCCACCCGACTTAACGGCTTGAAGAAAAGCATGCCCAAATTAGGATCTTCAGGGTATAATGGAGGTTTAGGCTATTATTCCATGTTAACTGCTACTACTTCTGCTATGATACATAAGATCGCAAAACAACATATTGAAAGGTTCAGACCGGATATCTTAATTAATATCCCTAATGATTCAGCAAATACATTCGACTTTCATAAAGCAGATGAACTGATAAAAGCAGGTGAGATGGCTGCTAAAGAAGCATTTTCAAAATATTTAAATTCATAAACTATAAAAATCTCAGTCTATTTATTTGGCACTACCCATCCCGATTTTTCTATTGGTAAGCTTCGCAAGCAAACCGAAAATTCCATATTTGCCATCGTGCCAAACATTCCTCACCGCGAAAAAAAAGAAACATAAAGTGCAAGACTTACTTAGTCTTATCTAAAAATAATATTTCGGTGTTGCTGACCCCAATTGTGTAATTCAGTAATCAGTTTCTCTAATGTCCTACCGTATTCTGTCAATGAATATTCCACCGTTACAGGAGAAGTATCAAAAACGGTTCGCTTAACTAATTGGTTTATTTCTAAATCTTTCAGCTCTTTCGATAGCATTTTTCCGCTTATCCCTTTAACTTCTCTTTGTAATTCCCTAAACCGGTGGTTGCCCAAAAACAAAGCAAAAATAATTGGGAGTTTCCACTTTCCGCTAAGAATATCTAGTGCATCGCTCACAGGAAGAAGTAGTTTGTTGCATTCTTCTTTTATTTTTTCAGCCATTCTGTATGGAGTATTTTGAAATGATTTGCAAATATAGTTTTTTTTCAAAGCAGGTTTACCAAAGGATACTAGTATCCTTTGGTAAACTGGTTACAAATATAAACCATATATAGTTAAGTTTGTAAGTAAGAATTAAAAACCAAAAAAATTATGATACTAATTACAGGAGCCAACGGACATTTAGGGTCGGCCACTATTGAATTTTTATTGAAAAAAAATCCTGAGACCCCAATCAGGGCATTGGTAAGAACCGAAGAAAAAGGAACTGCATTCAAAGAAAAAGGAGTGGATATTGCTATTGGAGATTACTTCAACTATGATTCGCTGCTTGCCGCCCTGCAGGGTATTGATACCCTTTTATTGGTTTCATCCAGTTCCATAACCGGACGCTATGAACAGCACGCCAATGTTATAAAAGCGGCAAAGGCAAGCGGTATACGCCATATCGTTTATACCAGTGTCCTAAAATCTTCACCTGAATCTAAATTTAGTGCCGGAATTGACCATGTAAAAACCGAAGCTGAAGTTAAAGCTTCAGGCATATCATATACCATCATGGGCAATACCTATTATGCTGATTTTTTGCCGATGCTGCTGGGTGATTTTAAGGAAACCGGTACCATTTATTACAGCTCAGGTGATGCAAGGGTTAATTTTGCCACTCGAAATGACATGGCAGAAGCCAATGCGGTAGTACTTTCCAATCCATCAGCCCATCAGAACAAAGTGTATAATATTACTGCATCTGCAGCTTATACATTTAAAGATATTGCCACTATGCTTTCAGATATTGTAAATAAACCCATCCAATATGTGGAAATTCCTCTGGAGGATTTGAAAAATGGCATGCTGCAACATGGCTTGCCGGAAGATGTTGCTGTTATGATGACAAGTATTGCAGAGACTATGAAAGCCGGTGAATTTGATTATGCTGATGATACCTTAGAAACATTAATAGGTCATAAACCTCTGGATTTAAAGGATTTTCTTAAAACTGTTTATTCACCACCGGCACTTACATAGTTATTTGCTGTAAAACCAGAATTATTCCATACACGAAAAAATATCAAACCATGAATTTAAAAGAAAAAATCGAAGACCTGAATCAAATGATTCTTACAGGTAAACAAATGGATGCCTTTGAAAAATATTATCATGAAGATGTGGTAATGCAGGAAAATAATCAATCTCCTACTGTTGGAAAATCAGCCAATCGCGAGAGAGAAAACCAATCAGCGCAAATGGTGGAAGCATTTCACGGAGCGGAAATAAAAGCAGTGGCTGTTGGCCCAGACGTTACCATGGTCGAATGGATGTTTGACATGACTTATAAAGGAGGTCATCGTGCAAAAATGGAACAGGTAGCGGTACAAAAATGGAAAGACGGACAAATTATTCACGAACGGTTTTATTATAATTAACCTAAATAAATATGGAAACAATCACTCTAAATCCTCAAATTCTTTCTATGACAGAATTTGGGAGTAACATCAATCGTAACGATGAAACGGATAATCATTACATCCCGGGAGTTTGCAATATCGGGAAAGAGGAAATAAAAAGACGAAAAGTCGCTGCCTTAGCATCACTGGTGGTTACCGTTATCCTGATAATGGTTTTATTGCTGCTGCCTGAAAACCGACTGTGGAGATTAACGCTGTTTGTTCCAGTTACATCTTTCGCAGTTAGTTTTCAGCAGTGGTATTTCCGTTTCTGCGTTGCATTCGGGATAAAGGGCATTATTAATTTCGGCAATCTCGGAAAAAATGACACAGTTGAACAAGCCAACTTCAGAAAGAAAGACCGTGCAAAAGCATGGCAGATGATAAACACAGGCATATTGGCAGGCATAATTGCCGCTTTGATTTTTTATTATTTACCTGTTTGAAAACTTCAATTAACTCTAAAATAAAAATCAATTATAGAAACAAACCCAATGTCAAAAAAAAGAAAAATCATAAACTGGACATTTGTAGGACTAATGTCCGCGTTATTCATTATGAGTGCAATAATGAAACTGATGGCAGGTGCAGATGCCGAAATAGCTGTAAACTTTGTCAAGTGGGGCTTAGAAGGCAAACTGATGTTAATAGGAATGGGCGAACTCATTGCAGCAATTTTGTTTCTAATTCCCCGAACATCATCATTGGGAGTTCTGTTGCTCTCAGCTCATTTGGGAGGTGCAATAGCCACACACATGGAGCATGGAGAAATGTTTATTCCTCAAGCAGTAATGTTGTTATTGGTTTGGGTTGCCAACTATTTGCGTAATCCCGAAATGCTGTCAAGTTTCTTTCAAAAAGATACAAACTAATTTATGGATTTTTCTTTCAAAAACATAGAAGAGAAGCACAACCTGATAAAACAGGGGATTGAGAATTTGATGCCTGCCAATAGATTTTTTGGTATAAAAATTATTGAAATTCAACCAGGTTACGTTCTGCTGCATGTACCGTTTAAAGAAGAGTTTATCGGCGATTTTGTGCAGGGCAGATGGCATGGAGGCATTTTAGCATCCATTGCTGATACTGCAGGAGGTATTGCCGGTGTAACGGTATTAAATTATGCTGACGACAGACTAAATACCATTGATATGCGAATAGACTATTTGCATGCAGCAATTAAAGCCGATATTTATGCAAAAGCCAAAATCATTAAAAACGGAAAAACAATTATCAAAGCAGATGTAGAGTTGTTTCAAAATGACAAGGAAGAGCCGGTAGCCCTTGCAAGGTGTGTGTATAGTGTGCTTAGAAGTGAAACTTAATTATTTCAATCAGATGAACTGTCCACCAGAAGATTGTGGAGGAGTATGGGGCTACTCAAATATATTGGAAATATTAAAACAACCAGGCCATGAAGAATATGACAGCTATATTGAGTGGTTGGGAGGAGTATTTGACCCTGAACATTTTGATAAAGATGAAGTGAATGAAATGTTGAGGACTAAAGATTACGGATGTATAGAATTGGATGATTAAAACAATAAAAACAACTTCTTAGTAAGCAAGATATTCAGGAATTACTTGCTAGTGATCTTGGATCAGAAAGTAGCACCAGAGAGACTTCCAAATCTCAATCAAGTACAGGGGGGAGATTATGAGAGGTATTCAATTGTAATTATTCACTCAGCAGGATATTTGTTCCATTGTAATTACAAATTTCTACTAAATCAGGCTCTAAAATAATGTGGTTTTCCCATCCTCATTCGATAACTCATTGAGATTTAATATGCTATGGTATCATTTTTGCACCTATTATCGCTCGCATCAAAAAACTACCTGGAATTAATATTATCATCTCAAATTCAAATCTATGATAAAGGCAGCATATAGCGACAAGAATCTGGTTGTGGACATACTTACTGATTCCTTTGAAACCAACCAAAGTGTCAATTATATAGTTAAGCAGGATAAAAAGAGGGTAAACAGGATTAGATCGTTGATGGATTATTCTTTTGAAGTCTGTTATTCATTTGGAGAAGTTTTTTTGTCTGATGATAAGAAAGCATGTGCGTTAATCCTGTTTCCGGATAAAAAGAAGACAACGCTCAAGTCCATATTACTGGATGTAAAATTGATTCTTTCGTGTGTAGGTTTAAGTAATATTATAAAGGCTCTTAACAGAGAATCAAAGATTAAGGCGATTCAGCCAAAGGAATTGATGTATTATCTATGGTTTATAGGAGTTGACCCGAAGCATCAAAATTTAGGAATTGGGACTGAGCTTCTTGATGATGTAATTAAAGATAGTAACCTGAAGGAAAGACCAATCTATTTGGAAACCTCAACATTGAAGAATCTGCCCTGGTATAAGAAGTTTGGTTTTGATATATATAATGAACTTGATTTAAGTTATAAATTATTTTTCCTTAAAAAAGAGGCAGGTATAACCTAGGCTTATGTTGGTTTTTGGAACAGAAATGCATATTGTGACATTCAATTTCATTGCGCTGGAAATTGCGATGGTTTTCTATCAGCTTATTTACACTTTATCGAGGCCTGAGGACAAAAATAGGATGTGGTATATGATCCTCTTGTTTTTACTTATTGTATATAATATCACTGGAGGGCTTTTTCCTGATCCGCAGATCAATATCCCAATAGTTACCCAAAACATTATTGCTTATGGGAGCGGCTTTTTAATGGCTGCCTATTTCCCATATTATTTTTATAAAGGTTTTGACTTGCCGAGATTGCGATTTCAAGCCATCTATGGAGTTCTGTTATTCCTGATTGTTCCCTATCTGATCTTTTTTGTCATTGGATACTCCATCAATAAAAATCTGGACCTCGCAATAGAATATGGCATTATTATACCTTTCTTTTATTCGATAATTTTGCTTTTGGCAATTTTACGGGCCATCAGAATAAAATATCAGGAGCATAGTACCAGAACTAATTTCATGGAAATGGTAGCTGTATATTGCGCAGTAGTACCCTGGTCTGCTTTAACAGTCTTTGCTTATTTCCATGTCGGACAATTGATTGAGGTAATTTTTACAAATGGAGGTTTTTTGGTGATCACTATCATTTTTATTTCCAAATCCATAACCCAAGCAAAAATTGAATATGAGCAGTTAATGGAACTGACAATTAATGGTACCCAACCTTCTTCATTTCAAGATAATTACCAGCATTATCAATTAACTAATCGTGAAATTGAAATCGTGCAGTTCATCCGACAAGGGTTTAAATATAAATTAATCGGGGAAACCTTATTTATATCAGAAAGAACTGTAACTAAACATGTCCAGAATATATTCGAAAAGACGAATGTTTTTAATAGAGTAGAACTTCTTCATAAATTGGAGCAACAACCCCCTTTAAATGCTTCAATTTAATAAATTCCTTTCTTTAGGGGTATAAATACGTCTTTTTACGTATTGAAATACTATAAATCACGTATTCTTTCGCGTTGCAAAAAACCTCAATTTCGGTTTGTGCAATTATATTTAGGCATAATCTAAAGTCATTAGCTTTAAAAAAGACAACATATGGTAAAACAGATACTCAATTTCTGCTAAAGTGTAACAAGTATAGCCTTTAACAGGCCGAGCAGAAATATTAGTAAAACTAAAACCTATGAAGTCATTTACTGAACGCTTATACCAGGCACTGGAAAATCAATTAAATGGGGTTTCCCTAAATCAAGGATCGGAATGTGATCAATTAAAAGCCGCGATTAAACTTTGCAAGAAAGCAATGTCTAAGCTGAGAAATTACGTTTCGAGCTATTTAATTGAAAACATTGAGGACGAGGTTTATTTTTTCAGACAAATGAAACCCCCATTTTACAGCAAACTCATCTACTATATCAGCATTTATAACTTCCAGATTAAGAAGCCAACCGGAAGTGATGATACTGTTAAGGAGTATATTAATTCTGAATTAGCTGATTTAAAACGCTTCTTCGATCATAATCAGGCATTTTATCAATATTACCGTTCCGGTGGTAATGAGCTGGATCACCTATATTTCACAAGGGGCGGTTTTGATGTTTATGCCGAGTTGGAGGACTTTCAGGGCGATGAAATGTTTTCAACCAGTCATGATTATAAACTCTCAAAAATCATTGCCAACGAGAAATTTCAGGAATACCTTAATGTACAACTTGGCAGACTTGATAGAGACGCTGCACCTGTCAATGAAGCACAAATTGTTTGGACCAGTAATCAGACAGACCTTGTTGAACTGATTTACGCCCTTGTAGAAGCCGGAGCATTTAATAATGGTAATATAGATATTAAGAACCTGGTTATGTATTTTCAGAATGTCTTCCAAATTGATCTAAACCATTATTATCATAAATACACCGACATAACCAACAGAAAAAAGGAACGTACCGTGTTCATTGATAAACTGAAAAATAGCCTGCTGCGAAGAATGGATGACAAATTCGAATTAAAAGAGCCCAGACAGCGTAGAATTGGGTTTAATTAACAGAGGCTATAAATAAAACACCTACCTCATGTATAAGGTGTGAATTCTAGATTTCCAGTAACCCCACATTTGCCTTCACTTACAGCAATAAAGCAGTAAGATTTAAATGAAGGAATATGTTAACATCCATCAACTGGCAGCAGTATCTGCTGATCATCGCTACCATGGGAATAGTATATTATGCGATAATTCTGTTCTTCTATTATCGTATTGAGCTGATTGCACTTTTTCATCGCAGCACCAGTCAGCAAACTACCCCTGAACCATCACACTTGAATCAACATCCCATCCTTGGGGATATTAACCAGGAATCAACCCCACCCCTACTCTTATCTGAAGATCTGCGGTTCAGTGATGCTACTGAGGAAAATGAAAACTAAAGCAAATTGTATGAAAACTATATCAAATTTTGTCAGGCTACATAGCAGGTCATTGGCCACTCTAGCTTCAATTGTAGCGATGTTGCTTATAACCGTAACTCTTTACGCACAAGACGGCAATGCCGGAATCAATGAAGCGACCAATAAAGTAAAAGGCTACTTCCAGACAGGCACTAACCTGATGTATGCTATAGGCGCCGTTAGTGGTTTGGTGGGAGCCATAAAAGTCTATCAGAAGTGGAACAGCGGCGACCATGATACAGGCAAGGTTGCATCTGCATGGTTTGGAAGTTGTGTCTTCCTGGTCATTGTAGCAACCGTATTGGAGTCATTTTTCGGGATTTAGGATGGCCAGCGTGTATCACATTAACAAGGGTATCAACAAGCCGATTGAATTCAAAGGACTGAAAGCTCAATACATTGCTTATCTGGCAGGTGGCCTGGTGTTGTTACTGATACTTTTCGCATCCATGTACATTATCGGGATTAACCTGTTTATCTGCCTGTTTATAATTGTAGCTGCCGGAACTGCCTTGTTTATGATCGTGTATTATCTGAACAACAAGTATGGTCAATATGGTCTATTGAAAAAGGCAGCTAAACGGTACATCCCCCACTCTATAAAATTCCGGTCCAGAAAAATATTCATTCACTTAAAAAAATAGGAGGAATTATGGCAAATGCAATAGAAATAGAGAAAATGCTGCCTATTTATAAGGTCGAAAAGAACTCCATTCTTTCGATGTTCGGGGATATAACCATTGCTTATGAAGTAACGCTCCCTGAAATATTTACGCTATCTGATAACGAATATGAAGCCTTTCACCAGGCTTGGATCAAAGCGATCCGGGTACTTCCCCAGCATAGCTGCTTTCATAAACAGGATTGGTACATAGAAGATACTTATCAGGCTGATTTTAACAGCAAAGCTCAATTAGGTAATTCAGCAACAGGCTTTTTATCAGGGGCCAGCGAGCGCTTCTTTAATGAAAGACCGTATTTAAAACACCAATGCTATATCTTTTTGACCAAGAAACCACAAGGAAGGCGCACTTCCAGTTCAGCCTATTCAGGCCTGTTCAGAAAATCAATTGTCCCTCAGCAAGTTTTGAAGCAAGGCTTTATTGATGATTTTGCAGATAAAGCCAATCAGTTTGAAAGAATATTGCAGGACAGCAGCTTTGTAAAATTGAAAAGGCTCAGCGAAGACGAGCTTGCCGGAAATCAGCAAAAAACAGGTTTACTGGAGCGTTACTGTTTTCTTTTGGACGAAGCAGAAAGACCTATCCTCCGGGATATTCAGCTGAAAGATGAACTAAAAATTGGTAACCAATATTGCCAGTTATATAGTCTTTCCGAAACAGAATACCTGCCAGCATTGTGTGGTTCACGGATTAATTACGATAAATATAGTACAGATCGTACCAAGTGCAGCACCGGTTTTGCTTCACCCCTTGGACAAATCTTGAACTGCAACCACATCTTTAATCAATACATTTTTATTGATGATGCTGCAAAGACCCTGAAGCAACTGGAATCTAAGCGCCTTCGTTTGCAATCGCTTTCTGCTTATTCACGTGAAAATGCAATCAGTCGCGATGCCACACATGATTTTCTGAACGAAGCGATCAGTCAGCAGCGGTTACCAGTAAAAGCCCATTTCAACATACTTGCGTGGACAGACAATCCGGAGCATAAAAAAGAACTGAAAACACTCATATCGTCCGCATTGGCTCAAATGGATGCCAGTCCGAAGCAGGAAACAGATGGCGCACCGCAAATATGGTGGGCAGGATTGCCGGGAAATGAAGCTGATTTTCCAATGAACGATACCTTCGATACGTTCGCAGAACAAGCCTGCTGCTTCCTGAATCTGGAAACCAGTTACCGGTCATCTATCAGCCCAATAGGAATCCGTTTGGGCGACCGGTTAACCGGTAAGCCCATTCATGTGGATCTGTCAGACGAACCGATGAAACTGGGGATCTGTACCAACCGTAATAAATTCATTCTTGGACCTTCTGGTTCTGGAAAATCTTTTTTTACCAATCACATGGTCAGAAGTTATTACGAACAGGGAACCCATATTTTGCTGGTTGATGTTGGCCACAGTTATAAAGGCTTATGTGAACTGGTTGGCGGTTATTATTTCACTTACGATGAAACTAACCCTATCCGCTTCAATCCTTTCTATATAAGCAAAGGAGACATACTGGATACCGAAAAAAAGGAAAGTTTGAAAAGTCTGATACTGGCTCTTTGGAAAAAGGAAGATGAAGTCCTGGAAAGACCGGAGTATGTTGCTTTATCTATTGCGCTTCAAGGGTATTATGAAAAGCTTTTGCAAAACCCTGATTTGTTCCCCTGTTTCAATACGTTTTATGATTACCTGAAAAATGAATTTGCAGCAGAACTCAAAGCAGATAATGTAAAGGAAAAGCATTTTGATCTGGATAATCTGCTTTACGTCTTAAAGCCATTTTATAAGGATGGAGAATTTGGCTATTTGCTGAATGCGACAGAAAATCTGGAACTGTTAAATGAACGCTTTATAGTCTTTGAACTGGATAATATTAAAGACCATCCTATCCTATTCCCTGTAGTTACGCTCATTATCATGGAAACTTTTATCAGCAAAATGAGGAAATTGAAAGGTATCCGAAAAATGATCCTGATAGAAGAGGCCTGGAAAGCCATAGCCAAAGAAGGTATGGCAGAATACATCAAATATCTCTTCAAGACAGTCAGAAAGTTTTTTGGTGAAGCTGTAATCGTAACACAAGAAATTGAAGACATAATCAGCTCGCCCGTAGTGAAGGAAACGATTATCAATAATTCCGATTGCAAAATCCTCTTAGATCAATCAAAATACCAAAACAAGTTCGATGTTATTCAGGACCTACTGGGGTTAACAGAAAAGGAAAAAGTGCAAATCTTATCTGTCAACAAGGCAAACGATCCCAATCTGAAATATAAAGAAGTATTCATTAGCCTGGGTGGTCAGTTAAGCAAGGTTTACCGGACTGAAGTAAGTCCCGAGGAGTATCTGGCCTATACCACAGAAGAAACAGAAAAGATAAAAGTCCAACAATACACAAAGAAATATGGCAGTATCCAAAATGGCATTGCCATGCTCTCAAGAGAAAATAAGGAATCAATAGTTAAATAACTTAAATGAAAGGAGTGCTATGAAAAAGTTTATGATTTTAATGCCAACCAGCCTGATTGTGCTGATGGTATCATTACCGCTTGAACATGCTAATGCACAGGTTGCCGTGCTGGAAGTGATTAAAGCCGGAGTAAAGAAAGTAATTAAGGCAGTGGACCTGAAGATCCAGCGGATGCAGAACGAAACCATCTGGCTACAAAATGCGCAGAAGGTTATGGAAAATCAGCTTTCTAAGATAAAGCTTACCGAAATATCGGACTGGACGGAAAAGCAAAAAGAACTATACAGCAAGTATTATTCAGAACTATGGAAGGTTAAAGCGGCCATTACTTACTATAATCGAATTAAAGAAATCACAACGAAGCAAGTGTTCCTTGTAGAGGAATATAAAAAGGCATGGAACCTGGCCAAACAGGACAAGAATTTTAAGCCTCAGGAACTGGACTATATGTACAACGTGTATAGCGGGATACTCAAAGAAAGTGCAAAAAACCTCGATGAAATTTTATTGGTAGTTAATTCCTTCAGAACGCAGATGAGTGATTCTAAACGGCTGGAAATCATCAATTCAGCTGCTGACCGTATTGATGAAAATTATTCTGACCTAAAGCAATTCAATAATCAGAATATTCTGATGAGCGTACAGCGTTCAAAAGGTCAGCAAGAGATTCGGAACGTTCAAAAACTCTACGACCTTCAAACCGCCAATTAATATGAAAACCTTATTAATTATACTGATCACCATGACGGCTACTGTAACCAGGGCACAGACATGGAATGAGGTCTTTAAGCAGAAGGAAACCCAAAAGAAATATCTCATCCAGCAAATTGCAGCTATGAAATTGTACGCTGGTTACCTGAAAAAGGGATACGACATAGCAAATAAGGGTATTAATTCTATTAAGGATATCTCAAAGGGTGAATTTGATTTACACCAGTCCTTTTTTACGTCTTTGAAAATGATTAATCCTGCTATTGCCGGTAATAGTAAAATAGCCCAGGTGATTGCCTGGCAAGTGACTATTTCAAAAGGTCTGCTTACTCTTAACAGTAGAACCGAACTGCCAGCATCCGACAAAAGCTATATCCGGCAGGTTAGGTTAAAAGTTATGAAAGAATGTGAACAGGATATGGAAGAATTACTCCTGGTAATTACTCAGGGCAAACTGGAAATGAAAGACGATGAACGGATTAACCGCCTGGATAAAGTATATGAAAGCATGAAGGATAAATATCAGTTCACTCAATCCTTTTCAAACCAGGTCAAGACGCTTAGCCTCCAAAAAGAACAGGAAGAAAGAAATAACGAAGCGTCGAAAAAGCATTATGGTATCAACTAATTAAAAGAAGATTATGAAAGCATTTTGGATAATAATAGTCATGCTGATTGGGACTACCACCTTTTCGAGGGCTCAGTCTACAGAAATACAGCAATTGCTGCTGAATTACGAAAAGCTTAATCAGCTTAAAAATATCCTTTCGGATATGAAAAAAGGCTATAAGATAGTTAGCAAAGGCTATACTGCCATTAAGGATATTTCACAAGGTAACTTCAATTTGCATGAAGCCTTTATAGATGGATTGATGGCTGTTAATCCTGCAATCAAAAATTACAAAAGGGTAGTTGATATCATCAGCTATCAGAAAAATATCGTCAGGGAATACAAATCTGCTTTTATCCGTTTCAAGCAGAACGGAAGTTTTAGCCCGGATGAAATTGAATATCTGGGGGAGATTTATGGACAGCTTTTCAATAAAAGTATCCAGAACCTGGATGAATTGGCAACCGTCATAACTTCTTCAAAGCTGAGTATGAGTGATGATGAACGCTTGCAGGCCATTGACCGGATTTTTGCAGATACCGAAGACAAGCTTCAATTCCTGAGAGATTTTAATAAACAGGCAAATCTCCTGGCCATTCAGCGTAGCAGGGAAAAACAGGATGTTGCAACCATGCAGCAACTTTATCAGGGAAACCAGTAAAACAAAGAATCATGAGAAAACTTAAAATTTTAGCCGTCATTCTGATGGTTGCGGGGATACTCTTTCCCGAAATTTCAAAGGCGCAGGGCTTAGCGACCGATGTTCAGGGCCTTCAATCTGTGCTGGATCAGGTTTATAAAGACATGATCCCGCTTTGCAGCAAACTAATTGGGGTAGCAAGAGGGATAGCGGGTTTTGCAGCATTATGGTACATAGCCGCACGGGTTTGGAGGCAGATAGCAGCGGCAGAACCGATTGACTTCTACCCCTTGTTACGCCCCTTTGCTTTAGGCATGGCCATACTTCTTTTTCCTGCCGTATTAGCACTGATGAATGGCGTATTACAACCTATTGTAAGCGCTACAGGCGGAATGGTGAAGGATTCCAATAAGGCGATTGCAGCTTTATTAAAGAAAAAGGCAGAAGCTGTAAAAGATTCAAAAGTCTGGCAAATGTATGTAGGCGAGAACGGTAGTGGTGATCGCGATAAATGGTACAAGTATACCCACCCAAAAGATGCTATAGGTTCAGGAGAAGGCACATTCGAAAGCCTCGGAAATGATGTGAAATTCTGGATGGATAAACAGAGTTACAATTTCCGGAACACCATTAAACAATGGATGAGCGAAGTATTACAGGTACTTTATGAAGCGGCCGCTTTATGTATCAATACCATCCGAACCTTTTATTTGGTAGTTCTGGCTATTCTGGGGCCATTGGTATTTGGCTTTGCCGTATTCGACGGCTTTCAACATACTCTTACTGTTTGGATTGCACGATACGTAAACGTGTTTCTATGGCTGCCGGTAGCTAATATTTTCGGTTCAATTCTAGGAAAAATTCAGGAGAATATGCTGAAACTGGATATATCGCAAGTGCAAAGCGCAGGTGACACATTTTTCAGTTCTACTGACACAGCCTATCTCATATTTATGGTCATTGGAATTGTAGGCTATTTCACAGTTCCCGGAGTTGCCAATTACATTGTTCACGCGGGTGGAGGAAATGCCCTGCTTCAAAAAGTAAATACCATAGTTAGCAATTCCTCTAATGGGTTGATTTCTTCCGGGGCTTCAAAATCAGGAATGATGGCAGATGCATTAGGTGATCAGAGAGGAAGAATGACTCAGGGAATGTCTGGATTTGCAAACTCTTCCGGCTACTTCAATAATGGCAAAGAAAGTTCATCTAGTCATCAGGAGGAAAGGCTTTCCGGCAAGTCCTGATCAATCTCAAATCTCATGTCTCAAATCTAAAATCTCAAAACATGTTCCATCAACTCAAAAATATAGACACCGCTTTTAAGCATATCAAGGCTTTCAGCATTATCATGATAGTGGCATGTATAGTGATTTCCTTATTCGCGCTGGTAAAAAGCTATCGGGCAACAGAAGCCGCACAAAACAGGATTTATATTCTGGCAAATGGTAAAGCTCTGGAAGCTTTTTCTGCAGGTCGTAAGGATAACATACAGGTTGAAGCCAAAGATCACGTCAAAACCTTCCATCAGTATTTCTTTGGCTTAGACCCTGATGATAAGGTAATCCAGGCTAATGTAAGTAAGGCGCTGTATTTAGCTGACCGGTCAGCTAAGTCTCAATATGATAACCTGAAGGAGAACGGCTATTATTCAAACCTGATAGCTGCCAACATCAGCCAGGAAATCAATGTAGATAGTGTCGAGTTGGACATCAATCAGTACCCCTATTTCTTCCGGTGTTTTGCAACGCAAAAATTGATTAGGGCAACATCAACAGCAAACAGGACCTTAATAACTGAAGGGTTTTTGCGCAACGTCAGCCGATCAGACAATAACCCGCATGGCTTTCTAATCGAACGGTGGAAGACCATCAGTAACAGGGATACCACTTTGCAAAATCAATAGCCATGTTTTTAATCAAAAGAAAGAATAAACACGAAAAGGACTTTAATCAGGATGTTTTAGCCATGCGGATTGCTAAGCGCATCATCAGACTACAGGTTTTTATAGCTAATTATTTAAACTCAAAAGCTGTTCATTTTTCACAGGATCAGAAGAAAGGGATTCTGATAAGCATCTGCGCAGTATTTGGAGGTATCAGCCTGTATATCATTCTTAAATCAATTAATTAAACAATTTAAAACAAGCTTTAAAAAGCTAAGGAGGCGTTATGAAAAAACAACATTCAGCAGAATTTTTAAGAAACAGAAAGTTTTTAATGGTACTGCCGCTTTTGGTATTACCCTTTCTGACCATGGCATTCTGGGCATTAGGCGGAGGCAAAGGAAACCGTAATCTGACCGCCGTTCAGGATGCACAGAAAGGTTTCAATACTGAATTGCCGCAAGCAAAGTTTAACCCGGATGAAAAACAGGATAAGTTCAGCATTTATGAGTCTTCGGCAAAGGATACGCAGGAAACCAATGGCATCTACAGCCAGCTTGCTTTTTCGGAAAGCGGGGAAGGACTGACCGATCCTAATGAAGATCGTATTAATGAGAAGCTGGCTCAGATCAATTCTGAAATAAACAGGCAAACCTCAGAAGGTAGCCCCTACTCCTCCGGGAGAAGCAGAACTAATGGTTATTCCGGGAACATGGGCACAGATGTAAACCGGCTTGAGGATCTGATGCAAAACATGCAAAGTGGAAACGGGGATGATCCGGAAATGCGACAACTGAATACCTTACTCGAAAAGGTACTGGATATTCAGCATCCCGGAAGGGCAAGGGAAAAACAAAAAGAAGCATCTCTAAATAACGCAGAGGGAGCATACGCTGTACATCTGGCAGACGGTAAGGAAACTAAGCAAAGCCTGTTCTCTGTGGCAAAGGACACAAACAGTAAGCAGTCGGATTATGTTGCCAATGCCATACAAGCTGTTATTCATCAGGATCAGGAAATTGTATCTGGTTCGGTGGTAAAACTTCGCTTGCTGGATAGTATTTATGTCAATGGAACGCTCATTCCAAAAAATGAATTTGTTTATGGTATCGCCTCGGTTGATGCTGAACGCCTGAAAATCGAAATTGCTACACTTCGCCATCGTAATTCTATTCTACCCGTAGCCCTTTCTGCTTATGATATGGATGGCCTGGAAGGCTTATATATACCAGGGGCAATAACAAGAGATGCTGCTAAAAGCGGTGTGGATGATGCCATTCAAAGTTTGCAGATCATGACGATGGACCCTTCTGTTTCGGCGCAGGTAGCCGGGGCAGGTATTCAGGCAGCCAAAGGCTTATTCAGCAGAAAAGCGAAGCAGGTTAAGGTGAAAGTGAAGGCCGGATACCAGCTTTTACTCAGAGATAATAATCAAAAGAATAATTAAACATCAAGATCATGAAACCATTAAAATTAACAACACTGCTTTACATTTTGTTAATGCAGGCATCCGTATTCGCTCAGGATACGATCTTCGTTAGCCATGATAAAACGACTGCAATTGAATTCCCTACAGGAATCCGAAACCCTGTAAGTACGGACGGAATCGCAGCCAATATGACGAATGATCATACTCTTGCGCTAAAGGCTATCAAAACTGGATTAACTGAACGTATTCTTGAAGTGGTCGATCTCGACGGAATAGTCTATCATTTTCCTATCTCTTATTCTTATGGTAGAGCAGGCAAGCTGATCAGGATTTCTGAAAGTCCACGACCGGAGGAAAAAGCGATACCGGTGAAAGTAAACGCAATTGAATCTATCAGCCAGCGTATCGCGAAAAACAAGAAGTTTAATCGGGTTACACATGATAAAAACAGCAAGATGAAATCAGCTTTAGGAAACATCGCTATTTCAGGGAATACGCTTTTTTATAAGATCAGGTTAAGCAACCGCTCCAATATCAGCTATGATATCGATTTTATCAGGTTTTATGTCCGTGACCTAACACGAGCTAAACGAACAGTTACACAGGAACAGGAAATATATCCGGTTGGCTCTTATGGATTAGATGCTCCGGGTATAGAAGGAAAGAGTAGCGAAACCTTTGTTTTTGCTTTTAATAAATTCCCCATAACCAGGGATAAAGCACTTTTTGTTGAAGTATACGAAAAAAATGGTGGGCGGCATTTGTATTTAAAGGTAAAACAAAAGGATATCGAAAACGCCAGGAAAATTAAGTAAAACTTGTTTATATGGAAATTATAAAAGAGAAAGAAGCAGAAGTTTTCGATTTCCTGGATAAGGAATTAACATCAGGTAAAAAGTGGCTTGTATATGAAGCCGGCTCTGTTATTAAAAATTCCAATGAATTACACTGTTTTAAAGATCCACCTGGCGCAAAGCAATATGCTCATGATAATACCTCCGATTTTGACAGGATGGTAACTGAATCTATAAGAATTTTTTTAGAAACAATTAACAAAAGCAATATGAACACACAAAATTTAGAATACCTGCAAACCAATTTAAAGTATTTTGGTTTCGGTGACAAGCTGAATGAAGCTTTGGAAAAAAACATCAAGGACGAAAAGGCTGAATTTCAATTGAAGGTCGAGATCCCCCATTTTAATAATAAAATGGATTATACACTTCATTTTAAAAAGTCCAGCCAGTCGGATATGTATTTCTTTAACCGCTACGATGCAGCCTTGCAGAATGGTAAGCCGGAGCTGGATAAAATACAGGGATTTTATGTGAACAAGGGCCATGGCATAACCGCTAAGGAATCATTCAACCTGCTTGAAGGGCGTTCGGTATTTAAGGAGATGGTTAATAAAGAGGGAGAAAAGTATAATGCCTGGTTAAAGCTGGATTTCGAAAATAGTGACCAGCACGGCAATTATAAGATCAAGCAGTTCAGCGATCAATATGGTTTTAACCTTGATAAAACACTGGCTAACTTTCCGATCAAAGAGCTTAGTGACCCGGAGCAGAAAAAACAACTGCTTAGCTCCCTTGAAAAAGGCAACGCACAGCAGGTAACCGTTAGTAAAGATGGTAAGGAGGTGAAATATTATATTGAGGCCGTCCCCCAATTTAAGAATATTAACGTGTATGACCAGAAGATGCATACGGTCAGAAGACAAAACATTCAGGATTTTAAGGTAAATAAAGGGGTAGGAGAAGGACAGAAGCCTGCTAAGAAGCAGGAGCAGAAAAAGGATGCTGAAGATGGTCAGCCGAAGCAAAAGCAAGCAAGAAAGCGGAAATTATCTGTTTAGAGTTCTTTAAGAGATGGCCCGCGTTGCGGGCCTCTTTATTTCAGATCTATACGCTTTTCCTAGATACTGCTCGTTTCTGCACAGATGATTATAACGTAGTTTTGGAGGAAAAACGAACGGGACTCAATCTAGAAAAAACTGAAGAAACGGAAGTTAAGGTCGGCACGGATAGGTTGTGTTTTCCATTGTTGCTTTATTTTGTCCTTACTATAATATAATCATTTTAAGGAAAAATATGCCATGTTTAATGGTGGGATCCTAAATTCCTTAACTTAATGATTCGAGCACGTTTCATTATTATATAAATAATACGTTCGATCATTATAGTTTTTACACGTTTGATTATTATAATTTTTACACGTTTGATTATTATAATTTTAATACGTTTGATTATTATAATTTTCGTACTATTGATTATTATGAAAATAACACGGTTATTTACGCGGGGAATTCATCTTCAGAATTAAACTAAACACAGCTATGGCAACACCAGCAGAGAAATTGGCGGATGCGTTAGACACACTACACGCGCTACAAAATAAAGGCATGGTAGCGATCCATACCGATGATATCAGTACGGTTTACAGGCAGCGCTTAACAAAGAACGGGTTCCTGAAGGAGGTACTTAAAGGTTGGTACATACCATCACATCCCGATGAAAGGCCCGGGGATAGCACATCCTGGTATGCTAACTATTGGGATTTTTGCAGCCGCTACATTAGCGAAAAGTACGGCAATAGTTATATCGTTTCCGCTGACCATTCTTTACAACTCCATTCCGGAAACCAAACAGTGCCGGCTCAGTTGGTGATCCGGGCACCTGAGGCGTCCAACTTCAAAACAGATCTGCCCCATCATACTTCGCTGTTCCATATGAGGGGGGAACTGCCGGCAGCTGATCTTAGGGAAAAGCAGAACGGTATCATGTTATATACACTGCCTGCCGCACTGGTGTTTTGTGGTCAATCCATATTTACACAAAGCCCGACAGACGCACGGGCCGCATTGGCACTGATTGGCGATTCATCCGAAGTTTTGACCATCCTGTTGAACGGAGGACACACTACTATCGCCGGAAGACTATGCGGCGCTTTCCGGAATATTGGCCGCGACAGGATCGCCAATGATATTCTAAAAGCGATGAAGGCGGCTGATTACGATATAAGGGAGACCGATCCATTTGAAACAAAGATAGATGTGGGCCTGTCATTCAAAGAAAGGTCTCCTTATGCGAATAGAATAAGGCTAATGTGGAACACCATGCGCAACGGGGTGATCGAGGTATCCCCAAGGGCACCCGGTATACCTCAGGATAAAGACACTTATCTTAAAGCGGTCGAAGAGGTTTATGTAACCGATGCCTATCACTCACTGTCCATAGAAAGATATCGGGTTACGCCTGAGCTGATCGAAAGGGTTCGAAGCGGGCAGTGGAATAGTGAAGGGAACAAGGATGATCGTCAGCAAAAAGATGCGATGGCGGCACGCGGTTACTGGCAGGCATTTCAGGTCGTCAAAGAGAGTATCCATAAAATATTAGATGGCGCAAATGCCGGAACGATAGCAGACGAGGAACACCAGGACTGGTATCGGGAATTGTTCGGCCCGAGTGTAACTGCTGGCATATTAAAGGCCGGCGATCTGGCCGGTTACAGGACACACCAAGTGTATATAGGCGGGTCCAAGCATGTTCCGTTAAATGTACCTGCATTGAGAGATGCTATGCCATTGTTGTTCGAACTTTTGGCCAGCGAGCCTGAGGCATCGGTACGTGCCGTTTTGGGTCATTTTGTGTTTGTTAATATCCATCCCTATATGGATGGAAACGGCAGGATCGGCAGGTTTATGATGAACGTGATGCTTGCTTCCGGCGGCTATCCCTGGACAGTAATACCTGTCGAAAAACGGGCGGAGTATATGAGTTGCCTGGAAACGGCAAGCGTGACAGGCGATATAACCCCATTTGCAAAATTTATAGCAGAGTTGGTGCAACTTGGCATGGACGGAAAGCCGGCAGCGACTTTGGAAAATATTAAATAGATCTTGATCGTTTAACCTGGCCAACTGATAAGTAAAACTGATCGAGTGACTTTTTCCGAAGTCTGATCTGATAGACCTACGTTTGCTTGATTAGGCTAAGACTTGTCAACCAAAACGCATTTAACCTGCTTGAAGGGCGTTCGGTATTTAAGGAGATGGTTAATAAAGAGGGAGAAAAGTATAATGTCTGGTTAAAGCTGGATTTCGAAAATAGTGACCAGCACGTCAATTATAAGATAAAGCAGTTCAGCGATCAATACGGTTTTAACCTGGAAAAAACACTTGCTAACTTTCCGATCAAAGAGCTTAGTGACCCGGAGCAGAAAAAACAACTGCTTAGCTCCCTTGAAAAAGGTAATGTACAGCAGGTTACCGTAAAGCAAGATGAGAAAGAAGCCAAGTACTACATAGAAGCTGTCCCACAGTTTAAGAATATTAATGTTTATGACCAGAAAATGCAGATGGTCAGGAGGCAGAATATTCAGGATTTTAAAGTAAATGAAGGTCCGGGGGAAAGAGAAGGCCAGAAACCTGCTAAAAAGCAGGAGCAGAAAAATGATGCAGATGATAGTCAGCCGAAGCAAAAGCAATCAAGAAAGCGGAAACTATCCGTATAGTCCTTTAAAAGATGGCCCGCTTTTGCGGGCTTCTTTTTTCCTGATTTATTTTCCACTCATAACACAGTAGTGTTAAATACGTTAAATTAACTTATAGTAATCCTGCCTCAATTTCTCTTAAAGCCGTTATTATGAAGAAGATTATGAATTTATTTATGGCTGTTGTTCTTTTTGCAGCCTGCTCATCTGATAAATTAGACAGGCAAACAGCTCTAAAGCTACTTCAAGATAAAAAGGCATATCCTAAAGTTCTTGATGAAGAAATCTATACAGCTGATCCCCAGGATGCTAAAAGGATACTTGATTCCGGATTAGAAAAGGAAGGACTTTTAAAGGTTCAACGTACACAAAAACTAGTGGATATTGGTAGCCCTTTGATTTCCTTTACCGATAAAGCTAAGCCATACTTATTGCCTGTAAGCAATGAAGACAAAAAGAGTAAGGTACAGCGTGTAAAAATTGCGGAGGAAGTATTAGAAGAAATTTCAGGCATTCAAATGCTGGATGGTGAGAAACGGGCTGTTGTTGAATATAAGACTTCTTTTAAAGATATTACGCCGTTTTCTCCGCTATCAACGTTAAAGCTTAATGAAAAAAATACTCGTAAAGCTTATTTTTCGCTTTATGATGATGGGTGGCGGTTGGAAGAAAATTCTGGATTGGAATTTCCTGAGAAATAAGGGTAAAGGCTATTCTCATCCTCTATATCTTCAGATCTGGCTTTATTTCTTTATGTTTATGCTACTTATTAGAAGCTATGTTGAATAAAGCAGCCTTATCAAAATTTTTATGGAAAGATATTGTGATTGTTAAAATCAATGATGATGATGCGATCTTGGTTATATTAATTTTCCAAGATTTGAAACAAGGCAATAAGTTCGTTGAGGAATACCTAAATGTTTATCCATACGAATTTATTGTAACAAAAAATGAGACAACAGGCCGTCACACTTTCACCCTTAATTTTTCAGATTCAGAATATGGAATTCGTTTTGATTCTACAAAAACATCTGAAAGTTATCCACCTGTAACTTGGTTAGGCCAAGGCATCCAAACCTTTATATCCAATGGTATTTGGCGCAAAACTAAAAATAAAAAAGGCCGAGAATATATATACAATCCTGAAATTATCCCAATTGATGATAATATGCAATCTATCTCCTTAGAAGATGATATTGTTAAATCTTTTTCAAAAGCTATAAGAATCGAATTCTGGCCGAGTACTAAACCGGATGAACCAGAAATGGTAATATTAGTTTTTGAAAAAAGACAAGGTATAACCGCATATAATAACTTAATCGACCTAGTTTCAATAAAATCTACATACTTAAAAATAGAAGTCGGAAAGATGCTAACTATCAGCTTCATTGATGCAGTAGAAGACTTTCACATAACAATACCTAATTTAAAATTTGATAAAGCTCAACTTGATGCTTTTAAAGATAGCATAGGTGAGAATCATTCTTTTGGATTTGTCTTGGGTCTGGATCATCCTGAAGCAGATAGGCCTATGCTTCTTCCAACTACTCCTGACTTTAAGATAATCACGGTTGCTGGACATATTTAGAGGATTTTTATCTTTGAAAATATCTGTTTAGAGCAGCAAGGTTTTAATGTGCAGTCTTTGCAACTAAACCGGTCAGCCCTTCTCCTTCCTCGAAAAGCTAACCGCCCTCCGGGTGCACGTTCCGGTAATTTCCGGAATACAGTTTACCGCAAAGACTGTAAGATATCCGCGGAAAAAGCTTCATTCCGCTCCGCTTCATTCCAGCCCTTTCCCCTATAAAAACACCTTTAATAAAGCAGGTTAAGATGATTATTTGATATAAGCTTCTCTAATGCGCTATTGATGAAGATTTCTTTTGGCTTTTGCTAAGGCAAATTTATACCTCTTCGGCAGAAAAGGCCATGCCCTTCGGGTTTAGACAAATAAATCTCCACCCTGCGGGTAGTATTTTTTTGCCTCAAATCCTTGTCTGCCAGCCCTGCGCACAAATATTTTGCCTCTATCAAAAGCCAAATGAGGCGTATGCCGAAGGGATTTGATAAATAAATAATTTATTCACTTAATTCATGTATCATGAGTACTACACAAAAAAACCGCCCGAATGTGCAAGGAACAGAAGCAAAAAAAGAAAATGAGAAAATCGTTGATTCCACTAATGGAAACGGCGCAGCTCACACCAACGTTAAAGCAGAAATCAAAGCTTTAGAAGAAAAGCCGAAAGCCGTTGAAGCCCCTGTAAAAGCCGAAAACGGACAGGAAAAACCACAGGAAGAACAAGCAAAAGAAGAAGTAAAACCCTTTAAGCCAGCTTTGAATCTAGAAAGTACTTTAAAAGTGGTGGAAGGCTTACACCGCAAAAGCCTTCAGCGGATCAACCTGCTTGATCGTATTAAACAGCTTGAAACCTTTGAAATTGCGCAAATGGAAGATAGCGACGAACTGGAAAGCAATCATTTTCAGGGCTGCCAGTTGATCATCTCTGATGATAAAAACAGAAAGTTTGTAACCAATACCGCAGGGCTGATCAAATTGGTTTCTCAATTTATCTACGATGCCTGTCAGGAAAAACTAACTGAAATCGAAGCAAATATCATTTTTCCGAATGCCTAACTAAAAAAATCCCCCTCAATAATTGGGGGATTTTATTTATTCATTTTAACAGGAGCTACAATGATTGAAGTTTTTATAGAAGTAACAGACCAATTATTTTGGGAAGGTTACGCCGAACAATTAGCCAAAGAAAACCCACAGGTTTTTAATATGGAATTCAATGATTTTTTAAGCACTTACAGTAACTAAAAAATAACAGCATGGCACACAACCTGAATTTTAACGAAAATACCGGAAAGCATAGTTTTTTCAGCGTAAAAGAAAAAGCATGGCACGGATTAGGGCAGATTGTAGAAAGCTACCCGACCAGCGCAGAAGCCATACAATTTGCAGGCTTAGATTATACCGTGGAGAAACGCCCTTTGTTTACGTATGATTCTGAAAACTATAGGGCAAACAAGGAAACGGAACTTGTAATTCCAGAAATCGATGTTCCCGATTTTTTTGCAACTATCCGCACCGATAACGAGCAAATTTTAGGGGTAGTTGGTAAAGAATATGAAGTGATACAAAACGGGGATGCGTTTTCTTTTTTTGATGCAATTGTAGGCGGTAAAGAAGGCATTCTTTACGAAACCGCAGGAGCATTGGGAAAAGGAGAGAAGATTTTTATTACTGCGAAACTTCCGGGGTATATTCGTGTGGGTTCTGATGATCTGATTGAAAAATATCTTTTCCTGACCACTTCGCATGATGGCTATGGCAGCATTACGGCAGCGTTTACCCCTGTACGGATAGTATGTAACAATACGCTGAATGCTGCTTTAGGTAATATGAGCAATTGTATTAAAATCCGTCATACCCAAAGCGCACCCGATAAATTGAAAGAAGCGCATAAGGTTATGGGCATTTCAAATACGCTTTCGGATGAACTAAACGGAATTTTTAACCGCTGGGCAAAAGTCCGCATTACAGACAAAGAAGTTTTGAAACTGGTTCAACAGGCTATGGCACCATCTAAGGAAATTTTACAAAATGTTCTGAATGGCAGGGAAGATGAACATTCCAGTTATTTTAATAATATATGCGGCAGCGTATGCGAGTACGCATTTGGTAACCAAACGCAACAGACCGCAACCACCAAAGGGACACTTTTTGGAGCATACAATGCCATCACCGGATATTTTCAAAATGTGAAAGACTATAAAAACGAGGAAGCTAAAGCAAAATCTATTCTTTTTGGTACTGGCTTTAACAAATCACAAAATGCTTTTCGCCTTTGTACTGAATTTGAGAAAATGGAAAATTAAGAATTTGTTTGAAATTTAAAAGGAGTGCGGGCTATAGCTCGCATTTCTTAAAATTCGCCAGTAGCCCCCGATTTTCCGTTCGGAAAATCGGGGGCTACTCATTTAAGAAGATGATGGAATACAGGAACCTAAAGGCGGTCAGTGTCAAAGAGAGTTAAGCAATCAATTATAGCACAAATTTAGGCACAGGCTATAAAACGCTTGCAAAAGACTACGGCATAAACACAACCCCATGCTCATTTCCTTCATTTATTCCGTTTCCTTTTGCGCTATTTAAGCCTTTTGCCCCTGGAAGCACCATAATTAATTTTTTAACTATTTAAAACCAAAGATTATGGAAAAGCTTCAAGATCAGATTTCATTGTACCATGTATCAGAAATCAATGTGACCTATAGGCCAAAATTTAAAGCCTCTGAAAGACCCAAAGTATCAACTTCAAAGGAAGTGTATGACATTTTGTTCAATAACTGGGATCTCGATAAGATCGAACTTTTAGAACAGTTCAAAATTCTCCTATTGAACAGAGCAAATCGAGTAATAGGGATATATGAAGTTTCATCTGGTGGAATGGCTGGAACGGTAGCTGATCCGAAGCTGATTTTTTCAACTGCATTAAAGGCTTGCGCAAGTTCCATCATCTTATCGCACAACCACCCTTCTGGTAATTTAAAGCCAAGTGAGGCAGACATCGTATTAACACATAAACTAAAAAATGCCGGAAGCTTTTTGGATATAGCCGTCCTGGATCATTTAATAATGACTTCTGAAGGATATTATTCATTTGAGGATGAAGGAATAATATAAGGGGGAAACCCCTTTTTTATGCTTACGCCATTGACGAAATTTCGGCATATTTTAATATATAATACCCGAAGCAGAGCTTCGAGGAATTCTCAAATAGAGTATTGCCTTAAAAACTAATTTCAAGAAGGTTAAAAAAACATTAAATTAGATGATCCAATAATCTGCAGAGGATAAATGTCAAAGTTTCATGTTAATTACAAATGGAAAAAAGCAATAAGTCAAATTATTCCAGTACCATCCCCTCTAAAAGCTTAGAGGCGCTGAGACACCTATTTGGCCAACCGGAAATGACAGAGAACCAAGCCAGAAGATACGTTGCTAAGGTTAAAATATTCAAGAATCAACAACTGAAAAGTAGACTTGAATACCAAAAAACATTATTCGAATACCATCAGGCTTTAGTAGAAGAAGCTAAAGCTTATATTTCTGACCTTACTACAACCCATGATGATCACGATACGGCAATAAAGATTGTACAAGATGCATGGAAAGAAGCCTTAGGATTAATAAAGCCAATGACAATTGGGGACTTCTTTATTAAAGAGGAAACAGTCTTCTCTGGCAACAAGGGAGTTGTTTATTGGACTAACATCGGTATGGAATTAATAAAAAAAGGTAATATCACGAAAGCCTCAGCTATTTCTGAAATTACAAAGTATGATGATTTTCAAAAATCGGGAGTTTCGGAAGAAGCGCTTTCACTCAGTATGTCAGGCCAGTTTGAGCAGCAAAGGAGAGACATATATGAGCAGTTCAAAAAGATAAATAAGAGCTATCAAATTATAAAAAAGACTTTATAGTCCAGAATAGACTTCTAAAATCTACCGAACGGGGAATTATTGAAATATGCTTACCTCTCTGATGATGATAGGTAAGGAAAAACAATTGAAACAATTTACTAAAATTATTAGTAAATTAGTTGCTAATTATTGCCATGGCAATGATTCTGATTAGCACTATCGCTTATCTTGACTTATATACCTTTTTTAAAAGCGGGTGAAAGTTACAAAACTGGTACTTTTAAATGGTATATCTTTAAATTGTTGGCTCCAGTTACCGACTGTTGGTTGCGATGAATGTTCTTGATGTGACAATATGCATAAAGTAGGGCTAAACAATCTAATTCTTAACAAGGCCGTTATTTATACACAAAATATCATTTTAACATTAACCAATTCCTAGATTACAGGGTATAAAGTTTTAAAAAATCTTTTTCACTTTAATCGTTAATTTGCAACCTTAATATGGCAGCAGCGGATCAAATAAAAAGTTTAATAAAATCTTTCGGGGAGAGCGACGAGGATAGATTTTTTGCATCGGCTATGCAAATTGCAGCTTCCGAAGCACGTCAAGGACATACGACGTTTGCTCACGAACTTAAATTACTAATTGAGAAAGCAAGAAAGAGTCGCTCCTTAAATTTTCTAGACCAAGGAAAAACCATATCTATATCTCAGCCAAAAAGGGAGTTACATGAGTTAATAGATGTCTTTCAACCTAAAATCAAGCTAAATGATATGGTTTTAGCATCTAATATTCATAATGCTCTTTCAAAATTAATAGTTGAACAGCAAAAATGGGAAATTCTTAGACAGCATAATCTTACACCTCGCAGAAAATTATTATTAACAGGCCCTCCTGGCTGCGGTAAAACCATGACGGCACAAGCGTTAGCGGGCAGTCTTGGAATTCCCGTATTTATTATTCGGTTAGATGGTCTGATGTCTAAATTCATGGGCGAGTCTATAACTAAATTGCGTTTAATATTCGATGCTATGCCGGATCATAGAGGAGTCTACTTATTTGATGAATTCGACTCTATTGGTTCTCATCGAAACCAAGGTCAAGATGTTGGAGAAGTTAAAAGGGTCCTAAATAGCTTTTTAATTAATATTGAAAAAGATCAAAGTAATAGCATAATAATAGCTGCTACAAATATTCCAGAGTCACTAGATAAGGCCTTATTTAGGCGGTTCGATGACATTATAGAATATCCGCTTCCAGGAAAGAAAGAAATTCAAGATACTTTAAAACGAAACTTGCAAAGTTTTGGATTTAAGGAAAAGATTAGTTTTTCACAAGTTGCTAATGAAGCTATAGGTTTGAATTATTCGGAAATTGTACGAGCCTGTGAAGAAACTATTAAAGAAATGATTTTATCGGGTGCAAAAACACTTAATAAATCTGATCTTATCGCTTCCTTGGGTAAAAGAAAAGCATAATGGCTGATAACTTTAACCGACCACACTTATCAATTGAAGGCTTTACCAATTCGGAACAATACAAATATCCTAAAACAGTAGTAGTTACATTTCCTGTCAAGCCTCGTAATAGAGCAGCACATGGAAATAGGATATTACATCAGCTCGAAACAGTACGAAACCAATTTAATCTTGAGAAGGATGTGTTACTGCCTGAAAATATCATTAGAGATGATGCTATATACGTTGAAATTTCTTCTGATTGGGGATTTGAGTTAAAGTTCGATCAATTAAATGATAATTCAGAAAGCCCAAAGTATCAGATTCTAAATATTAGAAGAGAAAAGCATCCAAATGAAGAAAAGTTTAGGTCTACTGTTGTATTAATGCTGACCCAGGGAGGGATTAGTCACTTCCTTAATAAAGTAAGTATTTATTTGAATGAGAACACAAAAGATAAAAAGGGCAATTTAACAACTACTCCAAAAGCAAATGATTTAATTGGAAACATCGAAAGCATCAAACTAGCTACTTTAAGAGCTTTTTGGGCAGATTATCCAGAGAATGATTTCCCATTAGACGATCAGGATACGTGGTGGGAAGTTTGGTTTCGAAAAACTACCGACGGCCAGGAAAAGGTTCTTCAAAATCTTAAAACTATTGGCGTTCAAATTGGCGCTTCTAAATTGGAGTTTGCCGAACATACTGTCCGTTTAGTTAAGGGAACTGCTGCTCAACTTGCCCAGTCCTTAATTCTATTAGATAATCTTGCTGAATTACGTAAGCCGCAAGAAATGAATGACTTTCTTACTCATCCAGACGTTATGTCAACTGATAAGGAGGCATGGTTAAAGGATCTAATTGAAAGGACTGATGTGGTATTTAATGATAAAAGCGTTTTAATATGTCTATTAGATAGTGGAGTGTATAATAAGCATCCTCTAATCGCTCCAGTATTACCAGATACGCATCTTTATACTCGTAACCCAAGTTGGGGGAAATATGGTTCAGGCGGACACGGAACTGGAATGGCTGGCCTTGCTCTATATGGTGATTTAACTGATGCTATGGCTCACAATCATCGCATTAAGCTTTTTCATGGTCTAGAATCTTATAAAATTTTTAATCCCGATTCCCCAAATGATCCAGATCTGTATGGTGCAATAACCGAATTGGCCTGTAGCACACCAATAGTTGACCGTCCAAATCACCCAAGAGTATTTTGTTTATCAGTAACTAATAAGCATTTTATATTCTACGGCAGACCTTCTTCAAGTTCTGCTTCTGCTGATAAAATCTCATTTGGGAATTTTTTATATCCTTCTCAACCTCAACTACTATTAGTGAGTGGCGGAAATGTAAACATTGAAAATTCTTCCGAGTATCCAGATAAAAACTATTACGAATCTATTCATGACCCTGGTCAGGCCTATAATGTAATAACTGTAGGTAGTTATACTCGAAAAGATAAAATTATTGGTGATCTAAAGCCATTAGCCTCTAACGGGGCCTTTGCCCCCTCTAATTCAACCTCTGCGACTTGGGAACCACAATGGCCTAATAAACCGGACATTGTGATGGAAGGTGGAAATATTGCAGATGATTGTTCACATGCCGACACATTAAGATTACTCACCACCCATAGTGATTTTAGAGTAAAGATTTTTCAGACTTTTGGCGATACAAGTGCTGCAGTAGCATTAGCTGCAAACATGGCTGCACAAATTAAACTAGCTTATCCAAATTATTGGCCAGAGACCGTCAGAGCATTAATGATTCATTCTGCCGATTGGACTCAAGAAATGGTAAGATCGAGAAATTTAAATTCACAAGATGATCGTCGTGCTCTGCTACGGTCTGTTGGATATGGTGTACCTGTATTAGAAAAGGCTTTGTACAGCGCGAAGAATTCATTAACTATAATTGCCCAAAACACCATTAAGCCCTACAGAAAGGAAGGTTCAGCCATTAGATATAATGAATATCATTTTCTTGCTTTGCCGTGGCCTTCAGATGTTCTCAGAGATGAAATAGGCGATAAAGACGTTACATTAAAAGTAACGCTATCTTACTATATAGATCCAAATCCTGGAAATAGGCAGTATGCAAATAGCTTCCGATATCATTCACATGAGTTGGACTTTAAATTAATTAAACCACTTGAAGATATTGATGATTTCAAAAGGCGAATTTCAGCTTCAGCTGTTGGTAGTGAAGAAAACACAGACGAAAAACCAGATTTAAAATCTGAAGATTGGACACTAAAAGAAAGAATAAGGAGCAAAGGTTCCGTTAAAAAAGACTTTATAACCGTGTCAGGTGTCGAATTAGCCAGAAGAAACTTACTTGCAATATATCCTAAGAATGGTTGGTATAGAACACGCAAGAATAAAAACATGTATGATTCGATCGTTCGTTATAGTTTAGTTATTTCTATCGAAACAGAGGTCCAAAATATTGATATTTATGAACCTGTAAGTATTTTAATAGAAAACAAAATATCTATTCCCCAGGAAGTTTAAAATCTTATATTTGTTTCACCAAACAGGATGAGAACCAATAGGTGACCCAAGTTTGGATCGTTACGGTAAATAACTGATAAAAAGATACTTAGAGCATAGTGTTCGGCTCCTGCCACACCTAACTCTCTCCTTTAATTTATTTTCACTCTAAGTCTGCAATACCTCTTTTAAGGTTAAAAATAAGTATATTTGTATAGGTCAATAGGTTTGGTTACCTAAGTAACTACCTGGGTATTGACTTTCTTTGTAAGTTATTGATTTGTAGTTAATTATAGAAATAGGTTCGGAGCCAGTATCTCCCACGGAAGAAAGCCCTTCAGATTCAGTTCTGAGGGGTTTTTTGTTTTAAGGAAAATGTTGTTTGTACATATCACTTATTCTAAAAACAGAAATCGAGTTAAAATCCAATTTATTTACAGGATAATTTAATTATTCGTCTTGATTTTCGGAAATCTGTAATCGAGTCTGAAGACTCTTTTTCATTGCATAATCCGGAGAGACGCTGCGCTTAAACTGTACAACAGCTAATGAATGTTGCGCTAAAATATCAATTTTTTAATCAATGGAAACTCTCCAGACAGTTGATAGATTCCAACTATCGGGCTAAAGCCCCATGTAATTTTCCTCATATCTTGCTGAATGTTGGGCTAAAGCCCGAAAGCGAGCAAAATCTTAGCTCCAGCTAAAGCTGGAGCTTATTGAATAACCTTACTAGTGGATGTCATAAACTGTACTACAGCTAATGAATGTTGTACTGGAAAATTAATTTTGGTAATCGATGGAAACTCTACGGACAGAGGGATTGAATTTTACAGATTTGAAATCATATAAACTTTTTTGTCCGCCACTTGACTTACAGAACCAATTTGCAGAGCGAGTGAAACAAGTAGAAGAACAAAAGGCCATTGCACAAAAAAGTTTAGAGAAATCAGAGAGTTTGTTTAACAGCCTGATGCAAAAGGCCTTTAAAGGAGGTTTGGGGTAAAAAGCCAGATATAAAAATAATGTTTTTGCAAAATCGTTTCGATTGTTTCGATTGTTTCGATTGTTTTGATTATTTTGTATATTTGTACTTTAAAACCAAAAGATTATGGAAACATTAGATCGCATCAATAAACCTTCAAAAGTAGAGCAAAAAGTTGCCATAAAGTCCTATGCAGCTTTGGTTGCTGCTTTAACGCATATCAAAGAAACAGAAACGGAAATAGAAATTGAAGAAACACAAGATAAAATTGTAATTCCTTCTCGTGCATTGCAACTCTTAGGAGATATTCTAAAAGCCATGAGTGAAGGAAAGCCAATTTCAATCGTGCCAGTTGCTACAGAAGTTACCACGCAAAAAGCAGCTGAAATTTTGGGATGTTCACGCCCTCATTTAGTAAAACTATTAGAGGAAGGCGAAATGGAATTTGTAAAAGTAGGTAAACATCGTAGAATTATGTTTGAAGATATTATAAAGTACAAACAAAAAATGAAAGAAGAGCAGAAAAAGCATATAATAGATATAATGAACCAAGACGAAGAATTAGGTTTATATGATTCATAGTGTAAAATTTAAAGCTGTTTTAGATACAAATGTCATATATCCAATTGTCATTCGCGACTTGTTGTTTTGGTTTGCCTATTACGAATTGTATACACCTAAATGGAGTAATACCATCTTTAATGAATGGAAAGAGGTGATGATTCGGAAAGGGATAACAAATGAAGAGGCAGAAAAAAGAGTGCAAAGAGCAAATAGTGCTTTCCCAGATGCATTAGTTGCTAATTATGAAAGTTTGATAGCGAATCTAACTTTGCCTGATGAAAACGATAGACATGTTGTAGCAGCAGCCATAAAATCTAATGCCGATGTAATCGTGACTAATAATCTTAAAGATTTCCCTGAGGAATATTTAAATTCATTTGGTATAAAAGCTAAGAGTGCAGACGATTTTTTAACAGACATCATAGATTTAAATCAAGATATCGCCATCAAAGCATTCAAAGAAATGGTGTTAAATAGAAAAAACCCAAATATGGATGAATTTGAAGTGTTAGAAAGCTTAAGAAAAGTAGAATTGTTCGATACTGCAAATTATTTTCATGCACTTTTATGAAATAGAATTATAGATGAGCAACTTTAAGTTTCTTCAAACTGAATGGTCATCCATCTACAAAAAGATGAAAGTGGCAGAAGAAAGGGTGTTTGGTACGAAGGTCTATCTGAATGGACTACCGCAGATCAAATTGAAGATTTAAAAGATTATATTTAAGGTGCCTAGTGATGATTCAGCTATGAAAGGAGAATACTACAAAATACACATTAACAATCCGTGTAAAAAAGAATGGGATTCAATGATTCAGAGTGATAACGGTAAGTATTGTTCTAAATGCTCAACGAACGTGGTAGATTTTACCGGATTAACTGACACACAGGTAATTCAAATTCTAAGCGGGAACACTGAAAAAATTTGCGGCCTGTTAACTGATGTACAAATTAATCGGACAATAGAAATTGCTAGGCCAAAGAGAATAAGTTCAAGATTTTACAAAATATTGTCGGGTATTTTCTTGCTGAGTATGACAGGAACTTCATTCTCGTTTGGAACAGATATTAAAAGACAATTTTTTTCAAAAATAAATAGCATTAGATCAAACCACCTTCAAAATTCCCTCACTGATAGTATGAAAAACGTGGTCCGCGGACTGGTAATGGATCATACTAAAATTCCTTTATATGGGGTACATATCCTTATTAAAGGGACAAAAATTAAGGCTGTAACGGATATAAATGGTAAATTCCAATTGTCCATCCCGGAGGAGCTTCTAAAAAGGAAAGTGACATTACAAATTCTTTTTATTGGTTATGAAACCAAAGAAGTTGCTATTAATGAAAAGGATTTGCCCTTAAATGAAGAACTTGTAGCAATAATGGTTGAAAGTAAGTTTTCAATTGGGGAAGTAATAGTTACTCCCCTTAAGAAGCAAAAAGATTAATTTAAAAAAAGTGAGATTAGCACAGCTGGTACAGAGCATCCCGACCTATGGTCGGGAAAGTCAAGGTTCTAACCCTTGTCTCCCACAAAAGAAAACCCTTCAGATTAATTCTGAGGGGTTTTGTGTTTCAAAGTGTTTCTGATAAATGAAGGAATTTTAGCTTTTTAGCCCTTTAGTCTAAAATTCGCAAATAATAGTGTTCTCAGCTCCACTTTCAAAACAGGGTGAAATAATCCTGCTTAAATTCAGGTGTGCAGGTGACTAATCAACTGCATCAGTAATCCGTTATATTTTCGTAGTAGACGCTGTTTCGGGAACATACAGGTCGCCTATTCGCCTGAATCCATAACTGACACGTCATTGACATTCACTATCAGCAGTCCTTTTATCTTTGCCGAATGACCCAAAGTATCATTATTGTCGGAGCTGGCCTTAGTGGTTTAACTCTCGCGTATTATTTAAAAAATTCTGTAGCCGATATAACTATTATCGAAGCCTCTGATAGACTTGGTGGAAGGATTCACACCGTTAAAGGTAAACTGGACACACCTTTAGAACTTGGAGCTACCTGGCTTTCAGATATGCATTCTGAGTTAATCACCTTACTCGGGGAATTGAATTTGCGTAAATATCCTCAGTTCTCTGGTGGTATATCCTTATTTCAGACTAAATCTTTCGAGCCTAGTCAACAATTCTACGTTCCGGAATCTGAGCAGCCATCTTACCGAATCGTTGGAGGTAGTCAGGCAATTATTGATACTTTAGCTAAAGAGGTTTCTAACAGCAAGATAATTTTAAACCATTCCGTCATTAGTGTTATTGAGTCTGGTGATAAACTGTCCGTCCTTACTGATACTGGTAGTCAATTTAAAGCTGACAAAGTTGTGTTCTGCATACCGCCACAACTTGCTTCAACAATTAGTTATTCACCTTCATTACCTAAAGCCTTTCAAGAACTTTTACCTGGCGTTCAAACATGGATGATGGGTGCAATAAAGTTTGTCGTTGAGTACAAAGTTCCCTTCTGGAGAAATAAAGGATACTCGGGAATGTTATACAGTCATGCAGGATTGATCGTTGAGATGTACGACCATACTAACTTTGAAGAGGAGAAGTTCGGTTTCACCGGCTTCCTAAATGGAAGTGCAGGAATTTACGATCAACAGGTACGAAGAGAACTGGTTATTAAGCAGCTTGTCACTCTTTTTGGAGAGGAAGCCCTGCCTGCAACAGATTACCAGGACAAGATTTGGACAGATAGATTCATAAGCGCTGGAAATCAGATGATCACGCATCCACACCAGAATAATGGTCATCCTGACTTGCTTAAAGCTTACATGAATGGCAAACTGCATTTCTGCGGAACAGAAACTTCCATTTCTCACGGTGGCTATATGGAGGGTGCAGTCGTTTCAGCCAGGAACAAAGCCCTGGAATTGGCTCCGGCTAAAGCGGTCTGAGTACCTGACCGAATTAACATTTCATACTTATTAAGATTGTTGAACTTAATCATTGGCTCCTGACCAGGAATCGTTTGCCCTTTTACATGCGGAGCATTGAGGATTGCAAGGCAGAGCAAAAAGAAAATCGATAGTTTCATCATTACCATGATTAATGTGTCCGGATTGTTATGACTTGTTTCCATGATTGTCTTATTTGAGCTTATTTATGGTTCTTAAAGCTCAAATAAGAGCTGCCAGAACAATGACAAATGCGTAAAAAACAGATAAATAGAATCCAAGATAGATTAATACCTTTTGAATGCTTTGCAGCGATTTGAAGTTATACTCAAAGTGCCTGACGGAGTATTCAGCAAACACGGGCCAGATAACCTTAATGATCCACCAGGTTCCTGCTTTGAAAATCAGGATGGCCGAAATTGCCAGGATGATCGCACTATAGATCCCGGGATCGATCGGGGCTGCGCTTATATCTATCATCCTGATAGCATAAGGAATAGTGATAAAAATTAGTACACTGACTACGATGCCGGTAAACTCCATGCTTAATGCATAATGACCGGGCTGAAGATATTTTTGAATAAGTTTCATGACTTATGTGATTATTAGTGAGAAAAAAAATGCGGCGGCATATCTCAGCCGCCGACTGCTTAATTAAACAACAACTGACTCCCCCACATAAGCACTGTTTGACAATTTGCCCTGTCTGGACATAAAGAA
>NZ_FNHH01000026.1 GCF_900103545.1 Daejeonella rubra
GAATTGACAACGGAAGCATTTAAAGTGGCTCCGGTCAAAGATCCTGCATCGGCTGTAGCAGTTACGTTAATATTGGAAGTACCATCAAAGGATACACCGTTGATCGTACGAGCGGTAGCAAGGGCGGTTGCGGTGCCGGCATTGCCGGTAACCGAACCTGTAATTGGAGCTGAAACTGTTAAACCGGTCAAGGTGCCTACCGAAGTAATTGCCGGTTGTGCAGCAGTAGTAACCGTTGCAGCTGATCCCGTTACAGAACCTGCAATTGGGTTAGTAACCGTCAGGTTGCCCAGGGTTCCAACTGAGGTTAAGGAGGAAGAAAGAACATTGGCAGCAAGCGTTGCTCCGGTCAGGGAGCCTGCATCTGCTGTAGCAGTTACGTTAATATTGGAAGTACCATCAAAGGATACACCGTTGATCGTACGAGCGGTAGCAAGGGCTGTTGCGGTGCCGGCATTGCCGCTAACCGAACCTGTAATTGGGGCTGAAACTGTTAAGCCCGTTAAAGTGCCCACCGAAGTGATCGCTGGTTGTGCAGCAGTAGTAACTGTTCCTGCTGTAGTAGCAGTAGTAGCTGTTGTAGCAGTCGCTGCATTGCCGGTGATGCTGCCTGCAATTGGGTTAGTAACCGTCAGGTTGGCCAGGGTTCCTACTGAGGTTAAGGAGGAAGAAAGAACATTGGCAGCAAGCGTTGCTCCGGTCAGGGAGCCTGCATCTGCTGTAGCAGTTACGTTAATATTGGAAGTACCATCAAAGGATACGCCGTTGATCGTACGAGCGGTAGTCAGCTTTGCTGCTGATCCGGTGATATCTCCTGCAATTGGAGCCGTAACCGTTAAGCCGGTTAAAGTGCCCACGGAAGTGATCGCCGGTTGAGCTGCGGTGGTGACCGTTGCGGCAGTAGTAGCTGTTCCTGCATTGCCGGTGATGCTACCCGCAATCGGGTTGGTAACTGTCAGATTGCCTAATGTTCCAACAGAAGTCAATGATGAATTAACAATCGCCGGATTCAGTGTTGTTCCCGTTAAAGTTGCCGCATCCGCTGCTGCACTGATCGTGATATCTGATGATCCATCAAATGCCACTCCGTTTATATTTTTGGGGGCAGCAAGCTTGGTCGCTGTGGCTGCATTGCCGGTGATTGCTCCGGCAATTGGGGCTGTAACAGTTAATCCCGATAAGGTTCCAACGGAGGTGATCGCCGGTTGAGCAGCGGTCGTGACGGTTCCTGCTGTAGTGGCACTCGCGGCTGTAGTCGCAGTAGCTGCATTTCCGGTGATACTACCCGCAATCGGGTTGGTAACTGTCAGGTTGCCTAATGTTCCAACAGAAGTCAATGATGAATTAACAATCGCCGGATTCAGTGTTGTTCCTGTTAAGGTTGCTGCATCGGCGGCTGCACTGATCGTGATGTCTGATGATCCATCAAAAGCTACTCCGTTTATATTTTTTGGGGCAGCAAGCTTGGTCGCTGTGGCTGCATTGCCTGTGATAGCTCCGGCAATTGGCGCTGTAACAGTTAATCCCGATAAGGTACCAACTGAAGTGATCGCCGGTTGAGCAGCTGTCGTGACTGTTCCTGCTGTTGTGGCCGTTACATTTGCAGGTACCCAACTGGTTCCATTCCAACTTAGAACCTGACCAGCAACCGGACTAGTCGCAGAGATTACATTACCCTGTAATCTATCTGCATTCCATATTGCTGAATTATTATTTGCAGATAAAACAATGTTTGTCCCTGAATTATTAACGCTGACCGTTGTACCGTCTCCTGAAATGATTATTGACCCAAATTTATCATTAACTGAAATTACTGATCCGCTTGAACTTGCGAAAGTAACCCATGCTCCGTTTTGCCTGACATAGAATTTATTGTCGCCGGCATTGTACACAAGCATACCATTTTCAGGAGTAACAATTGCGGCAAGTGAGGTGATACGAGGTATCAATATAGCTTTATTAGCACCATCAACCTGCAAAGCAATGCTCTGGTTACCAATGGTAGCAGTACCAATTGCAATACCTTCTGCATTCAGCAATTTCTTGCTGTTCATATCCAGATCCTGAGATGCTGTATGATCGCCCATATTATCTCCAAGTCTGATTTGCCTGGTTTGTCCCTGAACCGAATTTAGAGCAAGAACCAGGATTCCTGGAAGGAATACAAATCTGATAAATCGTTTAATTGAATATTTCATGTAATCGAGATAGAATATGTTATTAACAATGATCAGCAGATCTAACTGCCTCACAATAAATTATTTCATTAATAAAATTTTGTATTGAGTTCCAATAATTGTTACCGGATCTGCCTGATAATTAGCAAAACGAATACTTACTTCATTAGCAGCACTTACCCATGCATTATAAACTGAAAAATCAGGAGTATCACCAACAAGGGCAACAAAAACAATATCACCGGCAACTGCACCATCAACATTTACTTTAATCACGTTTGTACTATTAGGTTCAATGATTAAGTTTCCGCCGGATGTGGTATTAAATTCCTTCGGTTTTTCTAAAACTGTAGTTGACACAGACAGTATGGACCTTGGCTCCCAGGCTGTTCCGTTCCAGGTTAAAACCTGACCTGTAGTTGTGCCTGCACCTGCGGTAATTTGAGTCAGGGGGTCTATTTTACCACCAATATTTTGAAGGTTAAGCTTCGACTCATCTACGTTTGTATTGTTATTGATATTGGTACTTGAAACACCGCTAAGAAAACTCCAAACACCTCCCTTACGAACATAAAGGCCCTTGAGTGGCTCTTTTTCAAGATAAATCAGCATCCCGTCAAGAGGATTTAGCGCATTTATTGCAAGTGTATCGGATAAACGTGGCAATAATAGTCCCTTTGTATCACTCTCCAATTCAAGTATAGATGCCCTTTGGATCTGATCGGGATTGGTACCAATTTTAACCTGTGCCTGAAGTGTACTAACAGAAAAAATACTCACTAATCCAAGTATTAAAACTTTAGTAAATCTTTTTTGAATCTGGGTTAAGTAAATTCTATTTTCCATATGTTAAAAATATCTTGGTGAAAGAGAGGTTCTGTCAAAGGAGAACTCATATCTCAAAACAACTTCATGCGAACCTTTAGAGATAATATTATATTTTGAAGTAACATGATCGTATGCATAACCCAATCTCAATTGGGGAGTCAATTTTAGATCAATTAATCCTACGATCGCCGTTTGGTTACGATAAGAAAGACCGAGTGATAACATGTCTGCTATCCAAAAATTAGTATTGATATCATAGGAAACCGGACTACCAACCACACCACGAACAAGAAATGAAGGTTTAATCAACAGGTCTTCACTAATCGCAAACACATATCCTGCATTGAAATAAATATGCATATCCTGCCTCAATTCGCTAAATGCACCCGTATTATTGGCTTTATTAAAATTGTTCCTGATCAAATTAGGTGATGAAAGACCGACATAAAATTTCTCTGTATTGAAAAATATTCCTGTTCCGAAATTGATCTTCGTGTTATTGAGATTCTGGCTGAATGAAGGATCATTTGGATCGATCACATCAACTTTTGTATAATCAGTTTTAAAATTATAAACACCACCCTGAAGCCCGAGTGCGAGAGTCGAGTAGTCACCTGTCGGAATTTTAAATGAATAAACACCCTGTGCTCCCATTGTTTTGGTTATTTCATCTCTGTCGTCAATCAATTTTATTCCGACACCAACCCGCTTATTGGAGATTGGCAGGTCCGCTGATAAAAATGTACTTTGAGGCGCAGTTTTAAATCCGGTCCATTGCTTCCTAAACATGGTCGTTACGTTTAATGCATCCCTGAATCCGGCATAAGCAGGATTAATTTCCAGAGTATTGAACATATATTCAGAAAAAAGTGGCAATTGCTGGCCATAAAGGTTTTGAGTACCTGATAGCAAAAATGCGATCCAGATAATAAAAAATCCTTTAAATTTAGCTTTAACCATTTTTACCTGTTTATAATTATATATCCCGTAATAGGCTTTGAATCATTAAAATTTAGAATGTAATAATATGTCCCATCAGGCAAAATATTATTTACTAAGCCACCCTGGTTTCCAATTCCATCAAAACTGTTTTTGTAGTTCGTGTCCTTGAAAACCAAACTTTGCCATCTGTTATATACCTCAATCCTTACCTTGTCTGTTGATCTAAGGTTTTCGATAACGAATTTGTCATTTAAGCCATCGTTATTGGGAGATATACCTGCTGGAATTCTATAATTTGAAATCGAATTATCTCTTAAAACAGATTTAGAAAAATATTCGTTTTGAGTTAGACCAGACGTGACAATACGACTGCTGATATATGAATTTGGAATTGCATTACCTGAAGATATAATACCTGGAGTCAGGCCGCTAGCAGCAATAACATCCCATTTTTCATTAAGCGATACAAACCTGCTAACGAAACTTTGATTTCTGACTGTGCTGAATTGCATACCCTCTTCGTTCGAGTTATGCTGCATGTTGAATATTAAACTAGCCTTAGGATCTAATTTAGAAGATGATATATTCCATGTTTTAGTTACGAAATTAATATTGTCTGGTGTGCCATAAGTTGCTTTATCATACACATTATCAAACACCCTAACCTTAAAATCCTGGGCAACACCGATGTAATTTACAGAAGCTGGAGTATAGCTACTCACAGAAGATCCCACAGGGAAAATAATCTGAGCTTGCTGTAAACCAGTTGTTTTCCTGACCAATGCCCCCCCATTTGTTCCAGTTCCGGTAACAAAATATCGATTCTCATTATACCCGGTAATTGAGCTATTAAGCTCCATAACAGCATTTCTGCTATTCAATATGATCCGGCCATTAGTGAAACTCACATTATTTCTAACGAAAAGATCCTGTCCCTCCAAAATAACATTCCTTGAATTTGCTATTTGCAAATTAGAAAAACCAGTATTGCCTTGAGTATTGTTCTGAGTATTGATGTATTGAGCTGCATCAGTTCCTGAAAATTTAATAATTCCTCCAACACCATTTACTCCTGTTGAACCCTCGTCAGCAATCCGGCTACCAATTCGGCTATTCCATCGCTGACCAAGGAAATTGATCGTTGAACTTTTAAGAGAACCAATAGAGCCCGAATTATTCACATCAGAAAAAATTGACACATTAGCTTCAGGATGTACGTAAAATGATTCGCCTGTTTGCACGGTCATCTGGATCAGCTCCTGCCCCTTTATCAAAAAGGGAGATGCGATACAAATGACAAACGATATGAAATATTTTAACGTTCTATGTAAATGCAAAATTCCTTAAAAAATTACTCTGGCATTAATCTACCCCAGGCTCGCGCGTAATAAAGCGATAATCATACCATCGGTATTATTTCGGCCTTTCCATCTCCATTAGAGATCATTTTGCGTCAATATACGTCAAAATAACACAATATACGATATTTATTTAATTTTAGCGATAAAAATTGGCATAAATGGGGCATTTAAATTTAAATGAACGAGACATAAATTGCACAATACGGGGAATATTTTACCCATTTAATGAACATTTACTTAAATATTTATAGAAAGTAAATAAACCATTTCTAAACTAATAGTTAAATACTCTATGAAAAAAGAGATGAAATCATGGCACGGCTAAAGAAAAAAAATGGCCGGAATAGAAAGAATATTTCGAAAGCAGGGGCACAAAAATGTCTGAATATGTACCAGGAAGCACTCAAAAAAATCAGGAATTCAGGAAATTTTAGCAAAATTTTTATGATAATTAAGTCTATTTTCCCCTGACAAGAATTACTAAAACACAAAAATAAAAACTATTGGAAACAAAAAAAGCTACCCTTTCGGATAGCTTTTTTTATCATCTAAAGATATACTTAAACTTTAATTTCAACTTCAACACCACTTGGCAATTCAAGCTTCATTAAGGCATCTACAGTCTTAGAGTTAGAGCTGTAAATATCAAGTAAACGCTTGTAAGCACATAACTGAAATTGCTCTCTGCCCTTCTTGTTTACGTGTGGTGAACGTAACACTGTAAAAATTCTCTTTTCAGTTGGCAATGGAATTGGCCCACTTACTACTGCACCCGTAGGTTTAACAGTTTTTACGATCTTCTCAGCAGACTTGTCTACCAGATTATAATCGTAAGATTTTAATTTGATTCTGATTCTTTGGCTCATTATTGTTTGTTTATGGTTAACGTTAGAGCTATTAGTAACGGTAACCGGTTTATTTTTGATTCAAGAGTCAAGAACCAAGAGTCAAGACTTTCCGTCATGCATCTTGGCTCTTGATTCTACGTTCTTGGTTCTAATTATTATCCGTTCGCTTTTTTCCCCTTTACCTTAGCTACAACCTCTTCCTGAACGTTTCTTGGCGCTTCAGCATAGTGATCAAACTCCATTGTAGAAGTTGCACGACCTGAAGTAATTGTACGTAACTGAGTTACATAACCAAACATTTCTGAAAGTGGCACAGTCGCTTTGATAACCTGAGCACCGGCACGTGTATCCATTCCTAAAAGTTGACCACGACGACGGTTCATATCACCGATCACATCACCCATATTCTCTTCAGGAGTTAGGATTTCGATCTTCATGATTGGCTCCATCAATACAGGCTTACATTTAGGTAATGCTTCACGGAAAGCAGATTTTGCACATATCTCGAAAGACAATGCATCTGAATCGACTGCGTGGAATGATCCATCAATCAGACGAACTTTCATATCCTGTAAAGGATAACCAGCAAGTACTCCATTAACCATCGCAGCAGCAAAACCTTTCTCTACAGAAGGAATAAATTCACGCGGAATTGAACCACCTGAAATCTCATTCACAAATTGTAATCCGGTTTTACCTTCATCATTCGGTGAAATAATAACCTGAATATCGGCAAATTTACCACGACCACCAGTTTGTTTCTTGTATGTTTCACGATGTTGGGCAGTACCAGTTATAGCTTCCTTATAAGAAACCTGCGGCGCACCCTGATTCACCTCAACCTTAAACTCACGTCTAAGACGGTCGATCAGGATATCCAGGTGAAGCTCACCCATTCCGGAAATAACGGTCTGACCAGTCTCTTCATCAGTTTGTACACGGAATGTAGGATCTTCTTCAGCTAATTTACCTAAACCAATACCCAATTTATCAACGTCTGCCTGTGTTTTAGGCTCAATTGCCAAACCGATAACTGGCTCAGGGAAGTTCATTGATTCCAATACGATAGGATGTTTCTCATCGCAAAGGGTATCTCCTGTTTTGATATCCTTAAATCCAACTACTGCCGCAATATCACCTGCTCCAACATTCGGAATAGGGTTTTGCTTGTTAGCATGCATCTGGAAAATACGAGAGATACGCTCCTTATTGTCAGAACGCATATTATGTACATAGGAACCTGCTTCCAGATTACCTGAATAAACACGGATAAAACATAGACGACCAACGAAAGGATCCGTTGCAATCTTAAATGCTAATGCTGCAAAAGGCTCTTTTTCACTAGGCTTACGAACAACTTCTTCTCCGGTATCAGGGTTAGTTCCTACAATACCTTCAACATCCATTGGAGATGGCAATAATTCCATCACATAATCAAGCATGGTTTGAACACCTTTATTCTTAAATGATGAACCACATACCATTGGTACGATCTTCGCATCAAGAACAGCTTTACGCAAGGCATCAAGTACTTCACGCTCAGTAATAGTTTCAGGAGCCTCGAAGAATTTCTCCATCAGACTTTCATCATACTCTGCAACAGATTCAAGTAATTTCTCTCTCCATTCAGTTGCTTCTTCCACCAAATCATCAGGAATTGGCACTTCAGTAAAGGTCATCCCTTTATCATGCTCATTCCATACGATACCACGGAAGTTGATCAGATCAACTACCCCTTTAAATGAATCTTCAGAGCCAATTGGTATTTGCAAAGGAACAGCATTGCTTCCAAGCATATCCTTAACCTGCTTAACAACCTTTAAGAAATCAGCACCTGAACGGTCCATCTTATTAACGAATCCGATACGGGGAACGCTATAATTGTTTGCTAAACGCCAGTTAGTCTCTGATTGTGGCTCAACACCATCAACTGCTGAGAAAAGGAATACCAATCCGTCCAATACACGTAATGAACGATTTACTTCTACAGTAAAATCTACGTGTCCCGGAGTATCAATAACGTTGATATGATAAGTATCACCTCTGTATTTCCAGTTAACAGTTGTTGCAGCAGAAGTAATGGTAATACCACGCTCCTGCTCTTGTGCCATCCAGTCCATGGTAGCAGCACCATCGTGCACCTCACCAATTTTATGGCTTACTCCTGAATAATAAAGGATACGCTCCGTAGTTGTGGTTTTACCCGCATCAATATGGGCAGCGATACCGATATTTCTTGTGTATTTTAAGTCTCTTGACATTGTATTGTTTCCTGATTAGAATCTAAAATGAGAGAATGCTTTGTTGGCCTCTGCCATTTTGTGGGTATCCTCTTTCTTCTTTACTGCTGCACCCTCTCCCTTTGAAGCTGAAATGATTTCACCAGCCAATTTCTCAGTCATAGTTTTTTCACCACGCTTGCGGGAATAATTGATCAACCACTTCATTCCTAAAGCAATTTTACGCTCAGGACGAACTTCAGTAGGAACCTGGAAGTTTGCACCACCTACACGTCGAGATTTAACCTCAACAGCAGGCATTACATTGTTCAGGGCTTTTTTCCATGACTCTAATCCGTTTTCACTTGTTTTTTTCTCTACTAATTCAACTGCATCGTAGAAAATAGAATATGCGATAGATTTTTTACCGTCATACATCATATTATTTACAAACCTGGTAACCATTACGTCGTTAAACTTTGGATCAGGCAGTAAGATTCTCTTTTTTGGTTTTGACTTTCTCATGTTGCTTTCCTCCGTTTAATTATTTCTTTTTACCTTTTGTCGGAGCAGCTGCTACCTGACCTGGTTTAGGTTTCTTTGTTCCGTATTTAGAACGACGTTGGTTACGACCGGCTACACCAGAAGTATCTAAAGCTCCACGAATGATGTGATAACGTACACCAGGTAAATCTTTAACACGACCACCACGTATTAACACGATGGAGTGTTCCTGCAGGTTGTGACCTTCACCCGGAATATAAGCATTCACTTCTTTTCCGTTTGTTAAGCGCACACGTGCAACTTTACGCATTGCTGAGTTTGGTTTTTTAGGGGTAGTGGTATACACACGTGTGCACACTCCTCTTCGCTGTGGACAGCTGTCCAACGCTGGTGACTTACTCTTGTCAACCAGAGCTACTCTACCTTTTCTAACTAATTGTTGGATAGTAGGCATTTTTTCCTTTTAGTGTTTAAATATTTATAATCCCTGAAGCATTGCTTTTTACAGCTTTCATTTAGGGACTGCAAAAGTAGGAAGTTTATTTTGATTTTCAAGGGGTTGCGAGAGAAAAAATTGAAGATTGATGGATTTAAATTAGACGGTCTCTGTTTTAGTCGCTTATTGAATATAACATCGACCAGTATCAATCATCAGTATGGCACATACCATCATCCATAACTACTGACAGGCCGAAAGAAGAGGTACCTCATTAAAAAGCCAACATTTTTATTAGTTATGGTCGGTGCAAATCGGTTGCGGCAGACTGCCCAATTTACCATTAAATAAAAAAGCACTACCGTTTGCATACCTAATTGTTGAATTCTGTTGCTTTTTCACAATTTCATCATACTAATAAATTTCAAAAACACCATGAGTATGAAAAACTTAAGCAATAACAATTTGCACTTTAACGACGATCCCGAGGAAAATATGCGCATTGAAAATGAACTTCTGCAATTAAAGCTTAAGGCAGAACTAGGCGCAGAAACCTATATTTCAGGCCACTTCCCTCCCGAAGTTGAAAATGAATTCCTGAAAAATGTGCTTGCATTTGAAAAAAGCTTTTCAACAGCCAAAATGAAAAATATTTTTGAGCTGCTGGACAAACCTGAGTATTTGCCGACTGCCGAATTAGATGACCATGCGATAGAATTAGCACTCGATGAACTGTTTGCTCTAATGAAAAAGAAACAAATCGCCCTTGACTTTTCAGGGCCATATAACAGCCGCACAAAATATAAATTTATCACTGAAGAGTTTTTCAATGAAGAAGTATCCGATAACATGATACCTGGGATGATCTGGCATTTTACTTATGAAGAATATCATCCAAACCATCAATTGGATATAGAAAGTAAAACCATATCCTTTATGTCAGCATGGATCAATCAAAAAATAACTAAAGATTACCTGGATCTGGCAGATACCTTTATCATGCCTAATGGCCATATTTTGCGCAAAGATGAAATAGCAACCAAAATAAAAAACATGTGCAGGAGCTTTCCTGAATTTAAAGATTGCCGGTACAAGATCGACAAGGTCGACTTTGAATTCCAAAATGATACAGGTATGGGATTTGCCGAAGGGATAGTAAAATATAATGCTATATCAAGAAATCATGAACGAATAGCGGTTGAAGGTCCATTTAAATTCTATTTCACAATGGAATTCAATTGCTGGTCTATCTATTACTTCATATTTCCTGGTTTTGAATTACAATTTGAGGAGTAAATGGCAGGGTATATGAAATTGTTCCCCCGAATCATTGCATTTGGCTATTAAACTCGATTTACTATTATTCCAAGGCATTCCATTTATCCAAAACACTGCCTGCCAGAATTCGAACTTATCAAAGATCATTCTTGAATAAACGGTATATTCAGTCTGGTAAACGGCATTCTATTTAGTATATAGGATTTTAATCTTTATCTTGCCAGCACACCAAAATATGTCTAAATAATATCCATGGAGCAGAATTCACAACTGGAGCTCGCTTTTAATTTTGTTCAATACACAGACAAAAATATCTTTCTGACAGGAAAGGCAGGAACCGGCAAAACAACCTTTCTGCACCAGTTAAAAAAAGAAACACCTAAACGTATGGCTGTGGTGGCTCCCACCGGAGTAGCTGCTATCAATGCCGGGGGTGTAACCATTAATTCATTTTTCCAGCTTCCTTTCGGCCCCTATATTCCTGGAAATCCCGGCAACGTTCAGCATAAACGCTTTAATAAAGACAAAATTAATCTGATCAAAAGTCTCGACCTTCTGGTCATTGATGAGATCAGTATGGTTCGTGCAGATACACTTGATCATATAGATGAAGTATTACGTCGCTTTAAGAACCATACAAAACCTTTCGGAGGTGTTCAACTACTCATGATCGGCGACCTGCACCAGCTGTCGCCGGTAGTTAAAGATGAGGATTGGCTGATACTTAAAGATTATTACCCAAACCTCTTTTTCTTCAGCAGTAAAGCCCTCGAACAAACCAGTCCGGTGAGTATTGAACTTAAACATATTTACAGGCAGGTTGACTCTATGTTTATTGACCTTCTGAACAGCGTTAGAAAAAACCAGATCGATGAGGATGTTCTCAGAAGGCTAAATTCACGATATATACCAGATTTCAAACCTGCTGATGAGGAAGGGTATATAACCCTTACCACTCACAATAAGTCTGCTCAGGATATCAATGAAGTCAAACTAAAAGAATTGATCAATCCTGCTTTCAACTATAAAGCAGAAATACAAGGAGATTTTCCGGAATACTCCTATCCTACTGTTGCCGACCTTGAACTAAAAAAGGGAGCACAGGTTATGTTTGTGAAAAACGACCTGTCCAGAGACCGTCTATTTTTCAATGGAAAGATCGGCATAATCACCCGAATATCAGCTGATCAGATCATTGTCAAATGCCCGGGTGATCATGCAGAGATCATTGTGAGCCCGCTGGAATGGACAAACATTAAGTACGAGCTGGATACTGATACCAAAGAAGTCAAAGAAAAAATCATTGGAACATTTACTCAATTTCCACTGAAACTAGCTTGGGCAATAACCATACATAAAAGCCAGGGATTGACCTTTGAGAAAGCCGTGATCGATGCTAATCTTGCATTTGCACATGGCCAGGTTTATGTTGCACTTAGCCGCTGTAAAAGCTTTGAAGGCATGGTACTGCGAAGTCCGATCTCCTTTAACAGCGTCAAAACGGATGGAACTGTTTCTGAATATACAAGGAATGCCAAAAACAATGAACCAGGTGAACAACAATTAACTGAATCAAGAAAATCCTTTCAGCAAACTTTATTGTTCGAATTATTTGACTTCAACCCTATTAAAGGCTACTTTTTCCAGGTCAGAAAAATTGCTGAAGATCACCATAGCATTCTTGACCCTGGAATTATTGAAGATCTTAAACTGATACGGACAAATTCTGAAAAAGACATTTATGAAGTTTCAGAAAATTTTAAAAAACAACTGAACAGCTATCTTATCCATCTCTCATTGCCCGAGGATAACCAGGAATTGCAGGAACGGGTTAAAAAAGCTTCAATCTATTTCATTGATAAAATTAAATCGGTATTTGATGAACCGCTAAAAAAACTAAATACAGATTGTGATAATAAAGCAGTGAGAACCAGTCTGACAGAGACATTAGATAATTTGCAAAAGGAGATCACCATTAAATTGGCATTAATGAAAATTTGCCTGAATGGTTTTTCTACTTCCCAATACCTGCAAACTAAATCAAATGCTGAAATTGACCATGTGCCAGCAAAAGCAGCAGCAAAAGAATCTGGTAAAGTGGCAGCCAATATACCGCATCCTGAATTATACAAATCATTAAGAGACTGGAGAGATTCCCTTGCTGAAGAGTGGGGAGTTCCGGTGTATCTTGTTCTGGCTCAAAAGTCGATCCTTGAATTAATTCAAACTCTTCCTTCAAACCTGCTTGAACTTGAAAGCATTAAAGGTTTGGGGAAAACCAGAATAAAGCAATACGGACAGCAAATTATAGAGATCATTAATAATTATTGCGAGAATAATGATGTCGAAAGGCAGGCTATTGTAATTCCTTTTACGGAGAAGAAATTAAAAACTGACACAAAAAAAGTATCTCTGGATCTGTTTAAATCAGGAAAAATGATTTCTGAAATAGCCATCGAGCGTGGTTTTACCCCAACTACAATAGAAGGCCATCTAGCCTCCTTTATCAATTCAGGAGAAATATCTGTTTTCGAAATCGTCTCCAAACTGAAAGTGGCAAAGATCATGGCATATATCATTCAACATCCCGGCATGGGCACCGCCGAAACAAAAAATGCTTTGGGTGATGATGTTTCGTATGGTGAATTAAGAGCAGTACTTAATCATCTTGTGTATGTTAAATCACAGGAATCCTATTAATCTGCTTATTATCAGGCAATAATGATATAAAATTGCATGATGCAACTATATCACCTGACTTTGCGTCCTATAGTAAGAAGGTTACAGATAAAACCTTGAAACTTGCTAAATAAAACGCTATGAAAAAGAGTATTTTCTCCATTATTTTTCTCCTTTTATTTACTGCTTTAATACCTGCAGCAAAGAGTGAGACATTTTCGAATCGAAATGTAAAGGAATTGGTCCAGCAGCTGCTTGGGGCTAAAAGTCAATCGAACAATAGCCGGGTAAAGAAAAAGAAACTAAAAAAGATTGTTCGAAAAACCGCAAGGATCTACAGGTCAGTTAAAACTGATTCAGATAGTAGGAAGAAGTCAAGAAATATTCAAAAGAAGGCAAGAAGGATCATCAATATATTTTAGAAATTAATTTACTGCAGGCAAATGCCTGCAGTAAATTAAAATTTCTATTATTTGACTGAAGTCCAGCTGTTATTTGCTGAATTGGAATCAGGAAGCACCTTATCCGGATCTGAAACTACTGATACGATCTCTTCATCTGAAGGATAAATAAATGTCCATTGCTTATTACGCTGCCAAACTTCAACAGGAAGTTTTAACCTGCTTACCTTACCACTTTTTGTTTTTATTTCCAGGATAACTGGCATAGGCATTTTCTCAAGATTTTCAATAGTGATTAAAACACCCTGCGCAGGATCATTTTTCACATATTTCACATCTGTAACTGCCTGATCAAGTTTCCAGTTGTTTATGTACCACCCTCTCCAGAACCAGTTCAGATTTTCACCGGCTACGTTCTCGATTGTGCGGAAGAAATCATCTGGTGTTGGATGCTTATAGGCCCAGCGCTCAATGTAGGTTTTAAAGGCTCTGTCAAATCGCTCGGGTCCTAAAACCTGTTCACGTAATAATGTCAAGCCAATGGCTGGCTTGTAATAAGCCAGTATACCAATATTTCTTTCCTTCATATTATCAGGACTACTCATAACCGGCTCATAGGCATCGCTTGTTATTGCTTTACCAAGGTTATGCATATCTGTTGGTCTTGGCTTATATTCACCACCATTAAAGTCTTTTGAAGCCAGGGAATTGATAAAGGTATTAAAGCCCTCATCCATCCAGGCAAATAAACGTTCATTAGAACCTACGATCATAGGGAACCAGGTATGGCCAAATTCATGATCCGTTACTCCCCACAGACCAGCCGATTTTGCTCTTGCGCCACAAAAAACAATACCAGGGTATTCCATACCACCTGCAACCGAAGCTACATTGGTAGCAGCCGGATAAGGAAATTCAAGCCACTTTTTTGAATTGAATTCATTGGATGCTTTAGTATATTCAGTTGAACGACCCCAGGCATCATTTCCATCACTTTCTTCGGGATATGCTGATATAGCCATCGACTTTTTACCGCTGGGCAGATTCATTCTAGCCGCATCTATAATAAATGCCGCAGATGAAGCCCATGCAGCGTCACGTGCATTCTTTAACTTGAAATTCCAGGTCAGTTCCTGCTTACCTGAAGGGCGGGATTTTGGATCGCCAACCTCAGAGGCAGCTCTGATAATCACAGTCTTATCACTCTGAGCCGCAGCTTTCCATCGTTGTTGCTGCTCAAGAGTATACACATCCTGAGGATTTGTCAGTTCACCAGAACTCACTACAATATGATTAGAAGGCACTGTAATACTGATATCATAATCACCATACTCCAGGTAAAACTCACTAGGACCTGTATAAGGCAATGTGTTCCAACCTAAAACATCATCATAAACACACATTCTTGGATACCATTGAGCAACTGAAAATATTTTGCCATTCTTAGTATTTAAAATACCCATTCGGTCAGAACCATAGTCAGGCGAGACAAATGAATACTCGATCTTTAACTTTAGCTGCCCACCACCTGCTGAAAGTGCAGAAGGAAGATAAATTTGCATTCTGGTATCTTCAATTAAAAATTCAGCAGCCGACTCAGTCGTTTTGCCTTTTTCAACCGATATAAGCTTTACAGATTTTATGGTGTATCCACCGTCAAATTTTTGTCCGCGTGCACCATTACGACTTCCTGTTGGTGGGATTATAGCAGTACCTCGTGAATCACTCTTGAACAAATTCTGGTCGAGCTGCATCCAGATAAAAGCTAACTTATCGGGACTGTTATTGGTGTAGGTTATTAACTCGGTACCGGAAATCTCATTCGTCTGATCATTTAATCTTACAGATAATTTATAATCGGCACGGTTTTGCCAATATTTAGGACCTGGCTGACCGCCGGCAGACCTATATTCATTCCCATTTTTTGTATAGAACAATGGCCCGAATGCATCATTATAATTATAACTATTGACCGAAACTTCAGCTTGATTTACTGTCTGTGCCCAAACCGGAGATAAAATACTGATAGCAGCAAAAAGGAAGGTTAAAAATTTTAGTTTATTCATTTGAAATTAATTTAGAAAGAGAGAAGTGTTCTAAGTTTAAAGATTACTATTATATACCTATTTAAAAAGCTCTGACAGCTGCTCTTCATTATACCCCAGAATAATAGAACCAGATCCGGTTTCTATAACTGGTCGTTTAATAACACTGGTTTTTTCCTGCATCAGCTTGAATGCTGTTTCTTTAGAAACAATAGATTTCTGAAGTTCTGCATCAAGCATTTTCCAGGTTGTACCGCGCTTATTGAGCAATGTCTCCCAACCTAGCTTCTCTGTCCATTCTTCCAGCTTATCATTACTGATCCCAAGCTTCTTGAAATCATGAAATTCATAATTAATCTGATGAAGTTTGAACCAATCGAGTGTTTTTTTTACCGTATTACAATTAGGGATTCCGTAAATTTTCATTTTCAATTTCAGTAAAATCAGTATATGTGTATAGATCAATTATTGATCACTTATTAAAACGGGTCATTGTTAGTTCAGTACCGGCAGTGACGAAGCTTTGAATAAACTCAATAGAACGATCAATAAGAGCGGGAAGTTCTTTTTGCTCATCCGGATCAAACCCGCTCAGTACATAATCAACCTGCCTTCCTTTAGGAAAGCTATCTCCGATACCAAAGCGTAATCTGGGATAATCTGCACTTCCTATCATTGCTTCAATGCTCTTTAAACCATTATGGCCCGCCGGACTTCCTTTTGGCTTTAGTCTGATCGTACCGAAAGGCAAAGCCAGATCATCAACAACAACTAATATGTTTTCTTTAGGGATTCGAAGCTCCTGCATCCAGTAATTTACTGCCTTACCACTAAGATTCATATAAGTAGTAGGTTTAATCACAAAAATATTACGGCTTTTATAAGTGAACTCCGTATAATATGCAAGCCGCATATTAAAAAAGGAAGAGTGTGCCTGCTTTGCAAATTCATCTGCAACCATAAAACCTATATTATGCCTGGTGTCGGCATACTCTGGTCCGATATTCCCTAAGCCTATGATCAAATACTTCATTTGTAACAAATATGGCAGAAAGCTTTCAAAAAAAGCTAATTGTACTATATAAAAAAAGCAGTGCAGGTTTCTCCTGCACTGCTGATCAAAAAATTTTTAAACTAAATTATTTTTTGGATTCGTTCTCAGCTTGTTTTAATGCACGAGACATAGTAACTGAAACGATAGTATCCTCAGGGTTGTTAGTGATTTTGAAGTTATCGAACTTCAATTCTCCAACACCAACAGATTTACCAACTTCAAGTTTAGTGATACTAACTTCAACATATTGAGGCATATCTTTTGGCAATGCCTTAACACGAAGTTTACGTAATTTCTGAATTAACTTACCACCAATTTTAACACCAGGTGAAGTACCGGTTAGTTTTACAGGGATCTGCATAACTACTGGTTTCTTTTCATCTAATTCTAAAAAGTCTACATGTAAAGGTAAATCAGTTAATGGATGGAAATTAACATCCTGAATGATGGCCTGTGCTTTCACACTACCAATTTCCAAAGCAACGAATGAAACTTCCGGTGTGTACACCAGAGCTTTCAAATCAGCTGCAGACACAGAAAAGTGGATCTGATTTTTTCCACCATAAAGAACTGCAGGAACTAATCCCTGATAACGCAGCTCTTTTGCGTCTCTTTTCCCTACGTTCTCTCTTGGAGAACCGCTAATAGCAATTGATTTCATAATTATTTATTTTTGTTTGTATTTAGATGTCAGAAAACCTAACAATCTAATATTTTCAATCTTGACCCGATAGCTATCGGGTCTTGTCCCTTAATCTATCTTAAAAAGCTCACTAATAGAACCATGCTCATTTACATTTGCAATAGCTCTGCTGAAAAGATCCGCTGTTGACAAGACTCTGATCTTAGCACTTGATTTAACCGATGCAATTGTATCTGTAACGATCAACTCTGTTAAGGCTGAATCCTCTACAGTTTTATATGCATCACCTGATAATACAGGGTGAGTACAAACCGCTCTAACACTGCTGGCACCATTTTCCATGATCAGTTCTGCAGCCTTTGCTAATGTTCGGGCTGTATCACAAATATCATCCATAAGAACTACATCCCTACCGGTAACATCACCAATGATCGACATAGATTCAATTTCGTTGGCTCTTTTTCTCTGTTTATCACAGATCACAACTTCTGCATTGAAATATTTTGCAAATGTCCTTGCCCGGTATGAACCACCCATGTCTGGTGAGGCTATAGTTAGATTCGGAAGATTCAAATTTTTAATATGCGGAACAAATATTACCGAAGCATCCAGATGATCTACAGGTATATCGAAGAATCCCTGAATCTGAGCAGCATGAAGATCCATTGTCATGATCCTGTGTGCACCTGCTGCAGTGATCAGGTTAGCCATTAACTTGGCTCCGATCGCAACACGTGGTTTGTCTTTTCTATCCTGTCTTGCAAAGCCGAAATAAGGAACTACTACAGTAATATAATGTGCTGAAGCCCTCTTGGCCGCATCTATCATCAATAGAAGCTCAACAAGATTATCATTTGGCTGATTGGTAGATTGGATTAGAAACACATCACAACCGCGAACTGTTTCATTAAAATGAGGCTGAAATTCGCCATCACTAAATTTCGATAAAGAAATATCCCCTAACTTAATTCCATAACTTTCACCAATATTCTTAGCGAGTTCAAGTGTTCCGGAGCCAGCAAATAATTTGATTGGATTGAAGGAAAGAGCCATTTTGTTTCGGATTTCGAAATAATAATTTCGGATTAATGCCTAAAAGGACACAAATATGTTAATAAGTAAACCGCAAAGCGATCTTTAAATGTGCAATTCCGAAACTCGAAATTTTTATTGGTTGCCCGACCAGGATTCGAACCTAGACAAACTGCACCAAAAACAGTTGTACTACCATTATACTATCGGGCAATCAAATTCAAAAAGAAGCTCCTTTTGAAATGGAATGCAAATATACTGCGATATACCATTAACTGCAAATCAAATTGAAAATTTTGTTATTTATTATTCTGAAGGCCAAAACATGTTAATAAGTGTTAAAGGATAGCCTCTTTCTTCAGCGAATAATAATAATTTCACTAATTTCGGCAGCAATATTATTGATCTTGAATCCATGAACTATAACAAAATCAACAATTTATTAGGCTGGTTCAGCTTTTTGACAGCCCTGATTGTCTATACCTTAACGCTTGAACCATCCGCAAGTTTTTGGGATTCAGGTGAATTCATCGCCTCTGCCTATAAACTTCAGGTTGTTCATCAACCGGGTGCACCATTGTTCCTGATGCTTGGAAAAGTATTTTCTCTGCTTGCAGGCGACGATACCAGCAGGGTTGCCTTTTGGATAAATATGTGTTCTGCCATGGCAAGTGCTGCGACTATTCTTTTCCTGTTCTGGACCATCACTGCCCTGGCAAAAAAAGTACTTTGGAAGAATGGCGAGAAGCTTTCCAACTGGGAGCTGATCACTATTATGGGTTCCGGCCTTGTTGGTGCATTAGCTTATACCTTCTCAGATTCTTTCTGGTTCTCTGCTGTAGAGGCCGAAGTATATGCGCTTTCATCTCTTTGTACCGCAATCGTTTTTTGGGCGATCTTAAAATGGGATCAGCATGCCGATGAACCTTATTCAGACAGATGGTTAATATTTATAGCTTATGTTATGGGGCTTTCAATAGGTGTACACCTTCTGAACCTGCTCGCAATTCCTGCTATTGCATTGGTCTACTATTTCAGAAGATCAAAAACAAGAACTTCTACAGGAACCCTTCTGGCATTGCTGGCCGGGATAATTATTCTGGCATTCATTCAATATGGTATTGTTCAGTATACGATCAAATTTGCCGCCTACTCAGACCTGTTTTTTGTAAATACTCTGGGACTTGGTTTTGGAACTGGTGTTATATTCTTTAGTTTTTTAGTGATCGTCAGCCTGGTTTCAGGAATACTATATACCATAAACGGAAGCAAAACCTATCTTCTGACTGCCGTCACATCTTTTGTTGCGTTAATGACCATTGGAGGTGGAATATCTGGTTTAATAGTTGCTGCGATCATTCTGGCCGGTCTCGAATACATTCTTAAGATCCGTGAAAAAAGAAGAGTATTGAACCTCGCGCTGATCTCTATAGTATTTATTATTTTCGGTTATGGCTCCTTTGCAATGATCGTAATAAGAGCAAAAGCAGATCCAACACTCAACAATAGCGATCCTGAAAATGCTTTTTCATTATTGAGTTATGTAAACAGGGAACAATACGGAGACCGCCCATTGCTATATGGCCAATTTTTTGATTCAAAGCCTATTGATAATAAACAAGGCGATATCATTTATCGCAAAGGAAAAGAGAAATATGAAAATGCAGGACAGAAATTTGAGCGTGTGTATGACCGCAATACCCTCCTGCCAAGAATGTATAGTGATGATCCTCAGCATGTAGGTTTCTATCGCGACTGGATGGGTTTAAAAGAAGACCAGTCGCCAACATTCCTCAATAACCTTGGTTTCCTCATCAGCTACCAAACCAGCTTCATGTATACCCGCTATTTTGCATGGAACTTCATCGGGAGACAAAATGATGAACAGGGACACGGGGATTATATCCATGGAAACTGGTTATCAGGCATAAGCTTCATTGACAATATGTTACTGGGCGGACAATATGAGCTGCCAAAAAGCCAGTTAACCAATAACGCTTACAATAAATTCTATTTCCTGCCTTTCATTCTGGGTATTATAGGAGCATTCTGGCATTTTAAACAGAACCAAAAGGATGCAGGAATAGTTGGATTATTATTCTTTTTTACGGGACTTGCAATCGTTCTGTATTTAAATCAAAATCCGCTGCAACCAAGGGAACGTGATTATGCCTATACGGGCTCATTTTATGCATTTGCCATCTGGATAGGATTGGGAGTTGCCGGAATTACAGATTTTCTCCGGAATAAACTGAATGCTCCAAAAGCTGCTGTTCTTGCTTCTTTGATCGGATTACTGGCTGCACCGGTTTTAATGGCTAAAGAAGGCTGGAACGACCACGACCGTTCAACAAAATTTACTGCCCGCGATATGGCAATAAATTACCTCGAATCTTGTGCGCCAAATGCCATTTTATTCACTTATGGTGATAATGATACCTACCCTCTCTGGTACGCTCAGGAAGTTGAGAATGTAAGGCCGGATGTGAGAGTGGTTAACCTTAGTCTTCTGGGAACCGATTGGTATATCAGGCAAATGAAAAAGAAAGTAAACCAGGCTGAACCTCTTCCAATTACTATGCCTGATGAAAAATTTGTTCAGGGAGTAAGAGATGTAATGGGATATCAGGACTATAACACTGCAGGCGCAGTTGAACTGAAAGATATTTTTGATATCATGACCTCAGATAATGATGCTGATAAAGCAACCTATCAGGATGGATCAAAAGAAAACTTCCTGCCTACAAAAAATTTCAAGATCACTATTAATCCTGACCAGATCATTGCGAGCAAGACAGTTCCTGCAAATAAAAAAGATCTGATCGTGCCCTCGATTGAATGGACATATAACAAAAACTATGTCACAAAAACAGAGTTAGCTTTGATTGATATTCTTGCACATAACGACTGGAAACGCCCTGTATATTTTGCAATCACAGTTCCGGATGATAATTATATGGGGCTTGGCGATTACCTGTATAATGAGGGTTTTGCATATCGCCTTCTTCCGCTTAAAAAGCCTCAGGTTGATGCTGCTGGCGAGAAAGCTGAACTGACAAACACGGATCAGATGTATAACAACATGATGACGAAGTTTAAATGGGGCAATATGAAAAATGCCACATACCTTGATCCGGAATCAGTAAGAATGAGCTTTACCATCATCAACCATTTTAACATTCTTGCAGAAAATCTGTATCGCGAAGGTCGGACTGAAGAGGCTAAAAAAGCCCTTCTGAAATGCATGGAAGTAGTTCCAGATAAAAATCATTCGCTAAACTTTACTATCCGTAAATTCTATATGGCCGACCTGCTTTATAAGTTAAAAGAACCAAAGAAAGCCAATGAACTTGTAAGCAATACTGCAGAATACATTGAAGATCAGCTGAATTATCTTGCTGCCATAGCAAAGACAAAAGAAAACCTGAACACGCGTGAAATACAGCTTGGAGTTTATGTAATGACTGAACTTTCAAAACTCACTGAGCAAAATGGAGAGAAGGAACTGAATAAAAAATTACAGGATCGCCTAAAAGTTATTGAATCAAAATTCATTAGCGCCGGACAGTAAGGTTCAATCTTAATCCAGTAAATGAGAAAATCCCTGCTACATTTAGCAGGGATTTTTTTTTATTAATTGCAAATCGGTACATTCATCTCCAACAAAATATCCGAATTTGAATAGAGATGTCTCAAGCTGCTGAACAAATTATCCATGTAAATGGTCTGAACAAATCTTTTTTGGGCATTAAGGCATTGGATAACATTCAGTTTGACCTTTATCCGGGAGAGGTCCATGCCCTGATGGGAGAAAACGGGGCAGGAAAGTCAACATTCATGAAGATTTTAATGGGACTCATGGTTCCGGATTCCGGGACAATTAATTTCAATGGGGAGCTCATCGAAAATATGGATGTTCATACAATGCTGCAAAAGGGCATCTCAATGATTCACCAGGAAATATTAATGGTCCCAGAATTAACGGTCGCTCAAAATATTTTTTTAGGTCGGGAAATTAAACAGGGATATTGGGTTAATGAACAGCAGATAAATCAAAGATCACAGGATTTACTGAATTTGATTGGACTGGATCTCGATGTCCGGACCAAAGCAAAAAATCTGAGCATAGCCGAATTGCAGCTGATAGAGATCGCTAAAGCAATTTCTAACCATGCAAAGGTCATCATCATGGACGAACCCACCTCTGCTCTCTCTGATAAGGAGAGTGCAATGCTTTTTGAAATAATTAAAGACCTAAAAAGCAAAGGCGTAGCTATTATCTATATTTCTCATAAACTGGAGGAGATCTTTCAGATCGCAGATCGAATTACTGTACTGAGGGATGGCAAATTTATTATTACAAAAAACACAAATGAACTGAATAAAAACAGCCTGATCTCACTTATGGTTGGTCGGGAAATTAAAAACTTATTTTCCGCAGACTCAAGAGTTCCCGGTGAAGTGATTTTAAAAGTTCAGGGCCTAGCTAAAAAAGGCAAATTTTCTGATATTAATTTCGAAGTCCATGCCCGTGAAGTACTTGGAATAGCTGGTTTAATGGGTGCTGGCAGGACTGAAATTGCAAGAGCTATTTTTGGATTAGACAAAACAGATAGCGGTGAAATTATTCTAAAAGGCAAAAAAATAGAAATAAGAACCCCAAAAGATGCAATAGAAATAGGCATTGGATATGTCAGTGAAGACCGAAAATCATTAGGATTTATTCCGGAATTGTCAGTGATAGAAAATATTAGTCTCTCAAGTTTGAGAAATTATTCAAAAGGATGGTTCATTCAAACTAAAAATGAGACTAAAGCCTCTTCCCAAATGGCTGGCGATCTAAAAATAAAAGCTGCAAGCCTTAAACAAAAAGTTATAAATCTCAGTGGGGGAAATCAGCAAAAAGTTGTGATTGCTAAGGTTTTACTGGCCTCTCCCTCTCTAATTATTTTGGATGAACCTACAAGAGGAATTGATATTGGAGCGAAACATGAAATCTACAAGCTAATTAATCAATTGGCAAACAATGGATTAGCGGTAATAATCATCTCATCAGAATTACCTGAAATTTTGGGAATGAGTGACAGGATCCTCGTTTTATCAAAAGGAAAACAAACTGCTATCCTAACCAAACAGGAAGCAACTCAAGAAAAGATCATGCACTATGCAGTACATTAATAGCATCCGGCAATACGGTTTGTTCATCGTATTTGGCATTATTTGCCTTCTAATTTCCCTGATTACACCTCAATTCTTAACCGTATCCAACTGGACAATCATTGTCACACAGGTTTCAATCAATGCCCTGCTGGCCTTCGGAGTAACATTTGTAATCATAACTGGCGGAATCGATCTTTCTTTAGGATCAATAGTTGCAGTCACCGGCGTTACATCTGCCATGCTTGCCCATCCTGATACCTATCCTGTTTTACTTCCTATTTTCATGGGATTGTTAGCGGGTCTGCTTATGGGTGCTTTCAATGGGTTTATCATCACAAAAAGCAAAATTGCTCCATTTATCGTCACGCTTGGCACCATGACCATCGGACGGGGATTAGCCCTGATCCTAAGCGATGGCAGGCCGGTTTCTAACCTATCCGACTCCTTTAATTATTTAGGAAGTGGTACCGTTTTAGGAATTCCTGTTTTAATACTAATTTTCATTCTTGTTTTTGCACTCTGTTCAATTATCCTCAATAAAACGATCTTAGGCAGGTATATTTATGCTGTTGGCGGTAATGAACAAGCTGCAAGAGCTTCCGGAATCAATATTGATCGGGTAAAATTAGCTGTATATTCCATCTCCGGATTATTGGCAGGTTTAGCAGGCATTTTGTTAGCCTCTAGGATCAATACCGGCCAGCCTAATGCAGGAGCCGGCTTCGAATTAGATGCTATTGCTGCAGTCGTTATCGGTGGGACAAGCACTTCCGGAGGCAGGGGAAGTATGGCGGGTACTTTGATTGGCGTTTTACTAATTGGAGTAATAAATAATGGTTTAGATTTACTTAATGTCACATCCTATTATCAACAGGTTGTGATGGGAATCATCATCATCGGAGCAGTAGTTTTAGATAGCCTGAACCAGAAATCAAATTCATAAAAAAACAAAAAATGAAATACTCTTATCTGATTTTAATCATACTGGTAGCATTATTTGCAGGATGTAATCAATCAACTAACAGCGAAAAAAGCAAAGCAAATAAAATAGTCATAGGAATATCGATGCTTAGTATGCAAAATGAATTCATCGTGAATATTAATGATGAAATGCAGAAAAAAGCACAGGAATTAGGTGCAGAATTGATTATTGTGGATGCTGAACGTTCTCCTTTGAAGCAAATTGAACAGATTGAGAGTTTTATTGCCCAAAAAGTGGATGTTATTATTCTGAATCCTTGTGAATATGAAGCTAGTTCACCTGCTGTGACCAAGGCCCTGGCTGCAGGCATCCCGATTGTAAATGTAAACTCAGCCACCAAAATAGCACCAACTGCCTTTGTCGGATCAAATGATCTGGAATCCGGCAGAATTGCAATGAGATTCATTGCAGACCAGCTGGGAGGAAAAGGGAATGTTGTGATGATTCAGGGATTAAATGGACAGGCTGCACAAATTCAAAGAGAGCTTGGTGCAAAGGAGATTTTGAAAGAATACCCTGAATTAAAACTAATTGCCCAGCAAACTGCAGAATGGGACAGATCAAAAAGCATGGATCTGATGCAAAATTGGATTCAATCTTATGGCGCTAAAATCAATGCGGTATTTGCCCACAACGATGAAATGGGCTTGGGCGCAGTAAAAGCATTGCAAGATGCCGGGATGAAAGACAAAGTGATTGTAGTTAGTATCGATGCAATTGCTGATGCACTACAGGCAGTCAAAAAGGGCCATTTAGATGCCACAGTCTTTCAGGATGCCCGCAAGCAGGGTGCCGGAGCAATTGAAACAGCGGTAAAGATCGCTCAGGGTAAGCAATTTGAAAAGGAATTATTGATTCCATTCAAATTGCTGACAAAAGAGGATGTTGATTCCTATTTGAAATAGAATCAGTAATTAGATTAAAAAAACGGGAAACTTGTAAGTTTTCGCAATTAAACCTGTCCTGAATCATAAGATTAAATAGGATAAATATAAAATCCCTCTTCTTCTAAAAAAGATACCAGCGCCACTGCTTTGGTAAGGTAAAACCAGCATGCCATTCTCCTTCTTATTATCATCATAAATATCCCGGAATCCCTTAATACCAACTGGCAGACAGCTTGTTATTTTGTTCGTATCTGAATTATAGGAAACCCACACTAAACCCACACTAAACGCACACTAAACGCGGACTAAACGCGGACAAATCTGTGTTTTCTCTGTGTTTAGTATGTGTTTCTTACGGTCTTAATTTGTGCTTATATCGAAGCAGATAATAAGCCTTTCCGAAGCTTCTAAGAAGCGGTACGGAAGGATGCTGAATTTTGATGGCCGGGATGAACAATCATTAGTCCTTAAAGGATCTGGCCAAAGCCGGACTATTGTCATGCCATAAATACTTTGATGAATAGATTGGAATACTAAGGACGCTAAAATAAAATGGCAGTTTACCTTTGATTATACAAGAGTAAATTTATTGAAATTTTCTCCGTCAATTAATGCGTGAGATGACACTGGATGATGGGTAATTGAATTGATTGAATAAAGTACTGAGTGTTGGAATAGCCATATCGCTCAATAGCCCGGTGCTTTAGCTCCGGGTAAGGATTTGATTTTCAGATCGGGCTAAAGCCCAATGTAATAGTTCTTCACATCTTACTGAATATTGGGCTGAAGCCCGAAAACGAACAATCTCATTGACTCCAGCTAAAGCTGGAGCCTATTTAGCGACCGTACTGGTGTCATGATTGAATAAAATATACTGAGTGGTGGAATATCCATATCGCATAATAGCCCGGTGCTTTAGCTCCGGGTGAAGATCCGATTTTCAGATCGGGCTTCAGCCCAAAACCTAAGTGACCAGAACGGAACAAATAATGGTGCTTCAGCGCCAAAATGCCAGTAAATTTATTGAAATGTTCTCCGTCAATTAATGTGTGAGATGACAATGGATGATGGGTAATTGAACTGATTGAATAAAGTACTGAGTGGTGGAATATCCATATCGCATAATAGCCCGGTGCTTTAGCTCCGGGTGAAGATCCGATTTTCAGATCGGGCTTCAGCCCAAAACCTAAGCGACCGGAACGGAACAAATGCTGGTGCTTCAGCGCGAAAATGCCGATAAATAATCCAAATCTACCATTCCCTAACCCGATTTTTTATTATTCCAAAACTTTCAAATATTGTAGTCTAAATACCTGCAATGTCATTTATAAAAATAACTATCCATTGTGTTTGGAGCACACAAAATCGAATCCCATTTCTAAAATCATCGGAATTCCGGAATGAGCTATGGGATCACATTCGCGAAAATTCGAAAAAGAAAAATATTTATATAGATACCATAAACGGATATGATGAACATTGCCATTGCCTTATTTCTTTAAAAAGCGATCAATGTATTAAGGATGTTCTACAACTTATCAAAGGAGAATCTTCGAGATGGATAAACCTGAGAGGGGGATTTACCAATTCGTTCGCATCAAAATTTGAATGGCAGGATGAATACCTGGCAATTTCTGTTTCTGAATCCAATTTAGCAATTGTAAGAGAATACATTAAAAATCAGGAAAGGCATCATCAGAAAAAATCATTTGAAGAAGAATATAAGGCTTTTGTTGAAAAACTGGGGTTCAATCAAATCAGAGGAGGTTAATGTTCTATCTATTGGGCTAAAGCCCAATGTAATTTTCCTCAAATGTTGCTGAATATTGGGCTGAAGCCCGAAAACGAACAAACTCATTAACCCCAGCTAAAGCTGGAGCCTATTTAGCGACCGTACTGGTGTCATGATTGAATAAAATATACTGAGTGTTGGAATAGCCATATCGCTCAATAGCCCGGTGCTTTAGCTCCGGGTAAGGATCCGGTTTTCAGACCGGGCTTCAGCCCAAAACTTAAGCGACCAGAACGGGTCAAATACTGGTGCTTCAGCGCCAAAATGCCGATAAATAATAAATCTACCATTCCCGAAAACGAACAAACTCGTTAACCCCAGCTAAAGCTGGAGCCTATTTAGCGACCGTACTGGTGTCATGATTAAATAAAATATACTGAGTGTTGGAATAGCCATATCGCTCAATAGCCCGGTGCTTTAGCTCCGGGTAAGGATTTGGTTTTCAGACCGGGCTTCAGCCCAAAACTTAAGCGACCAGAACGGGTCAAATACTGGTGCTTCAGCGCCAAAATGCCGATAAATAATCCACATCTACCATTCCCGAAAACGAACAAACTCGTTAAGCCCAGCTAAAGCTGGAGCCTATTTAGCGACCGTACTGGTGTCATGCCACAGATACTTTGACGAACCCATCGGAATACTTAGGAGGATGAAATAAAATGGCAGTTTACCTGTGACGATGAGAGGATGAAATTATTGAAACTTTATCCGTCAAATGATGAGTGACATAACACTTTTCCTTTTTATAAATGATTTCAGAGCGATCCGTTAAAATCAAAGGGAGGAATAGCGATTGTGCTGATAGAATTTAAAGGCAATTAACTTGGTAGCCAAGCTATTTACTATATTATTTCCTGAATAAATATTAGATTTATTTAACAATTCATTTTCAGGAGCCAATGAGTAGCAATGCTAAAAATAATTTTCTCGGAAATAATAAGCTGATTGCCTTATTCATTACACTCCTGTCAATCTTTTTGCTGCATTTGATTTATGATGAATTTGCTCCTGCCAATTCATTCCTTTCCCTGACGCCTGAGAATTTCTGGTTTTTGAGGTTCTTTGGACGACTTCACCCTTTAGCAGTTCATTTTCCGGTAGCTCTGCTCCTATTTACAGCCATCCTTGAACTTAGTACAATAAAAAAATTCAATTCTCCATTACGGCCCGGCATTCAAATACTTTTGATTGCAGGCATTGTCTCTTCCCTGATTTCAGCAATTTTTGGAATCCTGCTGTCGGGCAATGCTGAATATGGCGAAAATCTGATTTTACACCAGTGGCTGGGTATATGCACTGCTTTCCTTGGAATTATTGTTTGGTTTCTGCATCAAAAAGTTTTAGTAAAAAATCAAACTCTACTTATCAAAACCTATCGCTTTGCCTTGTTTATGACTGCTCTGGGGGTGATACTTGCCGGACATTTAGGAGCTTCATTAACCCATGGTGATGACTACCTTTCAAGTACCTTACCCTGGACTGATGATTATGAAAATGCAGAAAACATCAGCTTTGATATCAATTCAATTTCTAAAGATAAAGACACTTTGAGCAAAGCGCAGGAGAAGGAGCTCAATCTGAAAGTGAGGGCCATATTTGCCCATAATTGCTATAAGTGTCACGGAGAAGAAAAAGTAAAGGGTGAATTAAGACTCGACCGCAAGGATTTTGTTTTTAAAGGCGGGGAAAACGGAGAAGTAATCAAACCTGGAAACATCAATGAGAGTGAACTATTCAGACGTATTACCCTGCCTTCAAATCATGAAGATGTAATGCCTTCCAAAGGCAAAAAACTCTCAGCAAATGATGTCGCTGTAATCAATTTCTGGATACAGCAAGGTGCACCATGGCCCGACGGACCAGATAAAAATGAAGTTTTTAATAATGCTGCTCTTGCCCCGAGAAATCCGGCGCTTCCTCCTGCTTCAGGCATCCATACGAATCCGGTGGATAGATGGACCAATCAGTATTTCGTAAAGAATAAAATTGCCTGGCCAAAAATTGTTGACGACAGAACCTATTTAAGAAGAATATTTCTGGACATCATAGGATTACTGCCCAGCCAGGAAGATATTGATGCTTTCAGCAAAGATACCAGGCCTGATAAACGAGCGATCTGGAGTAGAAAACTATTAGATCGCGAAGATGACTACGCCATAAACTGGCTTACTTTCTGGAATGATGCATTGAGGAATGATTATACTGGAACAGGCTATATTACAAATGGGCGCTATGCCATTACTGATTGGTTATACAAATCAATCAAATCAAATAAACCCTATGACCAATTTGTAAAAGAACTTGTTAGTCCGGATGAAAGCTCCAAAGGTTTTGTTGAAGGTATTAAATGGCGGGGCGTGGTGAATGCAAGCCAAAGGACAGAAATGCAGGCAGCACAAAACGTATCTCAGGTGTTTTTAGGATTGAATTTAAAATGTGCATCCTGTCATAACAGTTTCATAAGCGACTGGAAGCTTGATGATGCCTATGCATTCGCCAATATTTTTGCTGACACCACTCTTGAAATAAATCGTTGCGATAAACCGACCGGTAAATATACCGATGCCAGAATGCTCTGGAAGGAGCTGGGCAGTATAGATAATAAGGCAAAAGTATCTGTTAAAAGGGCTCAGCTTGCAGAGAACATGGTAAAACCGCAGAATGGCCGTTTGTATCGTACCCTGGTCAACAGGATGTGGGCCCAGATCATGGGGCGTGGTTTTATTGAGCCAGTTGACATGATGGATAATGAACCCTGGAGTCAGGATATGCTGGATTGGATGGCCTTTAATTTTCAGCAAAACAAATCCGATATCAAGGAACTGATCTTCCTGATCACTACCTCCAATACCTACCAGCTTCCATCTGCAGGTTTTAAAGACCCCAATGAAATAGTAGCCAAGGAATACAAATTCACCGGCAGATTGAGAAAAAGAATGACAGCTGAACAGTTTGCAGATGCAGGAGCATCACTTTTCGGTACACTTTTCCCTGATTCAATGGTCAGATACAAACCAGTATTCACTCCTGCCATCAGTCAGTCCAGTCCGCTTTTCACCCGTGCATCTCTGGTTGTAAACAATCCATTTCTAACTGCACTGGGCAGGCCAAACAGAGAAACAGTCTCTACGAGTAGGGAATCACAGGCAAATCTATTACAGGCGCTCGAACTCACCAATGGCGAAAGATTCAATTCAATGCTCAGAAAAGGTGCAGAAAACTGGAAATTAAAATATAAGAATGGTGATGCGATCATTAAAGAAGTATATAAACAGGCATTAGGACGTCAAGTGCAGGCAAATGAATTCAAGGTCGCTAAAAAAATATTAGGAGATAAACCTGAGACTGATTCCATACAGGATCTTTTCTGGGCAGTAATGCTGCTCCCTGAATTTCAAATCATCTATTAATTATTGGACATGAATAATAATTGGAACCGAAGGGAATTTATAAAAAAGAGCAGTGCGGCTACTCTCGCTGCACTTGCAGCAGGTGCTCCTTTAACAAGTTTATTGTCCTCTTGTAATAGCAGAAGAACAAATTCCAAAGCCGATACGGTCATCCTGCTTTGGATGGCAGGAGGAATGGCTCATACAGATACCTTTGATCCAAAAAGATTTACTCCTTTTTCAAAAGGAATGAATGCGAATGATGTTCTAAGCACCTTTAAGCCTGTTCCCACGATACTGGATGGGGTTTCATTTTCGGAAGGGCTGGAATCTATAGGGTCTATAATGGATAAAGGCACCGTGATCCGCTCGTATGTAGCCGGAGATATGGGCCATATTTTACACTCCAGACACCAATACCACTGGCATACATGCTATAAACCACCTCAATCGGTCTCAGCGCCACATATCGGCTCCTGGATTGCGAAGGAGTTGGGATCTGTAAATCCGGTAATTCCTGCTTTCATAGATATCGGTCAGCGGTTTACCCTGGGAGAAGGAGAAGAATTAAAAGCTTTCCATACTGCCGGATTTCTGGGCAGTGAATATGGTCCTTTCCTGATACCAGATCCATCCGCAGGTTTGGAAAGTGTAAGACCACCTTTAGGTATGTCATCAATGAGGTTTGAAAAAAGAAACCAGCTTTATAATGATCTGATGAGTAAGGGTGCGATGGGTGAGTATGGCAGCGACTATCAGAAAGAATCTTTAAGAAGATCGATGGAGCAGGCCTATATGCTCTTAAAATCGCCGGAAGCCGCTGCATTTGATCTGAGCAAAGAGCCCAAAGAAAGCTATGATATTTACAATACCGGAAAGTTTGGTTTAGGCTGTTTGATGGCTCGCAGGTTAACAGAACAGGGAGCCCGGTTCATAAGTGTTACCACCGAATATGAACCATTCAAAAGCTGGGATACGCATGACAATGGCCATACGCGCTTAATTGACATGAAAAAGCAAATCGACGGACCTGTTTCCCAATTAGTAAAAGACCTGGAAAAATCCGGTCATCTGGATCGCACCCTGATCATATTGGCCAGTGAGTTTAGCAGAGACATGATGGTTGAAGGACGACCCGATCTAAAGGTTGAAGAACAAGTTGCACAGCCCGACATTATTCATGACATCAAAAACTATGGTATGCACCGCCACTTTACCGATGGATGTTCGATCTTAATGTTTGGCGGCGGAATTAAAAAAGGAAGTGTTTATGGCAAAACCGCTGATGAACGCCCTTGTAAAACCGTTGAAAAACCTATCATGATCGAACAGATCCACCAAACGATCTACCATGCTCTTGGTATTGCTGAAGATGCACATTATGTTGTTGAAAAAAGGCCATTTTACACCACCCCCGACGGATTAGGAAAAGCTGAAATGGGACTCTTCGCATAAATGATGATATGGTTATAACCCCGAAGGGGTGACATTATACTTAGGCCATGACAGCTCAGGACAGACAGTCAATTTTTAATATATAATTTGTGATTGGCAATTAACGACCGATATTCTTTTCCTGATTTATTCTATATTTAATCTACAGAAAAAATCAATGCTAAAGGATATACTTAAAAACAGCAGGATATAAAATTATGAATCGGAACACGTATTTAAAGCTAGCAGGATTGCTGGTGATCGTCTTTTTTCTGGGAATCTCTTTTATTGACAATGTAAAAGAAACTACCAGGGATAGGATCAGAGAATTAGATCCAAAAGTTGAAAAGCTTAAGCTGCAGCCCAATTTCAAAGCAGAACATTTATACAGTCCCTCTGAAAGCAAAAACGGTTCATGGGTAGCCATGACCTTCGATAATAAGGGCAGAATGATCGCTTGTGATCAATATGGATATTTGTACCGTTTAACCATACCCCCAATTGGAACAGATGCCGTTAAATCAAAAGTAATAGTTGAAAAACTGGAGCTAAAGATTACCGGAGATACCTCTTCCGCCAAGATAAAAATGGGATATGCTCAAGGCTTATTGTATGCATTTAATAGCCTCTACGTGATGGTTAACCATAAAAGTGACACCTCGATGGCTAAGGGCAGCGGCCTTTATCGCCTACAGGACACCAACAATGATGACCAGTACGATCAAATTACTTTACTCAAGGATCTGGTTACCCCTGGTGGTGAGCATGGACCACACAGTATGGTTATTTCCCCGGATAAGAAATCTATTCATCTCATTGCCGGAAACCATGTGGATGTTCCAAAAATGGATGCCTATCGTTTGCCTGAAACCTGGCAGGAAGATAATTTATTCCCTTTAATAAAAGACCCTAACGGACATGCAAACGATCGTATGGCCCCGGGAGGTTTCGTTGTAAAAATAAATCCTGAAGGAACAAATTGGGAACTTATCAGCGCAGGTTACAGAAATGCATTTGATCTTGCATTTAATGAGGTTGGCGATATGTTTGTTTATGATGCTGACATGGAATGGGATTTTGGTATGCCATGGTACAGACCAACACGTATCAGCCATTCTACAAGTGGCAGCGAGTTTGGATGGCGCACAGGAAACAGTAAGTGGTCACCAGCTTATCCGGATAATTTACCGGCCATATTAAATATCGGGCAGGGCTCCCCTACCAGCCTTTTCAGTGGCAATAATGCACGTTTTCCGGAAAAATATCGTAAAGGTCTTTTTGCCTTTGACTGGAGTTTCGGTATCATTTATGCCGTTCAACTAACACCAAGCGGATCATCCTACAAGGCAAGTGCTGAAGAATTCATCTCTGGAGCTCCTTTACCTCTTACTGATGGTATCATCGGACCAGATGGTGCGATGTACTTTTTAACAGGAGGCCGAAAACTTGATTCAGACTTGTACCGTGTTTATTATGGCGACAATAAATTGCCAAATGCTCCAATAATTTCAAAAACCTCCGCAGATATAGTCCAGGCACGAAATTTAAGAAGACGATTAGAAACTTTTCATGGTGCACCAAACAAGTTAGCAATTGGCATGGCATGGCCTAACATGAAAAATAGTGATCGTTATATTCGTTATGCTGCCCGCATTGCCATGGAGCACCAGCCTATTAGTCAATGGCAGGAAAGAGCATTCATAGAAAAAGACCCACAGATACTTACTCAAGCTATGATTGCTATGGCCAGAACAGGTAACAGAGGTTTACAAGTCAGGATGATCAATGCATTGATGAACATAAACTTCAATCTATTACCTAAATCTCAACAAATAGATGTTCTAAGAGCCTATGAGTTGATAATTTCAAGAATGGGTAAACCCTATGATGCTGAAAAAGTTAAATTAAGCAGTTATTTAAATCAATTCTATCCTGCAAAAAGTAATGAATTGAATCGCTCCTTCAGCAAGGTTTTAGTAGCCTTAGATGACCCTTTAGTCGTTCAAAAAACACTGGCATTACTTGATGGAGTCGTTCTGGATGTGGATGACCAAAAATCTTTCATGCAGTCTTCAGACTTAATCCTGCGTAATCCTCAATACGGACTTGACATTGCAGGAATGTTAGCTAAAACCCCACCTGCACAGCAGATCTATTACGTAACGGCATTAAGTGAAGCAAAAAATGGCTGGACAACAGAATTAAGGGAAAAATATTTCAAATGGTATTATACCGCATTTGGATATAAAGGGGGTAATAGTTTTATCGGTTTTATCGATAAGGCGCGCAAAATGGCTTTAGCTAATCTCCCTCAGAATCAATTCGAGCATTATAATAAAATTTCGGGCAATGAATTACTGACTAATAATGGCATGAAACTGGCCAGTGCAGGAAGCCCTAAAGGTCCGGGAAGAACCTGGAAAATTGATGAAGCACTAAAATTTGTTCAAAATGACTCAACCGACAGAAACTTTGAACAAGGTAAAATGCTGTTCAGTGCAACCCAATGTATTTCCTGTCATAATATGAAGGGTGAAGGTGGTGCTGTTGGCCCTGCGTTAACTCAATTAGGTACACGTTTCTCTGCCAGAGATATTCTTGAGTCAATTCTTGAACCCAATAAAGTAATTTCTGATCAGTATGCTTACACTTCTTACTACCTGAAAGATGGCGGCTCGGTAACCGGAAGGCTAAAAAATGAAGACAGCGAAAAATATTATATTTCCCAAAATCCATTTGCACCACAAACCATGCGTGAGGTGCTTAAGAAAAATGTTGTGAGAACAAGAATTTCTGATGTGTCATCTATGTATCCCGGTATGATCAATGGCTTGAATAAGGAAGAACTGAAAGATCTGATGGCCTATCTGGTGTCAGGATCAAATAAGGATCATGCGATCTATAAGCCAAAGAGTATTAAATAATTGATCAGGAGAACTAAGTTTGATACATCAAGTCTGGCATAATAAAATATCTAATACCGCCCAGTTGGGAGGTATTGAAACCTCTGTGATAGATAATGGTGCAGGTCGCGGAACCCGCATCGCATGGATCAATACCGGAACCGGATTACGCTTCAAGGTGGTGATCGATCGTGCCATGGATATTGCCGATGCCTTTTATAATGAGCATAGTCTGGCATGGCTGAGCCATTCAGGGATCACTGCTGCACAGCCCCTATCTGATAAAGGTATTGACTGGCTGCGAACTTTTGGAGGAGGATTACTCGTTACCTGCGGATTAAGTCATGTAGGCGGACCAGAAAGTGATGAATTTGGAGAACGCGGAATTCACGGACAGATCAGCAACCTGCCAGCAGAAATAGAGTCGGTCATACAGCCTGATCCTCTATCCGGGAATATGGATATGAGTATAACAGGAATAATTAAACAGTCTCAAGCACTTGGCAGCAGGCTGGAACTGAGACGTACTATTTCTGCCACTCTTGGAAAATCAGTGATCCGCATTCATGATGAAGTGATCAACAGAGGCAATACGGAAGCAGCGCACATGCTTTTGTATCACTGTAATTTTGGCTGGCCTTTAATTGATGAGGGCACAAAAATAGTATGGAATGGAACATGGAAAGCTCGGGATGGCAATCCAAATAAAATATTCCGCGAAGGCAATGATTTCAAGACATGCCCGCCACCTCTCGATGATCATCAGGGTGGTGGAGAAGAAGCTGCTTTTATTGATCTGTATTCAGATAAAGATGGATTTTGTACCTGCGGACTTGAAAACTCGGGAATTGGACTAAGTATCAACTTAAAATTTCAGAAAAAACAATTACCCTGCTTAACCAATTGGCAGCATTTCGGGAAAGGGGAATATGTTGTAGGACTTGAGCCTGGAACAAATCCGCCAATCGGACAAAGCCAGGCAAGACTTCAGAATGAATTAATTCAGCTGGCCCCGGGAGAGACAAAAAAATATACATTAGAAATAGAGGTATTTAATAATAAACAGGCTGATCAGACACAGATTTAAGCCTTATAAACATTTAAATTAGAATATGAGCTTAGCAAAGAAAGCATTAGAACAAGGAAAAGGGATATTAAGGTTAGCACCTACCTGGGTACCACGTTCATTTTGTGTACCGGGAAGAAGGATCAAGTTACACCCGGATGATTATTATGTGTTGGGAGGCCAAAGGGGCGGTATTGATGAACGATGGCTGTCTTCCACTACGCCAGCTCAAAACGGTCCTTTGACAGGCAAGAATGAAGGATTAAGTGCTGTAGTAATCAATGAGGGAGGTAAAGACGAACAATTTTTATTGAAAGATGCCATTGATGAGCTTAAGGGCGAAATAATCGGAGATCGCTTATGGGATGAACATAAAAGCTGGCCCATGTATTCCAAGTTTTTTGACAATATGGGTCCTTTGCCCCACCATATTCATCATAATGATGAGCATGCTGCAAAAATCGGTCAGAAAGGTAAGCCTGAAGCTTATTATTTTCCGCCTCAATTGAACAATCATGGTGGCGACTTTCCTTACACCTTTTTTGGAATTGCTCCGGGTACAACTAAAGAGCAGATTCGGGAATGTCTGGTTAATTTTACCAAAGGCGACAATAAACTGACTACCTACTCACAGGCATTTAAACTGGAGCCGGGAACCGGATGGGATGTTCCTCCCGGGATGCTTCATGCACCAGGAAGTATGTGTACCTATGAGCCTCAGAAAGCATCAGATGTTTTTGCGATGTACCAGTCACTGGTTAATGAAGCGATCATTCCTGAAGAATTATTGTGGAATGGAACTCCAAAGGACAGAATAGGTGATTTTGATCAATTGATGGAAGTTATTGACTGGGACCTGAACGTTAATCCTAATATATTGGAAACTCGTTTTATGCTTCCAAAGCCTGTAAAACCTGTTAAACAAATGGAAGCAGAGGGATATATCGAGAACTGGATTTGCTATCGGTCTGCTGCATTCAGTGCAAAAGAGTTAACGGTCTTACCGGGACAAACAGTAACTATTAAAGATAGCGCCTGCTATGGAATGATCGTCATGCAGGGACATGGTAAATTTGGTGTATGGGATATTGAAACTCCTGCACTGATCAAATATGGTCAACTTACTGATGATGAATTCTTTGTGAGCGAAAAAGCTGCATTAGAAGGTGTTTGTATTAGCAACCCATCCAAGACAGATCCTATTGTTATCTTAAAACATTTTGGTCCCGAAAATCCGGATCTTATTTTGTAATTTTTATTTATTTTTTGAATATGACTGAGAATATTTATCCAAAACTTCACAATGCAACATGGCCTGGTATTGTGGGGAAAGGTCCTGATTCAGAACCTCCTGTTTCATTGGAAAAAATGCTGGAAATGACTGCTGCGGCGGAAGTTGATGGAATAAAATTTGATGGAGTTGATGTTGGACTCTTTGATCCTTCAATCGATTTAGATGATCTTGATGGAATTAAAAGATTGGCTGATCAGGTTAGCAAACATAATTTAGTGATTGGGAGTTTGGTTGCTCCCATTTGGGGCGGACCAGCAATGGGTACCAAAGAAGATCGTGCAAATTTTGTAGATCAGGTCCGTAAATCATGTATTTATGGTCAAAAACTCAAGGAAATGGGTATTCGCCCATATGGAATAATCAGAATTGATTCTGCAAGCAGTGTTGAAAGCTGGGCTGCAGATCCGATAAACAATACTAAACTCATCGCACAAACTTTCCGTGAAGCATGTGATGTGGCAGCTGATTACGGTGAAAAATTAGCCGCTGAAGGTGAAATATGCTGGGGTGGAATGCATAGCTGGAAAGCAATGCTGGATACACTGGAAGCTGTTGACCGTCCCAATATTGGTTTTCAGGCGGATATGTCACATACTTTTTTATATCTCCTCGGCTATAATGCACCAGAGCATCGCATTTTACCAGCTGATTATCAGTGGGATGACCGTGAAACACTTACAGAAGGTCTTAAAAAATTAACGGCAGCTTTACGTCCCTGGACCCTTGATTTCCACGTCGCTCAGAATGATGGAACCGCCTATGGATCAGGCTCACATGATAAAACAGGCAGACATTGTCAGGCAACAGACCCTAACGGCAAATTAGACATTGCTGTGGATGCCGGACACTGGCTTCGAAATGAAAACGGAGAACTGACAAAAGCGTTTAAACATATTTGCTGGGATGGATGTATGTTCCCGAATGCCGTTCTGAATGAGCAAAAAACGTGGAATGATATTTTGGCTGCAATGATCAAAGTGCGCAATTTAAATAGCTGGTCTTAAGGATTTTAATCGATTTAAATAAAATCTTCAAAATTATACAATGACTAATAAAACAGAATTAAGAATTGGTTTGATTGGATGTGGCTTCATGGGCCGAACCCATACAAATGGATATAAAAGAGTTAGTGATTTTTTTCCTGAGCTGACCTATCGCCCGGTATTGAAGGCGGTTTGTTCACGTAATAAAGATAAAGTTCAGGCATTTGCTGATCAATGGGGTTATGAGTCTGTGGAAACAGATTGGAAAGTACTTATTGCCCGTGATGATATTGATGCAATTGATATCTGCGCACCCAATAATATGCATGCCGAAATTGCCATCGCAGCTGCGGCAGCGGGAAAAATGATCCTTTGCGAAAAACCACTTGCCAGAACCCTGGACGAGGCAGTTTTAATGGTGAATGCCATTGAAAAAGCAGGTGTTAAAAATACAGTCTGGTATAACTATCGCCGGGTTCCTGCAGTTACTTTAGCCAAGCAGATCATTGATTCAGGAAAGTTGGGAAAGATCTTTCATTACAGGGCTAATTTTCTTCAGGACTGGACTATCAGTGCAGATCTTCCTCAGGGAGGTGAAGCATTATGGCGTCTGGACATTGATGCCGCAGGTTCAGGTGTAACCGGCGACCTATTAGCACATTGCATCGACACCGCAATATGGTTAAATGGGGGCATTAAAGATGTATCCGCCATGACGGAGACGTTCATCAAAGAACGTATGCATCAGCTAACTGGAAAAATGGAAAAAGTAGAAATTGATGATGCATGTCTCTTTCACTGCCATTTCAATAATGGTTCATTAGGATTGTTTGAATCTACCAGATATGCCCGCGGACATAAAGCATTGTACACCTTCGAGATAAATGGAGAACATGCTTCTATTCGCTGGGATCTTCACGACTTAAACCGCTTAGAATATTTCGATCATGCAGATGATTCAATTGTTCGTGGCTGGCGCTCCATTCATGTAACTGATGGAGATCAACCCTACATGAATAAATGGTGGGTTCCGGGTCTTTCTATAGGATATGAGCATACGTTTGTACATCAGGTGGCTGATTTTCTAAAAAGTCTGGAAACCGGAGAGCCATGCTCACCTACCTTCCAGGAAGCTCTGGAAACACAAAAAGTTTGTCAGGCAGTAATTGAATCTGCCGCATCCAGAAGCTGGAAAGACATTTAATCGGAAAGCTAAATTTAAAACATAAATTTTTACAAAAGTTCATCCATTTTATAGCTGACAATCATGTTTAAAAAGATTAAAACATTTAAGGGATACTTCACGTTGGGCATTTTGACCCTGTCCCTAATTCTTGTCAGCTATAAATTGGCTGATCATAGCAACATTCCTCAAAAAGGATTTGTTTCCATATTCGATGGGAAAAGCCTTAATGGATGGGAAGGTGATGCAACGTACTGGAGGGTGGAGAATGGAAGTATTGTTGGAGAAATCACCCCAGCTACCTTACTTAAACGAAATTCTTTTTTAATCTGGCGTAACGGAACTCCGGCCGATTTTGAGCTTACTTTAGAGTTTAAAATCAGTCTGGCAGGTAATAGCGGTATCAATTACCGAAGCGAAGAACTGAAAGACCTGCCTTTTGCAGTAAAAGGATATCAGCTGGATATTGATGGTGCCAACCGTTATACCGGACAAAACTATGAGGAGCGTGGCAGAACAACTTTGGCTTATAGGGGACAAAAAACAATGATAAAAGCTCAAAGTGGTGAAAATACTAAGGAGACTGTTCAATCAAAAATTAAAAACAACGCATGGACTGACCTAAGTGTAACAGGTTCTTTAGGGGAATCGGATGCCTTGTTGAAAAAAATAAAAAGTGAAGATTGGAATACCTGTCGCTTAGTGGCAAAAGGCAATCGTTTACAACACTATATCAACGGGGTTTTGATGAGTGATGTCACAGATAATGATCAGGTGAATGGTAAAACAAAGGGAGTCTTAGGTATACAGGTACATGTTGGTCCGCCAATGAAGGTTGAATATCGCAAGATCATGATCAAACAATAGTCCTGATAAAAAAGTATATCAGGAGAACATTAAATTTAAATACCTGCTGAACAAGGAATTAATCTTGCAGGAAATAATCAAAAAATAAATAGTCTTTCAGACGAAAAAACACAAAAAATGAGATTTGGCATTAATACTTTTCTATTCACCTCCCCTTTTACAAATGAAAGTGTATCCCTTTTTCCAAAATTTAAGGAATGGGGATTTGATTCTGTAGAAATTTCAATTGAAGACCCCTCCCACATTGACCCTCATGTGATCAGGAAAGCATTGGATGACAATGGTTTAAAATGCGGAACTATTTGTGCCGCAATGGGCCCGGGACGTGACCTTAGAGGAACACCTGAAGAACAGCAAATAGGCTTTGATTATTTAAAAAGTATGCTAAGCATGATGCCTGCACTGGGTTGTGATACCCTGATCGGCCCTTTGTATTCCAGAGTTGGGAGGGCAGAGTTGGTGAGTAAAGAAGATTATGCGAAGCAATGGGAAACAGTTGCAAAACATTTAAAAACTTTAGCCGATTACGCTGAGTCCTTGAATGTAAAAATGGCCATTGAACCTCTGAATCGTTATGAAACTGATTTTATCAATACCTGTGAACAAGGAATGAAAATGGTTAATCAGGTAAATAGCAATGCACTGATGCTTCAGCTGGATACTTACCACATGAACATTGAAGAAAAAGATCCATACCAGGCCATTTTAAATGCAGGAAGTAAATTGGGTCACTTCCATGCCTGCGGTTCTGACCGTGGAACACCCGGAGGTGACCAAATCAATTGGGACAAAATAAGTTCAGCTCTTCACCAGATCAATTATGATGGAGATGTTGTCATTGAATCATTTATTCCTGATATAGAAATGATTGCTAAGGCAGCCTCAATATGGCGTCAGTTTGAACCTTCACAAGAAGATATAGCGATCAAAGGATTGAAATTTTTAAGATCACGTTTAATTAAATAGTGCCGGATTTGAAACCTATATTTTAAACCTAATGTTATGGATTCAAGACGTAATTTTTTGCAAACAATAAGTGCTTCAATACTTGCTTTATCCATACCCCGATATGGTTTTGCGAGCCTTGAGGATTTTAACAGTCAGCCTTATGAAGGCCCCGTTCTAAGGGTTGCAATCATGGGTCTGGGTAGTTATGGAACCCGTGTAGCTGAGGCCATGCAAGCCTGTAAGATGGCTAAATTAGTCGGGGTAATCAGTGGCACTCCTTCTAAAATAAAGAACTGGCAGAGCAAGTATAATATTCCTGAGAAAAACTGTTACAATTATAAGAATTTCGATTTCATAAAAGATAATCCGGACATCGATGCGGTATATGTCATTACGCCGAATGCCCTGCATCACGATCAGGTAATACGTGTAGCCAAAGCTGGTAAACATGTTATTTGCGAAAAACCAATGGCTTTAAATGCCAAAGAAGGGCAGGAAATGATTGAAGCCTGTAAGAAAGCGAATGTAAAATTGCTCGTAGGATACCGAATGCATTTTGAGCCAAAAACCCTGGAAATTATCCGGATGCGGAATGAAGGGGAATTAGGGAAAATTATGTTTTTTCAGGGATTATGCGGCTTCAAAATTGGCGACCCTACTCAGTGGCGATTGAATAAGCAATTGGCCGGAGGGGGCTCACTAATGGACATAGGCATTTATGCAATAAATGGTGCACGTTATATGATTGGCGAAGAGCCTGTTTGGGTAACTGCACAGGAAACCAAGACTAACCCCGAAAAATTTAAAGAAGGCGTAGACGAAACCATTCAGTTTCAATTCGGCTTTCCTGGCGGAGCAGTAGCATCCTGTTTGTCAAGCTACAACATGAGTAATTTGGATCGCTTTTTCCTAACTGCTGAAAAAGGATTTGCCGAATTACAACCCTCAACCGGTTATGGACCCATCAGGGGCCGCACTAACAAAGGCGAATTAAATCATTCGCATGTTACTCACCAAACTGTACAAATGGAAAAAATGGCAGGTATAATTTTGGCAAATGAATCTGCCCGGGTACCTGTAAATGGCGAAGAAGCTCTAAAAGACCTGAAAATTATTGATGCTATCTATTTGGCAGTTAAAACAGGCAAAAAAATAAATTTAAAATTGTAAATGAATTTCTGGTAAACCCCTTAAAAGTAAAATAAGCATTAAGAACATGATAATACCTAAGAAAAAGAATTTGAAAGTACTGCTCTACACACTAACCTTGGTGCTAATTGCATTAACTGCGTTTAAGTTTACACAATCAGATTCAGCTGCATTAAAAATTAAAAAGGGTGATCACATCATTTTAATTGGAAATAACCTTGGCTCAAGGATGATGAATTATGGTCATTTTGAGACAGAAATGCAGCTCCGTTATCCGGATAGTATGCTGTATATCAGGAATATGTGTGACGGTGGTAATACTCCAGGATTCAGGGCACATTCAGGTCGTGCATTACCCTGGGCATTCCCAGGCGCTGAGAAATTCCAAACTGAACTTGCAAAAAACTCGAATAGCGAAGGGTTTTATGATAGTCCGGATACCTGGATAAGCAATCACAAAGCAGACATAATCATAGCTTTTTTTGGATATAATGAGTCATTTCAGGGTGCAAAAGGACTTGAAAACTATAAAGCTGAGCTTGATGCTTTTATCAAACATACCTTAAAACAAAAGTATAACGGAACATCAGCTCCTAAACTGGCTATTGTATCTCCAATCGCTTTTGAGGATCTTTCTAAGCAGTTCGACCTTCCAAATGGGAAAACTGAAAATATAAATCTGGAGCTCTATGCGAAGGCAATGAAAGAAGTTGCTGCTAAAAACAAGGTTCATTATTTAAATGTTTTTACCCCTACAAAACAATGGTATGATACTAATGAGAAGCCACAAACTATCGATGGTTCTCAGCTAACAGATGCCGCTTATGCTAAGTTTGGACCCCTATTAGCTGATGGAATCTTTGGCAAATCCAAAGTAACACCTGCCATGGAGGCCAACCGTAAATTGGTGCACGAAGCCGTACTGGAAAAAAACTGGATGTGGCATAATGACCTTAAGATCCCTAATGGTGTTCATGTATTTGGTCGCCGTTATAATCCCTTCGGTCAGGATAATTACCCTGCTGAACTTAAAAAGATCAGAGAGTTGACCGTAATAAGAGATCAGGCAATCTGGATGGCGAACAAAGGAAAAAAAATGGATCTGGATGCTGCTGATAAAAATACATCCCCGCTACCTAAAATAGAAACTAATTATAATCCTGAGAAAAACGGAAGCCTTGAATATCTCTATGGAAAAGATGCCCTCGATAAATTCAAATTGCCTCCAGGATATAAAATCGACCTTTTTGCTTCTGAACTTGAATTTAAAGATGTTGAGAATCCTGTTCAGTTATCATTTGACAATAAAGGCCGGCTTTGGGTTGCTACCATGCCAACATACCCCCATTGGCAGCCTGGCGATAAAAAACCTAATGATAAGATCATCATTCTGGAAGATACCAACAATGATGGCAAGGCCGATAAGCAAACAACTTTTCTGGATGGAATACACCTGCCTGTAGGTTTCGAAATTGCGCCTGAAGGTGTTTATGTTTCTCAGGGCACCAATCTGGTACTTTATAAGGACACGAATGGTGATGACAAAGCTGATTCAAAAGAAATTCTATTAAGTGGTTTTGATGATCATGATACACACCATGCGCATCATGCATATACTGCCGATCCTTCCGGTGCAATTTATATGGGTGAAGGAGTCTTCTTGCATACCAATGTGGAAACTTCCTATGGTCCGGTTCGTGCTACCAATGGTGGATTTTACAGATATAATCCTGCCCGCCGCCAGTTGGAACGCACAGCACAACTTTCCATTCCAAATCCTTGGGGAATTGCCTTTGATGAATGGGGACAGAATTTCTTTGCCGAGACCTCCGGACCAGATGTTCTCTGGATGATGCCCGGATCTATTAAACCAAGATATGGTGTCGCCACCCATAAATCTACAAACCTGATCGAAGAAAAACATCGTGTACGTCCTACCTCAGGGCTTGAATTTATCTCAAGCCGCCACTTTCCAGATGAGGTACAGGGTGATATGCTTATTAATAATACCATTGGTTTTTTAGGAACTAAAGAACATGCTATGGAGGATAAGGGAACCGGCTTTGCAAGTAAACATCGTCAGGACTTGCTGGTATCAGACGACAAGAATTTCCGTCCCGTAGATATGGAATTTGCTCCCGACGGCTCCCTCTATGTGGTAGACTGGCATAATGTTCTGATTGGACATATGCAGCATAATGTACGTGACCCGCTTCGTGATCATTCTCATGGACGTATTTACCGCATCACCTATCCTTCCAGACCCCTGGTTAAACCCGCTAAAGTTGCAGGAGCGAGTATCAATGAGCTTTTAGACAATCTCAAGCTTCCTGAATATCGTACCCGCTACAGAACACGCCGTGAACTTCGTGGTCGCCAGGCTTCGCTGGTGCTTGCTGCCATCACTCCATGGGCTGCAAAACTTGATAAAAAAGACCCCCGATATGAACATCATTTGCTGGAAGCGTTATGGGTTAGCTGGGGTTTGAATAAGGTTGATCAAAAATTACTTCGTCAATTGCTGCAGGCAAAAAATTATAAGGCTCGTGCTGCTGCAGTGCGTGTATTAAGATACACTGGCCATCAGGTAGCTGATCAGCCAAACTTACTGATACAAGCAGCCAAAGATGTGCATGGCAGAGTAAGACTGGAGGCAATTGTAACCGCATCCTGGCTGGAAAAAGCCAAAGGGCTTGCTATTTTAATGGAAGCTGGTAAACATCCTCTTGACGAATGGATGGTTCCTGCTTATGAAACAGCTCTTGCACACCTCAATGGATCTGAACGGGTTGTAAAAAAAGAAGAACCAATTTTAACCGATCTAAAAGGTGCTGACCGCGATCTTTTCATTAAAGGAAAGGCTATTTACGCAAAAGATGGATTTTGCAACACTTGTCATCAAAGTAATGGAAAAGGATTGGAAAGTTCCGGTTTCCCACCATTGGCAGGTACAACCTGGGTTACCGGAAGTGAAGAACGTCTGATCAAACTGGTGTTAAAAGGGCTTTATGGTCCGATTGATGTTCTTGGTAAAAAATATCCGGGACAGGTACCAATGACTCCTTTTGCAGGCATGCTCAATGATGATGAGGTAGCAGCTGTACTAACCTACGTGAGAAACTCATTTGGTAACAAAGCACCTGCTGTATCGGCAGAAAAAGTAAAAGCTACACGTGCTGCCGTAAAGGATAAAACCGGTTTTTATTCACCTGAAGAACTACTAAAACAACACCCTTTAGAAAAATAAGCTGTAAAGATCATGATCTTTACTTGAATTGGTAAACAATAGATCATGATTTTCAAGTTGATTATTACCAGATTGGTTAATTCAAGAAAATGAAGAACAATAAGAAAAACAGACTAGCAATGATCATCATGATCATTTTCATTCATACAGGATTAGCAATCGCTCAGAAAAGCCCGCAATGGCTTATATATCAAGGAAATGAAGGACCTGGTAAAGGGAAGCATATTGTTTTTATAAGCGGTGATGAAGAGTATCGTTCAGAAGAAGGTTTGCCAATGCTGGCTAAAATTTTAGCTGAACGTCATGGATTTAAATGCACTGTTCTTTTTGCTATTGACCCTGCAACAACTACTATCAATCCCGAGAATCAAACAAATATACCAGGAATGGAACAGCTTAAAACAGCCGATCTGATGGTATTATTGATTCGTTTCAGGGAATTGCCCGATGAACAAATGAAATATTTTGTTGAATATACTAAGGCAGGAAAACCGGTTGTTGCCTTACGTACCTCAACTCATGGCTTCAATTATACCCGAAATAAACAAAGTCCTTATGCTAAATATAGTTATAACAGTAAGGTTAAAGGATGGGAAGGTGGATATGGCAAGCAGGTACTTGGTGAAACGTGGATTGACCACCATGGAATTCATGGTAAGGAAGGTACAAGAGGATTAGTGAATGGTTTGATGAAAGACCATCCCATTTTACGCGGAGTAAAAGATATCTGGACTCCAACAGATGTATATGGAATTCGGGGACTAACAACTGATTCACAGGTTCTGATATTCGGGCAATCAAGCCTTGGAATGACTCCATCCGCACCACTGAGTTATGAGAAGTCAGTCATGCCGGTAGCATGGATAAAAAGTCATACCTCTGAAAGCGGAAAAAAAGCAAAGATCTTTACAACTACAATGGGTGCTTCTATCGATCTGGTGAGTGAAGACCTGCGCCGACTAATAGTGAATGCATGTTATTGGGCAACAGGCTTGGAGCAACAAATTCCGGAGCAAAATAACGTTCTTATAGTTGGCGAATACAATCCTACCATGTTTGGCTTTGGAAAATACCAGAGGGGATTAAGTCCTGCTACTTTCGAATGGAGGAAATAAAAATTAAAACCTACAGTCCATAAATGTAAAGACCCGAATCCTGCCTTTCAGCAAGATTCGGGTCTTTTAATAATTTATTCAGGTTAAAAAATCAAATCAGGATTCAACAACAACCCCCATAGAACAGAATTTTTCAATTCTATCTGCTATTACCTGATCAATGTCCTGCTTAAGAAGCAAATTAAGGTCTTCAGTGATCTTATTTTGTATTGTCTTAGCCATTTCCTCCGGATTATGATGAGCGCCACCCAGAGGCTCTTTAATGATCCCATCGATCAACTTATTGTTAAACATATCATCAGCTGTTAATTTCAAACAATCGGCAGCCTTCTCTTTAAAATCCCAGCTTCTCCATAATATGGAAGAACAGGATTCCGGTGAAATAACAGAATACCAGGTATGTTCAAGCATGTAAACCCGATCTCCGATACCAATTCCCAAAGCACCACCTGAAGCACCTTCTCCTACAATGAAACAAAGTATTGGAACTCTCAGAACAGACATTTCCAGGAGATTCCTTGCAATAGCCTCTCCCTGACCACGCTCTTCAGCTTCAAGCCCGGGGTATGCACCTGGAGTATCTATAAATGTAATAACCGGTTTATTGAATTTTTCTGCAAGCTTCATTAACCGGAGCGCTTTCCGATAACCTTCCGGATTTGCCATACCGAAATTGCGGTATTGACGCATTTTTGTATTCACTCCCTTTTGATGGCCAATAACCATTACTGTCTGACCACCAATACTAGCAAAACCACCTACGATGGCTTTATCATCTTTCACAGTACGATCACCATGCATTTCAATGAAATCATCGCAGATCATTTCAATATATGAAAGAGTATAAGGCCGCTCCGGATGCCTGGAGATCTGAACATTCTGCCATCCTGTAAGATTTGAATAAACCTGATGTTTGGTGAAATCAAGCTTAGCTTCCAGCTCAGTAATGGTTGCAGTCATGTCGACCTTAGTCTTTTCAGAGACCTGCTTAACCTTTTCAATCTGTAATTGCAGATCTGCAATAGGCTTTTCAAAATCAAATGTTGTACTCATTGGCTATCTTAATGATTCGGCTAAATTAGGAAAATTAAAGCTATCCCAAATAAAGCTATTTTCAACAATCTATAAATGTTTCCATTCAAGTCCGTAATAGCGATTAACATATTGATATTTTTTCTGTCCGGGAAAACAGTCCGGAGAGGAAAAACATGCATTTGCCATTTTCGAACAAATTCGGAATCCCAAAAGAAATTTCAGGGTTTTAAATCCTTTAATTTTTCTTTGGCCATTTCCCAGGTATTGGGAGCTTTCTTTTCTACTCCTGCATCATTTATCATTTGCTGAAGATCAGAAAGTGAATCAAGAATGGATTCTGCGCTCAGCCCATCCTTCTTGAATTGGATAAGATCGAGCAGAATAGCTTTTGTCTTTCCATTCTCGTCAGTAATAAGATTTATACCATTTATCATTTTCAATAGATTCTAATGTTTCAATAAAAGTAATGAACTGACCATTAAATTCAATCAGACATATGATCTAATTTCCAACAGCCATAAATGACATTAAATAGTGCAAATACAGTAATTATCAATTCCTTCAAATTCGTCACTTTTATGACCATTCTCATCATTATTTTTACTATATTAAAGCGAAAACATACAAAAAAGACAGAACGGGAGAAATTAAATGGGTCATTTACCAAAACTTATTGAAGATCTGGCATTAATACTTATTGTTGCTGCAATAACAACTATTTTATTCAGGAAGATAAAGCAGCCACTTGTATTAGGTTATATTATTGCAGGTTTTTTGGTTGGCCCCCATTTATCCATCACTCCTACAGTTGTTGATACAACGAATATTGAAACGCTGGCAGAGATTGGTGTTATATTTTTATTGTTTAGCCTTGGTCTCGAATTCAGTTTTAAAAAACTGGTGCGTGTTGGTGGTGCTGCCTCAATAACAGGCCTGATCGGAATAGTTTTTATTACAGTATCGGGATATTTAGTCGGACAATGGATGGGATGGTCACTTATGGATAGCCTTTTCCTCGGAGGGATGCTCGCCAGTTCGTCAACCACCATTATTATTAAGGCATTTGATGAACTTGGCGTCAAAACAAAGCAGTATGCCCAGGTAGTTTTCGGGGTGCTTGTAGTGGAAGATATTGTTGTGATCCTCTTAATGGTATTACTTTCAACTCTAGCTATAACCAATCAATTTGAGGGGACTGAAATGCTGTTTACTGTGGGTAAACTGCTGTTCTTTTTGCTATTATGGTTCATTGCCGGAATCTTTTTGCTACCCACATTTCTCAGGAAGGCAAAATCACTTTTAGATGATGAAACCCTGCTTATTCTTGCGATAGGCCTTTGCCTTGGGATGGTGATCGTAGCCAGACAATCCGGATTTTCGGCTGAGCTGGGTGCATTCATTATGGGATCAATCCTCGCTGAGACAACAAAAGCAGAAAAAATTGAGCATTTAGTTAAACCTGTAAAAGATCTGTTTGGTGCTGTATTCTTTGTTTCTGTTGGGATGCTGATCGATCCTGTGGCCATTATGGAAAACCGCTGGGCAATTCTTTGGGTTACTTTATTAATATTGTTTGGAAGATTTTTCAGCTCCACAATGGGTGCTTTACTATCAGGCCAGCCATTAAAACAATCTATACAGGTTGGAATGAGTCTTGCACAAATAGGTGAATTTGCTTTTATTGTGGCCTCATTAGGACTTGCATTAGGGGTGACAAGTAATTTCCTGTTTCCTGTTGCTGTTGGTGCATCCGTAATAACAACCTTTACAACGCCCTACAGGATCCAATATTCTGAAAAACTCTATGAACTTATTGTTCGTTTTCTGCCCGAAAAATGGGTCAATAATTTATCAAACTATGCTTCAAGCACACAAAATATACAGGCTGAAACGAGCTGGAAAAAAGTTTTTAAATCTTATTTGAACATAGCGGTTACAAATGGTATTGTTCTGGTAGCATTGATGCTTCTATCCATAAATTTTTTACTGCCTTTTATAAATAGATCAATAACAAATCCGGTAATTTCAGGAATCATCGTATTGGTGATTTCATTTGGCATTTCCGCACCCTTTTTATGGGCTTTAATGGCAAAAAGACCAGACAATATGGACTATAAAGAATTATGGCTGGATTATAAATACAGTAAAGGGCCATTGCTGGTTCTTGAGATCTCCAGAGTCATACTCGGTCTACTTTTAATAGGATTTTGGGTTAGCCGTTTATTTTCAGCCACAGTAGCTATATTAATTGCCTTACCCCTGATCATTATTGTACTCAGGTTATTTTCGCAAAGAATTCAAAAATTTTACCAGCGACTTGAAAAAAGATTCCTCAGTAATTTGAATGCAAGAGAAATTGCAGCCGAGGAAGATTCTCATTCGGAGAAGATCTTAAGGCAGCATTTTAAACCTGAATCTGAACTGGCTCCATGGCAGGCACATATAGTTGATCTTCAGGTAAATCCGAATGCCGACTACACAGGAAAAACTCTGGAGGAATTGGCATGGCGGGAAAAATACGGAGTAAATATAGCCTATATCAAACGGGGAGATAAACTGATCTATGCTCCTTCCAGATTCAAAAAATTATTACCCTTTGATCATGTTGGCCTTATTGCCACAGATGAACAAATGCTGGTTTTTAAGCCGGTTTTCGATTCAACAGAAACAGAAAATACAGACATTCCTGACTATGATGTTGAAGATATTATAGTTCAGAAAATTGTAGTAAATGAATATAATAAATTAAAGGGATTAACGGTTCGTGACTCCGGGATCAGGGAGAAAACCAATGGACTAATTATTGGTATTGAGCGTAAAAATGAACGGATCCTGAATCCCAATTCATTCACTGTCTTTGAATGGGGTGATATTGTCTGGATAGTTGGTGAAAGAAAAAAGATACAAAAGCTCAACGAAGTCTGATCAATCTTTCAGGGCAAGTAAATCAATAACAGATACAGAATTGATGATCTTTTTCCTTTCAGGCATTCCAAAACAAGCCTCATCATAATGTTCAGGATAATAATAAGATAATGTTTTGATCCTGCTTTTTGAAATCAGGGTAAATTCATAGGAATATGAATTATATACATGGTACTTTTTAGGACAGAAGTTGGATAGTTCCTTTTCATCCTTCATAGAAAAAAGCTCATTCTGCACCAGATTTTTCCATATCAGTTCAAGTGATTGATCAGGTAAGATTAGCTTTTCTAATTCCCCGGTATACTTGAATCCCTGAAAACTCTGACCACGGTGTGTCAAAATGAAATAATTGGGCTTTGATCCCCGGGATGAGGGAAGTACTACACGAAATGCAATCACATAATCGTTCTGTTTATGAAGTGTATCTAAAAATGGTTTCACCTTAATAGCATTGTATTCCTCTCCATTTTCAATGGGTATTTCATTCTGCGCAAAAAGGGCTGGAGAGAAAAAGAAAAAAGCAATAATAAAGACTGTTCTCAATGTGTAAGTTTTTGCTTTATGCTGTTGTTTCAAAATTTTAGTTAGAAGCCGGTAAAATCAATTTGCTATTTTTTATTTTTTCCTAACCAAAGAAGGGCATTGGTCAGCATGCTATTCTGAACATCATTATCAAAAGTAAACGATAATGTTTGATTAGTATTATCCAATTTATGCTCATAATCGATATCATTATGACCCATATTAACATAAAGCATTCTATAGTTTTTGTTCGTCCAAACAACCGGATAGTATCCTTCGTGCCAGATCTCATGTGCCTTCGGACCTGTACCCAGAGGGAAACTTGCAGGATCAATTGAGAGCAATATCTTTATATCCTGATTTGTTCGCAGGTCGTTTTTCCATCTGTACCATTCATTTGGAGCAGAAAGAAATGTATGCGGCAATTTTCGGGTTACCTTATGCTTTTGATCCTCTACCCTTAAAATTGCAGCAGTCGGCCTCCAGGTATTGCTTTTATACTGTCCGGATCCTAAAAATTCTTCATGGTACCAATCCCAATTTTGCGGGAATGATGAAGGACTTAATGCAAAGCCCGAAAAATGAAAGCCCATCCATGATCCTCCTCTTTCCATATATTTACGAAAAGCCTCTCGCTGTTCAGGTTTTTCAGGCCTGGTATCCAGAAAAATTACCACCTGATAATTGGAAAGAAAATCAGCATTCATATTAGTCCAGTCATTAGTTGAACTAAATGAGAATTTATTTTCTTCAGCAATTTTCGGAAACCATTTTAATGCCTCAGTAAGATAACTGATATGAGCCTGATCATTTTTCCCGGTATAGAAAGCTATTACCTTAAATTTCGGATCAACATTTCGTGAATAAATTTCAAGTACATAGAACAGGGAAAAGCATACAACTAAAAGTAATTTAATCCTGAAATTAATTGGTGTCATTTTATCCTCTCCTTAGATGGGATAAGGTAGAAAAAAAAGGAGAATATATCCGGTATATTAAAAATGAGCAGCCTAACGTGGATCTATCTGGTAAACGATCAGGGGGACTGAAGTTTTAGTTTTTTTGCTCCTATCTGCTGTAAGCTCTGCACTTTTAGAATTGGTGGATGCGAAAAAATAAGATGCTTGTTTTTTAGATGTTGTTGGAAGTTCCTGAATTAAGTTCTCCATATTTTCAGTAAGGGAATCAAACTGACGGACCTGAGATGTAGCAGGATGCAATAAAACAATAGTTTTTTTAGCTGATTTTCCTTTTGATGGGTCAGCTTTTGCTTGTTCAGGAAGATCAATGAATTTAACGGATTGGATGTCTGTAAAAGTGATAGAAATTGATGCAGAAGCTGACTGGGCCTGAATAGTAGAGGCAATGAAGCAGAAGAAAATAAATCCCAGTAAGCTTTTCATATTTATCTTTACGATAAATTTATAGAAAAGTTACAATAAAATAAAGAAATATTTTTACCTGTTAGGTAATTTATTTGGAGACGTGAATTTTTTAGTCTCGATCTTTCTTGGTTTAATAATAAGCTTGATCGTTATATTTTTAGGGGTCTCAGCATCCAGAACAACCATTGGAATATTCTTCTCTGCCTCTACTTCAGGAGGAAGGTTAGCACCATCAACTACCAGTGTATATTTACCAACAGGAAGATAGAAGATAATCTGACCATCTAAATTCGATTTGGTCATATACCTCACATTATTTTCATCGGTTGCAATAACTGCTATTCCCTGAAGATTTCTATTTATCTCATAGCTAAACTCATCAAAACTATAAACTAAGCTGCCCTTCAGGGTACCAGTTCTTTTCAATGGAATTTCCAGGCGATGTTTCTTTTTTTCAAGCCTGATATATTGATCGGGAGCGTACCAGCCTTTGTCATTCGTAATAGATACGCGATAATTATCTAAAGGCAATTTTTTATAGACCACAGAGCCGCTGGCATCCGCAATAAAGGCTACATCATTTATATAAAGCAGATGGCCATCGGCCCTTTGATCTCCCTGATCAAAAATATTATTCTGATTCATATCTCTATAAGCGATTACTTCCAGATCACTGTTGGTTGCGCCAACCTTTGGTAAAGATAACTTCTGTGTAAGACCTACTTCAAGGATACTAAACTGGTAACCGTTAAAGCGGTTATGATTTATTGAAGAGTAAAAACTGGTTTTCGGCAAAACATCATATTCTGCTCTGCCGGTTAAGAAGCTACTGCTGCCATAAGATGAATTATTCATAAAAGCAACACCCGCTTCTGTACGGAGTTTATTACGATAAAAACTTTTCCGGACAGTAGGAATTATACTCAGTATCCTCGGAGATTCCTGACTTCTTAAATAATTATTGACAGCTTCTCCAATATAAAATGTTCCAAATTGCAGGGTAGAACTCAGATTAAAAATACCCTTCTTATAATTCAGGTTTGAGCGAAAGTGAAACCGGGTCTTATCATCAAATGAAGTATTATAAAAACCACTTTCAGTATTAACAGAAAGATAATGATTATTTGCAATAGGGTAGTTTATTGAAGCATTGAGGTTCCAGTAGCTTAAATTATGAACAACATCTCCAGATCCGGAAAATCGGAATGAGTTATTAGTTTCCCTAAAAAATAAGGGAGAAACTGAAGTGACCATTTTCTTAAGGACGGTGCCTGACATTCCAACTTCTGCCCTCATGGTACTAAATCTGGGCATATACAATTGAAAAGTTGTAAAATTCTTAGGTGCATAATAGTTATAATCAAAACCTACCCAAACATTCGAGCTTTCTCTTAACCAGGTTAACCTTTCATTAAAAGATAAGGCTCCTCTTCTCATACCGGGATAGTAACCTGTACTGAAATAATTCGAGCTGCTTATTGCAAATTTTTTAATCGTTCCGGTAATATTTAGGCCACTGGCCAAACTTGCTTTAACTATACTTGTGCTATCATATTGTGAGGTGTTCCCTGCACTCAGGTTAGCTTGTATACGGAGGCCTTTAAATTTCGTAAGCGTATAAGTATTCCCAAGGATCGCACTATTGGCATTTAACATCGGATTAATTTCATAGATCACAGATGTTGAAAATTCAGAATTTTCTTTCCTGTGAGTATAACTACCCCAACCGGCACTACCTGTTGGCATAAAATTATAAAAATCCTGACCGATCAAATTGGAGTTTCCGTCGAGGTAACCGACTTCATAAGAATCGTTATTGGTTGTATCATTCATAAATACATTTGCACCTCTCCCACTCAGGTTTATATCCATATTCCTGTTAATATTACCGGCAGTAATACCCATATTATTTGATTCATAACTTACCCAGGTATTTCTCATCATTGAAGGCGAATAAGAATTCTGCCACTTGGTATAATCAAGGCTATAGCCTAATTGTCCTGATTTGAGTTCAAGATCTCCCTGACCATAAAGAAGGTATGACTGATTATCTGAGAACATACTTTGCGAGCTCAGTGAAATGCTATTGGCATTATAGTTATCGCTTTGTAATGGATCGCGATAGGCACGGTCACTTCGGCCACTTTGAATCCTGACATAGGCCATTCCAAATACATCTCCATTAGAATATAATCCGGTGAACGTTACATCAAAGCCTTCCGATGCAAACATTTTCCTCGTAACCGGCTTTGTTATAGTAATAAGAGTATCGGCAGAAGGCTGAATGACAAACTCTAAGGTTGAATGAAAAGCCTCGTTCTGGAATACAGGAGGAAATCGATTGATCATCGTAATGCGCTGAGCTGTATTACCCGGGTTTGATATCCTGACCGGAATACGTATTGAATCTGAGGTCACATCGAGGAGTATGCTTGAAACTAATGCGAACATATTCACATTCCTTTTAACAGATACCTGTACTGTAGATTCTGTTGCCAGCAACAGATTATTCTCTGTATCAGACAGGTTAAATCTAATCACATGTACTTTACCTGATGTAGTTTTTTTGGTTACAAATACCTTTACCGGTATAAATAGGCTATCGCCAGGTTGGATGTTGACTGCTGTTTTATTCTTGCTGATGAGGTTCATACTACTCTCCAGGTTTATATTAATAACACCCGAAAGCGGAACAGACTTTCTATTTACCAGCTTTAATGTCAGATCGATCAGTTCTTCATTTGAAGCATTAATTATACGCCTGGAAGGCTCAAGTACAATTAGAGAATCGGATGATTGCGCTTTCAACGCTGAAGAATTGAATGATAAGAGTGTCAATACAAGACTTAATTTCACAAAAAGGGAAACAGATCCTGAAATTTTAGAAAGCACAGAACTTATTCCGTTCAAACAATAAATATAGTTTGGAATCACCGATTGTCTTCTTCTCTTTTTCACCTGAATTATTCCGTAATATCCTTGTCCAGCACTAAAAAAGATAATTATTGAGCAATTACCACAAAAAGCACAGTGGTACTAAAAACACCTGATTTACCTGAGAGCCGGCTATCATTTGGCGCTGTATAATACCTTAGATTATATTCTACACTCTGCTGTGTATAATCAACCATTGGATTTGTAATTATAATCTGATCAGCGGTTGAAAGTTCCCGTGTGAATGTGGATACACCCCCACTTGTTGAGGTGAACTTTGTTGTTTCTACACTTACTGCTGAAACAGGAATGGTATTACTATCAGAACCTACTAAATTTAATCCGCTGGTTTTAATCAGTACCTGATAAGGCTGATAACCAACAATCCTGAGCCCCCTTGCTTTCGCTACAGACACCCCATTGGTATAATTTGCAAGTGTATTAAAAACAAGATCTATTTCATTGGCAGAATTCTGAAGCTCCACGGTATAACTGTTTGACGAAGAATTAATATAGATCGATACATTCACCGTACTCATAGAAACAAGCTCATTATTCTGATTGAACAATGAGAAAATCAAAGTTCCTGTATAAGTTCCATTTGGCACCAGCAAATGAATTCCTCCCTGGATCAACATATCAAATTTATGCTCAGTACCTGAATAAGCAACAAAAGCAGCATTAGATTGATTAATCAAAGTAACATCTGTATTATTGATCATTACAGGGGTATTGTCTACTCCAATTGCAAGGGCTGAAGGAGAACCGGCACTTACTCTGTTAAAGCGCAATGAAAAATATTGAGGCGCGATAGATTGACTGCCATTACTGAAATTACCTGCCGCCTTAACCTTGAGAGTCCAGCCTGCACATGATGCAGCATTTGGTGCATATTGAACACTAACTGCATCAGTTACCGTTGCTCCTGCTAATTGTTCTGCATAAGTACTGAAGGTATGCTGGCCACTTGAATAAGTATTTAATGAAGCCCCCTGACATGAATTACTGAAATTTACAACAAATGATGCCTGAACATTTGAACTCGTTGCAATTACAGTCCCATTCTTGGCAAGCAGGCTGACTGTCAATGTTGTACTGTAAGTTCCGGTTCCAACAGCAAGATGATTCCCACCCTGAACCTTCATGTTTAATTTATGTTCAAAATAATAACTAGGCGGAGTTCTTAACTGACTGCTTGTGGTGATCAGATTTTTTGCCAGTGTGGTACTTAAAATTTGGTAGCCGGTACCCGTTTCTCCACCCGGCCCACCGTTCGCAGAACTGAAACCTAAGGATACGTATTGAGCAGGAATTATTGTGCTTCCATTGGAAAAATCGCCATTGGCCTTAACAGACAGGGTCCATCCATTAGGGTAATTTCCATTCGCAAGATTATACTGTATTGTGATGTAATTCAAAGTGGTACAACCATTTGCAATTTCTGTATTTGTATTAAAAGTACAGGAAGATCCATTATAAGATGCTATAGTTTGTGAAAATCCATTTCCAGAATATAAAAACAGCAAACAAGTGAGCAAGACAGTTATTTGCAGACTTCCGTTCATTAAATACTTTCTGAATAATTCTTTCATTTTTATTTCGATTATCGTTGAAATTCAAGCTCAACAAGCTTCAATTGATCCTTGTCACCATAATTGATAACAGCAGTTGCAGTATATTTACCTTTGGACATATTGGGAGGTAAATTTTGTCTGACCAGGCGTTGATCTCCAGGCAATGAAAATATTTCCTGATCTTCCAATTTTTTCTTCTCTCCTGTTTGTGTATTTAAAATCTCCCACTTAATTTTTCCTTCCAGCCATTGCTTACCCGTGTTACTCAGCTTTAGTTCAAGATAGCCTCCTGTTGTTTTATCATCTTTGAGAGGGAGCACATCGGTGAAATTGATCACCTCAATATCTCTTTCATCAGCTTGTGCAAATGAATGATATATTTTAATTCCCATTCTGACACTCACTTTGATCGAAGTACCATCTGCTGCACGGCCGTCTCCAGGGTTTAACTGAGTCAGGAATAACATGGCAGTATGCACTGGAATCTCTGTATTTGCGTTAGCAGGCACAGTAAATACTACATCAAGTTCACGTTTTTCTCCTGGTCTCAGAGTAAAATATGAACCGGGCATCACGCGTACCCAATCGGCTGCAGAAGTTTTGAGTGTTCCGGCATCAAATGTCTGGTTATTACCCAATGAGTCATAATCCCAATCATTCAATGACAATCCAATTTCCAGATCTCTGCTGTTTGGATTACTCACTACAATTTTTTGTGTTGCAGTTCCACCGACAGCTAATTTGTAGTATAGTTTTCCAGGACTAACAGTCATACCAGCCTGTGCCATCAGATTTTGACTTAAGCCAATGATGGCTAAACAAAAAACACAGAAAACAATTCTTTTCATAATTACTGTATAAAAAAGGCCTTTTAAATAAGGCCTCAATATAACGATTAAACTACTATTCAATTGTTTCTTATTGTTGTGTTACAGTATAAACTACCGGAACAACGTTTAAACCTGTCGCTTTTCCTGCGTATGCACCACCCGCACCGATCAGGTAGGAAATGTTAAACTTGTTGGTTGAGTTTGAACCGCTCCATGATGTATTAGTTGCTGTAATTACGGTTGCTGCTGTTCCGCCTGTTACAGGAAGTGTTACTGCTGAACCGTAAGTGATTCCTGTTGCATTACCGTTATTTGTTGCTCCGATCGCTGAAGTGATCTTTACTGTTCCCGGTGCAAGTGCTGCTGTTCCTGTTACTGTTCCTGCGATCGCTTTCACTACGTATCCTCTTGAACTGGTTACACTCACGTGGTCTGTAGCAAGCGCTGTGATACCATTGGTGTATTTTAATTCTGTATCGAAGTTCACATCCAATGATGCCGGCTGAGTTACACTGAATGAAAGAACATCAGATAAGGTAATGTTAAGATTTGCAGTCTGTGCGAATGATGCTGTACTTAAGAATGAAACGAATGCGATTAATGCGAATATTTTTTTCATGTTGTTTTTATAGTTAGATTTTTTTTTCCTTGTTTGATCATACTAAGGCAAAGAGCAGTCCAAACCGCTAAACATGCCAAAAACAGGGTTTTTGAGGAAAAAAGAGGAGATTTAATGTGGGAATTTTTCCCAATTGGGGAATGAAGTGCTCATACCCCGGGTATGTTCAATGCACCGCTGTTCAAATGGCGCCCTTTGTTATTGTGATAAACACTTTGATATTCCGACGAATCACGCCCAAATTGTGTCGAAATGTTAGTTCGCTACAAACACTAAATTTTAGTATTTGTCGATCTTTTACCTCAATCTTTTACATCGGAATCATGGCCTAATTTGCACCTCCTTCAATGCCGATTACACCCATTAATTTTGAGCTATTTTTGAACGGTCTCCAAACGAACACTAAACGAACACTAAACGAACCTAAGACGAACTTTTTTTTGTCCTATAATTGCTAAAAAAATTCGATGTTTTGTCCTGAAGATTCGGACATTCGGGAGCCTTAAAATAAGAATAATTTGTTCCAGGCATCAGGCCCCTGCGGCATGCTGAAAATCAGATTGGTTGGTGGATAATACCAACCGCAGGAAAAAGCAGAAAACAAAAAAAGGGCCTCTTCCGAAGCCCTCCCTCATTCAACATAAAAACTTATATTATTGTTGTGTTACAGTATAAACTACCGGAACAACATTTAAACCTGTTGCTTTTCCTGCGTATGCACCACCAGCACCGATCAGGTAGGAAATGTTAAACTTGTTGGTTGAGTTTGCACCGCTCCATGATGTATTAGTTGCTGTAATTACGGTTGCTGCTGTTCCGCC
>NZ_FNHH01000033.1 GCF_900103545.1 Daejeonella rubra
TTAATTCCCGGAGAACACCTTAATTTGCCTTTGCCCTTGTAACTATTGTAAAACACAAGTTCTATACTCTGTTTTACTTTTACAAGTCTAAAGGAAAACACCGACCAGAGGAAAAAATCTCGCAGAGACGCAATTGCAGGATATAAAACGAATGATCATAAATAATTTGTAAAACTTTGCGTCTTAGCGTCTTGGCGAGCCAACCTGTCGGTAGATTTCCTATGGTTCGTGTCTCCGTACCATGCACTGCTATGGAGACTGATCGGTGAAAACACCGACCAGAGGAAACACCGACCAGAGCATCTACTTATCGCAAGTCAGCTGAGTGAGATTAACACCATTCAATATAACTTCAAACTCTGTTCTTCTATTTCTCTGCTGTTCAAATTCAGGACAATCTGCACCTTCTATACAGGTATTTATAAGCCTGCTTTTACCATAATACCGCACTTCAATTCTTCTGCCATCAATTCCTTTTGAAATCAAATAAGAACGGGCAGCTTCACCCCTCCTCAGAGAAAGTTCTTTGTTATAATTATCAGTTGCTCTGCTATCTGTATGACTTGCTGAAATAATAGTGATCTCAGGATTTTTATTCATTACTTCAGCAATTTTATCTAAAGTCAGCATTGCATCCGGGCGAATTTCTGATTGATCAAGGTCATAATAAATATTTTCCAGACTAAATGTCTTCTTTAATGCTGCACAATTATCAATTACCCATTGCTGCATATTTTCTGCCCTGTTCAATTTCAAGGTCACTTTCATTGTAGAGTCAACAGTGATACCAGAAGTACTCAGATAATTTTGTTTACTTACGTAAGATATGCGGTTCCCGCTAATTTCATAATCAGTTTCTTTAGAAAGCACCTTAGTAAACTCAGCATTAGCATTGGTTTGAATACTATCGACTATGCCATTATGACGTAAGATAACCCTGCTACCAGGCAATGGTTTATTATTCTCTGCATCAACCACCTGGCCTCGTAATACCACAGTATAGGTCATATGATTAAACTGGTAAATATCATCATTACCTCTCCGATTGGAGCTAAAGAATCCTGTTTTAGCGTCTTCATCCTGAATAAAACCAAAATCATCAGCGGCAGAATTAATATCAGAACCCAGATTATGAATATTACCGATGGCTTTAAGATCTCTCAACACTACCTCGAAAATATCTAGTCCTCCTAATCCCGGATGGCCTGTGGATGAGAAGTACAATTTACCGTTCTTATGAAGATATGGAAATTGCTCATTACCTTCTGTATTGATCTTTGAACCCAGGTTGGTTGGCCTTCCCCATTTTTTACCCTCACCCGTTCGAACGCAGTAATAAAGATCAGTACCGCCAAACCCTCTTGGCATATCAGAAGCAAAGATTAAAATATTGCCATCTGCTGAAACAGTTGGGTGCCCTGTTGAATATTCGTTATTGTTATACGGGAAAGGGGTGATTTTATCCCATGAAGCGCCGCTGGCGGTATAAAGTTTTAACTTATTAACTCCAGAACGGCTTAGAGAAACTTTACCTCCTACAAAGTTATTTCTGGTAAACAAGAGGGTGCCTTCAGGTAATAGAACAGCTGGGCCTTCATGATAACTGCTTCTTACCTTACCACGAAGCAATGCAGGTTGATCAGCAGTCCCTTCATCTTGTTTTGGAGTAGAGAACAGGCTCAATAATGAACGCTCAGCGGGATAATCTGAGGCGATATATTTAGCTGCCTTTTTTTTCTCCCCAGGCATGGTACTATCCGGTTCAGCTTCTGCTATGTCATTAAGATCATCTATTACATACATATCAGAATAGGAAGTTCTATCCCATTGAAATACATATCTGTTCTTTTGCTGACGGTTACTAATGAAAAGTAAACCATTTTTATAATACATCGGTGAGTACTCAGAATCATCTGTATTAATGCTGGAATAAGCAACCTTATATTCTCCGGCATTACTTGAAAATGAGCTTAGATTTGCCTTACTAAATGCGTCTGCACGCCTATCAGCAGGCCTTAGGCTTAGAAATTTACGATACCATTGTTCAGATTGCTCGTACTTCTCTTTATTGGCTAAGGCTTCGGCATAATAAAGTGCCCATTCAGGTTTTATTTTTTTAAGCTTACAAAGCTCTCCATACCAATGCATAGCTTCAACATAATTTTTAATGTTCCTGTTACTACCCGCCATCATTTCCTGAGCACTTACATTATCAGGTTCTTTTTCCAATACTTTATCCAGCTCCCTTATGGCTGTGGCAAAACGCAGATTCTGATATTCAACTAAGGCCTTTCTTAACAGTGGGCTGTTATCCATCTGCTGAGCCCAAAGGGGCTGAACGATCATGAATATTAGGATGGTTAAAAGCGTTATTGTTAATTTCCTGAATTGCATATAACTAAAAGAAAATAAAATTAAAAATATCTTGGAGAAAGTGTCCTATCACGGTCAAAGGAGAACTCATATCTCAACATAAACTCATGACTTCCGGAATTAAACTTTCTTAAGGCTGTAATACTTTTGTCATATGCATAACCTATTCTAACCTGCGGACTTACCTTTAATTCCATCAATGCTGAAACATCCGCACTTGTTCGGTATTCAGCACCGATAGCAAACACATTCTTAATCCAAATAGTGGCATTAAAGTCGCCTTGAACAGGGGCACCCTTTACACCCTTAACAAGTACAGATGTCTTTAAATTAAGATCCATCCCAATTGGAAATACATAACCTGTTGTCAGGTAGCCATGGGCCGACTGTCTGGCGGTAATATCACCATCAGAAATTGTATCAATATTCAATCTGTTTCTAACAAAATCCTGAACAGAAAAACCAGCGTAAAAGCGACTTGTATTGTAATAAACTCCTGAACCAAAATTATATAAGGTCTTGTTTACATCCCCTTGAAATGCCTGATCTGGAATAGGGCCGGAAGGATCCAGGTTTACCGTTGAGAATCCTGCATGGTAATTATTCATACTACCCTGCAAGCCAAAAGAAAGACTTCCATCGTTCATTGGAATACGGTATGCGCTACTCAGCACAAGACCGGTTGTTGTTGTAATACCGATCTTATCAGAAATTACCTGTAAACCCATACCTATACGCTCGTCTGAAAAAGGAGCATCTATTGTGAACGTACCGGTCTTTGGAGCACCTTCAATACCTACCCACTGATTTCTGTATAAAGCTGTTGCAGCTACCACATTCCTGCTCCCTGCATAAGCAGGATTTATAGCAAGTGCATTGAACATATATTGTGAAAACAGTGCATTTTGCTGAGCGAATAAGGGATCAGCAAGCACTATTAATCCTATAACAAAGAGTATTCTATTTAAAATTCCGTTTTTCATTACTGTTACTATTCTTCTCATAAATTACCTGTTCACAGTAATAAAGCCCGCATATCTGTCCTTGTTATCAATGACAATTATGTAATAATAGGTACCATCAGGAATATCCTTACCAAGGAAGAAACCCTCAGTAACTTCTCCACCCCAGTCATTTCTATAATCTTTCGATCTGTAAACCCGGTTTCCCCAACGGTTATACATTTCGAGTGATACAAGCTTGCCATCAGCATTCTGAACAACAAACTTATCATTTATACCATCCCCATTAGGTGAGAATCCAGGAGGAACGTAGGTAGGCAATAAGTCTAGTTTAATGGTTGTTACTTCAGATGGACTAACATCAGCAGCCAGATTAGGATCAGGTTTCAAACCATTTGTCGATACATCACTCACCTTATACCCGGTAATATGAGATATTGCCTCAGCTGTTGCTGTATTCTGGAATATACCTCCTGTAAGTAATAATCGAACATTAACCAGTAATTCAATTTTTGCTTCCTCTCCACCAACAAGTTTACTTGAATTTAGTACGAGTTCTGTATCACTGAAACCGTTATAAGATGTATTTGCTTTAAGATTACCAAATGCACTGATCAGTTTTACTGATACTTCAGCACCACCAAAAGCAAGTGCCAGATTATCTCTTACACTAATTCTATCCAGATCGAATGTGCCATAATTCACTACGGTGAAGATAAATTTCAGATCATAAGACCCGTTTAAATTGGGAGTAATGGATGCCAATTGCTTCGCCAGTCCAATTTTTGCATTCGGATCGCTTGGCTGAGTAACCTGAATAGTTACTGTCGCATTACTTGTTGCATATTTTGTTCCATCAGAGGCATTCCACAAGAAAGAAGTAGTTCCGTTCCATTGCAATGGCGGCTCGAATGTTAGTCCTTTAATGTCTGCCTCGCCAATCTCCTGATTAACTACTATGGGAGTACCGTATAATTTAAGTATTCCTGTTCCGGGCAAGGTTACAATTTTGATTTTTACCAGGGAATCTGTATCAGTAAACTTCTCTACAAAGTTTGCCAGTGTAAATGGTATTGGTAAAGCACTATTTCCTGATTTTGAAATATTGGAAAGTACTGGAGGCAGGTTAACTAATGGAATTGATAAGTTGACTGTTACTGTATTACCGTCAAGAAATCCATCATTAACTTTGTAGGTAAAGCTATCTGAAATTGCCGCGCTACCATTATGTACATAGGTGAATGATCCGTTTGAATTCAATACCAGTGATCCATTAGCCGGGTCAGTAACCTTGATGGCGGTTAATGGATGTCCGTCAGGATCAGTATCATTTGCAAGCAGCCCCGGAGAAACGATAGTCAATGAAACCCCTCTGGTCACCGTATAAGAATCAGCTACTGCTACCGGGGGAACACCAGGTTCAATAATGGTAATATTGATATTCTTGCTGGTTGAAGTAAGTCCGCCGGTACAAGTTACACTGTATTGGAAGCTTAAATTTCCAGCAAAATTATTTTGTGGTGTAAAAGTGATCTTTTCCAGATCTGCTGCAACTATCTCTTGTCCCGCAGTGATAGTAACACCATTTAATTTTAATATCCCTGATGGTGGCAAAGAAACTATTTTTACTTTCTGAATAGTATGAAGGATGTCCACAAATTTCTCTGTAAAATTTAACAGAGTAAACAAAATATCCTGATTTTTAAAACCCGATCTATTAATATCGGCAATAACTGGTGCAACACCAGGAGTTACTATGTTGATCGTTACGGTAACTGTATTTCCATCAATGGTACCATCGTTCACTTTATAAGCAAAACTATCGGAAGTTGAGCTTCCGTCATCGTGTACATAGGTAAATGATCCGTTACTGTTTAATGTCAGGATACCGTGAGTTGGATTACTTACTTTGATTGCAGTAAGTGAGTTATTTTCTGTATCGGTATCATTAAAAAGAATACCAGGAGTTGAAACATTCAATGTCGAGCCCTTGGTTGTTGAATAACTATCCGCGACTGCAACCGGAGGGGTATTGGATACAATGACTGCTATACTGGCAGTAACGACATTCCCATCAGCTGTTCCATCATTCGCTCTATAGGTAAAGCTATCTGATGTAGATGTACCATTATTATGTACATAGGTAAATGAGCCATTACTATTGAAAGTCAATGTACCGTTAGCAGGACTTGTCACTATTATAGCGGTAAGCGAATTGCTGTTGGCATCGGTATCATTTGTAAGAACCCCCGGACTTGCCACATTAAGCGTTCCACCTTTTATTACAGTGTAATTATCTGCCACGCTAATAGGGGGAGTATTAGTTGGACCTGAACTTACTGTAATTGTTTTTACAACTGCTGTGGAACAACCTACGGTGGTAACTGTATAGGTAATTGTAGATGTACCCGCAGAAACACCTGTAACCAAACCTGCAGAGCTCACTGTTGCAACAGCTGTATTACTACTGCTCCATGTACCGCCTGCTGTGGCATTCGCTAATTGGGTAGTTGACCCGATTAATGTGCCAGTGGCACCGGTAATTGCCGCTACTGTTGGCAAGGCATTCACTGTAACTGTCGCAGTCGATGTGTTTATACATCCGCTGCCATTTGCTGCTGTGGTATAAGTGATGGTTACTGTTCCTGCTGCTACGCCTGTTACGAGTCCGGTGGATGCGTTAACAGTTGCTACTGCTGTATTACTGCTGCTCCAGGAACCGCCTGATGTGGCATTCGCTAATTGGGTAGTTAATCCCGAACAAACACTTAATGTGCCGGTAATTGCCGCTACTGTTGGCAAGGCATTCACTGTAACTGTCGCAGTCGACGTGTTTATACATCCGCTGCCATTTGCTGCTGTGGTATAAGTGATGGTTACTGTTCCTGCTGCTACGCCTGTTACGAGTCCGGTGGATGCGTTAACAGTTGCTACTGCTGTATTACTGCTGCTCCAGGAACCGCCTGATGTGGCATTCGCTAATTGGGTAGTTAATCCCGAACAAACACTTAATGTGCCGGTAATTGCCGCTACTGTTGGCAAGGCATTCACTGTAACTGTAGACTTATCGGTTACCATCGCTGAACAAGAGCTTGCGTTGGTAGCTAAAATATTATAGATCGTGGTAGCACCCGGAGTTACATTGAATGTAATACTACCGCCTGTACCAACAACTGCTGTACCAACTGATGAATTATCTGAATCCAATCGTAACTGGTAACTTACTCCTAACACTGAATTGCTCAGAGTAATGGTCGCTGTTTCTCCTGAACAAATCACCGGATCACTCACTGCCATGTTGATCGCTGGTAAGGCATTCACTGTAACGGTCTCAATTGACGTGTTTATACATCCGTTGCCATCTGCTGCTGTGGTATAGGTAATGGTTACTGTTCCCGATGCTACCCCTGTTACGAGTCCGTTAGATGCGTTAACAGTTGCTATAGCTCCATTGCTGCTGCTCCAGGAACCGCCTGCTGTAACATTCCCTAATTGTGTAGTTAATCCCGTACAAACACTTAATGTGCCAGTAATAGCCGCTACTGTTGGCAAGGAATTCACTTTAACGCTAACAGCTGTTCCAGCACTAATAATTGTGTTTAAATTATTTCGAACAGTTAAAGTGCCATTATAAGTACCTGCAGCGACTGCGCCTAAAGCTGGTATTGTAATTGTGCCACCTGCTGTACCGTCAAAAATTATATCAACCACATCTGGAATACCAGCAAAATTTGCTGCTGCATCCCAATTTATACTATAACGATCAGGCTTGGGTGTTCCTGTTGTACCACTATAAACAATTCCAGCACTGGTAGTTCCAAAACAGATCTGAGGATTTGCGGTCGTAAGGGTAATAGATGGTGTGGGTGCAACGTTGATAGTAAAGGTATTTGCTGTTGCATCAAGTTGAACACCAGCGTTTGTTATACCTCCATTGTCCTGAACCTGAAAAGTCATAGTTGCATATGGAGATCCATTAGCAGCAGCTACCGGAGTATAAGTTAACAAATTACTATTAATATTTGCAAAGCTGATGTCCTGACCGGCAGTCACAGGAACATTGTTCAACTCCAATAAGCCAAAAGTTGGCAATGTGGTAATTTTTACCACAGACAGCGTATTAACTGGACCAGGAGTTATATCATTAACATCTAAGAATCCAAAATTTACAGCTGTAAGTATATGATCAGAGGTATTGGTAAGCATTGAAATAGCATTATCAGTACCTGATGGTTCATCGTTAACAGAGGTCACTGTAATATTTACCTGCTCGGCTGTAGCTGCGTATTGTGAATCATCAAAACCATTCCAATCAAAACTGGTTACTCCATGCCAGTTAGCATTAGGGACAAAAGTTATGGTAGGTATATTGGCAATTGGGATCTCCTGATTTAAAGTAACATTGACACCACCAACTTTCAGAATGCCATTAGCAGGGAGACTCTGTACACGAATTTTAGTCAAAGTGGTAAACCCATTTTGATCGATAAAACTATTTGTAAAATTAGCAGTGGAAAATGAAATAGTTGCGTCTTCAAGTCCGCTTTTAGCAATATCTGCCAAAACTGGAATCTTTGAAACACTTGAAGGAACAGAAATATCAATGTTTCTGATCTCGTGAAAGTTATTTGAGCCTCCCGTTGACGAGGCAAATCCATAACTAAAGTTATCAGGAATAGCAGAAACTGGGGTATATATGAGATCATTTACAACTCTATGAGTTGCTAAGACCCCTAATGTCCTTTCAGTAATATATACATTTATTTTATACGTTGTAGCTGAAGTTCGCTCAAGGATAATTCTAGCTCTTCGAAAACCATTATCTGTACTGCTATAACCTGCCGCCCTAGTAGGAGTAGTTAAAGCTGTTAATGTACTGGTTGGACCGGAAAGCCCTATCGTAAAAGGATTACCAGCACCATATGCTAACATCGCTCCGGGATTCGAGGTTTGAATACTATATAAATATTTGTAATTAGTTCCAGATGGGGTTCCAGCACCGATTCCATTACCATCACCACGTAGGGTTACGGAATTTACAATCTGCGCTATTCCCGTTCCTCCTTGTCGGCCTTGATTTGTTGTACTAAAATTCCCCCATTCATCAAGTCCAATACCGATGAATGCCTTACTTAAGCCTGGCTGATCTGGAGCAGGAAAAACACCAGCGCGTTGGGCATATCCAAGCGAACCACCAAATCCACCAATCTGAAAAGAACCTATAGCAGTAGCATCAAATAGGAAGAAAGATATACCATCTGCACCAGTCCCTCCGTAAGTATAATAATCAAATGTTATATCGAGACCATCAGTCGAGGAGAATGTTCGGGTATTGTATGCATAACCAGTTAGGTTTGATCCATTTGTTGTTAACCGCAAATAACCGGTTCCTTCTGTTGCATCAATTGTTGGAACTGTTAGAGTAGCTACCCCCCCAAGCACCATTCCTGGTGAAGTAGAATTAGTAAAACCATCAGTATACGGAAACTGTGCCTTTACACCATCAGTAAAAAAAACCGATAAAACAATAAGTATCGCAAGAATCCGCAGAACGGAGGTGAATTTTTTGAACATTTATATTTTATTATAAGGACTACTTTATTTAGTCCCGAGACAAAAAACAAAGCTATCAAGCCCCTAAAAGTCAAATATTAAACCAATATAATAAGAAATGTAACCTTCTGGTAATTATGTACGTATAAGGGCTGTCAATACTTGAATTAATTTCATTTTTTTTTAATTCAAATTCAAGGATTCCAGTAAATTCAAGCCGGGATAAGAAAATATTCCACAAGTTGGGTAATTTTTTCTACATTTTGTGCAGATATACTTAATAAAATAAGTATACATTCCTATCATTTTCCCTTCCTTTTAGAAAAAGTACTGATCAATATGTAGATACCGGTGAAGGCAACGATCAGCGAGATCACATCCATGATCGTAACCCCATCATTTGGGTTAATATAAAAGAGAGTGAACATTTCAAAATAGGGTGGTGCAGGCATGATGATCATCCCAAACCCCAGGAGCACCAAAAGCAAAGAAATGACAACCCGTATCACTTTGTTCATCAATTGATTAACTGAAAATTTCTTTTGTGCATTCCTATCCAGTTGATTGATAAATAACAACTGATTAAAATCAGCGTCTGCATTTTCAGCAGCAACATTTTTTTTGCCATCTTTAACATACGGACTTAAGGCAGTTGTGCTGGCTGCAGAACCTATAGCTGCATGAAATTTTCTTTGCAATTCTTGTAAGGATTCATTATCAAGCGAGGTGTCCGATAAGAGAAGAATAAGCTCATCCAGTTTTCTATGAATGGCGGCAGATGAATCGTTGAAGTTCCGTCGATCTTCGTTTATATTAAAATTTTCCAAAATATTAATTTAATACATGATTAATAATTAAATATTTTTTATCAGTTAAATAACTATCAAAATTAGAAATACTATTCATGAAAAATTATCAATAATTCAATTTTATGCCTTGACATTGAAAATATACTAAATCAGGTACTTATGCATCATTCGTACCAAAATAAATATAAGGTTTATGCTAATTTTCAATGCTGGAAAAAACAAATAGTATAATTCAATTCAATCAGGGAGAAACCATTTTATGAACAATAGTTTTTATGTCAACCAATCGTGTTTCTGCGTCTTTGCGTCTTCGCGAGACCATTTTTTAAAATAAACCTTAAAGCTTCTCACAAAGAAGGTCATTAATATTAATTTATATTCCATAGAATAGGCACATATCTACCTGCAGAAGGCAGGCTCGCGAAGACGCCAAGGGCTACAGATAAATTATGAACATTCGTTTTATGCAGAACACAACGCGTCTTTGCGTCTCTGCGAGAGCATTTTTTTCAATAGTAACATTGACAATTTTTCAACTTGCGAGATGGGTTTATATGAAATAAATCATCTTCTGACTTCCAGCAGTTGGGCTCGCGAAGACGCAAAGGGTTACAGATAAATTATGAACATTCGCTTTATGCAGAACACAACGCGTCTTTGCGTCTCTGCGAGATTCTTTCTTAACCTATCCATATTTGTGCCTTACTCGCAAAGTTCCCTCACCTGCTGAAGGGCAGGATTCGGACATTCGATTTAGACTGGTTTTAATTTTTTTAGGCACATAGGTTTGTGGTACAGGGAGAACAACGACCACAGGAAAAATGATCTTACAAGGAAAAATCCACCCCCTTTAATTCCCCCGCCGGCGGTGGACACTGGACGGCTAAGAAAATTTGATAAGTAATGAAATAAGTTTACAGGTTTTACTAAGTTTCCTCACCTGCTGAAGGGCAGGATTCGGAATGACATTCGTTTTAGATTGATTCTAATTTTTTTAGGCACATTGGCCGGTGGTACTGTTAGAACACCAATCACATGAAAATTAGTATTTCATCACCCTGGTTCTTGGCTCCAGAGATCAGTTGTCTGTTATCTGAAGAAATACCGGTAATATTAAACTACCACTTCATCATCCTGACTCTTGGTTCCTGGTTCTTGGCTCCAGAGATCAGTTGTCTGTTATCTGAAGAAATACCGGTAATTTCAAACTATCACTTCATCATCCTGACTCCTGGCTCATGGTTCCTGGCTCCAGAACTGAACAAATATTAAGGGAAAGGAAATCCGGCATTTTTTTCAGTACTTTGACAATACAATTAAATTTCAGATTGAAAAAAGTTTCCATTATTACAGTAAATTTTAATCAGGCAGCAGTTACTGAAGAGTTTATAAACTCTGTAGAAATAAATAATAGCTACTTTCCGATAGAAATAATTGTTGTCGATAATGGAAGTGATCATGATCCAATTCCCCGGTGGAATGACAGATACAATGACATCCGCTTTATTCGTTCAAAACTAAACCTGGGTTTTGCAGGAGGCAATAATTTGGCACTGAAAGCGGCCACCGGTGACTATTTATTTCTGGTTAATAACGATACTGAATTTACTCCGGGTCTGATCGAAAACCTGGTAGCTGTTTTAGATTCCAACCCAAAAATTGGAGCTATAAGTCCGAAAATCCTCTATTTCGACAAACCCGACATTATCCAATACGCCGGATTTACCGGAATGAATATGAACACCGGCAGGAATCGCTGTATTGGCCAAATGGAGCAAGACCTTGGACAATATGACAAGGCAACAGGTCAAACCGGATTTGTTCATGGGGCAGCAATGATGATCCGGAAAGAGGCAATAAATAAGGCAGGACTAATGCCTGAACTATTCTTTCTGTATTATGAAGAAATGGATTGGTGCGAGAAGATCAGAAAAGTCGGATTCGAGATCTGGATTGAGCCTAAGGCACGGATCTATCATAAGGAATCCATGTCTGTTGGAAAAAACAGCCTTCTGAAAGAGTATTTCATGTGCAGGAACCGGATTCTGTTTATCCGAAGAAATGCTCCATGGTTTTCCAGGATTATATTTTACTTTCATCTATTATTTCTGGTCACGCCAAGAAATCTGTTCAGCTATATTTTGAAGGGCAGTATAGGCCATGCAAGACAGTTTTTGAGAGGAATATGGTGGAATTTGAGGCATAGTAAGGAGAGTACGGTGCTGGGGTATGAGGGAGATTGAATTATTTGACCTTATTGTATTGTATAGTTGTCTGTTATCAGTTGTCTGTTAACTGGAAGAAAAGAATGAAAGAGGATCAATTATCCAATATACAAAGCAGCCCTCAACGAGCAGGCAGGACTATGTTGACGGCTTTATTAGAGGATATATTAATAATATCAAATCAGCAGTATTTATTCTAACAAACTAACCAACTAAAACCTAACCAACTAAATTTTAACAAATATCAAGACAGGGATAACCGCCTTATTGAAGATAAATTAATAATTTCAAATCAGCAGTATTTTTTCTAACAAACTAACCAACTAACAACTAACCAACTAAAGTACATGAAAATAACCTTCTGGATCAGTCTGTTCATCATTATTTACACCTTCATTGGTTACGGACTGATACTTTATGTTCTGGTAATTATACGAAGACTACTAAAGGGTAAAAGACAGATACCTGTTTTAAGTAAAGAGGAGTTTCCAGGCTGCACTCTTGTGATAGCTGCCTATAATGAAGAGAGTATTATTTCAGAAAAGATCCAAAACACACTATCCCTGAATTATCCTGAAGGAAAACTGGAAATACTTTTCATTACTGATGGGTCGACGGACAAAACACCGGAAATAGTAAAACAATATCCTGACATAAAGCTGATGCACCAGCCCGAACGAAAAGGGAAGGTGGCTGCATTACATCGTGCGGTAGAACAGGTCAAATCTGAGATCATCATTTTCACCGATGCAAACACCCTGCTTAATAAAGACGCAATGATGAATATAGTTATTCATTATGCTGATAAACAGGTTGGAGCTGTAGCCGGTGAAAAAAGAGTACATTCTGAGGAACGTGCGGATGCAGGAACCGCAGGAGAAGGCTTTTACTGGAAATATGAATCGAAATTAAAAAAATGGGATTCCGAATTATTTTCGGTTGTTGGTGCTGCCGGCGAATTGTTTAGTGTTAGAAGAGATCTTTACCAGGCGGTTCCCGAGGATACCATTCTGGATGATTTTATGATCTCCATGCTGATCGCATTAAAAAGCTATCGTATCATTTACGAACCCCGGGCATATGCAGTTGAAAATGCCTCAGCCAATATCACTGAAGAGTTGAAACGAAAGATCCGAATTGCGGCAGGAGGAATTCAGTCAATTCTGCGGCTAAAGCCACTTTTGAATGTTTTCAACTATGGTATCCTTAGTTTCCAGTATATCAGTCACCGTGTTCTGCGCTGGACAATTACACCATTCCTCCTGATATTGGTTTTGATATTGAATATTCTTATCTCGCTCAAATCAGATGAAATCATGTATGATCTATTGCTGGAAGCTCAATCAATTTTTTATCTGTTGGCATTCATTGGTATGATCTTCGAGAAAAGTGAATTGAGAATTAAAATATTTTTTATCCCCTATTATTTTTGTGTGATGAATTATGCTATTCTGGCAGGCATTAAACGATATATGGGAAGTCAGCAAAGTGCTGTGTGGGAAAAAGCTAAACGGAAAGATTAAGAATCGATAAAACAGTCAAAATCATCGCGCATTTTTCATCCCAAAAAGCTCAAAAAAAGTTAATATTACAAATTCTTTATCCAAATTTTCAGAGTTCAATGATTAGCAATGGCTTAAATTAATGGCAAAAAAAGAGAAGGGAAATACTCTGAAAGTCGCGATCGACCAGAGTTCTAAAGCTTCAGAATCAGGTATTAAAAAGACTGACCTTGCAATTTTATTATTATATCTAGGGGTTGATCTTATACCAAAATTAGGTTCAATTGAAGTGATGGGGCCGCAATGGCTATACCTGTCGATCTTAAATCTGATTTCAACTATTTATATATTTACACGATTTAAAGGCACACTAAACGGAATATTACAAAAATTATCTAAAAACATACTTTCCTTAATATACCTGTCGGTTTTTGTATTGTGTGGATTATCTATTTTCTTCGCACTCAATCCTATTGAATCTCTGGTCGTCTATTCCAGATTGATCGTTACAGTCATTGCCTTTCTCAACATCAGTATATTAATCTACCAACGGCCAAAACATATCGAATTCCTATTCCAGGCGGTAAGTATAATTGCAATATTTCAATGCATTCCATTATTGTATACTTACCTGAAACTGGTCAATGTATCTTCAACAGATGCCCTTATTTTAAGCTTAAAAGCAAATTCCGGCAATAAAAATGTAATGGCAGCAAGTTTTATTATTAAAACACCTATCATTATTTATTGTGTATTTAAATATTACTCCTTAGGGAGATACATCATTAATCTCATCTCACTTTCATTAGTTGTGATCATGATTTTTGTTCTAAATGCCAGAGCTGCCTACCTGGCCTTTTTTTTACAGATCATAATTTACCTGATCTTCCTGTTTATAAACAATAAACAAAATGGAATCAAGCAAACGATACGTCAATCCTTGAATATTCTTTTACCTGTACTATTCGGTCTTATTGTTTCACAAATTCTATTGATCATCCCCAATTCAAATTCGGGTTATACCACCTTAGATAAACGACTTGCGACTATCGCAGAAGAAAGCAATTCTTCTTCAAGTGCAAGGCTTTATTTCTGGAATAACGCAATGGAGCTGATTAAAGAAAAACCATTAACAGGAATTGGATATGGAAACTATAAAATTGAATCAATAAAATTTCAGAATGGTTATTTTAATGATTTCGATTATGCTAAACATGCGCATAATGATTTTCTCCAGATCACAGCTGAAGCTGGTATTTTAACCGGGTTTCTTTTTATTTCTATTTTTCTGATTGCCTTCATTTATACCTTAAAAACATGGCGTTCGGATTTGACATCAGAAATGAAAATGCTGAATGTAATTTCATTGATGTCCCTGGCAGGATATTTTGTCGACGCCATTTTTAATTTCCCTGCTGAGCGACCTGTCATGCAGATTTTCTTTGCTTTTATGCTTGCCATAAATGCTGTGATCTTCATGGATACAAGAAAATCAGCAACAGAAAGGTCATTTAGCTCAAATTTTAGTCCCCTGATATTACTTGTAAGCAGCACTTTAACATTAATTTCTGTTTATATATGCCTGCAGACCTATAAATCTATGAGAGTTCAGGTTTTAACTCACTATAATTTTGGAATTGTACAACCTGAAGTGAGCTATCTGGATGTTAATTCAAAATTCCCGGCTATCCCAAATCTTGCCGAAAATAATATTCCGATCAATGATACAAAAGCATGGTATTTATACCGCGCACAAAAATATGATGAGGCCTTATTATTCCTGAATCAGGACAAAGATGCAAGTCCTTATTTAATGTCTAAAGAATTGCTTAAAGCCGCAGTATATTCCGACCAGGGCCTGATTGACAGTGCACATTATTATTCTAAAAAGGGTTTTTTTACAAGGCCAAGAAACATGGCATTATTTCAATTAGTTACAACAACCAGTGTACAACTCAGGGATACGAGCACCATTCAAAAAGCATTTAACGAATTCCGGAAATACAGGAATGACCCAAAAGCATGGAAAATTTATTTAAAAAGCTTGATGCTTGCAGGTTACAACATGAAAAAGTTATTGTCTATTTCTGATAGTATTGCTAAAGTCTACCCAAAAGAAAGTGAAATTCAACATGCCCGCTTTTCAATAAGGGCAGCTTCATCCGCAAATAATAACAATTATCCGGAAGCTCTCAACTATTTATTAGAGATAATGAAACTATATCCAAATGATATTGAAAATTTTGAAAATATTGGACTTACCTATTATAACTTAAAAGATTATGCAAATGCAGAAATTTATTTAAGAAAGGTAACTGAAGCCGGGGTATATTCAAACGGGAAATCAGAGTTTTTTCTGGGCATTAGTCTGATTCAACTTGGAAGAAAGGATGAAGCTTGTACTTTCCTTAATCAAGCAGTCAAAAGAAACTATCCTCAAGCAAGCCTGATTTTGAATAATAACAATTGCCAGGTAAAGGATTAAAACCTTTCATTACCAGGCTAGTATTTATCAGTTTTGTTCAGGTAAAATATCATAAAGCAATTATCGATACCTGGTTTTTTACTTACTTTGTCTAATGATTGTTTACATTTCAATATATAATGAATAAAAAAGTACCCCTCTGGTTTGTTTTATTAATTGTTTGGGTATTCAGCATGATCACACTTTTCTTTGGATGGTCAGTTGGAAATATACTTGAAGGAGGACAAACGATCAGCGGGAATTCCAGATCCATCATACTTTCAATTGCTAAATTTCCTACTCTGGTTAGTGCAAGCATCAGGCAGATATTTGCTGAAATGCCTGTTATTATCAAAGACAGGTATCCCGAAGTTTCGGGACTAAAACTGAACGACAAAAATTATCGCGACAGCAATTATCTTCTTTTGTCAGCCTTTGATAAAGAAGCAGGACATTCCGCATTTAAATTAATTCGCCTTTCTGATAAAAAGGTCATGCATAATTGGGTACCTGATATTCAGGAGATCATGAGGATCAGAGATAAGGGAAGACCGATTTCTGAGTCGAGTAATAAAGGAAACATCGTGCTTTGGCATCCCTTACTGGCATCCGATGGCTCCATTGTTTTCAATACAGAAGATCGTTCACTTATTAAGATCGGCAAGGACTCTAAGGTGCTATGGAGTCTGGATGGGATTTTTCATCATTCTCAGGAATTTGATGCAGAAGGAAATATCTGGGCATCTTCCGTGATGGAAAAAAATCCGGAATTAATTTCCCGTTATTTCGATGATTACCGGGATGATGCACTGGCGCAGATATCGGCAAATGGCAAGCTGCTTCAGCAAAGGTCTATTTCTCAAATCCTGCTCGACAACGGCTACAGAGGTCTGTTATTGGGAATTGGCCCGATGGAAAGGGACCCACTGCACCTGAATGATATTCAGCCCGCTTTGAAAACAACTGAACACTGGGAAAAGGACGACCTCCTGGTCAGCATCAGAAATAAAAGCACCGTATTCTTATATCGCCCATCAACAAATAAGATCATCTGGCTTCAAACAGGTCCATGGTTAAACCAGCACGATGTTGATTTTATTGACGATCACCGAATCAGTATTTTTGGTAATAATATCATCCGGAATAAGAGCTACGATTTTATTGATGGGCATAATGAGGTTTACATTTTCGATTTCAGAACAAATGAACTGACTACACCTTATACAGCATTTCTAAAAAATGCCAAAGTTAAAACTATGACGGGCGGCAGATCTGAGATCTTAGCGAATGGAGATGTTTTTATTGAAGAAACCGACTTTGGAAGAATACTGAGAGGCAATTCCCAAAAAACGATCTGGCAATATGTAGAACGTGTAGATGAGAGTTCTGCAGCTGTTCTGGGCTGGAGCAGAATTTTAGATCCGGCAAATTTTACATTCCTAAATAACTAAAACAATGATACAATTAGTGATTTTAAACTTTATCATATTTGCTTATGTCGGGCCAGGCCTTGGCGGTGGTTTTATTGCAGCCATCATAGGAATTTTAATCTCAATCTTTCTGGCATTGTTTGCCATATTATGGTATCCTTTTAAAAAGCTGTTAGAAAAATTTAAGAAGAAAGAAGAATAATGGAGCTGATTGCAATAATCTATTTATTCATTGTATTTTTTCTGGTTGCATGGCTGGCAGATCGGCTGCCTTTCATGAAAACCGTTGGAGGGATTAACAGAATTAGCCGAAACTCTCTGGAAACGATACAATCTGAATCGATTGATGATGCAGCAAAACAAGGCATTTTACTGGGCAATTCTCTGGGAATCCTCAAACACTCGCTACTGATCATTGCTTTTACCGCATTGCTTGTGATCTTGCTTGTCATTTGCCTGGAAGCCAGTGTTTTTGTTAAACCTCTTAATTCGTCTTATCTGACAGACTTTCTGATCAGTATAAATGGGATCATACTTTCTATAGTTGCATTCCTTTCGTACTTTTTATTGAAAAAACTATATGGCAGATTCAGAGTATAATTTCTCTTCCAGATTTCTGCACCGCATGGCACTGCAATCTACCATGATGGCAGAAATATCGTTCGATGCCGAAAATAGCTTTGTCAATAAAAAAGGAATTGAGTTTTCAGATAGTCCGGTGTTTATTTCGGGACTTGCACGGTCTGGCACAACCATGCTCATGAGATATCTTCATGAAACTGGTCAGTTCAGGTCTTTGACCTATCTGGATATGCCATTTGTACTCATGCCGAATCTTTGGAAGAAACTATCCTATAAAAAACCCGCAACTGAGCTTAAGGAAAGAGCTCATCAGGATGGGATCATGGTTAGTTTTGAAAGTCCGGAAGCCTTTGAAGAAGTATTCTGGAGGGTTTTCTGTGGCAATAAATACATTGGCAAAGACCGTCTGGAATTACAAAAGATGGATAAAAGTGTTCTTAAAAAATTCAGGGAGTATATTCAGAATGTAATCCTGAGTACTGATGATCCAAAACAATCACGATACTTGTCCAAAAACAATAATAATATTCTGCGCCTCCCCTATTTGTTTGAAAGCTTTCCGGAAACCAAACTGGTGATACCATTTCGCGATCCATTGCAACATGCGCTTTCTCTTTTGAGTCAGCATAAACACTTTTCTGAAGTACAAAGCAAGGATAAATTCTCATTAGATTATATGAACTGGCTGGGTCATTTTGAATTTGGGCTGAACCAAAAGCCTTTCCATTTTGAAGATGATCATACTTTCATAGCGATGCAGAAAACAGATAAAATGGAGCTCAATTTCTGGTTGCTTAGCTGGAAGAGTTATTATTCCTATGCTCTGAAAAATGCAGGAAACAACAGTTTCTTTTTCAGCTATGAGGCATTTTGCATCAATCCCTCTGCTGTTCTTTCGAACCTGTTCAAAGGAATTGGCCTTGAAGCCTCAAGTGCAGATTTAAAACCATTTAGGCCTTCTGATAAAAACATCTCAGGATATGATAAGGATCTGCATAAAGACTGTATGTTGATCTATAATGAACTTGAAAGCCGCTTCAACACCTGGCAGCACTAAAAAACAATACAAAATGGGATCTCATCCAATAAACCTGAATGACAGACAAAAACATTTAAAACAACGATCCCTGGTGATCTGGTTTACAGGCCTTTCAGGTTCTGGTAAAACCACTCTGTCTGATGCTCTTGAACAGGAACTTTACCAGAGAGGCTATAAAACCTATATCCTTGATGGAGACAAGATAAGAAACGGACTGTGCAAAGATCTTGGCTTTTCTGAGTATGATCGTGCTGAAAATATACGCAGAGTAGGCGAAGTTGCCAATCTGATGATGGATGCCGGATTGATAGTCCTTTCTGCTTTTATTTCTCCATTTGAAGCAGATCGTAATCTTGTCAGAGAGATGATAGGCGCCGACAATCTGGTACGTGTATTTGTTGATTGTCCGATTGAGGTATGTGAACAGAGAGATGTCAAAGGACTGTACAAAAAAGCAAGATCCGGTGAAATAAAATCATTCACCGGAATCAGTTCGCCATTCGAAATCCCGGAAGAATCTGAACTTATTCTAAAAACCGCAGAAAACAGTAAAGAGGAGCTGGTCGGCATGATTCTTGAATTTATTCTACCAAAAATTAATTTTATTTCAGAATAATCAGAGTTTAAAAAAAGATTTTCCGATCAAATCAATTTGAGATCCAGGAAGCTTTTTTGAAAATTCTTTAGCAAAAAGTGTAAATACTTAACCTAAAGTAAATAAACTCTGGCTATTTTAGAAGTTTAGAAAAGGCCAGCCTATTTCGGGACAAATAAATTATGTTAACACCAGAGGAAAAAGAAAAAGTTCTGTTTTCGTTCAATAATACTACTATTGAATTTCCAGGTGCTTACAATTATTGTGACCTTTTTAACCAGCAGGTTTTATCAAGTCCCGGGCAGATTGCTGTTGTTTTTGAAGACAGGGAAATTACCTATTCAGAGCTGGATTCCGCATCCAATCAAATTGCCAATAATTTAATTTCCAGGGGCTTACAAAAAGAAAGTCTGATAGGAATATGCCTGGACCGATCCATAGAAATGATCACCGGCATACTGGGTATTCTTAAAGCCGGGGCCGCTTATATGCCAATTGACCCTGAGTACCCTGCCGAACGGATCAATTTTATGCTGGAAGATTCAGGTCTGAAACTAATTTTGACCGATCAAAAAACCTTTGATAATTCAGATTTTCTAAGGGATGAAAAAAGCTGCGAAATCATCATTCTCGACTCCGGTAATACCCGCATTCAAAATTTTCCATCCACTTCACCGGATATATTAATCAAGCCGGAGGATCTGGCCTATGTCATTTATACCTCCGGTTCCACCGGTCGCCCGAAAGGGGTAATGAACGAGCATGGCGGACTAGTAAACAGGCTCAAATGGGCTCAAAGCTATTTTAATCTGAATAAGAACGATGTTGTTTTACAAAAAACGACCTTTTGTTTCGATGTCTCTGTTTGGGAATTATTATGGCCGGTCATGGTTGGTGCAAAACTGATTTTTGCAAAGCCGGGAGGACAAAAAGATAGCGCTTACCTGGAACAACTAATTGAAAAAAAACAGGTTACAACGATACACTTTGTGCCTTCCATGCTCGAGATATTCCTCCTCGGAATTCAGGAAGGTTCCTGCACCAGTCTGAAACGGGTACTGTGCAGTGGTGAGGAACTTATTCCCCGATATGTATCCACATTTGGGGAAAAATTGGGACATGTCGATTTATTCAATCTCTACGGTCCCACAGAAGCTGCAATTGATGTTAGCTGCTGGGCGGTTCCCAAAAACACTCCTAAAGTATCGATTGGAAAACCTGTTGCCAATACCAGTATTTACATTCTTGATGAAAAAATGGAGCCTTGCGGCTTAGGTGCAGAAGGTGAACTTTATATTGGTGGAATACAGGTAGCAAGAGGATATTTAAATCGCCCGGAACTAAATGTGAGCAGATTTCTAGAAAACCCATTTGCCGGAGGCCGTTTATACCGAAGCGGAGATCGGGCCCGATGGCTTGAGGATGGGAATATTGAATATCTGGGCCGTTCAGACGAACAGGTAAAAATCAGAGGATTCCGAATTGAGCCGGGAGAGATTGAGAATGTCATTCTTGAGTTTGGCGGCATCAGACAATGTCTGGTACATGTGAAAGAGGATATTGCAGGCGATAAAAAACTGATTGCTTATATTATAGCCTATGAAGGGAAATATGACGTCAGAAAATTAGAAAATTATTTAAGAGCAAGGATTCCTGACTATATGGTTCCTGCCCATTTTATAGACATTCCTGAACTGCCGCTTAACAGCAGCGGTAAAACCGACCGGAAGGCACTTCCTTCCCCTGGAATTGAACGACCGGAACTTAATGTACTTTATAAAGCAGCAATTACAGAAACAGAAAAGCTGCTCGCAAAACTTTGGGCTTCGATCTTAAATCTGAATAAGGTTGGCGTAAACGACAACTTTTTCGAGTTGGGCGGAAACTCACTTCTTGCCCTACGCTTTGTTGCCGTCTTAAAGCAGGAACACCAGCTAACTTTGCCGGTAACACGACTTTATCAGGATCCTTTCATCAGTAAAATTGCTGCCTTCCTGAGTGGAAAAGTAAGCTCTGGCAGGACTTTAAAAATAAAAAATAAAGCATCCGGGACAGACATTGCCGTGATCGGGATGTCGGGACGGTTTCCGGGAGCAGGAAACATCGAAGAGTTATGGGAAGTATTGAAGGCTGGCAGGGAAACAACCAGCTTTTTTTCAGAGAATGAACTTGATTCCTCTATACCCACTGCAGTTCGAAATGACCCCAACTATGTAAAAGCAAGAGGTATTATTGAACAGGCTGAGTATTTTGATTCCAAATTCTTTGGGATGAATAGCCGGATGGCCGAATTAATGGATCCTCAGCAAAGAGTATTTCTTGAAATTGCCTGGGAAACATTAGAAAGCACCGGATACCTTGCTGAAAAATTTGATGGAATAATTGGAGTGTTTGCAGGTAGCGGGTCCAATACCTATTACCTCAACAATGTACATACACGACCCGATCTGATAGCTCAGGCAGGCAATTTTCAGGTCTCCACATTGAATGAAAAGGATTATATCGCCATGCGAACAGCCTATGAATTAAACCTCAAAGGTCCTGCTGTAAGTGTTTATTCAGCTTGTTCAACTTCATTGCTAGCCATCGTTCAGGCTGTTGAAAGTCTTAGAAAAGGGCAATGTGAACTCGCTCTTGCCGGAGGAAGTGCAATTACTTCCCCGATCAGGAGCGGCCACATCTATGAAGAAGGCGCTATTTTGAGTAAGGACGGACATTGCCGGCCATTTGATGCTGATGCCAGTGGCACAGTTTTCAGTGATGGAGCAGGAATTGTTCTCTTAAAGAACAGAGCCGATGCCGAGCGTGATGGAGATACCATTTATGCGATCATTAAGGGCTTCGGACTTAATAATGACGGTGCAGGAAAAGCAAGCTTTACCGCACCAAATGCTGAAGGTCAGGCAGATACGATCAGTATGGCTATTGCCGATGCCGGAATAGATGCGTCTTCTCTAAGTTATATTGAAACCCATGGAACAGCAACTCCTGTAGGTGATCCTATCGAGATCGAAGGATTAAGAATGGCCTTCGGACAACAGGATAAAAGACAGTTTTGTGCTCTGGGATCAATTAAAAGTAATATGGGACACCTGACCCATGCTGCTGGAGTAGCAGGGTTTATCAAAACAGTACTTTCTCTGCACAATAAACAATTGCCCCCTTCCCTGTTCTATGACCGACCCAACCCGGATATCGATTTTGGAAACAGCCCATTTTATGTTAATTCAGCACTCAAAAACTGGGAAAGTGAAACTAAAAGGCGTGCAGGAGTTAGTTCATTTGGAGTTGGTGGAACAAACGTCCACGTTATACTTGAAGAAGCAGAAACTCAACCTATAAAAAGCGAATCCCTAGAAAAAAAACAGCTTATCTGCTGGTCTGCCGTATCTGAGAATAGTTTAAATGATTATGGTAAAAAGCTTGCCGGATACCTTGAAAAGTATCCGGAGACGGAACTTGCCGATATTGCCTACACCCTTCAGCTAACGAGACAGAATTTTGCTCAAAGACGCTTTATTATTGCCTCAGATACCCGGGATCTGTTAAGAAAATTAAAATCAGAAGATAAACAGGCAACTGACACAAAAATACTTCAGGAAAGTGCCACGGAAGTAGCCTTTCTATTCCCGGGACAGGGTTCTCAATACCCAAAAATGGGAAATGAACTTTATATTCAGGAACCGGTTTACAAAAAGGCTGTTGATGAATGTGCAGAGCTATTGCTGCCATGGCTTAAAGAAGATATTCGCGACATACTCTTTGCGAAAATTTCAGAAGAAGAAAAAATACATCGCACACGCTATACACAACCTGCATTATTTGTTACTGAATATGCCTTAGCCAAACTTTGGATGAGCTGGGGAATCAGGCCGGCTGCATTATGCGGACATAGTATAGGAGAATTTGCAGCTGCTCATTTAGCAGGCATATTCAGTCTTGAGGATGCATTAAAACTCGTTTCAGAACGTGCACGTTTGGTGGATGAATTGCCGGGCGGAAGTATGCTGGCCATAAAGGCAAAAACCTCAGTACTGGAGAGCTTGCTGCCTGGTGGATTATCTTTAGCTGCTATCAACAGCCCCGATCTTTGCGTAGTATCTGGTCCTTATCAGGAAATTGAAACTTTTTCAAAAGCCATGCTGGAAAAAGGTCTTCCTAACCGCATTATCCAAACCAGCCATGCATTTCACTCAGCCATGATGGATGGGATGAAGGAAAAATACCAGGCGGTAGTAGAATCTGTAAACCTGAACCCTCCAAGAATACCAATAGTTTCTTCTGTTACCGGTAATTGGATGAGTGAAGCAGAAGCAACAAGTACAGCCTACTGGGTTGAACAGATACGTTTGCCGGTTCGTTTTGCAGATGCGATCAGCACACTTTGGGAAGATAAAACCAGGGTATTACTCGAAACCGGGCCAGGAAATGCAACAGCACTATTTGCCAGACAGCAGGCCAGAGGAACAACACTTACTGCCATTGCCGGATTTGAAAATAAGGGTGAATACGCTGAAGTTCTTAGATCTTTAGGCAAACTCTGGCAGAACGGGATCATTCCTGACTGGCCAGGTTTATATGAAGGTAAAGCAAAGCGAATTATGCTTCCGAACTATGCATTTGATCGCAAACGTTGCTGGATAGAGCCTGGTCAGACATCCTATGAAAACGCTTCCGGTCTGATGGCAGAAGAAAATTTAGAGGCCATTGATCAGAGTTTAACAAGAAAAGATATTCTGATCCGTAAAATAAAACGGATCCTGGAAAATGCATCCGGCATTGAGATGAATTCGGTTGATACTTCATTAAATTTTATAGAGATCGGCCTTGACTCCCTGCTACTGACACAGGTAGCGATCACTCTCAAAAAAGAATTTACTCTTCCGATCACGTTCAGGCAGTTAAATGAGAATCTGAACAATATGGATCTATTGGCAGACTATCTGGATGCCGGTCTTCCTACTGATGTCTATGCGGCTAAGTCTGCATCTGATAGAAAACATTCGATAAGTCCACTAAACAAAATATCTGCTTTAGAAGGCATATCACCTGATGAAGCCAAAGAGATAAGCAAACCATTTGGTGCAAGTCCGCGTATTGAGAAGCAAAGTCAGGAATTAAATCCTGCTCAGGCAAGCTTTTTAGCAGAACTTATCAAACGCTATAATACCAAAACACAGGGGAGTAAATCATACACCCAAAAGCATAGATCGTACATGGCAGATCCTCGTGTAGTTTCAGGTTTCAGACCTTTGACCAAAGAGATCATCTATCCGATCGTTGTTAAGAAATCAAAAGGAAGCCGCGTCTGGGATCTTGATGATAATGAATATATCGATGCCCTAAACGGATTTGGATCCAATATGCTTGGTTTTCAGCCAGATATAATCCTCAATGCCATTAAAGAACAAATGGACAAAGGTTATGAGATCGGTCCGCAACATGAACTGGCAGGCGATGTTTGTAAATTAATCTGCGAATTTACCAATACTGACCGTTCTGCCTTATGCAGTACGGGATCAGAGGCCGTTTTAGGCACAATGCGTATTGCGCGAACTGTAACAGGCCGATCACTTATTGTTGCATTTTCAGGATCATACCATGGAGTTTTTGACGAGGTGATCATCAGAGGTACCAAAACATTTCGTTCTATTCCAGCTGCTCCCGGAATTATGCCGGAAGCAGTTCAAAATATGCTCATTCTTGATTATGGTACAGATGAAAGTCTGAGGATCATTCAGGAAAGAGGCAATGAAATTGCAGCAGTATTGGTTGAACCGGTACAAAGCAGGCGCCCTGAATTCCAACCCATTGAGTTTTTAAAGAAACTCCGGGTGATTACAGAAAAATCAGAATCGGTATTGATCTTCGATGAAGTGATCACAGGATTCAGAATGCACCCGGGTGGTGCCCAGGCTCTATTTGGCATACAACCAGATATCTCTTCCTATGGAAAAGTAATTGGAGGCGGCTTACCTATAGGTGCAATTGCAGGAAAACGGCGGTACATGGATGCCCTGGATGGCGGTTCATGGGAGTATGGAGACCAGTCGGTTCCTGAAGCAGGTGTGACTTATTTTGCCGGTACTTTCGTAAGGCATCCTTTAGCTTTGGTTGCAGCAAAAGCATCTCTTGAATACTTTAAACAAAGAGGCCCTGCTTTGCAGGAAGAATTAAATAATAAGGCAGCAGTACTGACGAACTCCCTGAATAGCATTTGCAGGAATCTAAATATTCCGCTGACAGTTGTTGGGTTTGGTTCTATGTGGAAGATCAAATTCAAGGATGAAATACCATACAGTGAGCTTCTTTTCACCCTAATGCGGGAAAAAGGCATACATATCTGGGATGGGTTTCCATGCTTTGTCACTGAAAGTCATACAACAACTGAATTAGAGAGCATTGCAGAAGCTTTCAAAAACAGTGTAATTGAGCTGATTTCATCTCATTTTTTGCATCCTGAAGCGAATAAATCAGCTAATTTTGAGCCTCAAGGTGCAGAAAATATCCCACCTGTTCCGGGAGCAAGATTAGGTAGAGACAGGGAGGGAAATCCTGCCTGGTTCATTGCTGACCCGGAACAACCTGGCAAATACTTACAAGTAAAACACAAGAATTTATAATGGAAGAACAAGAATACAGCTTTCAATCAATCGAATTCGACCCATTTGCAGGGCCTGAAATAGAGAAGGCCGTACCAGCAATCGAGCCTCAATCCGAAATTTGGACTTCATGCCTGATCGGAGGAGAAGATGCAAACCGTTCTTATAATGAATCAGTTTCACTTAAACTCCAGGGTCAACTTGACTTAGAGTCGCTTGAAAGAGCATTGACCGATCTGGTAAAAAGACATGATGCTTTACGCTCCGGATTCAGTGCCGATGGAAAGCAATTATGTGTATTTTCTGACAGCAAACCTGATTTTCATTTTAAAGATATCAGCGAAAAGGATGTAAACCTTCAGCAGGAACATATTGAGCAGTTTCTTGTTCAGGATGCTAAAACATCTTTCAACCTGATCACAGGACCATTATTCAGGGTCAACCTTTTTAAACTTGCTGAATCTTCTCATCATCTTACACTTTCTGCCCACCATATCATTTGTGATGGCTGGTCGATCAGCATCATTATGCAGGACCTTGGAAAGCTATATTCAGCCTATACAAAAGGCCAAATGGCATCACTGGAACCAGCTCCCTCCTTTGCTGATTATGCATTGAGCCAAAGAGTATTTCAGGGAAGCGAAGAATACAGAACTATTGAATCATTCTGGCTTAATCAATTTAAGGATGAGCCGACCGAACTTGATGTTCCAGTTGACTATCCAAGGCCGGAAATAAAGACCTATAAAAGCCGCCGCGATGATTTTGAGCTTAAGCCCGAACTCATTGAAGCAGTTAAAAAAATGGGAGCAAAGGCCGGATGTAGTTTTGTAAGCAGCATGCTGGTCGCATTTGAGGTATTGCTTCACAGAATAACCGGACAAAATGATATTATATTGGGTATTCCCTCAGCTGGCCAATCATCGGAAGGTAATAATGGACTAGTAGGGCATTGTGTCAATATGCTTCCTTTGAGAAGCAGACATCATGGTGAAAATACCTTTATCGACTACCTTAAGCTTAGGAAGCCAGCCATATTTGATGCCTACGAAAACCAGGCTTATACCTTTGGCAGCCTACTGAAAAAGCTCAATATTTCCAGAGATGCTTCAAGAGTACCACTGATACCCATCGTTTTCAATATTGACATTGGCTTAAATGAAGGAGTAAAATTTGAAGGAATAAGCCATGAGCTGATCATCAATAAAAGAGAATTTGAAAATTTTGAAATCTTCTTAAACGCCAGTGGTTCAGGCGATTCCCTGATCCTTGAATGGTCATATAATACGCAAATTTTCAAGCCCGAATCAATCAAAGGGATGATGGAGGACTTTATCTCACTCCTGGAAACCGTTACGAAGGAACCTGAAATTAAAATAAAGGATATACAATTTACAGAATCCCCCAGTTCATTTGAATGGAATAATACCGCTGCAGACTACCCTAAGGATAAGGCAGTTCATGTTCTGATCAGTGAAACTGCAAATAAATATCCGGATCATACTGCCTTAAGTTTTCAGCATGAAAAATTAAGTTACAGAGCGTTAAATGAAAAGGCTAACCAACTGGCCCATTTTCTGATTGGTGAAGGAATTAAGCCTGGCGATATAGTTGGTCTGGCTCTCGACCGATCTGCTGACCTGCTTATCTCTCTTCTTGCGATAATGAAATCGGGTGCAGCTTATGTACCTCTTGATCCGGCATATCCCAAAAAACAGATCGGGTATATGCTGAATGATTCTTCTGCTAAACTTTTACTTACTTCAAAGAATTATCAGAATAAATTCGCTGGTGACGTGAGGGAGATTATCATGGAGGATATCAGGGAAGAAATTTCCGGATTTTCAACAGCAGATCCATCTGTTGAAGTAAATGGTTCTGATCTCGTCTATCTTATTTATACATCCGGTTCTTCCGGTAAACCTAAAGGAACACAGATCGAGCATCATAATCTGGTTAACTTCCTTTATAGCATGAAGAAAGTTCCAGGTATTAGTCAGGACGACCGGCTGCTGGCAGTTACAACTATTTCCTTTGATATTGCCGGACTTGAGATCTACCTCCCACTCTTAAGCGGAGCAGAACTGGTTCTGGCCGATACGGAAACTACCAAAGATGGACGACTATTATTAGATCTGATCCGCTCTGAAAAGATCAGTATCATGCAGGCTACTCCTTCAACATGGAGAATGGTTCTGGATGCTGGCTGGGACATGCCGCTAAACATTAAAGTTCTTTGCGGAGGAGAAGCCTTTCCAAAAGATCTGGCGCACAGCTTATTAGCCAAATGCAGTACTCTCTGGAACATGTATGGTCCTACAGAAACTACTATCTGGTCGACAATTAAACAAATTACCAATTACGATAGTCCGATAAGCATCGGCAGACCGATTGACAATACACAGGTTTATATCCTTGATCAATATCAAAAACCGGTTAGAGTAAATGGAACAGGTGAGATCTTTATTGCAGGAGATGGTCTTGCCAGGGCCTATCTGAATAAATCTGAACTTAGCGATTTAGCTTTTGTCAAGAATGTCTTTTCGGATGATCCTGACAAGAAAATGTACCGGACAGGTGATCTTGGAAAATATTTGCCTGATGGCGACATTCTTTGTCTTGGTCGTGCAGACAATCAGGTGAAGATTCGTGGTCATCGTATTGAACCTGGTGCAATTGAAGATTCTTTGAATGGCCTTCAGGGAGTAAAAGAAGTAGTGGTAATTGCCAGGGAAGATCAGCCCGGTGATAAACGATTAACAGCTTATATCGTTCCAGAAAATTCTACCGAAGAAAGCAAATCACCATCCTGGCAGGAACGCTGGGAAGACCTTTATAAAAGAGGCATACAATCTGAAAGCGATCTTGACATTACTGAACAGCAGCTGGATATTGCTGTTGCTCAGGAAATTAGCGGAAGAACAGACATCAAAGAGGAAGTTGAAGAGTGGCTGGCACAATCTGTAAACCGCATTAAAGCACTGAATGCAAAAAATGTAATGGAAGTTGGATGTGGAGCCGGACAGCTTGTTTTTGAACTGGCACACTTTTCAGAAAATTTCATTGCCACAGATTATGCAGAAACTGCCATCGAGAAGCTCAAAGAAAAATTGAAAGCAGAACCTGAAAAATGGAAAAATGTAAGGGCAATAACAGCGCCTGCTGAAGATTTTTCTGCAGTCAAAGCAGCATCATTAGATCTCGTGATAATAAATGGTGTGGTCCAGTATTTTCCAGATGCGGGCTACCTGATAAAAGTAATTGAGGAAGCATCGAAAGCTATAAAGGCCGGTGGATGCATTTATATTGGAGATATGCAGGGCAAAAGTACCCTGCCTATGTACCATGCATTTGATCAACTTGCCCGTACAGATGACCATCTGAGCATTGCAGAATTTAAAAAGATCTGCGCACGCCGTGTCAGGCTGGAGGATGAACTGGTGGCAGATCCAGGATTTTTCTATATGCTCCGGGAGCTTATTCCTGGAATCAGCGGAGTTGATGTTCAACTAAGGGAAGGAAAACATATTAACGAAACCACCAAATATCATTATGATATCTGGCTCCATGTTAACTCAACAATAGAAACTACGAAAAGTGATATTGAACTGGTTTGGCAGCCAGGATTTACTGAAGACTGGCTAAAAAATGAACTGGCAAAATATCCGTCAAAAATTATACGTCTCCGGAAGGTATATAACCTCCGGACAGCTGATGATCATTTGCTGCAATGTAAGCTTGAAAACATTACTGATGATGCTCAGGTAAAAGATTTGAAGCTTAAATCGGCCGAAACGGATCAAGGACTGAATCCTCATATATTCTGGGCAATAGGCAAAGAGTTTGGGTATAACAGCCATGTACGCTGGACCAGTAATGGTTCTGATGGTTTATTTGATGTGATATTTATTCCTGCAGATCAAAAAAATAAAATACCTCAGGCAGGTGAAATTATTCATCCGGAGATGCAATCAGCTTATGAATATGCACGGGAAACCTATTCCGGAGAACTTCAACTTTCTGCAGAACAGGTTCAGGAATGGAAAGAAGCGCTAAAAGAGCTTTTGCCAGCAACTATGATCCCATCTGATTTTGTTTTACTTAAAAAATTACCTCTACTTCCAAATGGAAAGATAAATAGAAAAGATCTGCCCAAACCTGAGGAGAAGGCGGAGCATAAACAGGAAAAAGATCTGCCACAAACACATACTGAAAAGTTAGTCGCAAAAATATGGGCAGAAACTTTAGGTTTAGAATCCGTAGGTTTGAAAGACGACTTTTTTGAACTGGGTGGTCACTCACTTATTGCAGTACAGGTAATGATTCGATTAGAAAAAGAAACAGGTTTAAGATTACCATTGACAAGCTTGTTTAAATTCACAACGTTAGGGGAATTTGCACCTTTATTTTCTGAAGCATCCAAATGAGTGTAAACGGAGATAATGGTATCAACCACAATTCTGAAAAGGTATTTGTACCTGCCACAGAGTCGCAGCAAGAAGTCTGGATATCCTGCTTACTTGGAGGTGATGATGCCAGTCGCTCCTATAATCTTTCCGTTACCTTAAACCTTTCAGGTGAACTAAACCACAGTTTTTTTGAGCAAAGTATTCAGGATCTTGTTAACAGGCATGAAGCGCTCCGATCAGTTTTTACTGAGGACGCCTCCCAGGTCTGCATTTACTCTGAATTCAAACCTGAGATATATTTTGAAGACATTAGCACAAATAATGACGATCAAAAGCAAACTTTTATAACGAATTATATAAAGGCGGACACTAATACAGTCTTCGACCTGTCAAATGGCCCTCTCTATAAATTATCTCTTTTCAAACTTGATAAAAACAAGCATGTACTGATCTTTACTGCGCATCATATCATTTGTGATGGCTGGTCTATGGGCCTTTTTCTTGAGGAACTGGGCAAGATATACTCAGCTTATTTAAATGGAATTCCGGATGGATTAGATCAGGTTAATTCATTTACTCAGTATGCATTGGATCAAAAGAAGTTTTCCAATAGCAAGGAATATGAGCAAATAGAGCAATTCTGGATCGATCAGTTCAAGGATGGTGTCCCTGTACTTGACATCCCGATTGATTTTCCTCGTCCGGCAGTCAAAACTACCAAAAGTGCGCGCTATGACACTGTTATTGATAATGATCTCCTTTCTGAAATAAAAACTCTTGGCAGCAAAAATGGATGCAGCCTGGCTATTACCTTCAGAGCTGTTTTCGAGATCCTTCTATATAAACTTAGCGGACAGAATGATCTGGTTCTGGGGCTTCCGGCAGCTGGGCAGGCTGCAACAGGAAATTACAATTTGATGGGGCATTGTATCAACCTCCTCCCCATCAGAAGTCATTTAAATGAAGACATAACTTTCCTCGAATACCTGAAGGATCGAAAATTTGCAACTTTGGATGCATATGACAATCAGCAGTTCACATTTGGAAGTCTCTTAAAAAAATTAAATATCCCGCGTGACCCTGCAAGGGTTCCCCTGGTCTCCTATGTGTTCAGCATTGACATGGGAATGGGAGAAGCGATCAATCTTGAAGGATTAAAGTCGGAAGTTATTTCGAATAAAAGAGACTACGAGAATTTCGAAATTTTCGTGAATGCTACGAGTACGGAGGCGGACTTTAAACTTGAATGGACTTATAATACGCAGCTTTTCAAGGAGGAAAGAATCATTAAGATGACGGATAGCTATCTGTCATTATTATACGCTGTTATAAAAGAACCGGGAATTAAAATAAGGGATATTCTGCCTGTTGACCCATCTGAATCAGAAGCAAAAATTACCGGGTGGAATGATACAAAGGTTGATTATCCAAAAAACACGACAGTACACGAATTTGTTTCCCTGAATGCCGAGAAATATCCGGATAAAACGGCCATCAAATACAAAAATTCATCCCTTAGCTACAGTGAACTGAATGAAAAGGCCAACCGAATCGCTTCTTATTTAGCTGAAAATCAGGTTTATAAGGGCGATACTATTGCTTTGATCCTTGACCGGTCAGTGGAAATGATGGCCAGTTTACTGGCAATAATGAAATCAGGTGCTGCTTATATCCCAGTCGACCCTGACTATCCTGTCAAGCGTATTGAATATATGCTTGCAGACTCATCAGTAAAGCTTTTAATAAGTTCAGCAAAATATAAAGGCCGATTTGCAACTCAGGATATAAAAGAGGTAATACTGGAGGAGATCGGAGATCAATTATCCGGGTATGATGGTAAAGGTCCTGAAATTAACGTACAGGGAACTGACCTCGCCTATGTGATCTATACCTCAGGATCAACCGGACAGCCAAAGGGAATAGCAGTTGAACATCATAGCCTGACCAATTTTTTATGCAGCATGCAAAAACGACCGGGCATATCTGCCGGCGATAAATTACTTGCTGTCACAACCATTTCATTTGACATTTCAGGCCTTGAATTATATCTCCCATTAATTAGCGGAGCTGAGCTCATTCTTACAGATGCAGATACGGCAAAAGATGGCCGGGAATTACTTGATCTGGTCAGATCTGAACAGGTTAGCATCATGCAGGCTACACCATCCACGTGGAGAATGATGCTGGAGAGCAATTGGGACGAGTCTTTTGACTTGAAGGCACTTTGCGGTGGAGAAGCTCTTCCTAAAGACCTTGCACAACTATTACTTGAAAAATGCAGCTCTTTATGGAATATGTACGGACCAACCGAAACAACTATTTGGTCGGCGGTTAAGCAGATAACAAACAGTGAAGATCCCATAACGATTGGCAGCCCCATCGATAACACACAGTTCTATATTCTTGATCAGCATCTTCATCGAGTTCCAATTGGTAGCACAGGAGAAATTTATATTGGTGGTGAAGGACTTGCCAGAGAGTATATCAATAAGTCTGAATTAACGGAGAAAAGCTTTATAAAGAATCCATTTTCAGGTGGAAGTTCAGAAAGGATCTACCGTACCGGGGATCTTGGGAAATTCATGCCTGAAGGTGAAATACAATGCTTCGGCAGGATCGACAATCAGGTAAAGATCAGAGGCTATCGAATTGAATTAGGAGCAATAGAAGAAGCTCTGAACATCCAGGAATCAATAAAAGAGTCGGTTGTTCTGGCCAGGGAAGATCGGCCGGGCGACCAAAGGCTGGTTGCCTACATTGTTCATCAAACGGAAGCTAACACGATCGCCACAGCGCAAGAGATCGCAGCCTGGAAAAATGGTCTCAAAGAGATCCTTCCATCCTACATGATCCCCGGCGACTATATACTTCTGGAAAAAATACCATTACTTCCCAATGGAAAAATCGATAGAAAATCTCTTCCTAAGCCCAATGAAATAAGCAACAAGGATAAAAATAAGGAGCTCCCAAAAACTAAGACAGAGAAACTGGCAGCAAAGATCTGGGAAGAAATATTAAGCTCTGGGCCGATTGGCTTAACTGATGATTTCTTCGAACTGGGGGGCCATTCTCTGTTGGCTGTTCAGGTAATGATACGTATTGAAAAGGAAACAGGAATAAAACTCCCTCTTACTACCCTGTTTAAAGCACCAACACTGAATCAATTTGCAGGCTTAATCGAATCAGGAAAAACAGATCAACCTGATGAGAAACAAACTAATACCGAAATTAAAACCCCTTTAGAAACCAAGGATATAAGTGATGATTTTGTACCACCACGAACTGACATTGAAAAGCTGGTTGCAGAAATCTGGGCAGAACATCTCGGTATTGAATCTGTAGGTGTTTATGACGATTTCTTTGAATTGGGAGGTCATTCACTAATGGCCATAAGGGTTCTCAACCAACTTGAGAAGGAGACAGGAAAACGACTTCCTTTAGCCACATTATTTGAGCATACAACTGTTGAGGCGATGGCTTTGATGCTTAAAATGGATGCTAAATCAATCACATGGGATTCATTGGTAGCCATTAAACCACATGGTCAAAAAATGCCTTTATATATTGTCCACGGTGCGGGATTAAATGTACTTTTCTTCAATACATTGGCGAAAAATATGGATCCGGAGCAGCCTGTTTATGGTTTACAGGCAAAAGGGCTGAACGGAATAGATGAACCATTAGAGAAGATCGAAGATATGGCTGCTTATTATATCTCCGAAATAGTGAAGCAAAACCCAAAAGGACCCTATGCTCTCGCAGGATTTTCATTCGGTGGTATCATAGCCTATGAAATGGCAAAACAATTCAAAGCAATGGGTAAAGATGTAAAAATGCTTGCCATGTTTGATACCTATGCATATCAGTCGGACAGGTATGAGCCAACATTTAAAAAGTTATTTAACAGTACCCGTTACCTTACCAAGCAGCTATTATATACATTCACCTTATTTTTCGAAGATCCCAAGCGCACCATTGAATATAAATCTGAAGCAATTAAACGAAGGTTTATCCAGTTATACTGGAAATTAAAATATGGCGACAAGCAAAATCAGGAAGGCTTTTTCGGGTACGCAAATAATATTGATATAAAAAACATCCAGGCCTGGGAAAAATACATCTTTACCCCATACAATGGCACAATTGAGCTTTTCAGAGCAAAAAAACGCACATTTTACATGAATGACTTTGAATATCTTGGATGGAAGCCTTTTGCTAAGAAGGGTATTAATATCCATGAGATCCCGGGTGAGCATAATTTTATTTTTGCTCCACCAAACGACAAAGAATTTGCCAGTATTCTCCAGCAATGCCTGGATAAAGCTGCAGATAAAAAGAGGGGCGATTAAACAGACAGCTTTAAATTGATTTTTAAAATATAATCTTATAGTTAATTAATTTACTTTTAATGTAATATTATTGCCCAGCATTAAATCATTCAATCCAATGATAATAGAAAAAAAATCAGGCATCTCTTACGAGGAGTTTATGGAGGATCATTATAAAGCGCGGGTACCACTTGTGTTTAAAAATGCATCAAAAGATTGGAAAGCACATAACTTAATCACACCTGAATATTTAAAACAGAATTTTAGCGAGCGGAGCACGATTATTGGTTCAAAAGAATATACCATTGGGGAAATACTGGAGCATGTGGCAGTAAGTACCCCTGAGAATCCGGCACCATATCCTGCAATATTTGAGATAAGAACCCAGCTAGCTGAGATACTACCATTAATCCAACCGGTGAACATAGGTTATGCTAAACCAAACTGGTTTGAAAGCAAGGCATTCATTCCCGGAAAAATGGGAAACAGTCTCGAGTTATTCATTGGAGGAGTAGGATGTCAATTTCCATTTGCACATATCGATCAGTATTATACCAATGCATGGATCACCCAGGTTTACGGTGAAAAACAGATCACTATATTTCCGCAGGGACAGGATGAGATGCTTTATCCAAAACCTGAAAATCCATATGTTTCTGAGGTAAATATTTTCAATCCAGATTATAACAAACACCCGAAATTTAAGTATGCTACACCTATTACAGCCACCATACTGCCGGGTGAAACCCTATTTATTCCACGAGGTACCTGGCATACCGCACAAGGTTTAACAACAAACATCTCGATCATATTTGATCAGATCAACCATCTGAATTTCAATCAATGGAAGAGTGATATCTGGCATTTCAAAAAGCGAAACAGTTTGATGAATGCAGTTGCCAGCTATACTTATGCGACAGCCGCAGGTGCTTATTGCAGACTAAATGATCTATTTGGCAAAACCTAATTCTGAAGTTTCCATCACCATAAAACCTGATTTTTTACAGGGCCTATTGTTTAGATTCCTTAGACCATACCTCATATATCGGATTACCCGTTGAGCTAAGCCCCGAATGGTGCCAGTTTCCATCAACTAATTTCCCATCAAAAGAAAGAGAGGCTCCAACGCGATTATTATCGCGGGAGAAAAATTCAATATTCTCTGTATATTTTCCCTTTTCAAAGGTGTATGATCCCCCACCGGTACCAAAAAACTCTTTGGTTTCAGCATTTATGGCTGCCCATTGGAACCTTGAACCGGTAAGTACTTTCAGGGTTTTGCGTGCTCGTGGCGGACTGTAACTGATCTTGCCATCCTGCATTCTTCCTGACATACGCCAGGTACCTGATATCTCCCCCTGCCCCTTATCCAGTAAATTCCAAACTGCTTTTTTACCACTGAGATCTGAAGTTAATCTATCCCTTTTGATCACAAAACTATATTTGAGCTGCTGCCCGATCTGATCCTTATCAATCGTATTAAATTCAACCGTAGCGTCCAGGTTATTTCCTGAAAATTGATAGGTACCGCCTCTGCTCTGAATGAATTTCTTATTTACCTTATCAAAAATGGTATGCATAAAATATCCGTCAGACAATAACAATACCTGCTCCATGGTGCCTTCCTGAGTTTGCCAGGCACCATTGATAGTGCTTTCATTGAAACTATTGCCTGGTGTAAAACTGCTCAGGCAAACAATGAACCCAATAAATAGTAATTTCATGTTCTTTAGCATATCGGTCTGTTTATACTATTAAAAATAAGAAAAATTATAGTTGATTATGAACTCAGGATCTTAAAAGCAAGTTTTTGAGTATTCAACGAATGAATCCTATTAGCGATCTGTACAGCCTGAACTCTGATTTCACTGACCGCTGTACTCTCCCAAAGAACACCTTTCAAATTTGATCCGATGGTAAATAAGCCGGATTCTATGGATCCCTTTTCATTGATTAGCTCAAAAGTATTCGGATCTGCATTGATTCCTAGTTTGAGCTCATCCTGACTCAGGACACCTTTGAGCAGAGCATTTTTTAAATAATTAGTTTCAAGTTTAAGAAGATCCGTTTCCGGACCGGTACAATTAATCACCCTGCTTACCTGGATCTGCACCTCCCTTTGTTGCTTTTTATCAAAGAACATTGCGGTGATATCCCCCTGACATTCAACGATGTCGCTAATCTTTCCGGAATAGATATGCAACTGGCCGTCTATCCTGAGCTGCTGTAATTTATCATGGATATTCAATGGTATTCTATGCCTTGCAACTCCCCATAGATGTCGCAATCTTGCCATAAAGACTCGTTTTTCTCTGATCGTAAGATTCATCCAGATCTTTTGAGTCAAAGGCCGGAGTGAATCAATAATAGGCTCTGCCGACAAGCCGTATGCTCTGACCAGCTTCTTATGTATATTAAAAAGTTTAACAAGCTGATAAAGACTGGTACCACTGCTGATCTCTTCCAACAGTTTTGTATAGGCTAATCCATTATGTCTGTGCGGAAGTATATTAAACCCATTGGGAGATATCGAGATGATCTGGCCGCTAAAACCTTGCTCCAGCAAGCCCATAACAGTATCTACCATGGTCAGGCCATTCCCAATGATCAATACTGGTTTGTTTGAATTCAGGTCTGAAACAGAGCGCCTGTCCCATGGATTTTGAAAATAATTCGAACTCTCCTTAAAAAACGAGCTTTTTATCTGCGGATTTCCCGGCAAATGGTTGCCGCTGGCTATTATACCATATTCAGCCTGTACGGTTTTTCCATCATTCAGGATCAAGTCAAGGGAATCATTTGCATGCGAAATATCAACAACCGCAGAATTGATCACCCTGACGGCTACCTGATTCTCTTTTGCCTGCCTGAGTGTTTCTTCCCAAATATCTTTCAGGTATTCTCCATAAAGTTTACGGGGCAGGTAAGAATTGCCGATCAACTCTCTTTCCTTACCTTTAAAATGATCCCTCAGCATCACCCAGTTCAGGAAATGATCAGGATCAGCAGGGAACGCACTCATTCTGGAAGCAATAACATTCAGGAGAAATTTCTCAGAGTAAGGATCATAAGCAATTCCTGTATTGAGCACATCACTCTCATTGATCAGAATTACTTCCATCGGACCGGCCGCATTCCTGACCAGGTGAGTACTTAACAATGTTCCCGAAAAACCTCCGCCAATGATCGCAATTTTCAGCATTCATACCTGTTTGAAGGATAAATGTATTTATAAAATATGAGATTAGAGGAGAGTTAGGAGCTTAGTTGGTACCGGCGAATTAATGTTGCGGATTATAGATCATGTGTTAGGGGCTTATCCATAGAACATGGCAAATGAACCACCACAAAACCTGGCTTAAATAAGCTTCTCAAGCGAATTCCAGATGATCCGCAAACTGGAAATGATCACCAGTACACCAACCCCGATGAACATCTTTTTAAGCGGTAATTTTCCGGCCAGTCTTGCAGCAATTGGAGCAGCAACTACTCCGCCTACGATCAAACCCAGCACGGTTTGCCAATGACTAACACCTAATATGATGAAAAATGTGAGCGCGCTGGCCATCGTCACAAAAAACTCTGTCAAACTCACAGAACCAATAACATATTTTGGTGTCCGGCCTTTGGAGATCAAGGTACTGGTAACTAATGGCCCCCAGCCTCCTCCACCGAATGAATCCAGAAAACCTCCGGCACCGGCGAGCCAGCCAGCATGTTTAACTTTCTGTGCTTTCCTTTTCTCTTTGAATGCATTGGTTAATATCCTGACGCCAAGAAGCAGAGTATACCCAGAAATAACAGGGCGGATCCATTGTGAAAAATTATCTCCTGCATAACCCAGAAATATAGCCCCGATGATCGCACCCAGAACACCCGGAATGAGGAGAGTTTTGAATAATTTCATGTTCACATTTCCGAATCGGTAATGGCTGAAACCGGATGCTCCGCTTGAAAACATTTCTGCTGTGTGAATACTTCCCGAGATCACTGCCGGGTTTAAACCTCCTGATAACAAAAGAGTCGTTGAAACCACGCCATAACCCATACCCAATGCTCCGTCAACTATTTGTGCACAAAATCCAACAAGCAGCATCCACATAAATTTTTCATCTATCTGCGCTGAGAGATCTTTACTTAATTCTACAACTGTTGCATAACCGATATACGTGTAAACTGCATACACAATAAAAAGCAGTGCCAAACTGAATAATGATAAATAGGCGATCATTTTCCACTTTCTTTCCTGAGACTTCTCAGAGACGTTACGCGGTAAATCTACTTCACCTTCTTTTAGCTTCATGAACAGTTGATAGTATTGGTATAAAGTCTATGGAATTAGTCGACAATTATAATCAAGTTTTTTTGTTTACACCTAATTTATTTTGTTTTTTATTGTTGTCCGGTTAAATTTAGGATTAATAAAGAGCCTTATTTACACCTTTAAATTGAGAGTATTTTTTGAATCAAAAAGTAAGAGCTCCCTTCATAACCTTACCACCCTCTATCGCCGGGTGGGCTCGTAGTTATTCACAGGTTTTTTTATTGTTTTTTAAAGGTGTTCATGCTTTCGCCGCTGAAGGGCGGCTCAGGTTTGAAGGCCAAAAGTAACCAAAAGCCTTTTTCAATCCCTAGGTGCCTTTGGCCACAAGACCACCACACATCAAAAAAAAGTGATCGCTGCTTTTGGGGGATACCAAAATATGAAAGCCATCCGGGTATGATCCCAAAATCTAATGCTCGGAAGTGTTATTTGAAAGAAACTGCATCTGTTTTTTGATTTTTCCGGCACTGGGGATTGAATCGTCCTTCGGGTCCGTTTATCTGTTATGAATGGGAGCTGGGACAGTGCGATGGGTAACAACCGTTCATAAATTACCGGTATTGCTTATTGCAGAAATCGGCCTCCTGGGATTTGGCAGTAAAGGCGTACTTTATCCTTGCATTAACAATCATAAATCACTGCATTCAAGTAATCCGGAGAAGTGTTGCATATCCATTCATATATTTCAAACCATAAACACGGCTTGGATTACACCGATAGGATAAAGTGTGGATTTACAACAAATACCGGGAAGCCGCGGCTCTTTTGCTTACTTTTCCAGCTGAAGGGAAAAGTAAGTGCCCTCTCCGCGGCATGAGCGGGATGATTTCTATATGACTCGTCCTATATTTTTCCCAGACACTAATGATTTTTATTAAAAAAGAAGACAAATATCCCTATTCCGTTATAAATATCCCTTTAGCCACCCCCGGCATCCACAAATAAATGAATTCATAAATTATTGCAAATGCTAAAAATTTTAGCATAGATTTGTATCCCTGCAAATGAATTATGCTGAAGGACAAACAAATCATACATATTGATCAGGATGCATTTTTTGTATCCGTAGAGCTTCTGAAGAACTCTTCCCTGGCCGGGAAACCGGTGATCATCGGGGGAACTTCTGATCGTGGGGTAGTTGCATCCTGCAGTTATGAAGCCCGGAAATTCGGCATTCATTCGGCCATGCCCTCCAGAATGGCCAGACAGCTTTGTCCGCATGCCATCTTCATCCGCGGCAACATGGAAGAGTACAGCAAATACTCTCACATCGTCACCGATATTCTGCAGGAAAAAGTACCGGTACTTGAAAAAGCGTCCATTGATGAGCACTACATAGATATGACCGGCATGGACCGCTTTTATGGCTGCATGAAATTTGCACATGAGCTGAGGCTTCACGTGATGAAGGAAACGGGCCTGCCTCTTTCCTTTGGTTTATCGGTCAATAAAACGGTATCAAAAATAGCCACCAATGAATGCAAGCCCAACGGAGAACGGCAGGTGCCTCTTGATGAGGTGCAGCCTTTTTTAAACCCACTGTCCATTAAAAAAATACCGGGCCTGGGTCAGGCAACCTATATCAAGCTGAGCGAAATGGGGGTTCGCTTTATTTACACATTGTCACAGATCCCTCAGGAGCAGCTGTTCAAAGTACTGGGAAATAATGGAACAAGCCTGTGGCAAAAAGCACATGGGATCGATAATTCGCCGGTCCTGCCCTACCGTGAGCAAAAATCGATCGGTACACAAAGCACCTTCGAAACCGACAGCATCGATACGCATACGATCAAACAGTTAATCACATCCATGGTAACCGACCTCTGCTTTCAACTCAGGGCTCAAAGAAAACTGACGGCCTGCATCACAATAACCATCCGCTATTCCAATTTTGAAACCCATACCCAACAGGCTAAAATACCTTATACCACACTTGACTCCTTCCTGATCAGCAAAGCGAAAGAGCTGTTTGACAAGTTGTATAACCGGCGCATGCTGCTTCGTTTGGTTGGAGTTAAACTTTCGCAACTGGTCAGCGGGCATGAACAGATCAGCCTTTACAGTGCTTCCGAAGAACAGTATAAACTTTATCAGGCCATGGACCGCATCCGGAACAGGTTCGGTGAGAAAGCCGTGAAACTGGCATCAACCATTAACATAAAGCTTTAAGCCATGTATCTGAATGTTCATTCCCAATATAGTTTACGCTATGGCACATTATCCATAGAAAAGCTGGTGGAACAGGCTAAAACCCTGGGAATAGAACAAATGGCACTTACCGATATCAATAACTCTACGGGAGCTATGGAATTCATCAGGGAATGCCAGGAAAAAGGGATCAAAGCCATTACAGGTATTGAGTTCAGGAAATCATCCGGACTTCTGTATATCGGGATAGCCCGCAACAGGGAGGGCATGAAAGAATTGAATGACTTCCTCAGCTTCTACAATCTCAACAGTATGGAGCTGCCCGACAAACCCTGGGATTTTCAGAATGTTTACATCATTTACCCATACAAGCCTGAACACAGGACTTTGAAAGAAAATGAATTTCTGGGTATCCCCTACCGGGATTTGAACAGTCTTTTCGGGAAGCCATTATCCGGGATCAGGGAAAAGATTGTGGCTCTGCATAGCGTGACTGTCAGCAATAAGATCGAGCATCGCCTGCATACCTATTTAAGAGGAATAGACCTGAACACCCTGCTCTCCAAGATCGGGAAAAATGACTGCTGCCATGAGGATGAGGTGTTCCTCCGACCTGATCAGCTAAAAAAACGTTACGAGGCATATCCCTTCATTATCAGTAATACCGGGAAGCTGATGAACGACTGCAGCAGCAGCTTTGAAAAGGGCTCAAAGAACCGGAAAACATTTACCGGATCGGCAAAAGATGATAAAGCCCTGCTGGAAAAACTCGCCCTTGAAGGGATGGAATACCGCTATGGCCGCTCGAACCGGGAAGCTTTAAAACGGGTACAGAAAGAACTTGCGGTTATTGATGAGCTGCATTTCTCTGCTTATTTTCTGATCACCTGGGATATCATCCGCTATTCAATGGCACGGGGCTATTATCATATCGGGAGAGGCTCAGGGGCAAACAGCATCGTCTCTTACTGCATGCGTATCACTGATGTGGATCCGATAGAACTCGACCTGTATTTCGAGCGCTTCCTGAACCGGCAACGGAGTAGTCCGCCCGACTTCGACATCGATTACAGCTGGGATGAACGGGAAGATGTGCAGGACTATATATTTAAACGTTACGGCAGCAATCACACCGCATTACTGGGAACGATGAGTACGTTTAAAGACCGGTCCATCATCCGGGAGATCAGCAAGGTAATGGGGCTACCGGCTCAGGAGATAGATAGTTTTACCGACCCAACAAAACAGGAGCAGAACCGCAACAACCCGACTTTCGCTAAGATACTGGCCATTCAGAGCATGATGCAGCACATGCCCAATCAACGTTCTATCCATGCAGGAGGTGTGCTGATCTCGGAAGAACCGATCACCTATTATACCGCACTGGATCTGCCGCCCAAGGGTATGCCTACCGTGCAATGGGATATGTATGAAGCCGAAGCCATCGGATATGAAAAATTCGATATCCTGAGCCAGAGAGGCATCGGACATATTAAAGAGGCGGTCCGTCTGGTCCTCGAAAATCAGAAAACAAAACTGGATATCCATGCGGTCAGCTCCTTCATGAAAGACCCGAAAATCAATGCAAAATTAAAAACAGGGAAAACCATCGGCTGCTTTTACATCGAATCGCCTGCCATGCGGCAACTGCTGAGAAAGCTGGGATGTGAGAGTTATCTGACACTCGTTGCTGCAAGCTCCATCATCCGACCTGGTGTAGCCTCTTCGGGAATGATGAAGACCTATATCAGCAGTTTCCATGATCCCGAAAATGTAAAATACCTCCACCCCGTGATGAAGGAACACCTTCAGGAAACCTTCGGCGTGATGGTGTATCAGGAAGATGTGATCAAGATCTGCTACCATTATGCCGGGCTCGACCTCACAGATGCCGACGTCTTGCGGCGGGGTATGAGCGGAAAATACCGCTCTAGAAAGGAATTTGATCGCCTGGTTCAGCGATTTTTCGACCGTGCCAAAGAGATCGGAAGAGATGAGAAAACTACCGAAGAAGTCTGGCGGCAGGTCTCATCTTTTGCGGGATACAGTTTCTCAAAAGCCCATTCCGCTTCATTCGCTGTAGAAAGTTACCAGAGCCTATTCCTGAAAACCTATTATCCACTGGAATTTATGGTGGCCGTACTAAATAATTATGGCGGGTTTTATCAGCGCTGGGTCTATGTTCATGAGCTTCAGAAATCGGGTGCCCGGGTACATTTACCATGCGTAAACAATAGTGAAACGAAGGTTAGGATAAGAGGTAAAGACGCCTGGCTGGGTTTTATCGGCATACAAGGGCTAGAAAGCCATTTTATGGAACTGATTCCCGCAGAGCGAAATGCCAATGGGCCTTACCGGGATCTTGCTGATCTGATTAAACGTACCGGAGTCAATCTGGAGCAGGCGATCATCCTGATCAGACTTGGTGCATTGCGGTTTACCGGAAGCAATAAAAAAGAGCTTTTGTGGGAGGTCCATAACTACCTGGGCAGCAAGACCGTTCCAAAGCAAAGCACTGAACTGTTCTGCACAGAAGCCAAAGAATTTTACCTTCCCGAACTGCAAACCTCTGTACTGGAAGATGCTTATAATGAACTGGAATTGCTGGGGTACCCGCTTAGCATGGACATGTTCGACCTGCTCAGAACCAGCTACCGCGGCGACCAGATGGCAGATGATCTTAGTAAACATGTCGGACAGATCATCCGGACAGTAGGCAATTACGTTTGTGAAAAGCCGGTCCGCACGAAGAATAATAAAAAGATGTGGTTCGGAACTTTTCTGGATAAAGAAGGCGATTTTCTGGATACCATACACTTCCCGGCAAGTACTCCGGCATATCCATTCCGTGGTAAAGGATGTTATCTGATTGAGGGTAAGGTGGTCGATGATTTTGGTTACCCCAGTATCGATGTGAACAAATTCGCTAAACTACCTATCAGGGATAATCCGGTTTTTTAGGTGGCTGAGGCAGGAGGCTGGTTGGTGGAAACACAAACCAGAGGGAAGCTGGGCAGTGACTCCTATGATCGGTGTCTCCTATGGTCGGTGTTTTTCAAGATATCACACGCGACACGCGTGCGCCCAATGTCATTAAGTTAAGCTTTTATTCTGTTGGTATCCTGTTATGCCGAAGGGTTGGGGCATCTATTTTTGAAGTATAAATTAGATTCTTCGCTGCGCTCTGAATGACAAAGTTCCTTAACTTAACGTGAGTTCGATATAAGGCTTATTCAAGTTAAAAAGAAAGTTGTAGGGATTTGGTTTGATCAAACTCAAACTGTGATTTGATGGAAGGCTT
>NZ_FNHH01000064.1 GCF_900103545.1 Daejeonella rubra
GAGGCTGTCTCGAAACACAATTCGAGATGGCCTTTTTTATTTAATAAATATATTAATCTCTTTGCTGAGTTTTCCGTTTCTGGCGGACAATTGAATAAAGAAAGGACTTATGCCGCCCATTTCTTCAGATTATGTGCTAATGCAAGTAATCCAGCTTCAATTTCAACCTTATCACATCCCCTAAGCATAAACCTTTTAAAGTTTTTGTTTTGTTTGATATTGCCGAAGACGGGTTCTACGTCATAACACCGCTGTTTGCGTTTAGCGATCCCTTGGGGAGATATTAATTTTTCCCTGGCCATAGCTTTTAGTCGGTTAAGCTGCTGGTTTACTTCCATTATCCGGTTTCCTTGTTGTTTGTGACACGGACCATGAAGAGGGCATTCAGAGCAATTTTGTGCCCGATATCGGGAAAGTTCCTGATTAAATCCGGTTGCAGTTACTTTTGTAACTGTTCCAATGTAGTCCATTTTCTGTCCCATTGGACAAAAATAACAGTCACCCTGTGCATCATAATGCAGCTGATCAGGATGACCAATTGGATTAGCAATAGTCTGCTGCTGCTCTTTGGCGAAAGAACCATATTTCACAAATGCCTCTATGTTTTCTTTATCCAGGAACTGATAATTCTGGTGGCTTCCGTACCCGGCATCTGCTGTAAGCTGCTGGGGATGAAAACCATACATTTTTTTATATGCTTCCAGATGTGGAATAAGGGTAGTGGTATCGGTGGGCTTTTGATGAATGCTGTAATTTACTATAAATTGTTTGTGGGTACTGATCTGAAGGTTATACCCCGGCTTTAACTGTCCGTTAAGCATATGATCTTCCTTCATGCGCATAAAAGTAGCATCCGGGTCTGTTTTAGAATAGCTGTTCCGCTCACCCAGGATTTCCTTTTGGAGAGCGTATTGCTCCAGTTTTGCCGGCCAGTTCTTAGCGGCATAATTCAGCTTTTGCTTTACTTTAGGGTCAACTTCTTTATCCCGGAGCGCCTGGTTGATCGATTCGATAGTCTGTCTTACTTTTTGTGGATCGGTATCGTTAAAGTCGGGAGGCGTTTGCTGCCGCTCGGCTTTGGCTACCTGCTGGGAATAGCTCCATAACTCTTCAAGCTGACGGGCAATCCGTTCCTGGCTGGTCTTAATGGCCTTGCCCCATACAAAGCTATATCGGTTGGCATTGGCTTCTATCTTGGTACCATCGGTATAAATATCCTTTAGTTCGATCTGTCCGGTTTCGTTAAGCAGAAAGACGACCTGAGCAAACACTTCCTTGAGTACATGTTTGAGCCGCTCACTTCGAAAACGGTTAATGGTATGATGATCCGGATAACTCATTCCTGAAAGGAACATGAAATGTATATTCTCCTTGCAGGCTGCTTCCAGTTTGCGACTGGAATAGATATTACTCAAATAACCATACACCAGAACCTTAAGAAGCATCCGTGGATGATAGCTCGAAGTTCCTCCTCCTTTATATTGTTTAGAAAGGATATCCAGATCTATTTCATCGATTATTGATCCAACCAGTCTTACCGGATGCCTCTGAGGGATCAATTCATCCAAAGAAGGTGGTAAAAGGAATTGTTGATGGGGGTTATAGGTCTTAAAAACAGGCTTCTTATTGAGACTTTTCATACATCAATATACTGATTATCAATATATTATGCAAATTAACTTGTATATTTATTCCATAAAAAAGAGGCTGTCCTTTTGAGACAGCCTC
>NZ_FNHH01000062.1 GCF_900103545.1 Daejeonella rubra
GTGATGTTACAGGCCGGTCTGCCTGGCGTACTTTGCTCCGGAATAAATGGGGTACTTTGTCGCGGAACACTGGCGTACTTTCGTCGGAATATCTAAATATTTTATCTTCACCAATTTTGAGGAACATAATGGGGTTGGTATTGGTTGATTGTAATGATGTGGAATTTCTTTTAATACTAGAAAAGTAATATCAATTATGTCCTTCTCACTTTATAGTTCTTTTATTGGGAAATAAACTAGTTAAGTGAGAAACTAAATTCTTATTCTGTAGCTACTAAATAATGGGGCAATATTACATTTTGAGTTATTCTTTTTAATGTTTACTGTTTCTGTTTTAGACGAGCCTATTGACTTTTTTTAATCTCATAATACTTAAAGACTTTGCACTTAAAATGCAATTATCAGAATTTATTAACGAATAATTTAATTACGGTTTCCCGTAATTAATCCTACTCAATAATAAACAATTTTGAGAAAGATATTTTTATCCTAATGAACTTACGATTTCAAATAATTCTATTCCAATATTTATTCTTAGCAATTTAATATATGAAGTTTTAGTATAACAAAATTGAAGTTCAATAAATTTTTTAAGAAGAATTAATAACAGATCTCGTAATCCTTTTAAGGTTACAAAATGATCAATATTAGAACCTGCTTTACAATGAATATTATATTCTTCAGAATTAAGCTTTAGGAATTCAAGTATTAGCCTAAAGCTGAATTTTGAATAACACTTATAATGAGAAGAATCACATTTGAAAATCTTTAAGAAAGTTTGCTTAATTACATTGAAAATTAGATATGCCTGAAATTTAAAAATTTTCAAGAATGCACTAATTTATACTCCAAGAATTAATTTATTTAAATACAACCATAATATGGATTTCAAAGATCAAATATTACAATTGGCTTCACGAGTAGAGAAAATGCTGCCAAAACTTCAGACTGAAGAAGCAACTAAGAATGCCCTTATCATGCCATTTATTCAAGTATTAGGCTATGATGTATTCAATCCATTTGAGGTAAATCCTGAGTTCGTTGCAGACATAGGCATTAAGAAAGGTGAGAAAGTAGACTATGCTATCATGCAGGATGGTGCACCAACTATACTTATTGAGTGCAAACATCATTTAGAAAAACTTGACTTACATAACTCACAATTATTTAGATACTTTCATACAACTAAGGCAAAGTTTGGTTTATTGACAAATGGTTTAATCTATCGGTTCTATACAGATTTGGAAGAGAAGAACAAGATGGATAGTATACCATTTTTTGAATTTAATATTAATGAAATAAAAGATGCTGAGATTGTAGAACTGAAAAAATTCCATAAATCATATTTTGATGTAGAAAACATCACTAATACTGCCAGTGATTTAAAGTACCTCAATGAGCTAAAGAATATTCTTAATAAAGAGATGATACAGCCTTCAGAAAACTTTGTTACTTTTTTTACCAGACAGGTTTACACTGGCGTACTAACAGCTAAAATCAAGGAACAGTTCACACCGTTAGTTAAGCGTTCATTCAGTATCCTTATTAGTGATGCTATCAATGAAAGGTTAAAATCCGCACTTAATCAGGAAAAACAAATTGAAGTAGCTGAAAATATTCTAATTGAATCAACAAATCCTTCAGATACATCAAACGGTGTTGTGACTACAGAAGAAGAACTGGAATCATTCTACATTGTCAAGTCACTGTTAAGACAGAATATAGCAACAAGTAGGATTACATTCAGAGATGCACAATCCTACTTTGCAATTCTACTTGATGATAATAATCGTAAAACTATTTGCAGACTCTATCTTGGTGCTTCTAAAAAATACTTTGTAATACTCGATGATGCAAAAAAGGAGATAAAAAATGAGATTGGTTCTGTAGATGAAATATATAACTATTCTGATGCACTCTTAGATGTTATTCAAAGGTTAGAGAAGAAGTAAGTGAAAAGCTCTGTTAATTAGACTAATCTTTGAATTGCCTTTAAAAGCCGTAGAGTTCATTGTGGCGACTCCTATGTTTACAAAGCTTTAAATTTATACTATTAAAGTGAAAAGGAATGAGAGCACAATAGCGGCTAAATAGCTCAGGAAGTATATTGTCGTAG
>NZ_FNHH01000034.1 GCF_900103545.1 Daejeonella rubra
TACATCAATATACTGATTATCAATATATTATGCAAATTAACTTGTATATTTATTCCATAAAAAAGAGGCTGTCCTTTTGAGACAGCCTCTTTTTTTGTTTTGTATTTTTTTGCTGGATATTTTATTGGTATTGCAAATTCGTAAAGGGTATAGATCCAGCATTTGCATTCTGGTTTATCGTTCTTTCTGCTGTAAACTTCAACCTCAAGTCAATCACTAAAAATAATTTGTTTTACTAATTAAAATGTCTTTATATTTGTAAGTGAATATTCACTAACATATTAAATTGATAATAAAAATTCAATTTTTTCGATTGAACGTGATTTTGATAATGGATTTTAGTCTCAAATTTAAATAACCATGATAAGATCGATATCAGACAGGCAGCTTGAAATAATTGAAGCTGCTGGTAAAATCTTAACTGCTTCAGGGCTAAGCGGTCTAACAATAAAGAATTTAGCTAAGGAAATGAAGTTCTCAGAGAGTGCCATTTACAGGCATTTTGAAAGCAAGGAGCATATTATTCTTACGCTGCTTGAATACCTTGCAAAAGATATGGAGGACCGATTTTCAAGTGTCATTTCTGAAGAACAGTCTCCTGAGGAAAAATTCAAAACTATTTTTAAAGGTCAGTTTTCCTTTTTTAAGAAGAACCCACATTTTGTAGTGGCTGTGTTTTCTGACGGACTGATTGAAGAAAGTCAGAAGATCAATGAAAAGATATTACGAATAATGAGTGTAAAAATGAAGCATCTCATGCCCATTATTAAAGAGGGGCAGACCTTGCATGTATTTACCGACTCGGTTAGCGCAGAGGATCTGCTTAATGTTGTCATGGGTACTTTCAGGCTTCAGATGTTTAAATGGCGGGTAGCAAATTTTGATTTTGACATCAGGGTTAAAGGGGATCATATGATTGAAAGCCTGCTTACTCTGATCCGATCCAAATCAAACTAAATGCTTGTTATAATTGTTTAATACTATTGAGATGAATATTAAAGAACTACACCCGGCGAATAAGGAAGTATCTGCAGTATCAATTTTTAAGGGTACAGGAGAAGGTACAATTGCTTTACAAATCAAGGCTAATCAGGAGCTGAAAGAACATGTATCAAAAGTTCCCGCACTATTATTATGTATTGATGGTGAGGTTGTCTTTGAAAATGAAAAGGGGTTAAAGGAAACTCTTTTTCCCGGTGATTATATAAATATTGAGTCGATGGTTAAACATTGGGTGAAGGGGATTGATGACAGTCAGCTAATTCTTATAAAGTAGTATTTATAGTATTAAATAGTAACACCATGTCAAAAGTAGTAATTCTGGGAGCAGGCATTGCTGGTCATACAGCAGCCAGCCATTTGAGAAGAAAATTATCCGGCGAACATGAAATTCTGGTTGTTTCGCCGAACAGGAATTATCAATGGGTACCTTCCAATATTTGGGTTGGAATTGGCAGGATGAATGTGAGTGATGTTTCTTTTCCTCTGGAACCGGTTTATAAAAAGCATGGAATTGGATATAAACAAGCCAGGGTAGTTTCTTTTCATCCGGAGGGCAGCAGTACAGAAAATAAGCCATTTGTGAGGGTTGAATATATTTATGGTGAAAGTGCTGGTATTCAGGAGGATATAAGTTATGACTATCTGATCAATGCCACCGGACCCAAGCTTGCATTTGATCTCACAGAGGGTTTGAATCCTGGTACCAATAAAGCTTTTTCTGTTTGTACATACGACCATGCTATTCATGCGTCCGCAGCATTACATCAACTGATTAGCTCGGTAAGATCATCTGGTAAAAGGGCTAAAATACTTATCGGAACAGGGCATGCACGGGCTACATGCCAGGGTGCCGCATTTGAGTATATATTGAATGTAGAAAAGGAACTGGTCAAATTCAATGTCAGGGATAAAGTAGATGTTACCTGGATATCAAATGAATTTCAGTTAGGCGACTTTGGTATGGATGGTATGCTCCTTACTTATGGAAATACTACCCTTGAGTCAAGCGATATGGTTGAAATGGTGTTCGCCGATCGTGGTATTAAATGGATCTTAGGTGCAGGAGTTTATAAGGTAGAAGATGGAAAGGTTTTATACGAAAATCTTGATGGCGATTATAAAACGGAGGAGTTCGATTTTGCCATGCTGATTCCTTCTTTTTCGGGACATGGATTTAAAGCATACGACAAAGTCAATAATGATATAACCGATAAGTTATTTAAGGGCTTTATGATTGTGGATGCAGATTATTCTGCAAAACCTTATGAAGAATGGTCTGTTCAGGACTGGCCGGAGACTTATCAGAATCCTTCTTACAAAAATATTTTTGCTCCCGGAATTGCGTTTGCACCGCCTCATGCTATTTCCAGGCCTCGTAAAAGTAAAAATGGTACAGATATTTTCCCATCCCCTCCAAGGACAGGAATGCCTTCAGGAATAACCGCAAAAATTGTTTCTGATAATATCATTGACACTATCAAAAGTGGTTCCCCATCACATGCTGTTAGCTTAAATCATAAGGGTTCTATGGGAAATATGGGGGCCGCATGTATTGCATCTGCCGGCTATGGTTTGCTCGAGGGCAACGGAATCAGTATGACTACTTTTCCGATAGTGCCCGACTATAATAAATATAAGCATACACATGGCAGGGATTTGAAGAAGACATTCGGTGACATGGGACTAGCCGGTCACTGGTTGAAATTGCTTTTACATTATGCATTCTTATATAAAGCTAAAATGAAACCTTTCTGGTGGTTAATTCCGGAATAAAAATTAAGATCATGACACAAATAATATCAAATGCCGAGCATTCCCGAATGCGAAATCCTTTTATTCAGTTTTTCAGATTCATTTATCTGAGCTTAAAAATTTTGGGCATAGTTGCAGGTGGCCATGGAGGTACAAGAAAATAATCAGCGAATAGAATTATAAAAAAAACATCTCATTATGTTAGTAAGCGTTCACAAACTATATTTTTTTCTCCTGTTCTGGATTTCCGGTATTACAGTCGCAAAGGCACAGGTATTAACATTACAGCAATGTATTGACACTGCACAGGTTAATAATAATAACCTTAAAATTGGAAGGAATTCAATCGAAATTGGTGAGGAACGGTATAAAGAGGCCAAAGCTGGTTTGATCCCCAGAATATCAGCAAATGCAGATTATAAATATTTTGCTGATCTGCCATATCAGTTATTGCCAATGTCGGTATTTGGTGGTCAGGAAGGGCAGTTTAAGGAGGCCCGGTTCGGGGTCCCTCATAATATGAATGCCAATGTGCAATTAACAATGCCTTTGTATAATGCTCAGGTTTATGGAGCGATCAAAACAAGCAAAATAGCTTCAGAACTTAATCATCTTCAACTTCAAAAAACTGAGGAGCAGGTATTTTTTGAAATAGCCAATTTGTACTATAACGCTAGTATTCTGTATCATCAGGAAGCTTTTATTGATAGTAATCTCTTGAATGCAAAAAGGTTATTGAGCAATATGAAACTTCTGCATGAGCAATTGCTTGCCAAAAGTACAGATCTGAATAAGACAGAGTTACAGGTAACACAATTGAACACCCAAAAGGAAGCGGTCAACAGCAAATATCAGCAGATCTTAAATGCCCTGAAATTTGCCATGGGTGTATCGATTGAAAGGGATATTCAAATAGATCCAACTATACAGTTTCAACTTCCTGAAGAGTTTCAGACATTTTCCAGCATAGATGTTCGGGTCTCTGAAATACAAAACCGCTTGCTGAAAGTTGAACTCAATACTTTGAAAAAGTCCAAATTGCCAATGCTTTCTTTATTTGGAACCTATGGAACCACGGGTTTTGGATACGACAAACAGCCCAATTCATTTTTGAAATTTTATCCTGTCGGATTTGCTGGAGTACAGCTTTCTTTTCCATTGTTTAATGGAGCTGTATCACAGCAAAAAGTGAATCAGAAAAGATTTGAGCTAAATAATAATGAACTACAGAATAGTTTATTCACTGAGCAAAATGCCATGCAGGTGGAAAATGCAAAACTACAGCGTAATCTTGCTCAAAGGTCTATCAAAACAATATCAGATCAGTTAAATCTTGCCCAAACAATATATGAGCAAACCCTTCTTCAGCAAAAGTATCAGACAGCAAGTTTAAACGATGTACTTCTTAGTGATAATACTTTGCGTGAAGCACAGCAAACATATCTTTCGGCTGTTGTCGATTATCTGAAGGCGGACCTTGAACTGAAAAAATTAACCGGAAACATTTCAACATTCAAAAAATAACAGCTATGAACAGCAAATCGGCAGTAATTAAAAAAGTTTTAATCATCGTTATTCCAATAGCCCTGATCGCGGTTGCAGTGATAAGGCTTAAGAGTAATAAGGAGGTCACTCAAAAAAGTGTTTATCAATATGATAAGACGCAGGCAATTAACGTTCAAACAGACACGATTAAACTGGAAGACTTAAATACTGAATTCGCATTTACAGGAACATTTGAGCCATATAGGGAATCGAAGATCAGTTCTGAAGTTCAGGGTAAGATCAATTCTGTATTGGTAGATGCTGGCAGTTCAGTAAAAAAGGGGCAGGCGCTAATAATTCTGGATAATTCATTATTGAAATTGCAGCTAAAGAATATTGAAGTCCAGATGGAAGGCCTTCAGGCAGATGTGGCTAGATACTCAATATTAGCAAAGGCCGGTGCAATTCAGGGCATTCAATTAGAAAAGGCCGAGCTTGGTTTAAAGTCATCTCAGGTGCAAAGGGCATCATTGATCGAGCAGATCAATAAAACAACGATCAGAGCTCCTTTTGATGGCTTTGTCACCGCTAAGATCAGTGAGGAGGGTGCATTTGCTTCCCCCGGAATTCCTTTACTTCAGATCACTGATATTCATAGGTTAAAATTTACGGTAAATGTTGCTGAGAATGACTTGGATATGTTTGTTCAGAATCATTCGTATAGTATTACTTCTGATGCCTATCCTGAAATTAACATGTCAGGAAAAACAAGCATGATAGGCAATAAAGCTAATTCCGGCAGTAGTTATCCTGTGCAATTTACCCTGAACAATACATCAGACCAGAAGATCAAATCAGGGATGTTTGGAAAAGTGAATCTGGCTTCTGTCATTCAGGAGAAAGGAATTATGATCCCTTCTTCAGCGATAATCAAAACAAATGATCAGACTCAGGTTTACTTGGTCAGAAATACTGAAAATTCCGGTTCTATATCAAAAGGTAAGGCTTTTCTGAAAAACATAACCATCTCTGATCGGGTAAAGAATAACAGTGTAATTAATAGTGGACTGAATGAAGGAGATATGATTATACTGTCTGGTTTTATCAATCTTTTTGACGGTGCTAATGTGATCATTAAATAAATCAGCGAGAAATGAATCTTACAGAAATATCAATCAAACGCCCTTCACTGATCATCGTGCTTTTTAGTGTACTCACACTTTTAGGTATCATAGGATATAAAAATCTCAGTTACGAGCTAATGCCAGATTTTAATCAGCCGGTAGTTGTGATCAGGACGGTTTATCCCGGAGCTGAACCTTCTGAAGTAGAAACTTCTGTTTCCCGAAAAATAGAAGATGCTTTAGCTAATCTGGAAGGTGTAGATTATCTGGTAACCAAGTCCCTGCCAAATGCTTCGGTTATCATTGCCAATCTTAAATACGGGACAGATCTGGATAAAACTATGCAGGATGCTCAGCGCTATATTGATAATATCCGGAAGGATCTTCCGGAAGATGTTATGAGTCCGGTGATGACTAAAGTTTCTCCAAATGATCTTCCGATCATGTCAATCATTGCTACCAGTAATTTACCGGCAACAGAATTCTATCAGAAGATGAAGGATGAGTACCTGCCTCAGATACAACAGATTAAGGGTGTTGCAGAAATTAGCATACTGGGCGGACAGGAAAGAGAGATACAGATCAAGGTAGATCAGGATAAATTAAGACTGTATGGGCTTTCATTGACTCAGGTTGTTGAAGCAATCAATCGCTCCGGACTTGACCTTCCGACAGGGCAGGTACAAACTGAAAAGGAAAAGAGCTCGGTTCGTTTATCAGGAAAATTTACTCAAATAGAGGATATTAAAAACGTTCAGATAGCCATGCCTGTTCAGGGAAGCCCGGTTTACATCAAGGATATTGCAAATGTGACCGATGGTGTTAAAGAAATAACATCGATCAGCCGTTTTAATGGGGAAAATGGTATCGGACTATTATTGAAAAAGCAGGGTGATGCGAATGCGGTAGAAGTCTCCGGATCGGTACGTGAAAAAATCAAAACTATTGAAGCCCTGAATGCAGGCTCAGCTACAAAATTTGTAATTGCAGATGACAGTACTGATAATACCATTGCCGCAGTTGATTCAGTGGTTTTTGATTTGATTCTTGCTGTAATTCTGGTTTCAATCGTTATGCTGCTCTTTCTTAGGAGTTTCAGAAATTCATTGATCGTTATAATTGCCATTCCTACTTCCCTTGTCACTGCCTTTGCGGTTATGTGGATACTGGGATACACCCTTAATTTAATGACCTTGCTTGCTATGTCATTGATCATTGGCATACTGGTAGATGACGCTGTTGTCGTTTTAGAGAATATACAAAAGCATCTGGACAGGGGTAAAGAAAAAAGAATTGCTTCAATGGATGGACGTTTGGAGATCGGATTTTCGGCCTTGTCAATAACATTGGTCGACGTGGTTGTTTTCCTTCCGATACTTTTTTTACAGGTTTTTGTTGCTGACATGCTTAAACAATTCTCAATTGTTGTGATTACATCAACCCTTACCAGTTTACTGGTTGGATTCACGCTTACCCCATGGCTGGCATCAAGAATCGGAAAGAAAGATGATTTGAAACCAAGCAATTTTTTTAATCGTTTTTTGCTTTGGTTCGAGCGTCAGCTCGAAGGGTTTACGGAGTGGTACGGTATAAAGCTGGAGTGGGTATTGAATCATAAATTGATCTTCACTGGTATTGTGATCCTGCTTTCGGCCATGACCCTGGGGATCATGAAGCAGGGAATTATTGGAAAGGAGTTGATTTCAACGGGGGATCAGGGGAAATTCAGAATGAATCTTGAGTTTGACAAATCAATGTCTATCCAACAGAACAATTTGATCTCCCTGAAAATTGCGGATGTGATATCTAAAAAGCCTGAAGTCCTAAGCGTATTCAGTAATGTGGGCGGCCCCAGTACAGGTATTGGAAGTCTTGGACTTGGTTCTGCTAATAAAACAGAGTTTACCATACAGTTGAAATCAAAGAAAGAACTGAATGATGTCCCGACAGAAGAATTCATGAAAAAGCTTCGTGAAGAACTGAAAATGAAGTATCCGGGGATCAATTATTCCATGGCTGCACTGGGTTTAATTCCACGTTCAGCGCCCATTGAAATTACCTTAAGCGGAAGTAATTCTGATCTGGTGATGAAAACAGGCAGCGAATTGAGGTCTATCATAGAAAAAATTCCGGGAGCTGATAATGTTCGTTTATCAGTTGAACAAGGAAATCCTGAATATAAAATCATACCGGATAAAGATAAAATGCAGCGTTTAGGTTTAAGTACCGCCTACGTAGGAATAAATCTCAGGACAGCATTTACAGGAAATGATGATGCAACACTAACCGAGAATGGTACGGAGTATCCTGTAAGGATCTGGCTGGATGAATTTAGCCGCCAAAACTATGACGATGTTCAAAACCTGTCAATTGTAAACCCAAATGGTATGACTCTGAAGGTGTCACAATTTGCCACGGTTGAACAGGATAATTCGCCATCTCTTCTGGAACGTCTGGATCGCCAGCCTGCAGTTACACTCACTTCAGATGCCCTGGGCAGGCCATCGGGAACAGTGGCAGATGATGTTGTTGCCTATTTAAAACAGAATCCGCTACCAGATGGAATACTAATGACCTGGGGGAGTGATATTAAAAGGCAGAATGATAGTTTTGGGGCACTGGGTTCAGTTTTGCTAATGTCATTTCTTCTGATATACCTTATAATGGTAGCGCTCTACGATAGTTTTGTCTATCCCTTTGTAGTATTATTTTCAATTCCGCTGGCTGCTATCGGTGCATTTCTGGCTTTAAACTTATCACTGAATAATTTGAGTTTATTTTCTTTGCTAGGATTGATAATGCTGATGGGTTTGGTTGTGAAAAATGCTATTCTGATCGTGGATTTTACCAATCAGCTAAAGGCTGAGGGTAAACATTTCAAGGAGGCACTGATTCTCGCAGGAAAAGGAAGGATGCGACCTATTTTGATGACTACCCTTTCTATGGTTATTGGTATGCTTCCTATTGCAATGGCATCAGGAACAGCTTCAGAATGGAAGAATGGATTAGCATGGGTAATTATTGGCGGACTGCTTTCATCATTGGTTCTGACAGTCTTTTTAGTCCCGATGATCTATTACCTTGTCGATACAGCCAAAGAGAAATTTAGTCGCTAGCAGGGGATTTTGCCGGAGGTCAGAACCCATTACCGTTTTTTGTCTTCTTATGAAAAACAAAGCAAAAACCGACTAATGGCCTCCACCTTCCATCATCTTGCGTGCATGGAAAACACCCGGCAAAATAGCTTCCAGAGATTCTTTGGCACCATTGGGGCTTCCCGGTAGGGTGATGATCATTGTTTTACCGATAGCTCCGGCTACTGAACGACTCATCATGGCCAAGGGAGTACGCATCTGTCCGAAAGTTCTCATAGCTTCTGTAATGCCATCAGCATCCCGTTCCAGTATTTCCTTCACTGCACTGACGGTATTGTCACGGGGGCCTAATCCGGTTCCACCCGTAGTAAAAATGAATTGGATATCATCCGCAACCCAATCTTTTATCTGTTTCTGGATGGCCTCTTTATCATCGGGAAGTATTTTATAATGAAGAACATTACCCTTAACTTTTTTCAGCATATCGGAGATCAGCAGACCACTTTTATCCTCACGTTCACCACGTGCGGTAGAATCAGAACAAACAAGGACTGCGCAGGATGGAGATTCTTCAATAAAACGGTTGCGATCGCTTTTGCCGCCTTTCTTTTCCAATAATCTGATATTGCCGATCTCAAGTTTGGTATCAACCGGCTTAAGCATATCGTAGATCTCGAGCGCAGTAACAGAAACAGCGGTTAATGTTTCCATTTCAATGCCTGTACGTCCGATGGATTTAGCCTCACCCATAATCACAATTCCGCTTCTGTTCAATATATCCTCAGCAAAGAGCTCTGTATGTAGTTCTCTATTGATGAAATCGAACGTGAATTCCATTGCATCAATAGTAACCGGATGGCAATGGGGAAGGAGTTGAGGGGTAAGCTTTGCACCTAAAAACCCCGCTGCACGCGCCACATCAAAAAGGTTTCCCTTTGGGAGCTCATTCGAACGGATCAATTCAATACTTTTCTCCGAACAAAAAATAATAGCAACTGCTCTTGCGGTGCGGAGGGTGATCTGTTTGTGGCTGATATCGCGCATTTTGAGTTTTAAGTTTTACGTTGTAAGTATTACGTTCTAAGTTCTAAGTAGTAGGTTATAAGTTATAAGTTTTAAGTAGTAGGTTATAAGTAGTAGGTTATAAGTAGTAGGTTATAAGTAGTAGGTTATAAGTAGTAAGTTATTTTGTCCAAGGTAAGATTTATACTCTTAGCCATCATACTTCATACCTCAGTCATCATACCTCAGACATCATCCCTCATCTTCGTTTATCAATTTACAAAAAGTGATTTTTCAGTTAATTGAATTTTGTCCTGGTTCCTGGTTCCTGATACTTATTTATAAGACAATAAAAAGTCCCAAATGGTTTCGAAAGAATTATAATCCATGTTTTTACCTGGTACCAGAGGTTTCCCGCTTTCCCTTAAGGTTGGGTGTGTATGACCTCCATTAATGATCTTGTAAAGAACCACATCGTTCCTGCTTTTGTAATGATGAACCTCGACGGTAGATTTATCGCCTGGTTCTACATCCGGTAAAACCGTGACTTTGGCTTTGCTTTTAACCCCATTTCTGGCTTTCCAGTAGGCTATATTTTCATCTCCTGAGAATAGTCTTGGTGTACGCGTTACTTTAACAGGACCGCCTTCCCATTTGATAATTGAATCTGCAGTACCACTGGTAATAATGATGGGAATTGGTTTTGCTGTTGCAAATTGTTCGGCAATCTGCGGACTAATAGTTGAAACAAATGGTGCTATGGCTCTGATCTTTTCAGGTATATCGCAGCTTAAGCGGTAGGTCATCATTCCCCCGTTTGAACTGCCCGAGAAGTAAACTCTGTTAGGGTCTGCCTTGAAATCCCGTACAAACAGGTCTATCAGGGAAGTAAGATATCCTACATCATCAATTTTATCTGTAAGTGGGTAAGATCCTCCTAGTTTATCGTTCCAGTGCTTTGAAGTGGCATCCGGATAAACCACAATGGCCTTATCACGTTCAGCACGCGAATGGTACTGGGGTCCTAGAACATTTACACCTATCTGAGCGCTTGCACCCATTCCATGAAGGAAAAATACCACAGGTACTTTTTTCAGATTCTCAATTCCTGCAGGAATATAGTATATGTATTTACGCTGTAAGTCACCGTGGCTAAGAGAATCAGTATGCAGACCATTGCTTTGCTTTGACTGTCCATAGCTGTACTGAAATGCAAAAAGGCTAATAAATAGGTATAAAAATTTCACTTTCATGGCTTGAAAAAATTGATTCCGGTTTTTATTGCTCAAGTATCAGAAAATTTCCTGAAAATTTCTTTGTTTAACTCGTAGAAATCGCCTTTTAACTATTTTAACTTTATAAAAATTGTGTATTTTGTTCTGCGAATGATTGGTGTTGAGGATTAATTTTTGGAATGAAAAAAAAATATGAAAATCGGTCTTTTTATCCCCTGTTATGTTAACCAGTTATATCCCAATGCGGCCATAGCAACTCTCGAATTGCTGCAGAAACTGGGTGCTGATGTTAGTTATCCCTCTAAACAAACCTGTTGCGGTCAGCCTATGGCCAATTCGGGTTATGAGCATCTTACACAGTCATGTAATGATCTTTTTATTGAGAATTTCTCCGGATTTGATTATGTGGTAGCGCCTTCAGCAAGTTGTGTTCTACATATTAAAGACCATTTGCACTCTCATGCTGATGAAAAGGCAGCTGCCTCGATCAGAGGAAAGATCTATGAGCTTGTTGAATTTTTGACAGATGTGCTTAAAATAGAGAAACTGGATGCTTGTTTCCCTCATAAAGTTGGCCTTCACCAGAGTTGTCATGGTCTGAGAGGTTTACACCTTGCCCAGATGTCTGAACTTGTTGCCCCTGATTTTTCAAAACCAAAACAATTATTAAATATGGTTCAGGGACTCGAATTAACTGAGCTTGACAGGGTAGATGAGTGTTGTGGTTTTGGCGGATTATTCTGTATAGCAGAAGAAGCAGTTTCAGTAAAAATGGGAAAAGACCGCATAACAGATCATACAAAACATGGTGCAGAGTATATTACATCACCCGATCTTTCCTGTTTGATGCATATGGAGGGAATCCTTCAGCGCAATAACAGTAAGGTTAAGATCATTCATATAGCAGAAATATTAAATTGTTCATCCATAAAGGCATGAAAGGCACACAAGATCACGCAGCATTAGCAGAAGCATTCAATAAGGACGAAGATCGTGTCGACTGGCACGACGGTGCCCTTTGGTGGATCAGGCAAAAACGCGACCGTTCAGCAAACCAAACTCCTCAGTGGGAGGAGTTAAGGGAAGCGGCCTCAGCAATTAAATCCAATGTGATATCAAATCTGCACGATTACCTCCTGCAATTTGAAGAGAATCTCAAAAGAAATGGGGTGAAAGTCTATTGGGCTGCAGATGCAGAGGAGCATAACCAGATTATTTATAAAATATTAAGTGAGAAGAATATCAATCAGATGGTTAAGAGCAAGTCCATGCTCACTGAAGAATGCCATCTGAATGAATATCTTGCCGAGCGTGGAATTGATGTGATTAACTCCGATCTGGGGGAGTATATTCAACAAATTGATAATGAGCCACCTAGCCATATTGTATTGCCTTGTATCCATAAGAAAAAGGAGGAGATTGGAGAATTGTTTCATGAGCATCTGGGAACGGAAAAGGGCCTTTCTGACCCTACATTATTAACTCGCGTTGCCCGTAAGCATCTCCGTAATGTATTTATGACCAGGCGTGCGGCTTTAACAGGTGTGAACTTCGCCGTGGCAGAAACGGGTGAGTATGTGGTATGTACCAATGAGGGTAATGCTGATATGGGAGCTCATTTATGCGAGGTTCAGATAGCTTCCATGGGACTTGAGAAGATCGTTCCTGAGCGTAAGCATCTTGGGGTATTCCTCAGACTTCTCGCCAGAAGTGCCATCGGTCAGCCGATCACTATTTATTCCAGTCATTTCAGAAAACCCCGTCCGGGACAGGAAATGCACCTGGTATTAGTTGATAAGGGGCGAAGTGCATTGCTTGCCCGTCCTGATTTCAGGGATTCATTAAAATGTATAAAATGCGGTGGCTGTATGAATACCTGCCCGGTATATCGCAAGAGTGGTGGCTTGAGTTATCATAACACGATATCGGGTCCGATTGGTGCTATTTTAGCTCCGAATCTTGACATGAAAAAACATGCGGATCTTCCATTTGCTTCCACTTTGTGCGGATCATGTTCCAATGTTTGTCCGGTTAAGATCCCGATCCACGATCAGCTTTATAAATGGCGTCAGGTTATAGTGAAAGAAGGATATTCAGCAAGTCGTAAGACATTCAGTATGAAGGCCATGGCATTAACTTTGTCATCTCCTGAGATCTATAAAACTGCTGGCAAAACAGGTCGCTGGATATTAAATCATGCACCTTTTGCCATCAATAATAAATTCAATCCCTGGTATAAACAGCGCGAAATGCCTGATAGTCCCAAGCAATCTTTTGGCGAATGGTATGCAAAAAATGGTTCGAAAAGCTGAGTAATAATGATAAAAAATAAAAACAAATGAGCAGCAGAGATAGTATACTGGCAGCTGTTTTGAAAAATCAGCCCCCTTTAACTTCCCTTCCGGATATCTCCGGGTTTAAAGTTCCTGAAGAAGATCTTGTTGAAAAATACAAAGATACATTTTCAGGAATAGGAGGAATTGTGTATAGTGCTGCCAATATGGAAGCAGTAAAAAATCACATCAGGGAGAATTTCGACACCGGAAAAAGGATTGTCAGCACTCTGCCTGCATTGAGTGATGTAGCTGAGTTTTGTTCAGCATCTGTTGAGCCCCATAGCTTTGAAGATGTGGAACTGGCTATTATTGAGGCACGTTTGGCTGTTGCAGAGAATGGTGCTGTTTGGTTAACCGAAGAGGTTATGGGGCATCGTATCATACCTTATATTTCTCAGCACCTTGCGGTGGTAGTGGATGAGTCAGTTATCGTATCCACCATGCATGAGGCTTATGCTAAAATTGCAGATGAAGAATATGGCTTTGGTGGTTTTATCGGTGGACCTTCAAAAACGGCTGATATTGAACAGGCATTGGTTTTGGGTGCACATGGCCCACTTAGCATGACTGTTTATTTAATAAAATGATCTTACAGGAATACCTATACTATGAAACCTGCATGCGCTTGCCGCTCACAAAAAGACATAAATATAAGCTCATGCAAGCTTCATTGCTATTTAAAAACAATTATTTACTAATGAAAAACAATGCCATCATTATCCGTGATAACCTTCAAGAGGAATACCAGGATATTTATACTGTTGAGGCAATAGATGCGCTGAATGCTCTTGCACATTTTAATAAGTCTGTTAAGGACCTGATGACCGAAAGGATCAAAAGAAGAAACGACCGTCAGAAGAATAAAACGAGAATCACTTTTTATGATCCTGAAAGTATGATCCCTGGAACTGATATTAAAGTTCAGGATGCACGGGATGGAAAATTTGAAGGATCCGCTATTCCGCATGACCTTCAGCGCCAGTGGATTCAGGGTACTGGTCCTGCTTCAAAGCCAAATGCAAGTTTGGAGAGCAGCATCAGAAATGCGGCTTATGCACTTTTATCAGGTGCAGACGGATGGATGTTTGATGGGGAGGACGCATTGGGTCAGATCGCAAGCATGTCGCTTGATAATCAGCGTAACCTGAAGCTGGCGATATCCAAAGATCCGGTTTTCTTAAAAGTAGCAGAACAAGTTGCTGGTGAAATGAACCGTTGGTCGGAAGGTTTTTTGGGGTATCCAATGGTTAAGGATTGGAAGACACAGCTCGACTTTACGACTAAGATTTTCCGTTGCCGCGGGCTTCATTTGGATGATCGTCATATCCGTGATGCGGAAGGGGTAGCAATGGCCGCTTCCATAGCTGATCTTTGCCTTTATGTGGTTAATAATTACAGACAACTGCAGATTTCCGGTTCTTCCATTGTACTTTATCTTCCCAAGATACAGACTGCAACAGAGGCAGCACTATGGAATAAAATGCTGACTGCACTAGAAGCCCATCTCGGACTTGAAACAGGAACAATCAAGGTATATCTTCTCGTTGAGCAGCTGGAGGCAACCTATCAGCTGATGGAGATCAGGGCTGTACTAGGAAAACATTTTGTTGGCTATAATACAGGCCGATGGGATTATATAAACAGTGTTTCTGATGCCATGGCATGGGATAAGACCTTCATCAATCCGAATATTGAGTCGGTAACCATGACCTATGGTTATATGCGTAACTATGAAGACCGTGTTCGCAGAGCGGTGAATACACCTGATATAAATGGAAATTGTGCGATCTGGCAGGGTGGGATGGAACCCAATATACCGGTTGGATCTCCTGACGGTGTGTCTGCAAGTATGAAAAAGGCATTTGCCGGAGCTGAGAGAGAACAAAGAGAAGGTGCCAGCGGAAAATGGGTGGCGCATTGGAAAATGGTAAATATCGTCAGGCCGGTATGGGAAAAATCAGGGGAAGCGAATCAGGTGGGAAGAAAATTTCCAGCACTTACTTATACCCAGCAGGATGCGGATGGCTTAATTCTGCTGGAACCAGCCCCGATAACGATCAGAGGTGCACGCAACCTTTTGAGTGTTGCTATTCAATATGGCAATGCATTTGCTCAGGGAATGCAGGCTGCAGCTCTTAAGGCAGCAGATGATTTTGGCAATGACGATATCCTTTACCTGATGGAAGATATGGCCACAGGCGAGATAAGATTAAGTATAGTATGGGAATGGGTACATAAAGGTGCCAGATTTACTGATTCAGATGTCGAAACCGGTGTGAATGCAGGAGATGTATTCAGTTTTGATCTGCTCAAAAGATTGATTGAAGAGGAATATTCTAAACTGCTGAAGGCTGATAATAAGGATGTTTATGATGCTTCAAAAACAACAACACTTCCAATTGCCCGGGAGATCGCTGAGATCTATGTATTCAATGAATTCAAGATTCCATGGTTCATTGATCTGCTGAATATCAACCTGAACAATTCTGATCTGAATGTTGCAAAAAAACGGATCTCAAATTATATAGAGACCTTTCAGAATGAAGGAAAGCGTATCACTGAAAATCCGGATTTTGTACTCTGAAAATTGTGCCCGGGACTAGTTGGCAGAAATTTAGCTTTGAATCAAAAAGTTCTGAATCCTTTGAAAGAGAATGATTCAGGCAAGACAATTGTCTTAAATAAAAAAAATATTGTCTTTTAAAATCTAAAATTATCAATAAAAAAATATGAAAAAAGCCCTGCTATTAATTGGTTTTTGTATCATTCAAATGACTGCTTTTGCGCAGGTTTCAGCGAGGGAGATTTTAAAACAAAAGACTGAGAATGATCTGAAAGAGATCATTGGCTCGTCACCTTCACTCACTGGTTTGATGGCCATTGACCTGACCAGTGGAGAAATCATTGGAATTAATTCTGATATTGTTTTCACTCAAGCCAGTGCTATCAAGATCCCGATCCTGATGGAGGTTTACAAGCAGGCTCATGAAAAGAAATTTGCGCTATCAGACATTAAACCATTAGTTGCTTCAAACATCGTAGCCGGTTCGGGCATATTGAATGCAATGACCGATCCGGTTAATCTGAGTATTCGTAATTATTGTATGCTGATGATTGGATTAAGCGATAATTCAGCAACGAATACTCTGATCGAGCTCGTGGGAATGAAGAATATCAATAGTACCATGCAGTCTTTAGGTTTTCCAAATACGAAGGTTCAGCGAAAAATGATCGATCAGCCTGCTTCCTTGCGTAATGAGGAGAATTTATCTACTCCAGCGGAGGCTGCCCGAATAATGAAGTTATTGCACGAAGGGAAGTTCATCGATAAAACAAGTTCAGAAGAGATCTTATCTATCCTGAAAAAGAATCCCATAGAAAATAGTAAGCTTGCCGGTGGACTTCCATCAAATGTGAAGCTTGCATTCAAACCTGGAGGTATGGGAGGGGTGTCAACTGAATGGGGAATAGTTTATTTATCAAACAGCCCGTATGCCATTGCAGTAATGGAGAATTATAAAACTTCTGCCACCCCCTCTGATATTATTGCTGCTATCTCAAAGAGGGTGTTCGACTATTTTTCAATGCTGAAAGCAACTAAATACGGGGTCTTACTTGGGAATTGAATTGTAGCATTGACAATTCCAGGTTATCAGCTTTTATGAACAACTAGTTTCTCGTTACCGCGCCGCCGCCAAATTTATTTAGACGCAGGTTAAATGAAAGCATAAAGTATCTTCCAAGACGGTTAACCTGACGATCGATAATAATATTGTCAAACACATCTCTGGATATCCCTGAATTTTGATCGAAAATATCAAATGCCTCTAATCTGAGTGCACCAACATTACCTTTCATAAATCGGTATTCAGTATACAGCCTTAAAATTGTTGGATTTTTGATGATTGAATTGTCAAATCCTGAATTGATGGTTTTTCTGAGGTCATATCCCAGAGTAAGATCTTTGAAAAAGTAATTTCTTCCTCTGAATTCAATTTCAATTGTATTGGTCTTTCGATCTTCAAAGGTTTCTTGCGAATATCGGGTCGTATTGATTGAGTAGGAAGTTTCAAGTTCCGCATCGATCACATCTTTAATGTCAACTTCAAATTCAATTTCCTGTCTGACAATGAAATTCTTTGCAATGTTCTTTGACTGATCTATAAAAGCCACATTATTATTTAATGCACCACTTCCTGAATAGGTAATGGTGAATTTACGCTCTGCAAAAGGTACCCCGTAAGAGTAGTCACCCCGCACAGTGTAGAACCCATCAGTATTGGTATAACTTGTCACCTGATTAATTGTATTTGGGATCAGTACTTTGGTGGTAACGATCTTATCCTGAGTTTGGTTAAGAGCCAGATTCGCATACAGAATATGCCCTTTGTCCCAGTCTGACTGATTGTAGCGGGCATTGAAAGAGTGAACAAACTCCGGATTCAGATCCGGGTTTCCTGTAATTGTATTCTGAAGGTTAGAATTATCAGTTATTGGCTGTAATTGAAGGAAGCCAGGCTGATTACTTCTGCCCCAGTAATTGACCTGCAATGCCTGCTGCTTGGAAAATTTATATGAAAGGCGTGCAGATGGAATGATGTTGAATGTTTTGTTTCTTGTGTCGATACCTCTGCTCAAATTTCTGCCTTCCAGTAAAGTTGGTTGTGCATTTAAACCTAATGTATAATTAAATTTTTGTTCAATAAACCTGTAACTTAATCCATAACGATTAGTGGTGAATTGATACTCATATTCATTACTCAGATCGGAATTCAGAACCGGCTGAGTATTTACTATATCACTTGTTTCACGGGTAGTATTAGTAATTGAATGACTCCGGCTGTAGCTGAATTCCAGGTAATTCTTCTTCCATAAAGGCTCCATATAAGATATGTTGCCCCATGTGGAGAAATTATCATTGACATTGTCTATCAATTGATTCTGTATCCGTGTAGAGTCGTTTCCGCTTTGTTTGATAAGATAGTTATTCAATACATTTCTGAAATTATCTCCTTCAGAATAATTAAAATTTCCTCTGACACTAATATTACGGCCTTTTTTATGGAACCTGTGATTATAAAACAGATTGGTTGACATATTCAGGGATGTGGCATCTGTTCCAGATAAGTTAGTTCTTTCTGTAATTAGATCTTCCTGGGCTATATCATATAATCCCTGATTATCTGAGCTGTTATCATTGAAAGTAATACGGGGAGAGATCTTAAAGAAATTAAGTGAGTCTGGCTTGTATTCCATATTTCCTGAAAACTCGTGACTGAAATTATTGCTGCTATTGTTTGTTGAAGCATTTTCACGGCGAGTAAAATTTTCAAGAAAGTTTTGTGTGAAAGTTTTGGTCAGAGTTGTGTTTTTTCTATTATTGAAACCGTATGCGGCATCAGCAGAGAATTTTTTGCCCCAGTCATTCCGGTAGTTTGTATTGACAGCATTGGTATTGGTAATTCCATTTCCGCCACCACGCATATTGGTGTTATTTATTGTGCCGTCAAATGAGATCTGCTGATCACCTTTAAAGGTGTTTCCTCTCAAATAGGTATTGTATCGATCTTGATTTCCCAAACCGCCGGACATCCTTACGCTATATCCCTTTTTCTTGTCCTCCTGTATGGTCAGATTCAATATCTTCTCAGGTTCTCCGGTTTTTATACCCGTAAGTCTGGCCTGATCACCATAATCGTCAATAAACTGAAGATTTTTTATGATATCGGCTGGTAGGTTCTTGATTGCAGTGGCTACATCAGTTCCGAAAAAATCCTTTCCATTGATCCGTATTTTTGTAATCGCCTCTCCCTGATTGGTAACATTTCCGTCGACATCCACTTTCACTCCAGGTAGTTTTCTAAGCACCTCATCTACTGCATCACCCTGACGAACTGGATATGCCGCTGCATTGAATGAAACCGTGTCCTCGCCGATCTTTATTGAAGTCACAGCCGTTATTACTACTTCGTTCAGTGTGTTGGATGATGTTTTTAATGTTATTGCAGGGATATTTAGTGAATTCCCTTCTGTGATCTTATAGGTTTTCATAAAGGTTTCAAAACCAAGAAATGCAGCAGAAAAATTAAATTCGGGCCACTTAACATTATTGAATGAAAAGGCACCATTGATATCTGCTGCCGTAGCAAGGCTGTCGCCTGCCCATTTGAGTTTAATAAGTGTGCCTGTTAATGGTATACCTGATGTATCCTGGACAATTCCCTTTACTATATACGACTGAGAATAACCTTGTAAAAAACATATAACAAAAGTGAAGGTAAGGAGGGTTCTTTTCATAGGCCAATTAGTCACAGGTTTCTTAATCATTGTTTTTGAAGCAGTTGCCTGAACTTTCAGTTAATATTTTAATGTCAAAGATAATCCCCCACAGCTCATGAATTGGATACAAATCAGTATTGTTACATAGTTTATACAGTATTCTGACCGATTAACAGGTTATTAGTTTTTTTAATTATGCTGATCAGAACCTGATACTTCCTTAGTAAGCATTCTACAAAGCTTATCAGGGACTGATTTCTGGTAAAATATTTATGTTTACGTACCCAATGGTTTTAAAGCAAATATTTTATTAACAAATAGGAGTGCTAATATCAAAATAATTGTATTTTTAGTTCCGATGGAAAAATGCTTTAAGCCTTTACACATCAATGGATTTAACGAATCTAACTACTGAAAAATGAGAAGAAGACAGTTTATGTCAGGCTCCCTGATTGCGGGCATTGGAAGTTTAAGCCTTGGAGCTTATGGATTTGAAAATGCAGAAACAGCGGGAAAAAGAAAAGAAGGTTTTTTAAGTGCTGATGGAATTAAGTTAAGCCTTGAAAAGCTGCATGACCGATACAAATCAGATCTTTTCGACCATTTTATCCCAAATATGGATAAATGGGTAATTGATCATAAAAATGGTGGCTTTATGTGTTCAGTGGATATTACTAATGGCCGGCAGGTTAACAGTAATAAGTCTGCCTGGTTTGAGGGCAGGGGAATGTGGACCTATTCTTTTCTCTATAATAACCTGGATAAAAATCCAAAATATCTGGAAGCTGCCCGCAAATCAAAAGATTTCATACTCAAGTTACAGCCCAAAGATAATAGTTTCTGGACATCCTCCTTTGACAGGGAAGGAAACCCCTTATCTGGTCCTGGGGATATCTACAGCAGTTTGTTCGTAGCTGAAGGCCTTGCCGAGTTCGCAAAAGCATCCGGTGAAAAACAATATTTCACACTCGCCAAGAAAGTAATTCTGTCATGCCTGGATCGTTATGATAGCCCTGATTATGATTATTATGTTGCTTATTTGAATCCTGACGCACCAAAAATTCCCGCTCCCAGAGTTTTAGGACATTGGATGGTGTTTCTCAGAGCTGCAACACAAATTCTTGAGAACGGGCCGGATGCAGAAATGCAAAAACTGGCTGATCGTTGTCTCGATGCATGTTTGAATCATCACTTAAACCCGGAATACAAACTTTTTAATGAAGTTCTGAATCATGACATGAGCAGACCCGATAATTCATACAAAGATTTTGCCTATACCGGACATGGAATTGAAACCTGCTGGATGCTTCTTTTTGAGGCGGCGCGCAGAAAGGATAAGAAACTGTTCGATCGGATAGCCGAAGTGTTTAAGAGGCATGTTATTGTTGCTCATGATGATGTTTATGGTGGTTATTTCCGGGCATTGGACCATGTGGGAAATAATACCTGGAAGGTAGATAAGGTGCTTTGGCTTCAGGAAGAAGTTCTTATTGGTACCTTGTTTATGACAGAACATACAGGTGATAGCTGGGCGCAGGAATGTTTCAATGAAACTCTGGAATATGTACACCAGAAGTTTGATATACCCGGTAATTTATTTTGGGCTTCAGCCGGCGACAGGTATATGAAAGATTACGCCAGGTTTAGAGCTGAACATTATCATCATCCGCGTCATCTTATGCTCAATCTTTTGGCAGTGAAGAGAATGCTCAATCGCAAAGGCAAGGTTTCAAATTTATTTGACTGATCTAAACAGAACTAAAAAACAAATTGCAGCAGTTTTAATTTATGATGAATAAAGAATATTCAAGAAGAGACTTTTTAAGAAGGAACTCAATTGCAGGATTGGGAATTATTAGTGCAGGGACCCTTGGAGTTTCCTTAATTACAACCGATGCATCTGCCAATGGCATTGAAACTACAGCAGAAATTAGTAAGATTTCAGGTCTTAACCTGAAAAAGCTACGTCAAACCTATATGGAAGCCCTGTTGGGTAAGTTCATTCCCAATATGGATAGCTATGTGGTTGATCATGAACTAGGTGGATTTATGTGTTCTATTGACATTCTTAGCAGGAAACTTATCAATACCAGCAAACGTGCCTGGTTTGAAGGAAGAGGTATCTGGATGTATTCATTTCTCTATAACAATATTGAAAAGAAACCCCGTTATCTTGAAATTGCCACAAAATCGAAAGATTTTATATTAAAATTATTGCCAAAAGATGGTACTTATTATATTTCCTCATTCTCCAAAGAGGGTGTTCCGGTTGGAGATGTTGAGGGAGATATTTATGGAAACCTTTTTGTTGCTGAAGGCTTAGCGGAATATTCAAAGGCTGTTGGTGATAAGCGATATTTTGATCAGGCAAAAGATATTATTTTAAAGGCCGTAGAACGTTACGACCGGCCTGAGTTTACCTATGCCTATAAAGCAGAAAACAGAGTTGCAGGTCCCCGGATTCTGGGCCATTGGATGATATTGCTAAGTCTTTCTACACAAATGCTGCGTCAGTATCCTGATAAGGAGATCAGAGCATTGGCCGACCGTTGTGTGGATGCGATCATGAATCATCATCTAAACCCTGAATTTAAATTGTTAAATGAAGCACTGGCCCACGATCTGAGTCCGCTTACGGATCCGGTGGCTTCACAGTTTGGAGATATCGGTCATGGCTGTGAAACATTGGCTTTCGTAATGAATTATGCAGTGCTTATAAAAGATGCAAACCTGTTCAAAAGAGCCTCGGCGGAGTTTAAAAGGCATGTGGATGTTGCATGGGATGATATCTATGGAGGCCATTTTCATGTTCTTGAAAATGTCAGTACTAATACCTGGACATTGAATAAATTGCGCTGGTTACAGGAAGAGATCCTGATAGGTGCACTGATCCTAATTGAACATACTGGTGATGAATGGGCATTGAACTGTTTTGCCCGTACAGAAGCCTATGTAAGAGAGAAATATGTTCGTCCGGAATATGCTTTTATCATTGATAGTGGTGATCGGAAGATGGCAAAGCATACCAGTGTTCGTGCCGAACATTATCATTATCCCCGTCAGTTAATGGTATCGATTCTTGCTATTGACAGGATATTAAAAAGAGGAGAAAAACCTTCGGGAATCTTTTCATAAAATAAATTTTTCTGGAAATCTGCTTTGCAGATGTGCTGGCTTTAAACAAAATATAATAACCGGAAACGGTAAAGAAACATAACCTAATAATTCTCTGATGAGTAAAAAAGAATATCCTGGTCAGGCATTTTATAATGCTCCTTTCGAAGTAAATACCTTTAATGAGATGCCTTACCGCACTCTGGGTAAATCTGGACTTAAAGTTTCAAATATCGGTCTTGGAACATGGAAAATGGGTTATCCGGAAAGTGGGGATGATTCCCGAATTGATAAAAAAAAATCTTTTGGTATTCTTGACAAGGCCATAGACCTTGGTGTTACTTTTTGGGATACTGCAAACAGATATAATAATGCATCCGGAAATTCTGAACGGATCATAGGGAAGTGGTTTAAAAAACATCCCGACCAGAGGCGCAATGTGGTGCTTGCTACAAAAATGGCAGGCACAATGGACGGTTTGAGCCCGAATCATTGCGGGCTTTCAAGAGGAAATATCATGGAAGCAGTATATGCCAGTCTTGAAAGGCTTCAAACTGATCATATTGACCTTCTCTATTTTCACAGATTTGACGGAACAACCCCTCCTGAAGAAAGTCTATCAGCAATTGAAGATCTGGTAAAACAGGATCTTATACGTTATTTTGCCGTTTCAAATGCTAGTGTTGATATTCTTAAAACCTTTCAGTCTGTTCAGTCTCAAATGACTGTCAGAAGCCGGATTCTTGCTGTTCAAAATCAATTTGATTTGCTCGATGGGGAGGCTGAAGCAGATAAAGGTGTTATGGAATATGCCTCCGAACAGGGTATATCATTCATTGGCTGGAGCCCGATGGCAAGAGGGCTACTCACAAACCGGTATCTTAATCCTGTAAATGCTGGTCCGGGCGATCGTTTATTTGATGAGGGAGACCTGAAAGCGAAGACAAGTCCTGAAAATATGAGTAAACTACATGCACTTGCATCTATTTCAAACGAAATGGGAGTTGAACTCAGTCAGCTTGTTATGGCCTACATGCTGACAATGAAGGGAATGGGTCCAATAATTCCATCTTCCTCCAGTGTTAAACAACTTGAATCAAATGCAGCAGCAGGTAAGCTTATCCTTACTGATAAGCAAATTGCCAGCGTAAAGAAAATTGTAAACTATTAAAGAAATCCGGATGTCAACTTTCAGGTCCATTTTCTCTGCTGTTGCTCTTTCATTTCTGATAGTCCAGAGCGGTATTGCCCAGCCCAAAAATCTCAATCCGGATGTCCGTTCTGCAATGCTTAGTGCCACTAAGTTCATGGTTGAAAAGGCTAGTACCAATGGTGGTTACGTTGCGCACTATTTACCTGATTTTTCCCGTCGTTGGGGGGAACTGGAAGGGTTCAAGACCCAGATATGGGTTCAGGATCCGGGTACGGTAAGTATGGGCAATATTTTTCTTGATGCTTATAACGCAACAGGTGATGAGTATTACTATCAGGCTGCAGAGAAAGTAGCATCGGCACTTATCTGGGGACAGCGGCCCGAGGGGGGATGGAACTACATGATCGACTTTGCCGGCGACCGGTCTTTAAAACAATGGTATAATACAATAGGTAAGAATGCATGGGGTTTTGAAGAGTATTATTACTATTATAATAATACCACTTTCGATGATTCAAATACCTCAGGGCCAGCTAATTTTCTTTTGAGAATCTATCTGCAGAAGATGGACCTTAAATTTAAACCTGCTCTGGATAAAGCAATACAGTTAATTATTGACAGTCAGTATCCCCTTGGTGGATGGCCACAGCGTTATCCATTAAAGAATAACCATCCCAAAAATGGCAAGGATGATTATACATCTTTTTACACTTTTAATGATGAAGTGATTTCCGGAAACATTGATTTTCTTATCCAATGTTATGCAACACTAGGAGAAGAACGTTTTCTGGATCCCATCAGACGGGGTATGAATTTTTACCTGATCACCCAGCAGGGAAATCCCCAGGGCGGATGGGGGCAGCAATACAATATGGACCTTCAGCCGACCTATGCACGTAGTTATGAGCCTGCAGCCTTAATGCCCGGATTTACTTATACTCATGTCTTACTTTTGTTAAAATACTATCAGTTGACTGGCGACAGTAAATTCCTTGCCCGTATCCCGGATGCCATAAAATGGCTTGAAAGCTCTATGCTTCCTCAGGATAAAAGGGAAGGAGGTACACGTACTCATGCCACATTTATTGAAATCGGAACCAATAAAGGTCTTTATGCGCATCGAAAAGGTTCCGGGGTGAGTGATGGTCATTACTGGCATGACTATGATGATAAAAACCTTCTGGCACATTATGGCGGTAAAGCCAATATCAATATTCAGCACCTGAAAGATGAGTATAAAAGAATAAGTTCACTTCCGGTTGAAGAGGCTGTTAAAAACTCGCCTTTAAAGGTCGGAACAGTTGAAGACGGCTCCTTACCCCAAAAACAATTGATATCTGGTTCGGTTAATGGCCCAGTTCCAAATGAAGCGGCCATTAATACGATCATCGGATCTCTGGATCAGGATCGCTGGCTTGTAAAGCACATTCAGATAAGCAGACCTTATTCTGTAACTGCAGATGGTAAAGAAATGAATACAGCCAAATTGAGTGATGAGAATGGAAAAGGTATAGTTGATGCATCAGAACAACAATATATTTCAACGAGAGAATACGAAAAGAATATGAGCTTGCTGATCAAATACCTGAAGCGTTAATAGTCAAAACTCTAAAATTAAAACAGATATATCGAATGATTTTATTTCAGTCCTTTTCGACATTTTTCAGGACCAGGATCAGCAGTTTAAAGCTTGTACTGGCACTGATCATTATTCTGGTATATTCCTGTTCAAAGATCTCCACCACTTTACCTAAGGCTTCGGCTGATAACGGAGGACTATTTTTACCGGATGATTTTGAGGCATTGGTAGTTGTAGATAGTATTGGTAAGGCCAGACATCTTGTTGTGAATGACAATGGAGATATTTATGTAAAGTTGACCTATAACCGGGCTATGAATGGTTCAGGAGGCACAGTAGCTTTACGTGATATCAATAAAGATGGACGGGCAGATTCTATCGTTTATTTTGGTGATTATAAGGATGTAGGCAGCTCTGCTGTAGGTGTGACTATTCACAATGGCTACCTGTATACAAGCACCGTAAATCAGGTGCTTCGAAATAAATTAAGTCCGGGTAAACTGGTTCCTGACAGTAAAACAGAAGTTATTCTTACAGATCTTGATCCTAATGTTGCAAAGAACTGGCATACAACCAAGCCTCTAGCATTCGATAAAAAAGGATTTATGTATGTTCCTTTCGGATCTCCTTCGGACGCCGGTCAAGATATGACCAAATACGGGCCTACCGGAATACCTGGGGGTAAAGGACTGGATCCATCACCAGAACGGATCAATCATGCCGGGATATGGCGATTTGATGCAAATAAAACCGGACAGACACAAAAGGACGGGTATAAATTTGCAACAGGTATCCGTAGTGTGGTAGGTATGGCCTGGAATAATGCTGATGATCATTTGTATGCCGTGATGAATGGTATTGATAATTTCCGAACTATTTATCCCGACCTCTATACGGCATGGCAGGCTGCAGTTCTTCCTTCTGAACCATTGTTGAAAGTTACTGAAGGCTCAGATTTTGGCTGGCCTTATGCTTATTATGATCAGTTACAAAAGAAGAATGTGCTGCAGCCAGGATATGGTGGTGATGGTAAAATCATTGGCAGAGCAGCACACTTTGATGTTCCGGCGATTGGTTTTCCTGGTCACTGGGCACCAATGGATGTCTTGTTCTACCAGGGTGATCAGTTTCCCGAGCGATATAAAAGTGGTGCCTTCGTTGCATTTCATGGTTCTACCGATCGGTCGCCTTACCCACAGGCGGGATATATTATTTGCTTTGTCCCTTTTGAAAATGGCAAACCAAATGGCAAAATGGAGGTTTTTGCTGATGGTTTTACCGGTGTTGATACTGTTGTAAATACAAGCGATGCTGTTTACAGGCCTATGGGACTTTCCACCGGGCCTGATGGTTCTTTATACATTTCAGAATCAAACAAGGGCAAGATCTGGAGGGTTATGTATAAGGGTGATAAACATAGATTCGGACAAGCACAACTTGCAAAGATGGAACTGCGTAAAGAAAGATCTTATATCAAAACACCTGATGTAGTGAAGGATAATCTTCAGAGAGGAGATCGGCTGGCAGGGAGTATTTTATACACAACTTACTGCGCAAATTGTCATCAGAGTAATGGTAAGGGAGATGACAGCAGATTTCCTCCGCTTGCCGGATCTGATTGGGTAACAGGAGATAAGACCAGGCTGATCAATGCTATCCTGAATGGCCTGGAAGGTGAAATTAAGGTAAATGGCCAAACATGGCAGGGTTTAATGCCCGCACATTCCAATATTCTGGATGACCATGCAATTGCATCCATCTCAACTTATTTACGGCAGAGTTTCGGTAATAAAGCCAGTGCAGTAAGTACTCTGGAAGTCAGTAAAATAAGAAGTAAAACAAAGCCTTAACGGATCTTCTTTAAGGCAGGCATATTATATTTATTAGTACATTAGTTTTAACAACATAAATCAATAACAAAATGAAATCAAATATCTTATTAGGCTCTTTGCTCATCCTTGGATTAACGTCCTGTGTAGGGACTGTTTCAACTGAAAATAAACAAGTTAGCACCGAGCGAAAAAACATTATGCCTGAAGGCTATAACCGTGGACTACCGTTCACTCCGGGAATTCTGGTTGATGGTACTCTTTATGTAGCCGGATTCAGTGGTGAAGATCCAAAAACCGGTGTTATTCCTGAAGAATTTGAAACCGAAGTTAAGCAGGCACTGGATAAGATCGGTGTGATCCTGAAGGAAGCCGATATGGATTATAAGGATGTTGTTTCTGTACAGGTTTACCTGACAGATATGGAACTTTTTGAGCGAATGAATGTTGTTTATCGTACCTATTTTAATGAGCCACGTCCAACCCGTTCTATCATGGGTATAAAAAGCCTTATCGGCCCTGCAAGAATTGAGATCACTGTAACTGCACGCAAATAAGCTCTCAGATAATAAATAGAGGTAATTTAAATTACGCCGGACCAAGTAGCAATTGATTAATAATTAAATAGTTTATGAATATAGTAATATCCGATAATCCTGTCGAATTAGGAAAAGTGTCTGCAGTTGCAGCATCAGAGGGAATAATTAATGCAATTAAGGAGAAAGGACAGGCGAATGTTATTCTTGCTACAGGTGCAAGCCAGTTTGAAACTTTAAAGAATCTTGTTGAGGATAAAAATATAGATTGGTCCAAAGTGGTGATGTTTCACCTGGATGAATATATCGGCCTTCCTGAAACAGCACCTGCAAGTTTCAGAAAGTATCTGAAGGAACGTTTTTTAAATCTGGTAAGTCCGCTGAAAGCTAGTTATCTGGTTAATGGTGAAACTGATCCTGAAGGAGAATGTCAGCGTTTAAATCAGATCATCACTGATCACCCGATCGATGTTGCATTAGTTGGAATTGGCGAGAACGGGCACCTGGCTTTTAATGATCCTCCTGCTGATTTTGATACTGATTCACCGTATATTATCGTAAATCTTGATGATAAATGTCGTTTACAACAGTTTAATGAAGGATGGTTTCCTTCTCTGGAAGAAGTTCCAAAGAAGGCAATAAGCATGTCGATCAAACAGATATGCAAATCAAAAATGATTATTTGCTCAGTACCGGATAGCAGAAAGGCTGAGGCTGTTAAAAACACATTGGAGAATAAGGTTAGTAATAATGATCCTGCGAGTATTTTACAGACACATGCTAATTGTTTATTCTTTCTGGATAAGTCTTCTGCATCCTTGCTTTCAAATAATTAGAATAACCATTATATAATGTCATCATGAAACGTAGAGACCTGATCAAATATTTATCTGTAGCACCACTGGCTGGCGGACTTACAGGTGTTCCCTTAAATCCGGCAAATGCTGCAAGCTCCCTTGTTAAAAGGGATCTGATCAAGGAATTAGGACTGAGAACCTTCATAAATGCTTATGGAGTTTACACCACCCATACGGCTTCATTAATGGCCGATGAGGTCCTGGAGGCAATAAATTCGGTTTCAAGAAAATATGTACTGTATAATGACCTGCAGGACAAGGTAGGTGAGAAGATCGCAGCTATGTGCCATGCTGAAGCTGCTATGGTTACTTCCGGTTGCTGGTCGGCATTGGTGTTGGGAACTGCTGGGATCCTCACAGGAATGGATAAGACCAAAGTGGCCAGGTTGCCTGATGTTGCTGATTTTGAACGTAATGAAGTGATCCTGCAGAAAACACATAGCGGTTCTTATGACCATGCCTTAACCAATACTGGAATAAAGCGGGTTTTCGTAGAAACGGTGGAAGAATATGAGAGAGCGATCAATTCTAAAACCGCTATGACCTGGTTCTACAATGAAGCAGCTCCATGGGGTAAAATAGGACATGATGAGTGGCTTTCTATTTCTAAAAAGCATAAAATACCAGCAATGGTTGATATCGCTGCGGATGTTCCTCCCGTTGAAAATCTTTGGAAATTCAATGATATGGGCTATGATGTGGTTTGTGTTTCAGGAGGAAAGGCTATCCGCGGTCCGCAGAGTGCCGGGATTTTGATGGGCAGGAAGGAAATTATTGCAGCTGCTCGTCTGAGTGCTCCTCCGGGAGGAGGCAATATCGGTCGTGGAATGAAGGTCAATAAGGAAGAGGTCTTTGGTATGTATGCCGCATTAGATCGCTTCATTAATCTTGACCAGGGTAAAGAATGGAAAATGTGGGAAGATCGTGCAAATGTTATTTTAAAGGCAGTTACCAAAGTGAAGGGTGTAAAGGCAGAGATCTTTGTTCCGCCAATAGCCAATGTTACTCCTACATTAAGAATATCATGGGACCAGACACTTATAAAGCTTAGTACCAAGGATATGACTCTGAACCTTCGCAATGGTGAACCATCTATTGAAGCTCCCAAAAGCATTAATGATGCCATGATACTTTCTGTATGGATGATGCAGGCCGGGGAGGAAAAGATCGTTGCAAAAAGATTTACCGAAGAATTAATTAAAGCATCTGTATAATATCAATAGTACTGCCATGACCCGTAAAATATCAATCTTTCTTTCCATTCTGATCCTCTTTACTTTCACAGTACAGGCGCAGTTACCTTATCGTTTACTCATAAAGGGGGGACATGTAATAGATGCTAAAAATAATATAAATGAAGTGATGGATATTGCAATACAGGATAATAAGATAGTCCGTGTTGCCAGGAATATTGATACTTTAATGGCTCAGCAGGTCATTGATGCAAGGGGAATGTATGTTACACCCGGTCTGATAGACATTCATGCACATGTTTTTTATGGTTTTGATCCGGATAGTTATCTAAGCGGTGGAACTGTTGCAGTACTGCCTGATCAATCTACATTTCGTTCCGGAGTAACAACAGTTGTTGATGCTGGTGGAGCAGGGTGGAGATCATTTGGAACATTCAAAAAGAATATCATTGATGTTTCAAAAACCAGAGTCCTGTCATTGCTGAATATTGTGGGAGAGGGAATGAGAGGAATTGAGAAGTATGAGCAAAATGTTAGTGATATGGATGCGAAAAGAACTGCTGACACTGCGCTTGCCCATAAAAATGATGTGGTAGGGTTTAAGGTAGCCCATTTTACTGGCTCGGAATGGACCCCGGTTCAGCGAGGCGTGGATGCAGGTAAATTTGCCAATATGCCTGTCATGATCGATCTGAATAGCCTGTATTTTTCAATTGAAGAGCTCTTTACAAAATATCTCCGCCCCGGCGATATTTATACGCACACCTTTATTCAATCATCCCGGGGTGTAGTTGATCCAATCGTAGATCTCAAGACACGCAAGTTTAAGCCATTTGTTCTGGAAGCTCAGAAAAAGGGAATTATATTCGACGTAGGCTTCGGCGGGGGTAGTTTCAACTTCAACCAGGCATTACCTGCTTTAAAGGCAGGGTTTTATCCAAATACTATGGGTACAGACCTGCACCAGGGTAGTGTAAATGGTGCCATGAAGGATCAAATGAATGTTTTATCTATTTTTCTCTCAATGGGAATGAATATCCCTGAACTGATAAAAGCAAGTACATGGACTCCCGCACAGGTTATAAAAAGAGAAGAACTTGGGAACCTCTCTCAAGGCTCAGTAGCAGATATTGCGATCATAAGTATGCGTAACGGAAATTTTGGTTTCAGAGATGTTGCTGGGAATAAATATTACGGTAAGCAGAAATTTGAATGTGAAATGACCATCAGAGATGGGAAGATCGTGTATGATCTGAATGCTATCGCCGGAATACTTCGCCCAGCAAAATAAAATTTTACCTTTTTTAAATAATATTTGGTGTTTTTATTCAAAATAAAAAAATAATAAAATGATTTGCATTTTCGGGTACGTAAACGTAAATTACATCATAAATATAAACGCTTAAAGGAGAGAGGGATATTGAAAAAATAGAATTTCCATAAACCGTTTTAAATTATCCTGCCTGAAAGAATATTCAGAGTTAAAATTGAATACTGATTTTTAATCTTATTGATTTTAATTTAAACAGAGTTTTTTTAATAAGTATTCAATCATAAATACCCATAATTAAACAATTTTGTCGGCAAGCAAAAGTAATACTGGAATAGTTTTGAATAACATTATCATGTTTTAAAAGCTTGTAAAATGGAAAACATTAACCCCGAATTTGAGAATGATGGAATGCTTTTACTCCAGCTGCAACAGGGTAATAGATCCGCTTTTAATGTTTTGTTCAATAAGTATTGGGAACAAACATATTCCAATGCTTACAAACGTTTAGGTGACTCCGAGCAGTCAAAGGATATCGTTCAGGAAATCTTTGCCAGTATCTGGATTAACAGACAAAACCCTATTAATAATTTGCCAGCTTATTTAAGTATATCGGTGAGGAATCAGGTGTTTAAACTTGCTGCAAAAAATAAGAACCTGACTCCTTTTTTTGATTTTCTTGATAATATTCCAGCTCATAATGAGAATGCCGATTCTAATATTTTATGGCAGGAATTTTACAGTTCATATGAAGCTCTGTTATTAAAGCTTCCGCCTAAAAGACAACAAATTTTCAGATTACGTTTTCATGATGACGTGCCAACAAAAACAATTGCCAGTCAGATGCAAATTTCCAGAAAAACCGTTCAAAATCAATTAGGTAAGGCCATTGAGCAATTGAGGATTACTCTATTACCCTGAACATCCAAAGGAATTTTACCTGTGTTTTTTGAAAATTCCAGTCTTCTAATTATTCTGTCCGTTTCTCTGAGTACCCGGAATTTAACATTTATAAGATCTCCGAAAAATATTTTAATATATAATGGGACATTTTTAAATATTAGGGTCTTATTGAAAAGCTTGTACTTGAACTTGTTACATGGACAAAGAATACTTTTTACAGTTATTAAATAAATACCTAAGGCAAGAAGCTTCCGGGGAGGAATGTGAGTTGCTTTTAAGGCATTATAATCTGTTTGATCTGGAGCCTGAAATTTTGAATACTTTAACAAAAGATCAGAAGTCTGAATTAAAGAACGAGATCGATAATAATATCAGGAATATTATTTCTTCTGAGACTAGTAGAGTTAAGGGAAAACGTTCATTTAGACGTAAAATTTGGATCTCAGTTATATCTGTTGCAGCTGTTATGTTTATTGTATTAGCTGGCGACCTGTATTTTATCGATCATAAACACCTTAATGAAAATTCAGTCATTTCGAGATTTTCCAGTGTCAGAGAGAACCGATTAATTCAATTGCCTGATGGGAGTACAGTGATTGTAAGCCATGGCAGCAAACTAAATTACCCTTCCAGTTTTGATGGCTTGTCAAACAGGGAAGTTTATTTGGATGGTCAGGCATATTTTGACGTGAAGCACAATTCTTTAAAACCTTTTATCATTCACACGGGTAAGTTGAAAACAACTGTTCTTGGAACTGCATTTGAAATTAATGCATGGTCAGACGAACCTGATGTCAGAGTTACTGTAAGCAGAGGTAAAGTGAAAGTTGAAGATCAAAATAACAGGACCATAAGTGTTATTACTCCTAATCAGCAAATTACCTATGACAAGACCAATGAAAATATTATTCAAAAGGTAGTTAACGTGTCTGAATATCTTGAATGGAAGGACCATGATCTTTTATTGAGTAATGTAACTATTTCTGAAGCGGCAGAGCTTTTGGAGAAACGTTTCCAGGTTAAAATACTGATCTCTGATGAGCAGATCAAATCAAAGCGTTTTACTACAACCGTTTTGAAAGGAGAAAGGATTGAGCAAATATTGAACAGTATTGCAGAATTTAATGATGCAAAATTCACATATGATGTGGAAAAATCGGAAGTCTTAATTAGCTCAAAGTAGCTTATATTTAATAGGATACAATAAACTTTTAATAAATTAATAAAAAGCCTATGTATAAAGAATTACCACCATAAAAAACCCTCTGAATTTCTGTTGGTTCAGATATTTCAGAGGGGAAGTTGTTTTTCGACTGCTATCGGAAAACAATAGTGTTTTAAATCCTGCCTGATAATCTATCAGGCAATTTGATAACTTTTTAAAACGAGGTAAAACTATGATTTTTTTTACACTTAATGCTGAACATCAGCAAAAGAACCTGTTAGGATATAATCTCAGGTTATTTTTTGAAAAAACATTTCTACTAATTATGCAGCTAAGACTGGCACTTTTTATTGTTTTAACTACATCCATCCAGCTATTTTCTGCCCCGCCGGTAAAAAGTCAGGCTATGGATGAAGTTGAAATCAGACTGGAGCTCAAAAATGAGTCTTTGTTAAATGCGTTTCAAAAAATTGAAAAGCAAAGCCCTTTTCATTTCATGTATCGCTATGCCGATGTAAAGGATATTGATAAACTGGAAATACCCTCTTCAAAAAAGTCGGTGGCTGCATTTTTACAGGAAATGCTGGCTAATACATCTCTTGACTTCAAACAGGTGAATAATCGGATCATGATCATCAGTTCGGAAAAGAAGAACCTGGATCCCAGCCCTCTGATTCTGAATGATAAATTAATCCGTGAACTTGATATTGTAGTACGCGGACAGGTGAAAGATCAAAAGGGAGAGACCCTTCCTGGTGTAAGCGTAAAGGTTAAAGGAAGTGAAATCGGAGCATCCACAGATATTGATGGTCGTTATTCATTGAATGTTCCTGATAATGCTACACTTGTTTTTACTTACATTGGATATAATACCAAAGAGGTTGTAGTTAATAATCAAACAACGTTAAATGTTACCCTTGATCCATCCTCCACATCGCTAACAGAGGTTGTGGTTACGGCTTTGGGTATTAAGAGAGAAGCAAAATCTCTGACTTATGCAACTCAGGGTGTAAGTGCAAAAGAACTTACAGAAACACGTACTTTGAATGTGGTGAATGCCTTGCAGGGTAAAGTAGCAGGTATGACCATTGAAACAGCTGGTACAGGTTTAGGTGGTGCAGCTCGTGTAGTTCTTAGAGGAAACCGTTCAATTTCCGGAAACAGTGGACCACTTTATGTTGTAGATGGTGTTCCTATGAGTACTGCGATAGCTAATTTTAGTCCGGATAATATCGAATCGATTAACGTATTGAAAGGTCCAAACGCTGCGGCTTTGTATGGTAGTGCTGCTCAGAATGGTGTTATCATTATTGAAACCAAGAAAGGTAAAGAGGGACAGGTTCAAATTAGTGTAAATGAAACCTTCCAGACAGGAAGACCTCTTCATTATTTCGAGCCACAGAGTGAGTATGGGCAAGGTGTTACAGGAGTTTATAATGCAACATCTGAAGAATCCTGGGGTCCAAAAATGACCGGTCAAATGGTCAATCACTGGTCAGCTGCACCGGGTAAAGCTGGAACTCAGGTTGCTTTTTCTCCTCAGCCCAATAATTATAAAGATGCTTTCCAGAACTCAACCTACATTACTCATAACGTAAATGCAACAGCAGGTTCTGCAACTACACAAACTGCTTTTTCTTATACCAGGGAAGATGCAAAGGGATTGATGCAGAATAATGAATTAAGAAGGGATAATGCATCTGTCAGAGTGACCAGCAAGTTGAAAAAATGGCTTTCGCTCGATACCAAATTAAATTATATCCGGAACGAAATAGATAATCAAAACGGAACCGGTGATAATGCGGCCAATAATCCTTACATGAATATTTACCGTATGCCACGTAATATTTTAATTAGTGATTTGAGACAATTTGAATATACCGATGCGTCAGGTGCTAACAAGCAAAATTACTGGAATCCGGGATCTACAATTGGGAGGAACCCATTCTGGATCATGAACCGTGTTGTTAATTTTGAAACAACAGATCGCATAATTGCCTTGGGTTCATTGACAATTGATTTTACTGATAAGTTAAAATTAATGGCCAGGACATCCTTTGATGGCGGATCCAGCACTACTGAGAGAAAGGCCTGGATTGATTCTTATGGAGGTGGTCAGGATAATTTCGGTAGTTATAGTGCCAGTATTTCAGGCCCGGGTCAAATCTGGAACCATGATGCACTCTTGTCTTACAATAGCAACATAACGAAAAATCTAAATGTTTCAGCCCTGGTTGGTGGTACATTAAGAAAAACAGATGGTTCAGGAAGTATTAGTGCAAGTACACAACAAGGACTTATTATTCCTAACTTCTTTTCATTTGGTAATACTGCCCTTACACAGGGTGCATTTAATCCAAGTACAAGACAAGAACTACAATCTCTTTACTTTTCAGGTAATTTTGGATGGAAGAATTATCTTTATCTTGATGTTACCGGTCGTAATGACTGGAGTTCAACTCTTCCAGCAAATAGCCGATCATATTTTTACCCATCTGTAGGTATTTCCTCGATTCTTACAGATATGATCCCGGGGCTTCCTGATGTAATTTCATATGCAAAGCTGAGAGCTTCTTACGCAAAAGTAGGTAGCAGTGCTTCTCCTTATCAGTTAAGCAGATCTGCTTCCTTTTCCGGAACAGGAGGAAACTACGGTTTCATAACTTTAGGTGCTATTTTGCCAAATGCAAATCTTAAACCTGAAACAACCGAGGGCTATGAGATTGGACTTGATACCCGCTTATTTGACGGTCGTTTAGGACTTGATATCACAGCTTACAAAACGAATACTTTTGACCAGTTGTTTACGGTTAGTTTACCATCAGGTTCAGGTGCTGCTTCATTTTTTACCAATGGGGGAGATGTTCAGAATACAGGTATTGAACTTGTTCTATCCGCTACACCAGTCCGGAATGCGAATGGCTTAACCTGGGATATCAGCAGTAATTTTGGAAAAAATAAAAACTGGGTTAATAAGATATCTGATGATCGTCCAAGTATTATTGTTGGCGGTGATCCATATATGTCTGATTTCGTTGTGGCTCAGGGACAGGAATTTGGTAATATTTATACCAGAGGATGGGCAAGAAATGCTCAGGGTAATGTAATTGTTGGTGCTAATGGTATGCCAACCCTGACTGCGGGAAGATCCGTATTAGCTGCAAATTTTAACCCTGACTGGATGGGTGCCATTACAAATAATTTTTCTTATAAGAATTTTAATTTTGCTTTCCTGATCGAGCACAGACAGGGTGGTAGCATGGTCTCCATAACAGACGGACTTTTATATGGAGAAGGAATTAACAAGGAAACGCTTGCTGGAAGAGATGGAGGATTAGTGTTCGGAGAGAATTTATTTCCAAATGAAACAGGTGTTCTTGCTTCTGGTGCGCCAAATACCACTGCTATAACTTCACAAACATTTTGGAGAACAATAGGTGGAAGAAATGCTCCGATTGGTGAAGCATTTATTGTAAGTGCCACTAATACCAGGGTCAGAGAAGCGACACTTGGTTATACTTTCCCTAAATCAATGTTGAGTAAAGTCGGATTTATCTCGGGTGTTAAGTTATCATTAGTTGGAAGGAATCTGTTCTTTTTAAAGAGAACAGGTAACTGGGATCCGGAAATTCTTTCGGGAGCAGGTACAGCATCAGCAGGTTTTCAAACCTATGTTCCACCAACTGAAAGAACATTTGGTTTAAACCTCAAGGTAGATTTTTAAGAAAATTTTAGAATTAATAATATTTAATTAGATATAATATTAATATCATGAAAATAACATATTATATAAAGAGTAGTGTTGCTATGCTGGTAATCCTGCTTATGTTGGGCACTGTTTCGTGCACTGACCGATTCGATGATCTCAACACACCCAGAGCACAGCTTACAGTAGAGCAGATGGATGCGAGTATGGTTGGATTTGCATTTGCTGAAGCTCAGCATTTTGGTATGCGTGCCTGGTATCAGGGGAACAATCTTTTCGCTGGTGAGTACTCTCAGTTTCATGCTACAATACATCCTAACTTTGCATCTTCCAATTATAACGGTCCGGGTAGCTGGTCAAACTTGCTAATGGAAGGGTTTTATTCGAACACTGCTTATGGAGCTGCAGCGAATCAACTTGATTTAGTACTTAAAAATACTGCTGCAAATAACCTGAAGCCCGAGAATGCACTCGCAAAGATCTGGAAAGTTGCATTATATCACCGTCAGACTGATTATTGGGGACCAATTATCTATTCCAATTTTGGTAATGGTAAAACCAGTGTTGCTTTTGATTCACAGAAGGACATATATTTTGATTTCTTCAAGATATTAGACGAGGCAGCAGCAGACCTGAGAGCAGCAAATCCGGCGACCAAAATTTTCGCTATAAGCACTGGGTCCCATGATCTTGTTTACGATGGAAATGTGTTAAAGAATCTTAAGTTTCTTAACTCTTTACGTCTGAGGCTTGCTATACGGATATCTTATATTGAACCTGCAAAAGCAAAGCAAGAGGCTGAAAAAGCTGCAGCTGCTCCTGAGGGTTTTATCGTAAATAATGCGGATAATGCGCTTTCAAAGGTTAAAATAGACGGTACAAACGTAAATAAACTAAGTACAATTACTTATATCAGTGAATTTGTACTTAGCTCTACTGTTGCTAGTCTTATGAATGGATATGAGGATCCCAGAATTCCGGTTTATACTCAACCTTGCTGCGGACGTTTAACTCCCGCCAGTGCTGTTTTTGGGGGTTTGGTAGGATTTAGGAATGGTAACCCATCATCTCAAAGGGGTACCAACCTTGATTTACAATATTCATATGTTGGAAAAAGATGGTTGCCTATAAATAACGGAGGAACCAATGAGCCCGATCATATTATGGAAGCTGCAGAAGTGTTTTTCCTGAGGGCTGAAGGAGCTCTGAGAGGATGGAATATGGGTGGAACAGCACAGCAGTTTTATAATGAAGGAATCAGAGCATCCATTAAGTTCAGGACAACTGCTTCAGATGCGGTAGTTGATGCATACATTAACAGCACTAAAAAGCCTGCAAAACCATTGGATAGATTTGGTAATCCTGACGTAAGAAACAGTCCGCCGGTTTCTGATATCCCGGTACTTTATGAGACAGCAGGTAGCTTTGAGAGACAATTAGAGCAGATCATCACTCAGAAATGGCTTGCGCTGTTTCCTATGAACGACACAGAAGCCTGGGCTGAACGCCGTAGAACTGGTTATCCCAGAGGTTATGCCATTATTGAGTCTGCAAATCCAGTTCTAACTAGGACTCAGCTGGCAAGAAGATTGATCTATCCGCCAAACTCTTATTCAACTAATAAAGTAGCAACAGAGGCCGCTTTGGCACTATTGGGTGGCCCGGATACTTATGCAACCAGGGTTTGGTGGGATGCTAAACCTTTGGCATCTTATCCAATTCCGGTTGATTAATTTATAAATGTGTTTATAAATGACATCGTTTTTTCAATGAATAATTTATTTACACACGGTAATTCAAAGCACGTAACAATGAGAAAAGTAGTATTTCTTTTTCTTATTGTTATGTGCTTCACCGTAATTTCCGTCTCCGCACAGATCGTCAGTAATGGCCAATCAAATTTCAAGAGGCTTAGCGGAGCCACTGTTGTCGCTGATCAAAAAAACAATCCTGATTTTCGGGTAAAAGAAATTGAACTTGATGCCGCCAGTATTGAAAGTCAGGCACAATTGATCAAACTTCAATTTGATAATAATAAAAAAATAATCAGACTTCAGGACACTGAACTCATTGAGGATGATGCTCCTGCTGCCGGTCTTCCTGAGGGCTATAAAACGTATACCAAAGGCCCTGTTGAGTGGGTGGAAGATTTAAAGAAAGGAATCATCATAAAAAAGATCCTGGAGATTGAAAATCCTGCTGCAACTTCTGCCAGACTTGTGTTCAAGGGTATGGAGGTTAAGGGAAACAGAGAACCGCTTCATTTATCTTTGAATGGTGAAAAGTTCATCAGACCTGCTTCGATCATTGCCTATCCTCAGGCAAGGCAATATATCGATATGGCAGGATTAGACCGATGGTTTTATGTAGATGTTCCTGTTGAAAAGCTCCGGAAAGGGAAAAATGAGATCCTCATGTGGACTGAGAGCGATTCAACTTCCTGGAGGATACTTATTGCTCACATTAATGAATTTAAACGTGGTTCACTAACCCGTACAAGTCCGAATCGTTCATTGAAAAGCAGTGACGGGGGAAAGAGCTGGACTGATACGCGACTTGGTGCTATGGATTTGATTGACGGTGAATATTCAATTCGATTAAGCATCGATCGTTTTCTGTCTTCAGGTGAATATGTTTCACCTTTAATTGACCCGGTAAACGGAGATAATCCATTAAAACGAAGTTCTGCTAATCTGAAAATGACTTTATGGCCTGATTTTGAAGAGCCATCCCAAACCCTGGCTAAAGCTTTCATTCGTTTTGGATCAAGTCCTGTTATCGGAGATCAGTCCTGGACAGCCTGGCAGCCATTGGAAAGAGGACGAGAGTATTCTCTTGCCGATAAGCACTATATGCAATGGAAGGCTGAACTTTCAACAAGCGACCCCCTCAAGACACCCCTGATCAGAAGGTTTCGTTTTACAGCAACATGGGAAGACCAATCATTGAATAAAGGGACAGGGTTGCAGGCCCAGGTAATCAACAACGGAAAAATTGTGGAGCCTTCTTATCCTTTTTCATACGAGAATTTAAACCATCTGGACCTGAAAAAGTACAGAGAAGATCATCAGCTGGATAAGATCGTTAAAGGTGCTGATTCAGAATTCGAAGTGATGATGCGTTTACTTAACTGGGCCTACAGGGTACCGCTCACAAGCGATGCCTATTCCTGGAATTGGAATAACGTAACAGTAAGTCCGGTAATTGCAGAAGGTACAGGAATGCCGCAGCTTAACGGACCTTTTTTTAAGGGCAGGCGAATGATTGAAATGTGTCTTTATCCTAACCAGGCTTTAATTGGGGCTCTGCTTTCAATGGGATATCAGGCAAGGCATATTAATATTCATAGTGAAGGAGAAAGCGGACATGAAGTGACAGAAGTTTGGTCTAACCAGCTGAATAAGTGGATATACATGGATTCTACACGTGATTACTATTACTTTAATCCCGAAACTGGTATACCCTTCAATCTGCTTGAAATTCACAATCTTCTGGCTGAACAGATGCCTCGTGTCGAAACATGGAAACGTCCTTTTGCACCTGAAATGGGAGAGGAGCTTGTATCCAAATTAAAAGTTGCACAGCGTCAGGGCAATAACCCATTTTCTATTCAAAAGGGTGGAGGAACACACATTCTGGAAATCATGGGACATTTTCGAATAATACCCCGAAATGATTTCCTTTCAAATCCTTTACCTGTTCCGGTTCATACCGGTGATACCATGTGGGGATGGGATGGATTTTTAAACTGGTACGATGATGTTTTCCCTAAACGTGACGAATATCAGCGATATACAAATCGTGCAAGTGATTTTTATCAGCCGCTAAATCAAGCTAAAGTATACCTTAACGAAACCCGGAAGCCCGGAGTTCTAAAGGTAGAAGTTGATACTTTCACTCCCGGTGGATTTGATAGTTTTCTTGTAGCAGTAAATAATGGTGAGTGGTTAAGAAGGGACCAAAGATCATGGGATTGGGGACTTCAGAGTGGTCTGAATTCCATTAAGGTACGTGCAAAAAATACAAGAGGAATATTAGGTCCTATAAGTGAATTACAGGTTGCTTATAACCCCTGATCAATAAAAGAAAATAGCCATTCAGCGGTGTTCTAAAATGTAAAACAGGATGGCTTTTTTTAAACTTAAATAGTTAAAATGCCAGTGATTTTGTCAATTGTGGGATATTTTTTTAAATGAAGGAACAAGGAATTTCCAGAGGTAAATTTATAGGTCTGGCGGGTGGAATTACCTTATTAACATTCAGTGGACCCTGGGCTAAAGCCCTGGAAGTGTCGGGTATTGATCTGGTTTCCACTCCACAGTTAAGGCTGTACTACACGATCCGTTTACTTAAAAAACTTGTTACTGATATTGGACCACGGCCAAGTGGAAGCAGAGCATACGCCAAAGGTGCAAAGATCATACTGCAGGAAATGAAGCGTTCCTTGTCGGATGTTAATTATGATATCTATGATTTCGATTATTGGGAACTCCTGAATAGCTCTGATCTGATTATAGGAGGCCAGCATATTGAAGCAGTCTGCCAAAAGAAAGGCTTGGGTACACCGAATGAAGGTATAAGAGGTGTATTTATACAAAACAGTAAGGGTTTTGCAATTATTGATGAACTCAGTTCTGAGACCCTGGCCATTTTTTCTATTAATCAATATGGCAAAGCAATTGCGGGATCCCCATACATGGAGTTATCAAAACCAGTCCCGGTTTTTGGCTTAGGAAAGCAGGATATACCATTGCTTGAACGGAGCGCCCAAAATAAACTGATGGCATTTATTAGTGCTGATGTTCGAACTTCAAAAAGTAAAGGAATAAATGTTATTGGCAGGATACCAGGTAAAAGCAAAAATGAGATCCTGATAATTTCACATGCAGATACCATCTTCAATACCCCCGGAGCAAATGATAATACCTCATCTGTAATTGTGATGTTAATGCTTGTTCATGCAGCTGCGGTAAGGCAAAATAATCATACACTCACATTTGTAGCTTCTGACTCTGAAGAATATAACTACGAAGGAGCATACAATTATGCCGAAGATCGGATTGCCGATAATACGCTTAAGAACATACGCTATGTTCTCAATTTTGATTCCCTTACCTATGGGCCTAATTTATGGATATCTTCCAAAGATCAGGGTGTAAAAGATTTGATCCGTGAAATTCATAAAGACCTGAATATTGATACAAAGCCCATTTTTGATGAAGGTGATGGTTATGTAATGGATTCATTGCCTTTCAGAGCATCAGGAGCTAAAGCATTGCATGCGAATAGCAGAGGATATGATGAAAAGACCTTGCCCGTTTACCATCGCCCTGACGATACCGCAGATAAAGTGCCGCTGGATTGTGTGGAAATTAGTTTTCTGGTGTTTGATGAGTTCATCAGAAGGATCGATAAAGAATAAATACTACTAGTTAATAAGCTTAAATACAATACACTATAATAATTATACTATGTTTTTAAAATTTAAAAAGAAGATCGCCGTATTGAGTGTGATCATGTTATCAGCGGGAATGGCGAATGCTCAATCTAAATCAGGCTGGTACACTGAAGGTAAGGATTATGCCCCTACAAGGCGTATAAAGATCAATGTTACCAACCCCCTGGCTATCCCTGTTAAAGGTGCTCCTGTTGTAGTTCAGCGTAAAAGTCTTCCTTTTCAGAATATTCCGGAGAGATGGATTGGAGTTGTTGACCCTTCTCTACCCTCAGATCCTGAACCAACAGCTGAGGAATTGAAGAAGAATAGCGGTTACGTAAGAAGAAAAGAAACCAATGGTCATTATGTGGAGCTTCAGGTTGATGATAAAGATAAAGATGGTATCTGGGATGAAATATTCTTTATGACGGATCTTAAAGCCAGAGAATCAAGAGATTTCTACATCTATATAGATCATTATGAGCGTGGTATGTATGAGCATGAGGTTCACGCTGCCATTGCAAATTATGGCCGTCATACGGTTCCATTATGGGAGTCAAAAGATATGGGATGGAAACTATGGTATCCTCATGATGTGGATCTTCATGGAAAAAGAGCCCCTATGCTCACAGCTTATTATGAATATTCTACTAATAAGTCGGGATACTATATGCCATGGGAAATGGGAACTGATATCATGACAGTTGCTACTACTTTTGGTGCCGGTGGGATGGCTGTGTTTGAAAATCCAAACGATATGGAAAACCCTTCACGTGCCTATCATTCTCCATTTAAGAATAAGGGCCCCTTTGATGATACCCGTTATACATTTGATGTTGTTTATAACGGACCACTGCGCAGTATGATCAAAGTGACTACCACCAACTGGAATTCAGGAAAGGGGTTCTATGAGCTGGATCAATATTATACCGCCATGGCCGGTAAAAGCTGGAGCATCGTGGAAACTAAATTCAATAAATTCCTTCCTCCGAATGCCGATGTTAATTTTGGAGCCGGGATCAGAAAGATCATGAATGAATATACTTCCGTAAATAAAAAGGGAATAGCCATATCAATGGGTAAAGATGTGGAAGCCAGGATACCAGATGAAGATATAGGTGAAGAAGTTTTAAGAGTGCCATGGCAGGGGATCGGTTTGGTTGTAAGGGATAAATATAAGCCCGAATACAAATCGATCAAGAATTTTGGTGGGAACCATGTGTTTAAAATGCCTGTAACCGCTGATCTTTCTTATGAATACATGATTTTAGGTGCATGGAGCTTTGGGGAAGTAAATAACAATGAAAAGGATTTTGTTAAATATGTTGAGGATGAAAGTGTAAAATATAATAATCCTCCTGTCATTAAGGTTAGTGAATTTGAAACAAAGGCAAAGTAATTAAATATGAGGCTGTCTCAAAAGGACAGCCTCTTTTTTATGGAATAAATATACAAGTTAATTTGCATAATATATTGATAATCAGTATATTGATGTATGAAAA
>NZ_FNHH01000035.1 GCF_900103545.1 Daejeonella rubra
TATTTTAATTCTGTATCGAAGTTCACATCCAATGATGCTGGCTGAGTTACACTGAATGAAAGAACATCAGATAAGGTAATGTTAAGATTTGCAGTCTGTGCGAATGATGCTGTACTTAAGAATGAAACGAATGCGATTAATGCGAATATTTTTTTCATGTTGTTTTTTATGTTTAATTATTTTTTCCTTGTTTGATCATACTAAGGCAAAGAGTAGTCCAAACCGCTAAACATGCCAAAAACAGGGTTTTTGAGGAAAAAACAAGGTATTATATGGGATAAATTTTCCCGATTGGGGAATTGAGTACTCATACCTGTATCAGAGTATACCCTGATTCATGTGATGTTTATTCATAAAAGGAAGATTTGAATGAATCAGGAATACTTCATGACTTGCTTGAGCCAGAAAATTTAAAAATGATCAAGGATCATACTTTATCTAAAACAATCTGTATTCAACGAGAACTTAAACTAAGATTTATTTAAGTATAATAGTATATATGACCGGGATTATACTTGTTCCTGGTATTCTACCTGCGAATGCACCATCTGCTCCAATTAAATAAGAAACATTAAAGGTATTGGAGGATGTATTCCCATTCCAGGATGCATGGTCGGCTTCAATAATTGTTATCTGCCTGTTAGGTATGAAGTTAGAAGGCAAAGCCGTATTAATCATAAGCCCATCCAGGTTTCCATTATTTCCTGAGCCCAGCTGAGGTGTAATTTTAACCGAACTTCTAAGCAAGCCTGAGTTCCCGATCACATCACCAACAGTAACCTTAACTATATAGGCACCGGAACTAACTACGCTAATATGATCCTTTATAATGGCATTGACACCTTCATCGTACCTGGAATAACCTGTATTATTCAACTTGATGTCAGCAGGAGCTGTTACACTAACGGATAACACACTTTTAGATAAATTGATATTCAGGCTGGCACTTTGAGATAAAGCTGACTGACTGAAATGAGCCAAAAAAAGAGATATGGCAAAACGTAATAAATTTCTCATGAGAGGCAGATTTCATGTGACCAATTATACAAAGAAAATTCAGGCTTATCCAGGTTCTTAAAATAAGAATCTGATTTTATCTGTAATACACCTGAAATAATCTGCTGATAAACATAGGTTCTAAGGGATATCCTAAGTAAAATCATTTGATTCTGAATGACCTTCCTAATGTTAATTCTATTCTTAATAATCAGGGTTGAAGTACGGTATAGATAACAGGGATCGCAGGACGATTCTTTCCTTTTGGTTTTAAAAAATCTGACTCCATAGAATACTCAACATTAAACTTATTTTCAGGATTGATACCATTCCAGGAACTATTTGCTGCTGAGATAACCGTAGCAGGGTTTCCATTTGCGGGAGGTAATGCAATATCCCTGGCCAAAACTACACCGTTTGTATTACCCTTGTTTGTTTCCCCAAAGAACGGCGAAAGACTTAAAAAAGGCCCATCCTTTATTCCTGAACCAGAAATTGCTCTAACTTCATAACCTCTGGAGCTAATTACAGTTATGTGATCAGCAACTTTTGCAATCATCATATCCTTCTTCTTACTCCCATTTTTGGACACAAAATTCAATAATTCCGGCTGAGTAATAGTGAATGACAGAGCATCCAATAATTTTATGCTCAGGCCTGGAGATTGAGCATAGATCTTTAAATTATTTGTGCCTATGAAAAGGAAAAGAAATAATGCAAATACCTTCTTCATTATTAAATTATCAAAACTCATTATTTAATGTACTGCTGTTACAAATACAAATAGCAGACCAAGGGCATTAAAGGCTGGTAAAGACCATTATTAATGGTAAAGGGAGTTTTTTAAGGGAGAGTTTTTCCCTTTTGGGGAAGGAATTGCACAGGAGACCATCGATAAAGGCTAAAAATCAGACGATGTAATCATACCAATTTATTTCGGATGCTGAATAAAAAGGTCCAAAAATAAAAAATGATATTTATCAGCTGATCGTTAAGCTCGGCTTACTGTATAATCCCTGTTAAATGTTTTACGCAATTCGGTAATAGATGACTGTAATCTGGATCGAAGGATCCCCACAGTAATATGAAGTTCTTCTGCTGCCTGAACATGTGTATAGCCTTTAAAATATATCAGATCCAGGGCCAATTTCTGCTCTTCGTTCAGGATGCGTGTCATATCCTTTACGCCTATAAGTTCCGGGTTATAGGAAATTTGAAAGGTCTGATCGATCTGTTGTGTTACCTCAGAAAGGTCTTCACTTACTGAATAATTCCGGTAATTGACACTTCGCAAATAGTCAATCGACAGGTTTCTGGCCAACCTTGCCATCCAGGTATACAATCTTCCTTTACCTGGATCATATTGGTTAAAGGATTTCCATATTTTAATGAAGGTTTCCTGCAATAGGTCCTGAGCAACCTCTTCTATTACCACAATGGTTGAAATAACCCTGTAAAGCGAGTCAGAATACATTTTATACAGAGAGCTCATTGCTCCTCTATCCATATTTTTCAGTGCCTCTACCAATTTATCCTCAGATAAGCGAAGTTTTCTTCTATCCGGTTTTAGAACTGCAATTGAATCAGTTATTTGAATTTCCAGTGCTTTCATAATATTGTTACGAATATTTACTAAAGTTGGATGCCCAAGATGAATTTCAGATGAATTTTTTAATTATTATTTTAAGAATTTTCATGCAAAAAAAGGGTGTTCAACATTGCTGAACACCCTTTTGATAACCAAAAATACAGGTTATTTAGTTTTTCTTAATTTCAACCCTACGGTTTAACTGACGGCCCGCTTCAGTATCATTAGAAGTAATTGGCATTGACTCTCCAAAGCCTTTTGCTACCAGGTTATTAGCACTTATACCTGCACTAACCAGATAGCTTTTTACTGCAGTTGCTCTGTCAACAGAAAGTGTCATGTTCCTTTTATCGGTACCTTCTGCAGAAGAATGTCCGTTCAGATCAAAACTCATGGAAGGATACTTCTTCATTTCTCTGGCAATTTCATCAAGTACAGAGTATGAAGCTGTCTTCAAAACCGAGGAGTTAAACTCAAACAATATATTTTTATAGTTAAAACTTGGCTCTGCTGCAACAGTCTCAGGGCAACCTCCGTTTGAAGAAGTTCCTGCCTTATTTGGGCAATTGTCTTTTGAATCAGGAATTCCATCACCATCACTATCGGCTTCAGTAACAGGAGCAGGTTTAGGTGCTTCTTTTACCGGAGCCTGTACAACAGGCTGGCTAATGATCTTTTTGGGTTTACAGGAAGGGAATAATACAATCGCCATTAAAAAAGCGAAGGAAACAGTCGAAAATGTGGTTTTAAAATTTCTCATTACTGGCTTGAAATGTTTAATAATTAATAAGAACTAAAACTACTATTTACCTGCTTTGATAACAAGTGCCAGAGCAATTAAAAATCAGTAATTTATTTTGCCTGGAATTAAACAGGCCTGGAAAATCATAAAAATAGCTTCAAAGTGTATTAAATCTTAACAATAAAAAGCAATTTTTATATTCAGTTAAGAATTATAGAACCTTCAAAAAGGCAGGAAAACCTATTGCCAAATTTAATATAACCATAAATTAACAACAGAATTTTCAGCCTGATTTACCTAACCAAACTTATATATCCTCTCAATTGCTGAGAACCTGCACCTGTATTCAGGATGTAAAAATAGGTATCGTCATTAAGGACAACTCCATTAAAAGTACCATCCCATTCATTACGGTAGCTCTTTTTAGAGTATACTTCCAGACCCTGACGATTGAATATCCGGATAGTATTATTTGGATATTTTTCAATATTACGGATCACCCAGGTATCATTTTTAGAATCTCCATTTGGTGAAATAAAGTTTGTAGCAACGATCTCTGTATCTGCTTCAAAATCAATTTCATTATTCATAAATGATCCTTTTATTGACATCAGGGATGGCACTGCAAGTTCCGGCGCCGGCAATGAAATACTCAGATTACGAATCTCATGAAAATTGCTTGCTCCTCCGGTAGATCCTGCAAATCCATAACTTAAATTTGCCGGAAGAGTATTCCCAACATAGGAATAATTGTTTATAAGATGATGGTTAATGCCTCCTGAATATGCTCCTTCCAATATCCAGACATTTACCATAAATCCAGTTCTCTGGCCATTTGGCTTCATTTCAATTTGGACTTTACGGTATCCGTTCATAGAGGAACTAAGACCATCAGCACCTGCTGTTCTTCCATCCACATTTCCGCCGATAGTAAAACCGGAACCTGCTCCAACAGCACTCATTGCAGCCAGATTAGTCGTTTGGATATTGGTTAAAAATTCATAGTTAGTTCCAGCCGGACTTCCAGCACCGGTTCCATTTCCATCGCCGCGAATTGTCAGGGAACTGCTACGCTGCCCGGGACCACCTTGCCTGCCTGCAGTTCCTGCGCTGAAATTTCCAAATTCATCGAAACCGAAGCCAAGGTAAGCTTTACTTAATCCTGGTGCGGAAGAATTCTGAGCATAACCTAATGAACCACCGGGTGCACCGATCTGGAAGGAACTATTGGCTGTCGCATCATACAAAAAGAAACTTAATCCATCACCACCACTCCCACCATAAGTAAAGTACTCGAAACTAATAGAAAGGCCTTCAGCAGAAGGAAAAGATGTAGTATTTCTTGCGAAACCAGCCTGGTTTTTTGCATTTGAATTTAGTCGAAGATAACCTCCGCCTTCGGCATCTATACTCCCTGAAGTTAACAAAGCAACTCCGCCTGTGATCAAACCTGTGGCTGTTGAATTCCTGAAGCTCTCCAAGTAGGGCATCGGACTTTGGGCTATAATATTGATAATTACCTTGGCCGGAGTTAAGGCATATAAGCTGCTATCTGAACCATTCCATTGAAATCCGGTTGATCCTATATAACCTGGAGCCGGAGCAAAACTGATCTGGTTTAGCTCAGCATGAACAATTTCCTGATTCGCCGTTATGTTAATCCCATTTAATTTTAGCGTTCCATTTGATGGGAGACTGATCACTTTAACTTTTGCAAGGGTTTTATTTTCCTGACTACTGAATTTTGATGTAAAATCTGTGCTTGTAAATGTTAATGTGGTATTTTCCTGACCAGTCTTACCTATATCTGACACAACAGGTTCTGTATCTGCCATTTGCCCAGGCAGGTTGATCAGGAGATTACGAACCTCATGAAAATTGTTTTTCCCTCCTGTTCCAGCCGAAAAACCATAGCTTAAAAATTCAGGAATAGGATTTGTTGGCACATAACGGTAATCTTTGATCAGATGATGAACTATCCCTCCAGAGGAATTACCCTCTGTGATCCAGACGTTGATATTAAACCCAGATCCCGAAATTTCAGGAACCATATTAATTTTTGCTCTGCGATAACCTGGAGTTGAAATACCTGGATTACCTGAAACACGACCGTCTATCCCACCAGCGATCTGAAATACATTACCTGAACCTGCAGCAGCCATAGTATTAGCATCAGTGGTTTGAATTCCGGTTAAGTATTCATAATTACTTGCATTTGCCGCATTACCATTTCCATCACCACGAAGTGCCACTGAACTTGGCCGCTGACCAGGTCCGCCTTGCCTTCCTGCGGTCGGATTACTGAAATTACCAAATTCATCAAGCCCCATGCCCAGAAAGGCTTTTGAAATTCCGGGACTTGAACTATTCTGTGCATAACCTAATGAACCTCCAAAACCACCAATTGAAAAAGGGTTTGCAGATGCATCATAGAGGAAAAAAGCAAGTCCATCTGCACCAGAACCTCCATAAGTAAAGTAATCAAAGCTTATCGATAGTCCATTTGCAGTGGGGAATTCGGTTGTATTACGGGCAAACCCAGTTTGATTATTTGTGTTTGTAGTTAAGCGAAGATAGCCCTGCCCATTGGCATCAATACCGCCACCTGTCAGGATTGCAGCGTTCGGATTTCCACCAAAGATTGTACCTGAAGCTGCATCATTTTTATAACTCTCAACATATGGAAAAACCGAGGAACGGTTAACTGTGATAGAATATGTTTTGCTTGTTTGTCCATCTCTTCCGGTTACAAGGATGGTAAACAAATTACTTCCAACAATTAATGGCAGCTTAATGGAGGGACTACCACTTGCGACTGCACTTCCATTTAATGTCATGCTGGCAAGAAAATCGCTAAGGAAGGGTGTTATTGCAATTGAATCAATTGCGTTTTCAACAGTAACTGTATAATTAGTACTGGCAGAAGAAAACACCGGACTAAGAATTCCTGCACTAAGTGTTATTGCTGATAAATCAGCAGTAATTTTTCCATCAACATCGTAGGCACCAGCATCAGTTGGATAATTTCTTGGATTCTTCAAAATATCCAGATTGATAGTATTTATCTGTGCGGACACAAAATCTCTTCCTACAGAAGTATCAGCCAAATAACCTGAAACTCCATTAAGCTCTGCAAAACTCAGCGATGAATAAGCCGCAAAACCGGAACCTTGTCCGCGGGAATAGCTGGTTTTATAATCGTCAAAAGTTGTTGAAAAGGCAACTCTTACAGATAGTGAAGTATTTCCAGCATCAAGTCCGGAGAACTCCAGAATATTGGATGTGGTGATAAAAAGGTTGTTCTGCTCTGAGAGAAAATCATTGGCTATTGTAGGAATATACCCTGCTCCTCTGTAAAAAGAAATTCCCAGGCAACTATTATATGCATTATCTCCTTTTGCTGCAAAAATATTACCCTGAATATCAAGAATCAGTCTGGCATCTGGCAAAGAAACAGCTCGTGCACTGGCTTGTTTGGTATCAAAAGTATTGTAGTAGAGCCTGATACCGGTTGAGCCCAGTATATATACATTCTCAAAGCTATGTTGAACAAATGAGTTCTGAATAGTAATCATTTCTGAACTTTCAATATGGAATGCGGCTTTATATCCCGTACCTGTATTCAATGAGAAATTGGTAGCCTTACACCGGTCAATCAGCAAATTCTTGCTGGCAACAATATAAAATGGCTGCTTCTGGTTCTGATCTAAATCTATATCCTGAAGAGTAAGATTATTGATTCCGCGGCATTGGATCTGCCCTGAATATCTTGCTCCACTGCTCTCAATCAGTTCCTGATTTCTGGTATCCTTCATAAGGACATTTCGGATTGTAACATTATTCAGGGTATAGGAAGCGTCTGTTCTGCTTTCAGGCTGCCCGCTGATTGAATTAATTATTCCTACCTGAATGGCAATCCCCGTCAGTTCGGTAAGAACTACCTTATCGATCAGTACATCCGAAATGTTTGGCTGATCTGTCCCGTTAGCTGCACCGATCCGTATTCCTCTCATTCCCTGATGCAAAACAAGATTAGTATACTGGCAGTCTGAGGTGCTGGCCTGCTGGCTGATTAGTGCTCCTGAATAATTATCGCCAAAAGGTGCACCATCAGACGTGTATTTACCACTACGCAATTTCAGTTGAGAGATACGGACATGATTCATTGCTATTCTGAACAAATCTGATGTAAGCCCTCCTGCATCGATAGACGGATAGGTTGCCAAACCATCTTTCCCTTTAATCGTCAATGAATAATTGGAGTTATTATAATTTAAAGTCCATTTTGAGCTAATCGAATAGGTGCTTGCCTGATTAAAAACGATGGAGATATTGGTGTTGAAATTAAAGGTATTCATGTAAGCCTTCACCTCTTCTATGGTATTGAAAGTGGCCAGTTGAATATTATCTGAATCTCTTCTGACAGAAATGGCCAATGCAGGAACCTCCGTAACAGTTACTTCTGAAAGGTTAATAACAGGCAGTTTTGAATAGGTCAGCATTTTCTTCCCATTTCCAGCATCTAAAGCATTCCCGATTTCTGCCTTATAAGTAAATGCCACTACATCGGTTGAGAGAAAATCATCCTGGCAAAGGATTGACCAGCGAAGCCCCCCTGAAAGCGGAACTTCTGAAACAGATATGACAGGATTTCCTTCAACCTCATATGCACTGGCAACCGACTGAGAGATCGGTCGGTCAAGTTCAAAAACAATTGTTTTGGGATTTTCTTTTGTGATAGTAGGTGTTCCAGCAATGATCGTTGGTCTTACTGGTAAGGTAGAAGGATCAACAGATACGATTTCACTTAATTGAATATTCACTAAACCGGTTGTGGGATTAAATGTGACCGCTTTAATATTTTCAGACCAGGTAATATTTTCTATCTGAGCATCTGAATCGACAAGCAAACTTAACAATCTATGTCTGACCGTATTTTTTAGTCCGGCCATATCAAAGCTGATCTCTAAATATCCATCCGGCGTTAAATTTGAAATTTTTCCTGATCCATTTTCCGCTGCATAACGGGTTTTCTGATATCCCAGATATTGCTCAAGACTCAAACCCATCACATTATCCCCTGCAATAAATTGCATGTATTCGATCACCTGACGATAATAGGCAAAATTACTTGTACCAATTTCTCCGGGACCATGACTAAACCAATTATAAATTCCAGGATTCTGAAGGCTTTTATTATATGCAGCAAGGACATAGGCCTTATGTTCTGTTACAAGCGTAGCACTATTAATCTCCTGCCAATGATTTCTTCGAAAAAAGTAAGGACTGTTGATAGCTGCATATATTGCATCTGAACTCGCATCCTGCGCCAGGGGAACTGCACCATCTTTTAAAGGTTCAACACCAGCCTGGCTGGTGACATCCATCCCCATATCATTGGCTCCAAAACGGTACCCGATCTGAGTATCAGGAACCACCAATGCTTCAGGTTGAAATCCTAATTTATCAAAGGCAGCTTTATTATTTAAAAATATCTGCTTGTATCGATCCTTTTGCAAGACCGCTGATCCGCCAAATCCATGATTCGTAAAATCAAATCCTCTTTGCAAACCAGGACCGGTTGCCGTTACAGCAGCGAGTTCTGCCCAGGAAATATAGGTCGTTCCCTGCTCCAGAAGATCAACACCGTTATTGTCATGAATAAAACATGCAACAGCTATATTCCAGTACAGGTCATTTCCGCAACCATCGGTTGATTTGACACCAGGGCTTGAATAACCGCCGGCGGTTACCCCACCTTTCAAATATGGATACATCAGATTGTAAACCGTTTTGGGGCTATCATCAACCTGAAAAATGCTTATCAGCGATTTATTAAAGGGATTTTTGGCATGAGTGAAGGTTGCATAAGCAGGATTAGCCAGCTTGATTCTGATTTGAAAAAGATCCGCAGATACAGTCTCATCAACAGGATTAATTGTGAGATTAACCGAAGCATCCAATAAGGCATATAGGCCTCCCTGGTCGGCAGCATTCCATGTAAATGAATCGATTCCATTAAAATTGGAATTGGGAGTATATGAAATTGCCTGAATATCAGCTGGAATAATCTTCTGGTTTAAAGAAATATTATTTCCATTCAACTTTAGAACTCCATGCAAAGGGAGTGCTGCAAAACGGAGCTTTGAAATGCTCTCCCCATTAGGATCTGTAAATTTTGAAACTGAAGGATCGGCTGAATAAAAATCAGGCAGCGAGAATAAAAGTTCAGTATCCTCATCAACTGATTTAGTCAGATCAGAAAGAACCGGATTTTTCGCAATACTTTGAGGGACAACAATTTCCAGATTACGCACTTCATGAAAATTATTAGCTCCACCGGTTGAAGAGGCAAAGCCATAATTCAAACTAACAGGTGCAGCGATGGTTGAAACATAATTATAATCATTTACTACCCTGTGAACTTTTAAGATCCCGCCAGTATTTTCAGTCAGGTAAACATTGATCTTATAACCAGTACCTAAACCATTCGGTTCAAGTAGAATTCTTGCTTTTCTGTAGCCTGCCTCATCTGAATCAAGAGAACCGCCCGGGGCAGTCCGGCCGTTCTGATTACCGGAAATTTGAAAAACAGAGCTCAGGCCAATTGCAGACATCGCATCTGTATTTGAGGTTTGAGTATTGATCAGAAATTCATAATTACTATTTGGAACCATTGATCCAGTCTGTACAGAACCCATCCCATTACCATCACCCCTGATCGTAACTGAACTGGATCTTTGTCCAGGCCCCCCAATTCGTCCCTGAACCGGATTACTGAAATTTCCAAATTCATCAAAAGCAATTCCAAGATAAGCCTTGCTCAATCCCGGTGCAGCAAGATCTGAACGCTGTGCATATCCCAGAGAGCCTCCAAAACCACCGATATTAAATGCGTTTTCCCCTTCGGTATCAAAAAGAAAAAAGGTTATTCCGTCTGCTCCTGATCCCCCATAAGTGAAATATTCAAAATTTATGTCCAGACCATCACCCGAATTAAATGATTGTGCATTTCGAACAAAACCTGTTTGATTCAGTGAATTGTTGGTTAATCGAAGATAGCCTGCACCATCTGAGTCGATCCCGCTAGCTGAAGTCAGAAAAGCAGGGTTTGGAGCACCTCCAAATATAATGCCTGCAGCCGTGGATTTTTTAAAGCTCTCTGAATAGGGAAATTGAGCTAATACAGTACCTGAACACAATACTGCAAGAAATAAAAAAAATATTTTTCTAGAAAAATTCAACATCCAAATGGTATTTATGATTGCTATCCTGTCGAAAACCTATAATTAAAACAGCTATATCTTTCTTCAGTTTATTAATTGGCTATACGAATATACCTATTAAATAGTTCCTTAAATTTAATTTTCAGTTAAATAAATACTCCCCATTTTTAATTTGCATTGTAAAAAAGAAATTATATTAATTTAAATAAATGAAAATACTTATTGGATGATATAAATTATTAATTTACAGATACTTGACAAGCATTTTTTTTAACAATAAAGAATTCCAAACATTATCGGGTGCAATTTCCTGATATGTTACCCAAAGATGACCAGTAATTAATAAAAATCCTGTCTCTTTGCAGATCTAAAATAATATCTGTTTTATATGGAATCGCTAAAAGGAAAAACCGCATTAATTACAGGTGCAGGTAAAGGAATAGGACGGGCAATTGCATTGGCATTAGCAGCTGAAGGGGTACATGTAGGTCTTCTGGCCCGTACAGCAAAAGATCTCCAAAACCTGACTGATGAATTAAAGTCTGAAGGCCATAATTGCAGCATGGTAACTGCTGATGTAAGTGATATTCAATCTGTAAATACAGCCGTCAGTTCTCTGACCACTGAAATGGGAAACATTGATATCCTAATCAATAATGCAGGGATAGGCAAATTCGGCAAGTTCCTTGAATTGGAACCTGCAGAATGGGAAGAGCAGATCAGGGTAAACCTATTTGGAGTTTATTATGTAACCCGGGCAGTTCTACCCCAAATGATCGAAAGACAAACAGGAGATATCATCAATATATCATCAACTGCCGGTTTAAAAGGAAGTGCTTTAACAAGCGCCTATAGTGCCTCAAAATTTGGTATTATGGGGTTAACCGAATCACTCATGCAGGAAGTCAGGAAACACAATATTCGTGTAACAGCAATGACTCCCAGCACAGTAGTAACCGATCTCGCTATACGCTCAAATCTCATCAATAACAATGAAGAAAAAGTAATGCATCCTGAGGATCTTGCTGAATTGATCGTTGCTCAACTAAAACTTAACCGACGGGTTTTTGTAAAAGAGGCATCAGTTTGGTCAACTAATCCATAATTATTCTGAATACATCCATGTTGAATCTTTTATAATTTGAAATAAGAATTATAGAGATAAAGCAGCTAATTTTACACGCTTTCAGGTCACCATCTTCAGAACTACTCAAATTAATATGCAAGAATCAACAGCAAGCTTTTTTATAGAAGACGAAACTCTTAACTGGCAGGAAGTTGAGCCGGGAGTGAGCCGAAAAATAATGGCTCATGACCCTTCATTGATGCTAATGCAAGTGAAATTTGAAAAAGGAGGTATTGGTCCTATTCATCGTCATATACATGTTCAAATCTCCCATGTTTTTAGCGGAGTATTCGAAGTTCAGGTCGATGGCAATAAAAAGGTTTTAAAAGCAGGCGACTCATTCTTTGTGCCTTCCAACCTATGGCATGGGGTTTTATGCCTTGAAGCTGGCATATTAATCGATACTTTTAGTCCGATGCGTGAAGATTTTTTATAAAATAAACCGGGATTAATTGCACTCTGTTTCATATCGAATTGCTTTGTATTGCTATTTCAGGATGAGACACAAAAAAAAATGCGGAGTTTATAATGGCACACTGCTGGTCGAAATTGAACGGATAAAAGAAGATATCACAATTTTGAAAAGCGAAAAATGATCAGTGGACCGTATTCTACACTTTATTACTGAATATCAGGCAATAGGCCATCAATGAGGCTGCTGCTCGGATATATAATAATTGCCCGGAGTAATACCAACTGCTTTCTTAAATGATTTTATGAAATAATTAGCATCTGTAAACCCCAGTTCAAAACTAACTGCCACTACTTTTGATCCTGGGTATTTCAATAATTGTTTCGCTCTGTTAATTTTTTCAGAAAGAATAAAATCATTCGGACTCATACCTAATTCGCGCTTGAATAATCTGTAAAATGTAGCCTTACTCATACAAGCTTTATCACTGAGACTCTTTATACTTATCTTTTGATTAAGGTTAGCCTTAATATATTCGGTAACATAATTTAGGGGGTTGTTATTGACCTGCTTTTTATCAGAGCTATGAGTTAAATGATTCTGATTTTGCATAACCCTAACCAGTAATTCTTTAAGGGAAAGATCAACCAGAATATCTTTTGATTTCGACATTTCAGTGGAGATCCTGATGATCTTATTAATAAGATTACAGATCTCCTCATTATTATTGAAATGAATTTGTCCATAGTCCAGACCCCACTGATCCAAACCTGCATTTCTGGGGTAAAATTCATTCAAATAATTTATGGTTTTTTTGATCTGATCATGATCAATGGCCAATGCAACACATTGGGTAGGATTATCATCTGCCGCTTCAGGAAAATCAATTTTCATAGTTACCCCTGGAGGAACTATTACTGACTGGCCCGGCAAATAATCAAACCCGATCTTATCCATCAAATGCATCACTTTTTTACCTTTTAACATGCTGGTGATCACAAAATCATTGAAAGTTAAAGGCACCTGCAAAGATTTCGAATAGGTTTCAAAAATATTTAATTCACATCTATCCAGAGCATATACGGATCGATTTTCAACGAGCGTCTGCAGATTGTCCCTTTTTGTCAGAGATACATTATCTAATAAATGAAGCATACGATTTGACTAATTGGTTAGAATAGGTAAATCACCTTAGGAGCACATTGCTCAACAATACTAATATACTGAAACTATATTACTATTAGTTGCAACAATTGTACTACCTGCCGAATTCCAAAGCGGTTATTTTTGATTAGACTAATAATTATATCCCTAAGAATGCGAAGATCTTTATGACAAGTTCTTCCTTCTTATTGACAAAAACAAAACTCATTATGGAAAATTTATTAAAACGTCCAACATTCAAATCGCATTACGACAATTACATTGGCGGTAAATTTGTCCCACCTGTAAAAGGTGTTTATTTCGACAATATTTCGCCAATCGATGGTAAAGTATTTACAAAAGCAGCCAGATCAGGCAAGGAAGACGTTGATTTAGCTTTAGATGCCGCACATGAAGCATTTAAAACATGGAGTAAAAGCTCCCCCACCTACCGAAGTAATATCCTGTTAAAAATTGCTGACAAAATTGAAGCTAATCTCGAGTACCTGGCAATTGTTGAAACTATTGAAAACGGTAAGGCTGTCAGAGAAACACTTGCAGCAGATCTACCTTTGATCGTAGACCATTTCAGATATTTCGCAGGTGCGATCAGAGCTGATGAAGGAACTATTGCCGAGCATGATGAACATACTGTTAGCATTGCACTGCATGAGCCAATTGGTGTGGTCGGACAAATTGTACCATGGAATTTTCCATTGCTTATGGCAACCTGGAAAATTGCACCGGCATTGGCAGCAGGTTGCTGTACCGTAGTAAAACCGGCAGAGCAGACGCCAGCTTCCATCATGATACTGATGGAACTGATCGGTGATCTTTTACCTCCGGGAGTTTTAAATGTTGTAAATGGTTACGGAATTGAAGCGGGTAAAGCATTGGCGACCTCTCCAAAGATCTCCAAAATTGCCTTTACAGGAAGCACCACTTCAGGAAGGCTGATCATGCAGTATGCAGCAGAAAACATCATCCCTTCTACCATGGAACTTGGAGGCAAATCACCCAATATCTTTTTTGAATCTGTTGCCAGTGAAGATGATGAATTTTTCGATAAGGCTGTAGAAGGTGCTGTGATGTTTGCACTGAACCAGGGAGAGATCTGTACATGTCCTTCCAGAATGCTTATACAGGAAAGCATATATGACAAATTCATTGCCCGTGTGATTGAACGTACAAAAGCCATTAAAACCCTCCATCCATTAGATAAAACGAGTATGATGGGAGCTCAAACTTCAAATGAACAATATCAAAAAATACTTTCCTATCTGAAAATTGGTAAAGATGAAGGCGCTGAAGTTCTTACAGGAGGCTCGGCCAATAAATTAGAAGGAGAATTGGAGACTGGTTATTACATCGAACCAACTATTTTAAAAGGTCATAATAAAATGCGCATTTTCCAGGAAGAAATTTTCGGACCTGTAGTATGTGTAACAACCTTTAAAACCGTTGAAGAAGCGATTGAAATTGCAAATGATACACTTTACGGACTTGGAGCAGGTGTTTGGACCAGGGATGCACACCAGTTGTACCAGGTGCCAAGAGCAATTCAGGCAGGCAGAATTTGGGTTAACCAATACCATGCATACCCGGCACATGCGCCATTTGGTGGATATAAAAAATCAGGTTTTGGTCGTGAAAATCACAAAATGATGCTCGATCATTACCGCAGTACCAAAAACATGCTGATATCTTACGATAAGAATAAATTGGGATTCTATTAATAAATAGCCAATTACAGCGTTTGATTCTGAATGGGTTTATCCCATTCAGAATTTTTCCATTAATATAGATTTAGGAAAATGAGCACAAAAAGAATAGATGCAACACCCAGAGCACTTGAAATTATTCAACAGCTAAAGAACGAGCATGGTGAACTAATGTTCCATCAAAGCGGAGGTTGCTGCGAAGGCTCCTATCCGCATTGCTTCGAAAAAGGCGGATTTTTGGTAGGATCAAATGATATATGCATCGGTGAAATTGCAGGCTGTAAATTTTATATGGCTAAAGACCAGTTTGAATACTGGAGGCATACCCATCTTACGCTCGATGTAATTGAGGGAAGAGCAGCCAGCTTTTCACTGGAAGCCACACTTGATGTTGGCTTTTTAATACAATCAAGGTTATTTACAGAAAGCGAATTATCAGATCTGGAACCAATTGTTGAATCTGAATGATCTGAAAACTTATACATCTTCTGGGTGCATAAGATTGAAGTAAACAGGTGCAGGATAAAATAAGATCTTATACCTTATTCAGCATTGCCTTTTTCAGAGCAGCTGAGGTTTTATGATCACCGGTATGGTTCCAACCAGGAGGCATAAACAAATAGAGAATTTTATTCTTTAAACCTGGCGCATGCCATACATCCTTCAACAGGGCTGTAATTTCTCCAAAATAAGCATCCAGAAAACTATTAGGCTTCATTTCTCTGGTAATTCCATATTCCACCTTTATTTCATCCTTTTCAGGCTGGTAAGTTTTGAAAACCTTATCCCAGATATTTAAAAGATTGCAATAGTTGGTATCCATATATTCAATGTTCTTAGCATGATGAACGCGATGATGTGCAGGTGTTAATATGAATTTCCCCAAAATACCCAGTCTGGCATTCTTCATTGCTGATTCACCAATATGAATAAAGGAGCCATAGGTGCCATCAATGAACATGATCACAAATAACATTGCCGGCGGAACCCCTGCAAGCATGCAAATTGAGGTCCTGATCACATCGGCATACGGGCCTTCAAGAAAAAAATGAGCGTGAGAAACAGCCAGATTCATACTTTCAGGAGCATGATGCGTGGAATGTAAACACCAAAACAACCTGACCTTATGTGCCAGAAAATGATAGATAAAATGAGCGAACTCCCAAATGATATACCCGTAAATAAACCAGTACCAGGTGAAGTTTATGTTGATGATGGCATACTTCTCAAATAAGCCAATGCAGATCATCGTCATCCCCAGGGAAATATATCTCCCGATAACTGAATTCAACACATAAGAAAAGAATGAGATTTTATATGAAACAACTTTAAACTGCTTATACATTAGGCCCCTGATCAGTTCAAAAACCAAAATTATCGGCAGTATGGGTGCAATTGCTGTAGTTAACCCTTTATAGGTAAGTAAAATTTGATAATCACCTGATTGAATGATACGTATAAGCTCTTCAATACTAAAAAAGCCTTTCAGTTGCTCCCAAACTACTCCAATTAGTTCCATAAAGAATATAATGATGACAGATTTGAAAAAATATTTCTAATTAATTCAATACGAAGATATAATTAGTGTCTGCATTTCAAAATTCATAAATTCTTTATTTAACATTTACTTTGTAAAGAAACAATTTCATCTAAAGAATAAGCCCAATGCAAAAACACATTGGGCTTATTCCATAAATATTAAAAATTGTGAGTATTAACTAAAAATTATTTTCCCTCATCTTCCTTGTCGTTGATCTTCAGGAAGGCAGCCCGAACAGGTGATGGAGCAGGTTTCCCTTTGATTCCCATCCACAATATATCATTGAATATGAGATCAGGCACCGCATCCTCTTTAGTCCAGTCAAACTTTTCTGAGAGCTTGCCAAGCTTGGTATTGGCAGGATTCTTATCATTCAGGTTTACACTTACCGGTAAATGATTAAATGGTGTATAATTTGGTTTATTGGTAAATAACCGCCACATCGGTGTAGCGGCTGCATCATATTGAGTCATAGGTGGTAAACCAAGAATCAGTTCCATGGTTCTAAGCATTCCGGAAGTAGTATACATTGTATGATCCACATATTTTCTTTTTACAAAAGGGCCAATAACAAAAGCCGGACTTCGGTGTGCGTCTACATGATCAGGTCCGTTTTGCGCGTCGTCCTCAAGGATAAATACTACACTTTCTTTCCAAACCGGACTTTTGCTCAAATGGTCAATGAGCATTCCTACCGCAAGGTCATTATCCGCAACATGGGCAAATGGGGTTGGCCTGCCTGCTCTCATCCCCTCAGTATGATTATTCCCAAGCCTTATCGTTGAAAATTGAGGCACAGCATTGTTCTCAACCAAAAAATCAAAGTCCCTTTTCCATTGGTAAAAACGTGTGGTATCCCTCACCCCAAGACCATAAGGTGCATAATTTGCAGAATGACCTTTTAACGATTCTAGCCTTGGCTTCAGACCAAAATCATCGGCTACGAACTCTCCATAAGAACGATAAGTCACATTATGCTTAGCACAAAGATCCCAGATAAAACCATCTTTATTATTACCTATTTTAAGTGTAGCTGAAGTACCATGTGTACCTCCTTTTGCACCATATGAAGCAGGCCAGTTTTTCTCTACATAATCATTCGCATAAGCTCCCATACTCCAGTTATGTCCATCAGCACTAACCTCGGCATCTACGTAAAAATTATCAAGAAGTACATAATCTCTTGCAAACTTATGTTGGTTAGGGGTGATCTTTTCTCCAAACAATAAAAGTGAGGTATCCCCATTCCCGCCAGGGATGTCGCTTAATACCTGATCATAGGTTCTGTTTTCCTTAATGATGTAGAATACATGTTTTATTGGAGATTTATCACCAACCTTCATCGGAATTGGATTGCCGGGTTCTCCGTCAGCAAGTAATTCTTTGGACTTGGAGTAAGGTGAGTTTTTATATACAGCCTGCGAAAAAATGCCTAGTTGAGTAACTGAAGGTTCTGAAATAATACTCAAAGTACCACGAAACAGCGAACCGATATATTGAACCTTCTCTGGTTTTGTAACATCAGCTTTATGGCTCAAAACTAATTGCTTTTTATCCACCGGATTCGGACCAAATGGATTAGCATAGGAACTTAAACCCTTACCGTTCGTAACAAAGATCTTTTTGCCAATTACCTTAACATTTGTTGGGTACCATCCTACAGGAATAAAACCTTTCGACTTACTTTCCGAAACTTCCGATACATCAAATACTGCCAGACAGTTATTATCAGCATTAGCAATATAAAGTGTTTTTTCATCTTCGCTTAATGCAAGTCCGTTACTGGTTGACCCGCTAGGTGAATCAGGATATAAAGCCGCATTCAAAGTTTCAACAACTGTTTTGGTTTTGGTATTTATGATACTTACAGAGTTATCATCAGAATTTGCTACATATAAATAAACTCCATTCCTTGTAAGAAACATCTCATTGGGATGATTACCAACACTGATTTCCTGAACTATTTTTTCAGATTTGATATCATAGAACAACACCTTTTTATCTCCCCACAAGCTGATATAAAGTGTATTACGGTCGTTACTCAACTTACAGGCATAGGCTTCAGCTCCCAGAGAAATAGTTTGTTCAAGTTCCTTAGTACCCAGATTAAATACATATAAACTCTTGGCCTCTTTAGTAACTACAAATAGTTTATTATGTATTGTTTCTTCCAGATCGAGGCCCGCTGTTCCAATTTGATTTGGCCATGCTTTACCCAATGCAAAAGAATCAACCAATTGTAATTTTTCATTTTGGAGAGCATATTTATTTACCTTATTGTCATGTCCACCTGAAGCATAAAGAAACTGGTCATCTTTACTAAATGCCAGACCATACCAGGCCTTTGCTATCACAATACTATCTATTCGAATCTCTTTTTCTACATCGATCAGATCTATCGTATGTGTACTCTGGCCATTATTTGTGATAGCCATATATTTCCTATTCTTAGTAACTGCCATATTTAGGGGCAGTTCACCTATTGAAAGATTTTTACCTGCCGGAGTCAATGACCATCCATTAGGAAGCAGTACTTTCTTTTTATCAAGTTCAGACAATGACTGGGAAAATGAGGTTTGAAAAAGAAAGATCAATACTAGTGAGATTAAAGAAAATTTAAGTTTAATGTTCATGTTTTAGTTTTATAAATAATCTTGTAATAATGGTTTCATTCCCAAATTCATTTTAGATCTGTTACCTCTTAATTAAAAGAGTTAATAAAAGCAGAAAATGAGAGTTTAATCACCCGTCTAATTTATTCAAAACAATAGCAACTTGTTTTAAATCAATAATAACAAATTGTTAAAAAATTAGAATCGGGAGATCCATCCAAGTTTATTAATTTTTTCAATAACCTGCTGCCTGCCCGTCTTTCCGTGATTCTGATGCACCAAAGTAAACCTTCCTCACAGGATCCCAGCGAATTGCCTGGTATCCACCATACATCCCGTTTATATAACCAACCTGATGTCCCTTTTGCATTAAATCCCTTATCACATCATAGGTGTATCCACTTTCAAGAGTGATCATTCCGCCTTTCGGAGCCATACCTTCACCTGTGGGTTCAGAAGATCCATCGTGATTGATTCGGGGATAGTCACCTGCTTCCTGAATGTTTAAACCAAAATCAACCACATTCATTACTATCTGGACATGACCCAATGGTTGAAACGATCCGCCCATAACACCAAAACTCATTACTGGCTGGCCATCTTTGGTCATAAATGCAGGAATAATTGTTTGAAAAGGCCTTTTCCCGGGGGCATAGGTATTATTTTCACCCTCTTTCATTACATTGAACAATTCGCCACGGTTCTGGAACATGAAGCCAAGTCCGTCAGGCATCATCCCCGATCCAAATCCACGGAAATTACTTTGGATCAATGAAACCATATTCCCATCCTTATCTGCCACTGTCAGGTAAATGGTATCTCCATCTTTCATTGCCGGATTTCCTGCATCCACACGGACAGAGGCCTTATCAGGGTCTATCAGCTTTCTCCGTTCAGCGGCATAGGCTTCGGAGATCAGCTCTTTTACCGGGACTTTAGCAAATTCCATATCCGCATAGAACTTTGCACGATCTTCAAAAGCCAGTTTTTTTGCTTCCGTAAAAAGGTGTATATGCTCTGCACTTCCTAGTTGAATCTTCGAAAAATCATAGCCCTCAAGGATGTTCAGCATTTGTAAAGCCGCAATCCCCTGTCCGTTTGGTGGCAATTCCCATACATCGTAACCTCTGTAATTCACAGAAACAGGATCAACCCAGGTTGAGGTGTGAGATGCCATATCATTGTAGCTCAGAAAGCCGCCATTTTTTTTCATAAAGGCATCAATAGTACGGGCCATATCTCCTTTATAAAACACATCTCTGCCTTCTTTGCCTATCCTTTCCAGCGTATTGGCAAGATTTGGATTTTTGAAAACATCACCTTCAAGCGGCACCTGACCTTTAGGATAATAATGCTGGGCGATATTGGGATACTGATCATATAAAGACACAACATTTTTCAAGGAGTGAGCTAATTCACCATGCACAGGAAATCCATTTCTGGCGTATGAAACTGCCTTTTCAAGCACCTTGCTCATGGGCATTGATCCGAATTTTTGATGCAATTCAAACCAGGCATCTACACAACCCGGAACGGAAACAGGCAATGGTCCGCGGGACGGAATATGTGCGATCCCTCTTTTCCTGAACTCATCCAATGTCAGAGATTTTGGAGACCGACCAGAACCATTAAGTCCGTATAATTTTTTGGTTTTCGCATCCCAGACTATGGCATACAAATCACCTCCTATCCCATTCACATGAGGCTCTACTACCCCCTCCATTGCATTTGCAGCGATGGCGGCGTCAATTGCATTACCTCCTGCTTTTAACACATCCAGAGCAGCCTGAGTTGACAGAGGGTGAGAAGTTGCGGCCATGCCGTTCTGAGCAATTACCTGCGAACGGGTTGACCATATTTTGCCATAAGGGCGATCCTGTGCCAACAGGCTAAAGGGCAAACATAGCAGTAGAATGATCCATTTCATGATTAGAAGATTTGATAAGTCTAAGATAATTGATTTTATTCAGCCTATTTCATACCTGAACTCAAATTAAATCTATCAAAAGAGAATAACATTTAAGAGTAGTACCGAATAATTTGAAGACCAGACTATCTCCTTTCAAGATCGAAGCCATGATATTACATTGAATTTACACAAAGATTTAGCTCATTCATTAATTTAGCACTGGAAAAATATTTTTTATAAACCAATAAGATTCAAGATATTCTGAATGCAAGAAAATGAAGAAAAACCCGACCTGGTTGTTTGGGACAATGAGCGTGGTTATTATCAAAAAGGTTTAAGCTATGGCAGTAATATCAGCGCACCTGCCATAAATATTGAAAACATTTCAGGGTGGAAACAATCCAATGCAGATGCAGCCAATAAAAACTTCAAGACCAAGTTTGATGAACTAAAAGAGGAATATGAAAAACTAGTAAATGAGGTCCAGCTCAATGAATTGGTCTATTCATCAAAATACAATTTCACTCCGATCATGGGACAGGTATATCATCTCTACAGTAAGGCAGACGATTCGCTATTTTTATCAATGATATCGCCTGATAGCTGGAAACAAAAATATTTGGGATCTTTCAAACTGGATACCAGCCATAAATGGGCCAGGGTTGAGCTATAAGATGAATAATTTTAGAACCAAAAACATTCATCTAACTAGAATTAAGCTGCTTAATAGTCCAACGGATCCAATTCCAAACCAAATAATTTTTCAGATATTTCATTTAATTTTTTAACAGGGCGGAAAGTGCGGAACATATATTTTGCATAGTGTACCGGAGCCAGATTTTAAACCGGGGAAAGCCTTTTCCAACTCATAGAAATCTTCCCAATTATCTTCCATCAAGAGGGCCAAAGTATACGTATTTACAGCTTCCCCCTCAAAATATTGTTCTGAAAGTCTATGTAGAATTCATAGAATTAAACCACCTTCCGGCATACTAAACTGCCCGATTTAAGCACGTTTTTTCTGCATACAACTTCCTTTGATAAGCAAGGCTTGTTTGGGTGAAATACCATCAGGTAATTGAGTGAAATCTTCGGTCTGCAAATCCGGAAGATCATTAATTACTGATCTGTATTGCCTGTTTATCATTTCTTTAACATAGGGCTTCCGAAGAATGAATTAGTTCCTTGATGAAAAATACCTTATTTTAATTTTTTGAATCAGAGTGGAACCAAATTTATTTTTATGATTTTTTCTAAACTAAATATCCTCAGAAATGCAATCCTTTTTACCGGGTTGATCTGCCTATCTCACTATTCTTCTGCACAAGTTTCATTCACTTCGGGCGAACTGAAAATGAGCATTAGCAAGCAGGGATCTGTGACAGAATTATCAAATACATCCACAGGTAAAAATTATATCTATACTGACACAGTTTCTCCACTCATTACACTGGTAAGCAATAACATACGATACCAGCCAGGTTCTATGGCCTATGATAAAAATCAGAAAAAAATCATGCTGGGTTTTAAAGATGCAGGCGTAAGTATTGATGTCCGGGTAACGAGCAAAGCCACTCATCTGGTTCTGGAAATTATGAGGGCAGTACCCGAAAATAAGATCGATGCTATTATTTGGGGGCCCATTCCCAATACGATCAATAAAACCATAGGTGAGATCATTGGCGTGGTACGCGATAGCGAAATTTCCCTTGGAATACAGGTTTTAAACATTAAAACTCTCGGTGGCGACTATCCTTCCAGAGAAGGCAGCACCTGGGCAAGAGGCATTGCGGCAGTCCCGGCAAAATGGGGAAGTAATCTGCAAGCCTACTCCATTAACAGAGATCGCGATCGTTTTGTGGATGCATGGGGTGGAGTTTACAAAAACATGCCTGTGAAAGCATTAAAAGGCGAAACGGTAGTTGGGAGTAAGATCGCAGTTTTTTCCTGTAAAGAGCCCCTGACCTTCGATCGTCTGGAGCAAATTGAGATCGCCGAAAACCTTCCGCATCCAACCATTAATGGGGTTTGGTTTAAAAAATCAAATCTATATGGTAAATCCTACATGATCTCATCCTATGGTGAAAAAGATATAGATGAGATGATCGGGTACACCAAACGAGCGGGGTTAGTATCCTTATATCATGAAGGACCCTTTAAAAGCTGGGGTAATTTTGTATTGAATCCTGAACAATTTCCAAATGGAAAGGATGGCTTAAAGAAATGCGTAGATAAAGCACATGCGGCAGGATTGTATCTTGGAATGCATACGCTAACCAATTTCATCAATACGAATGATCCTTATGTGTCGCCAGTTCCTGATAAGCGACTTAGCTTCACCGGATCTTCAACATTAATTAAATCGATTCATGCTGATCAAAATACCATCGAAGTCGCATCGCCAGAATATTTTAACGATGAAGCAGGAAATAATCTTCATACAATTAAAATAGGAACTGAATTGATCCGCTATAAATCAGTGAGCAGTACCGCACCTTTTATTTTACTGGATTGTCAGCGTGGTGCTTATGGGACTGTAAAATCTGCTCATCAGGCAGGGGAACAGGTTGGAAAACTTTTTGATCATTCCTACAATGTATTTTTTCCTAATCTGGACATGCAAAGGGAAGTGGCAAAAAATATTACTGACCTGATGAATGAGACCGGTGTGGATCATCTTGATCTGGATGGACATGAAGGCGCCCTGGCTTCCGGACAAGGTGATTATGCACTTGAATTATTTGCCAAAGATGTGTATGATCAGGTGAAACACGATTTTATTATTGGTACCAGTCTGAGTAAAACATTCTACTGGCATATCGGATCATACTATAATTGGGGTGAGCCCTGGTACGGCGGATTCAAAGAAAGTATGCAGCAGTACCGTATTGATAATCAGGGCTTATTTGACCGGAATTATATGCCTCATATGCTGGGCTGGTATCTTTTGGCAGAAAACACAACCCTTCCGGAGATGGAATGGATGCTGTCGAGAGCCGCCGGATATAATGCAGGATTTGCCATGGTTGCAAGGCCAGCGGCATTAAGAAAAAACACTCAGACCAACCAATTGCTCGATGCGATACGAGAATGGGAAATGGCAAGAAACGGGAATGCTTTCAGCAAAGTGCAGCAAGAGGTGTTAAAAAACCCTAAAAATGAATTCCATCTTGAAAAGAAAGCTGAAGGTAAATGGACGCTTCATCAGTATGCCATGTCGCCGGTTTTTACAAGAGAAAAATTTGAACGCCAGCCGGGTGAACCCACTCATACCACCTGGAATTTGCAGTATAACTGGAAAGAACAGCCTTTACAATTCAGGATGCAGATTACAGGTGAGAAAGGCAGCGTGAAAAATATTAAAATGCAAATTGACAATTATAAAGAACTTTTATTCCCCATTGAATTAGCTGCCGGTGAAAGCCTGGTTTCTGATGGAACTGAAATTATCCGTCTCTATGATAAAAATGGCAAACCAAAGAGTACCTTCAAACTTTCGACTAGTCCGCCGAAAATTTCATCGGGATCGCATGTCATTTTAATTGATTCTGAATACCCTGAAGATGAAAGTCCGAAGATTGAAGTGCAATTTAAAGGGTTGGATAAAATGGAGGAAATAGAGATTTCTAAATAAATTAATTTCCTGTATCCAGAGAATTTAGCATTGCTGGCGCGTGTTTTTAAATCTTTCATAAATGCTGCGAAAAAAGTCTACTGGTGGATGGGCACACGAGAAACGCGTGCGCCAGCGGAGATTGCATTTAATAATCTAAAAATCGTTGTACAAAAACCGTACGGCTTTGAAACTATTGCTATTAAAAATCAATTTTTCAAATCGCCTGAAACTCAACTTAGGGATCGCAAAGCGACTTTTTGGTTTAAATGAATATAAGACTAAATTAGCATCATCATAAAACAAAATTCTATTTAAGACATGAACCTTCAATGTAAATCTCTTTGGATAATATCAATAATGTTGATTTTTTCATTTTATGTTGAAGCTCAGGAAAACCGAACCCAGTCACAGGTAACAAACCGACCTGCTGTTCAAGCCAAATTATCTAATGCAGACCCGCTTATCGACGGTAAAATAATTGGCGATTCATTTTGGGAAAGCATTGAGCCCATTGGTGATTTAACACAAATCAAACCTAATATCGGAGCTCCTGCTTCCGAAAAGACGGTAATAAGGATTGCTTATACAGATAAAATGTTTTATGTGTCAGCTATCTGTTACCATACTGATCCGAAAGCAATAGTAGTTTCTGACTCAAGAAGAGATGCTGATCTGACGGATGATGATAGTTTTCTATTTATCCTCGACACCTATAACGATACTCAAAATGGTTTTTTATTCGGAACCAATGCAAATGGAATGGAATACGATGCTCAAATTGATAACGAAGGCAAAGGAAGTAATAATACTAATCGCCAGCAAGGAGGTGTAATTGGTGGTATAAACTTAAACTGGGATGCAGACTGGGATGTCAAGACTCATATTGGAGATTACGGATGGAGTGCAGAGTTTGCTATTCCATTGCGTTCCCTGAGATTTACAGCAGGTGAAAACCTGGTTTGGGGTATCAATTTTGAAAGGAACATCAGTAAAACTACTGAAACCGCTTACTGGGCAACAATTCCAATAGGTTTTGATCTGAAGAGATTGTCTATGGCCGGTAAGTTGAATGGATTAATCCTCAAAAATCCAGGCAATTTCAAAATATTTCCATATGCACTTACTCAGGTAGTCAACAATAAGTCTATTGTGCCTGATAAAACTGATACAAATTTTGAGGCCGGAATGGATTTGAAGTATAGTGTTACGCCTAGTCTGACAGTTGACTTAACCTATAATACTGATTTTGCTCAAGTTGAAGTAGATGATGAGCAAGTTAATTTAGATCGATTCAATTTATTTTTTCCGGAAAAGAGGCCATTTTTCCTGGAAAATGCAGGTCAATTTACAGTGGGCAGTCCGGGCGAAGTAGATTTATTTTTTAGTCGTAAGATTGGGATTAGTGACAATGGAAATATTATACCGATCACAGGAGGAGGACGGGTTTCAGGTAAAATAGGGCAAACCAATGTGGGATTATTAAGCATGTTTACAGACGATGTCCAAAGTCTGGGCATAGATAAGAATAGCTATAACATGGCCAGAGTAAATCACGATTTTCCAAAAAACAGATCTTCAATTGGGGCGGCATTTATAAATAGAACAGGACTGGGAGAACGCAATGATGATTACAATCATGTCATGGCGGTAGATGGGAAATGGGGTCTGGGCCAAAAGGCACAAATCACTGGGTTTTTAGCTAAAAGTGCAACTCCCGGAATTACCGATTCTGATCATTCATATAAACTTCAGTTTAGTTATAATTGGGAAAGATGGGAACTTAGAGCTGCCTATACTGAATTAGGTGAAGGATTCAATCCGGAAGTAGGTTTTCTTCAAAGGAGTGCTTTCAGGAAACCTGAATTTTTTATCCAGCACAGGTGGAGGCCGGATAATGTATTGAATCTGTTAGAACTTAGGCCTCATATCTCCTATAGACAATATGCCGATTTTAAAGGAAATCTAGTTACGGGATACCTCCATATTGACAATCATTGGGTTTGGAAAAGCGGCCTGGAGATACATACAGGCATTAATTATACAACAGAAGGCGTTTTACAGGATTTTAATTTATCGGGGGTTTTAGTGTCCAAATCAACATATAAACATAATGAAATGCAACTGGTCCTGATGACAAATCAAAACAAAGCAGTTTCATTGAATGCCCGAACTATCGTAGGAGGATATTTTGGAGGAGATAGAATTGCGACAACAGCTACTGTAAAAGCTAGAGTTGGAGATAAATTGAATTCATCCGTCATTGTAAATCACAATATATTAAATCTGCCAAACGGGGAATTGAAAGCTATTATACTTGGGAATCGTTTGGCTTACTCATTTACCCCGCGTATGTTTGTTCAGAGTTTAGTTCAATATAACAACAGGTCAAGAATTACTTCTGTAAATGCAAGATTTGGATGGCTTCAAAATGCAAATAATGGTTTGTTTGTAGTAGTCAATATCGTAAAAGACAAGGATTTGCTTGACCTCTTAGATACCCAGAGTCTGACATTGAAATACACACGTAGCTTTGATTTATTAAGTTTGTAAATATTCTTACTAGCCCAAGGCCAGCGCATCCAATCTCATTATTTAAGCTTTTATTTCCCTTGGCACCCTCACATGCTTAAGAAATGATGTATCTATTTCGGTTTTTTAAATTACAGAATATGTCTATGAAATATCTATTCATCTTTTTACTGTATATCCCTTATTCTGCAAATGCGCAGGATATGTCGGACAATACCTTTTATAATTCTTTTATGAAGTACTTCAAATTAAGCGCCCCTCGCGAGCGGTTTATGGCCGGGTTTTCACTCCATTCTATCAGGATGAAAACTAATTCCAAGGGAGTGATTGTAAGCTATGAACCTAGCCTTAATATCGATAGTATTTTATTAAAAGATATCGATATGGCGTTTCGCCAGGTGGACAAAGCCGGCTTGAAAACCTTTAAGTACCGTAAGAAAACCTTGATCCTGCCGATTATGGTGATCAGAGGAAATCCAAGCGGGGTCGACATTGGAATGTGGCAATATGAAAAGGAGCTGCGGTCGAATATTGTTTTACTTTCCCCGCTTATTTATTTAATGAGCTCAATGAAGCCCATTGTTAACTGAGTGACTGGTTAATTCGTTTTGTAATAATGTTAGGAGGAACAAAGAATCTCATAATTACTCAAGCCAAAGAGAATCCAACTATATAGGTATAAGGTAATTAATAAATATTTTTTTATATTTATTATTCGCTAAAAAAACGCTCCATCATGTCGAAAAGATTTTTATGCCTCCTGCTTATTCTAGCCGCAATTGAAGCCCCCGCACAAACTTCACGCCTCAGGCTAACCGCTCCCCTTAACGGCAGCACAGTGAATTCAAATCAGCGAATGTTATTTACCTGGCTGCAGCCTATGCCGGTCGGAAGTGATCAAATCCATAAGTTCAAAATTGTTGAGATCCTGGGCGACCAGTCGCCCGAGCAAGCGTTCAGGGGGAATAAACCTATTTTCGAAAAGGACAGCATCATTTACTTACGTATTAATAAACCCCATTTCGAGAAAGACAGCCTCAAAGAACTGACCCTAAATGCCCGGTTAGGTGCAGGTAAAAGATTTGCCTGGAGCATACAGGTATTTAACAGAGACGGAAAGCTGATTGGCGGCAACGGTGCGAGTGATATTTTTATGTTTCGGACTGCAAATGGTGAAGTACCTGTTAAATTGGATGGTGTGCAACGGAAGCAGAATTAATGCCGGATTAAAAAGGAAGAGGGTGTGTTGTCCCGAATACCTCCCAACATTTCGGACAGGCTGATGGTATCGATCATACCGACTACGAGGAATTGACTCAAAAAATTTCAGCATCAAATAAGGCCAGAGTGGTTTCTGCTGCAGATCTGGCGATAGGATGGTTAGAAACAAGAACTCCACGTGAAATGCAGATCTATCCTCAATTAAACAGCATAACCCATAAGATTATTGCGGAAGGATTTAGCAGCAAGGTGATCACACCCGGCATTTCCACGAGCGAAGATCTCGTTTGGTGGTTCAGGCAGAAAGTGAATGATATGGGATTACTGCAAATCAGACAAAACCATTAATAGTTATTAATTTCCCTTTAGGTATGAAAAAAGGAGTTTTGCCAATTAATTTTACCTGACTATATCAGTCACTACTTTATAGGATGGATCTTCCCATAAATTCACATCAATTATGGCTTCCGCATTTTTAAGCAGTTGCTTACAATCGGGACTTAAATGCTTTAAATGAACTTTTTTACCTACTTTATGGTAGCGTTCTGTTATTTTATTCAGTGCTTCAATTGCCGACATGTCTACAACCCTGCTCTCAGCAAAATCAATAATTACTTCATCAGGATCACTTAAAACATCAAATTTCTCATTAAAGGCAGCAACAGAACCGAAAAATAAAGGGCCATATATTTCGTAGTGTTTCACACCATGATCATCAATTGATTTTCTTGCCCTGATACGTTTAGCATTATCCCAGGCAAATACCAGAGCAGCAATTACAACCCCTATTATTACAGCAAGAGCCAGATTATGCAAGAACACCGTAACCAAAGTAACCATCACCATCACAAAAATATCCGATTTCGGCATTTTGGTAAAAGTTTTCAGACTTGCCCACTCAAAGGTTCCGATTGCAACCATGATCATCAATCCGGTTAATGCAGCCATTGGAACCTTCTCAATTAAAGAGGACCCGAACATAACAAAAACGAGCAGCATTACTGAAGCCACAATACCTGACAATCTTGCTCTTGCACCATTCGATACATTAATTAAGCTTTGACCGATCATTGCACAACCGCCCATTCCTGAGAAAATACCTGATAAAATATTTGCAGCACCCTGGGCAACAGCTTCTTTATTTCCTCTGCCCCTTGTTTCAGTAATTTCATCTACAATATTGAGTGTCAGCAAACTCTCAATCAAGCCAACTCCGGCAACTATTATGGCAAATGGAAATATAATTTGAAGAGTTTCCAGCGTAAATGGAACCATTGGGATGTGAAAAGGTGGGAAAGTTCCTTTGATCGATGCAATATCTCCAACAGTTTTTGTGTCGATCCCGAAAAAAGCTACGAGGCCAAATATTTTCAAAATTGCAGCAAGTGATGCTGGAATAACCTTTGTGACTTTAGGAAGTCCATAAATAATAGCCATTGTTAGCAGGACCAATCCTAACAAGATATAAAGGGTATTTCCTGTTAACCAATTACCTGAAATATCCTTAAACTGATCTAATTGCGACATGAAAATGATAATTGCTAATCCGTTGACAAACCCGAAGATCACAGGATGAGGAACCAGTCGAATTAACTTACCCAAACGTAAAAAACCTGCTGTCATCTGTATTATTCCTGCCAATACAACCGCTGCAAACACATACTCCACACCATGTGATTTTGCTAATACAACAATCACAACGGCAACCGCTCCTGTTGCACCTGATATCATGCCCGGACGCCCACCAAAAATGGAAGTAACCAGGCCCATTACAAATGCAGCATAAAGTCCGGTAAGTGGTGATAAACCGGCAATCAATGCGAAAGCAACAGCTTCCGGGACTAGTGCAAGCGCTACTGTAAGTCCTGATAAAATTTCTGTTTTATAGTCGACCTTTTGTTTTAAGTCAAAGAGATTTAAATATTTAGTCATATGTATATAATTGATTTTCAAGTTATTGGTAATCAATATCCCATGTTAGGTAACTAAGTTTTCCTAATGAAAATCTCTGTAAAAAAAGGTCTTTTATAGAGTCTCAGAAAATGAGAATTGATTAAATCACGGGGAATGCAAATCTAAAAATTATTCAATGAAAATTGATTTGTCGAAATGAATAACTCAAATTTATTCAAAAAGCTTCTTTTATGTGCAATTAAGCACATGCTTTTGAAAAACAAATCCTGAATTCTAAGGGCAGCAAAATTTGAATATTTTAGGATCCAAAAATTAAAAATAGATTGCAGGTAATTTATGATAATTTCGATTGAATAGATATTGAGCATATCTGAATCGATTAATAATTCAAGAAAAAACATAAACAGTTGAATAAAAAGAATTAGACACATATTTTAAATATGATAAAGAAACTATCCGGATTAATTGCCTTCATTCTGATCGCCATTACTGCACATGCACAAATATTACCACTGAAAGAGCAGGCCAGAATTATCGATGAAGTATTGGCTGACAGATTCAATAATCTCCTGCCCTCACTCATGGAAAAAAACAAGATCGATATGTGGGTGATCGTTTCAAGGGAATATAATGAAGATCCGGTTATCAGAACCATGCTTCCTGCAACCTGGTTAAATGCCAGACGCCGAACCATTCTTGTATTTTATAATAACCCGAAAACTAAGGTATTTAAGAAAATAGCCATAGCCAGATACAACGTTGGTGATGAGATTGAAGCTCAATGGGATATGAAAAAATTCCCGGACCAATGGGATGCATTGAATGATATAATTGGGCAATATAAACCTGAAAAAATAGCCTTGAATACCTCCCAACATTTCGGACAGGCTGACGGCATCGATCATACCGATTACGAGGAGTTGACACAAAAATTTTCAGCATCAAATAAGTCAAAAATAGTTTCTGCTTCTGATCTGGCGGTGGCATGGTTAGAAACCAGAACACCTCGTGAAATGCAGATCTATCCTCAATTGAACAGCATAACCCATAAAATCATAGCGGAAGGATTTAGCAGCAAAGTGATCACACCCGGTATTACCACGAGCGAAGATCTCGTTTGGTGGTTCAGGCAGAAAGTGAATGATATGGGATTATCCACCTGGTTTCATCCTTCAGTCAATATCCAAAGAAATGACAATGTCGCCTTTGATCATTTAAAAGCATTTTCAAAAGAATCGAAAGATCAGGATAATGTGATCAGGACTGGTGATCTGCTGCATGTAGATTTTGGCATTAGCTACCTTCGATTAAATACCGATGTTCAGGAGCATGCCTATGTACTTGCACCGGGAGAAAAGGCAGCACCCTCCTATTTAACTGAAGGATTATCAAAAGCAAACCGCTTACAGGATATCTTAACCAATCAGTTCAAAGAAAACAGAACCGGTAACCAGATTCTGGCAGCTGCCCTGGATCAGGCAAAACAAGAAAATATCAATGGAACGATCTATACCCACCCTCTTGGCTTTCATGGACATGCTGCAGGGCCAACGATCGGATTATGGGATCAGCAAAATGGTGTTCCCGGTAGCGGTGATTATCCCATGCATTACCAAACAGCCTATTCCATTGAATTAAATGCGGCTGTCGACGTGAAAGAATGGAATAAGCCGGTGCGATTTATGCTGGAACAAAATGGCTATTTTGATAAAAACGGGTTCTGGTACATTGATGGGCGCCAGACTAAATTGCATTTAGTGGGTGGCGAGAATAACTAAATTTCCCCGACTCACTTTTATCATAAAAGCTACCAATCCAACCAATACAAAATGCTCTTAAACTAACGATTGACAGTAAGCACAAAATGTGAATACTTTAAAAATTGAAATCCAAAAATTTGCAAATTGTTAACTTTTGAGTTAACTTTGTACTGTGAAAACTGAACGACAAATAATTTTCTATAAACACTATTTTCAAGACTTCTATCTGGAACAGTCTGAAAAAGTGCAAGAAAAAATTGAGTTTGTTTTCAAAATTGTAAAAACTGTACAAAATGTTCCAAAAAAATTTCTTGAACATATGACAGGAACTGATGGTCTTTATGAAATCAGAATAGAATATGAAGGCAATATTTATCGAATATTTTGTTGTTTCGACAAAGGTAATTTAGTCTTGTTGTTTAATGGTTTCCAAAAGAAAACCCGGAAAACACCAAAGAAAGAAATTGATTTGGCTCAGAAACTAAAAGACGAATATTTTAACGCAAAAAAGAAAAGGTAATGAATAATAAAATCGAAATAAGAGATGCTAAAAACTTTGATGAGTTATTAGATATCAAATACGGAAAAATTGGCGCTGAAAAACGTGACACATTTGAAGAGAAAGCTCAGTATTTTGTAATTAGCGCAATGTTGAAAGAAGCTCGGAAAGAAGCAAATATGACACAAGAACAATTAGCTGAAAAGGTAGGCACGAAGAAAAGTTATATCTCAAGGCTTGAAAATGGAAAATGCGATATTCAACTTTCTACACTCTACAGAATATTTGAATTTGGACTTGGAAAAAAAATCAACCTATTATTTTCCTAGAACCCTCTTCTTAACATATCAGCGAATTCATTTGGCAAAGGGCTGTCTTCTACAGCCTTTGCCGCTTTTTCCACATCATACTCAAACCTCACAAATTCAACATCAATGGCATTCTTATCCAGTTTGCTTGATTCAGGATTTAGGGTTAAAATCACGTAGCATCCCCTCGGATCAGCATCCTTTGGTTTGCCTACGGAACCAATATTAATGGCATGACGATAGTTCTGACCTTCTGATTCAATTGCAGGCAAAACCCGATAATAAGGTTTATGCGTATGTCCGAAACACAGGATATCCGCATCAGCATCTTCCAGGATTCGCATTAAACTTTTCTCTTCACGATCTTCAAAAAGATACTCATTGATCTTCCTCGGACTACCATGAACAAGCAGCAGATTCATCTGATCCTTGTTCAATTTAAATTCGACACGTATATGTGAGGGTAAAGTCCTTAGGTAGTTGCGCTCCTTAGGTTTCACCAGATGATTGGTATAAGAGATAGAGATCTTTCCCATATCCTTTTCAGGATCCGTTTTATAGGCGCATCCGCATTCATCGCTCATCAAACCAATGCCTTCATCATAATTTCCTGCAATGGTGGGAATACCTCTTCTTCTGATCTCATTGACCACCTCATTGGGCCAGACATTGTATCCTACAAGATCACCAAGGCAATAAATGGCATCCACATCCTGCTCATCAATGCTATTTAAACATGCTTCCAGAGCTGGTAAATTTGCATGTATGTCCGAAAATAGTGCAATTCTCATATTATGTAGTTTTATATAATCTATCTCTCAACCAAAAAGCAACATTTACCAGAATAATGAGTGCAGGAACCTCAACTAATGGACCGATAACACCCGCAAAAGCCTGGCCACTGTTTATCCCATAAACTCCGATCGCTACGGCAATCGCTAATTCAAAATTATTACCTGAAGCTGTAAAAGCGATGGAAGTATTCGTACTGTAATCGGCTCCCATTTTTTTTCCGATCAGAAAACTAATAAAGAACATCAGTGTAAAATAAATAACTAATGGAATGGCTATACGAACTACATCAAATGGAATCTCAACGATCAATTGCCCTTTCAGACTAAACATCAGTACAATGGTAAAAAGCAGTGCTATCAATGTGATCGGTGATACCCTGGGAACAAATTTTTCATTGAACCATATTTCCCCTTTGCTCCTGATCAAAAAATAACGGGTCAGAAAACCAGCCAAAAATGGAATCCCCAGATAAATGGCAACACTAAGGGCAATCTCCCCTATCGTAATGGGAACAATTGAACCAGAAAGTCCGAATAATGGCGGAAGTACTGTAATGAAAAAATAAGCATAAACACTATAAAGCAATACCTGAAATATACTGTTCAATGCCACCAGTCCGGCCGCATATTCACGACTGCCTTCTGCGAGTTCATTCCATACAATAACCATGGCAATACACCTTGCCAAACCAATTAGGATCAGTCCGACCATGTATTCAGGGTAATCACGTAAAAAGATTATGGCGAGGAGAAACATGAGTACCGGACCGATGATCCAGTTTAAGATCAGAGAAACCGTCAATACCTTAGTGTTTTTAAATACTTCGCCTAATCGATCATACCGAACCTTTGTAAAGGGAGGATACATCATCAGGATCAAGCCAATGGCTAAAGGAATATTAGTTGTGCCCTGTGAAAGTGAATTGATCCAGGTAGAAGAGTTTGGGAAAAAATTACCAATTCCAACACCAATCGCCATGGCCAGGAAGATCCATAATGTCAGGTAACGGTCTAAAAAACCTAGCCTTTTCCTTTGGTAAGCCGGAACACAATTCGTAGCTGACATAATCTATATTACTTTGCATCGCAATATTACGATTATTTAATCGAATGCGTAATATTTAATTTATTTTCGATCAGTAGCTCTGGAATATCTTGAAAAACTCAAGAGATAAGCAAAATGAAAAATTATTTAAACTGCCTTGGAAACAATTGGGAGATCCTTTTTGTACTTTTTAGACCAGAAAATTATCAAAGGCGTAATCACTACGGTTGGGAACAACCAAACAATATAATCAGGCAGAAACTTTACGTTTACGACCAGGAAAGCCGTCATTGCTGCGATATAAGTACCCAGCATTCTTTGAAGATGAGCCTGCAACCAATTATTGGTATGATCCAATTGACCTTTATAAAATTTATAATCCGCATAAATAAAACGTATCGATACAAATGCAAATGTCAGATAAACGTATCCGAAGTTACTTTCTGATACCATGTTAAGTCCCTGGTAGACAAACATAGCTGCAACAACTACCATAGCAAGCACAATTACTTTGTCAAATAAACTTGCAGTCACATCTTTCTTCTTGAATTTAAGATAAATATTTCCCGTCAGATTCATATAGAGGGTAAAAACACCTATGATAAACAAGAATGGATTCGGGCGTATTTGTGAAAGAATTAAAGAACTGACACCGGCAAGGATCATTCCCCAATAAAAGAATCGCCCGATCATTTTATGCCTCGCATCTCCCTTCTTTAAAAAGAGAATAACAGAACCAGCCAAAAGCCCGATACTTCCACCCAGGATATGGATGATCAAAAAGAAATTAAAAAGTGTCATAAAAAAGGTTTGTCGAATTTAGCTTTAATTGCATATTCACGACTAAAATTTCTTAATTATCAAAAAAATATAATCAAATCGAAAATATATTTCTTTAAGTTAAGAATCAATTCGGTTTGTACAAACCAATGGGAATTATCCTGTAATCAGCAAGAATTGGGCAATGAACAAGTCCAATTCGTTTCAGATTGAAACGATTTAAACCTCTGACAAGATTTCTGCAAGCTGGAATTAGCTCCTTGAAAAAGCGAAATTACCTAAGAACATGATAAGCCAGCACCTTTTGAACATCATAAACATTCACTGATTTATTAAATTGCTTGGTTATACTTGGGTTCTGCTCACTGGAAACCCAGATCTTTAATTCAGCATCTAATTCAAAGGTGCCGGCAGTTTCCACACTGAATCTGGAGATACTTTTATAAGAAATAGATGTGTATGCAGTTTTGCTTCCTGTTAATCCCTGCTTATCAATTAAGATCAATCTTTTAGAAGTGAATATGAAGGTATCGCGGATCAATTTAAAGCCAAGCTCAATTTCCTCTCCTTCAATCAAAAGAGATGCATAATTTTTCAATAATTCTTCGTTGCTTACTGCACCTGCATTGCCTAATAAGGCAGAAAATAAACCCATAATTAGTATATAATTTATTGAAACAAGTATTCGATATGCTTAATAAAAATTCAAGAGAATGATTCTATGAATATTCAGCAAATATGTCTTAGCAAATATGAAAAAATAAATGATTTAGTCTCCACTATTTTCCAAAATGAAATATTTCTTCAATAGGTAGTTGAAATAGGTTTGCAATCTTAAAAGCGGTGGGTAAACTAGGATCAAATTTTTCCTTTTCAATGGCATTTATTGTTTGCCTTGAAACCCCAATGATCTCTGCCAGATCTTCCTGAGTCATATTCCTCAGACTTCTTAGCTCCCTGACTCTATTTTTCATGTATATCGCCTCGTGTTTACTACGAATGAAACTAAATAGCTTATACCAATAAACATGACCAGATAACTTATTTCCGCTTTAAAATTAAACAAACCAGCTCTCTCTACTAATGAAAAAGTTAATCCCACAATCACTGATAAACCAAGTGTTATTGCCATAGACTCCAGATGAATTTTCTTTTCTAATTCATCAAAGTCATTGAACAGATCTCTGTTTGAGAGAATCATCAGTACTCCATTTATCAGGTTAACAATAATTGAAAATGTGGTTAAAAAGGCATGATCATCCCAAATATACTTAGAGCCATAGGTGGCTATGGCCAATGTTGCTACCCAGCTCCAGGTCCAAAGAGCTAATTTCCGAACCTTTGTTTTTCTTGCTAAATTCATCTTTGTCTTTTATTATGTAAAGTTAACTTTACAAAAGTAATTAATTAAACCATAATGTAAAGTCTTATTTACATTTTTTTTAATAAACTGGTTAATCAGTAACGAAACACCGGATTAAACTCAAGATATAAACCTTGAACTAGTCAAAATGAATCCCAGAAAGCATGACCAATAAAAAAATCCGGGAATTGGCAGGCAGAAAATTTCACTTTGCTCAGAGTTGATTTTCCCGGTATTTTATTATTCTTTTTAAAAAACCTACATTCATGATCTTATAATTCTTTTCCATGAAAAAATCAATTATTGCCCTTATGCTCCTGCCATTGTTTAGCCTGGCTCAGATTAAGCCTGCTCCCGACAGAACAGAAGGGGATGGACCTTATAATAAACTTATTATCAGGGGTGTAACCATGATCGATGGTACTGGTGCACCTGCGATAGGACCCGTAGATATTGTCGTAGAAAAAAATAAAATTACTGAAATCAAGGTTGTGGGATATCCTGGTCTGCCGATCAAGGAAGACCGCAGGCCAAAAGCTGGTCCGGAAGATAAGGTAATGGATCTGGAAGGCCATTATTTATTGCCGGGATTAATAGATATGCATGGTCATATTGGTGGAACCGGACAGGGAACGCCGGCAGAATATGTTTTTAAGCTATGGATGGCCCATGGAATTACCACAGTTAGAGATCCATCTGCTGGCAATGGTCTAAACTGGGTATTGGATCAGAAGAAGAAATCAGCTTCTAATCAGATCACAGCACCAAGGCTTCTTGCCTATACCAGTTTCGGCCAGGGTGCTGCAAAGCCCATTACCAATGCCGCTGAAGCAAAAGCCTGGGTAAATGAAAATGCTGCAAAGGGAGCTGATGGCATCAAGTTTTTTGGTGCCAAACCTGAAGTTATGCAGGCAGCTATGGCAGAGAATAAACGAATTGGCTTACGCTCCGGTATGCATCATGCACAAATGGATGTTGCACGCTGGAATGTCTTACAATCTGCCCGGGCAGGTCTAACGTCTATGGAACATTGGTATGGATTACCGGAAGCCTTATTAGTAGACCGTACCATACAGGATTACCGATTGGATTATAATTATCAAAACGAACAACATCGTTTTGCGGAGGCTGGAAAATTATGGAAACAGGCAGCTGCACCTTATTCAGATCACTGGAATAAGGTCATGCAGGAATTATTGGATCTGGATTTCACACTCGACCCTACCTTCAATATTTATGAAGCCAACCGTGATTTAATGAGGGCTAGAAGAGCAGAATGGCATGAGGAATATACCTTACCTTCCCTGTGGCGCTTCTACAAGCCGAGCAGAGAATCCCATGGATCTTATTGGTTTGATTGGACAACGGAAGAGGAGATACAGTGGAAGGAAAATTACAGGCTTTGGATGACCTTTGTCAACGAATATAAGAACCGGGGTGGCAGAGTGACTGCTGGTTCTGATTCCGGATTTATTTACCAGCTTTATGGTTTTGCCTTTATCCGCGAATTGGAATTGCTTAGAGAGGCTGGATTCCATCCCCTTGAAGTGATCCGGTCGGCGACCATGTATGCTGCACAAGCCCTGGGCATGGAAAAAGAAATTGGTACCGTGGAAGTAGGAAAATTGGCTGATTTTGTGATCCTGAAGGAAAATCCTTTGCAAAACCTCAAGGTTTTATATGGAACCGGTGCTATCCGCATTGATGAAAATAATGAACCAATACGTGTTGGCGGAGTGAAATATACAGTGAAGGATGGTATAGTCTATGATTCCAAAAAACTGCTTGAAGACACTCGCAAAATTGTACAGGAAGCCAAGGCAAAGGAAAATATCAAGACCTTGAAGCAACCGGGATTAGACTGGTAAGGAAAGGGGGTGTCAGTTGTCTGTTATCTGTTATCTGTTATCTGTTATCTGTTATCTGGCTAACGACAATTGAAAGCGTAAAGCTGAAAGGTTAAAGCTGAAAGGTTAAAGCTGAAAGCATAAAGCGTAAAGCGTAAAGCTGAAAGGTAAAAGCAGAAAGGTAAAAGCAGAAAGGTAAAAGCAGAAAGGTAAAAGCAAAGAGCAAAAATAGATTTGCTGTAGTGGCAAATTCTGTACTTCCCTAATTAGAGTTGACCGGTTTCTAATAGTTTTTCATTGTTAAAAATAGTAAACCTTGGCTTAGAAAAAAGTTTATTATTAAACCAA
>NZ_FNHH01000029.1 GCF_900103545.1 Daejeonella rubra
AATAAGTACACTGTTTATCAAGAACTTAAATTAAAAACAGGAAAAAAGAAAGCTAAAAGAGAGGTCTTAGGCAGGTCTTAGATTCGTTTGGTGTATAGCCATTTTACGTTCAGTTGCTATTAAAACGGGGTTTTGGTCAGCTCTGATTGTCCAATACAAAAGTTCTTTGCCCCCCTCCGGAATAATTCCGGAAATGTTAGTTAAGATCAGGAGCATTTACAATCATTTTTTTCTCTTTAGGCTGAAAATATGATTAGTCCACAAATTTGAACCTGATCCTATCCTAAATACAACTTTGGAAATCTAACCCAAACTACATTTAATATAAATTAACTTCTTCTTTGTCTGCAAGATACTTCCTTGAAGGTATGGTAAATGAATGGGAGCCGGGGATTACTTCTGATATTCTTTGTGCATTTCAAATGCTTTTTTTTAATAACATATGTTTTACAGGGCAATATCTATATTGAATACATCTTTAAGAGACTGTTTTGCAGCACGATAGCCGCACATACCATGTACCCCACCACCGGGAGGAGTTGAGGAAGAACAAATATAAATGCCCTTAGCAGATGTACGATATGGGGAAGTTCGAAGAGCAGGTCTGGTAAATAGCTGCCCCATATCGATCACCCCTCCATTGATATCTCCACCGATATAATTAGGGTTATAAACTTCGATCTCTTTGGTATTCATGGTATGCTTTGCCAGAATAAGGTCTCTGAACCCGGGAGCAAATCGTTCCACTTGTTTCTCAATAGCAGCAGTCATATCCTTTTCTGATCCGTTAGGTACATGGCAATAGCCCCATGCTGTATGTTTGCCTTGAGGAGCACGGGATGGATCAACGATACTTTGCTGTGCCATTAAGACAAATGGCTTTTCGGGATGCTTTCCTTTGGAAGTCATCTGTTCCCCTCCTGCAATTTCTTCGAAGGTATTCCCGAGATGAACGGTGCCTGCTCTGAGACACCCTGATGCAGTAAAAGGAATTGGACCATCTAAAGCCCAGTCTATTTTAAACACCCCCATCCCATAACGGTAGCGTTTTAACTGCCATTTATAAATTGATGAAAAGTGCTCTCCTGCAATTTCCAATATTTGTTTTGGAGTAAGATCAAATAGTAAGGTTCGTGATGATGGGATGTCAGACATTGACTTTACATGAGCACCTGTTTCTATCTTTCCGCCAATTGAAATAAAATAAGAAGCAAGTGCTTGTGCAATATTTTTTGATCCCCCCTTTGGTACAGGCCATCCTTTTGCATGTCCGGTTGCCAGTAGAACTAGTCCGGCAGCAGCAGAAGTACTGTTCGACAATGATTGCATAGAATGAGCAGCCATACCCGCCCAAAGTCCTTTGGCCTCCTTAGATTTAAATCTTTTAGCTAAAAAAGAAGCTGATTTCAGGGCATTCAACCCAAAAGAAACCATAGCTAATGGATACTTTGGATAATGGAGAGGCGCTAAAATATCCGGAGCTAAATCAGTCCAGTTTCTAACTAATGGGGCAAGAAGTTCAAGGTAAGATTCTGTGTCAATTCCGAGCTTACTAGCAGTCTCTTCTACAGACCCCTTTAAAACTGCTTCTGTTCCACCATCAAAAGGATGAGCAGCAGCAATTTCCGGATAGATAAATTCCAATCCGAATTGCTCCAATGGCAGGGAATTAAAAAAGGGCGATCCGGCTGCAAGAGGATGAATTGCTGAGCAAACATCATGTATAAAACCTGGCAATGTAAGTTCTTCTGATCGAAGTCCACCTCCGATTGTTTGCTTTGCCTCAAGTATTAATACAGTTAACCCGGCCTGTTGTAATGTAATAGCAGCAGAAAGACCGTTGGGTCCTGAGCCAATAACAACTGCATCATATTCCGGATTTTTCAATGAAAATTTATTTAAGGCTGAATATCATCATTCTCATTTGAAAGGAGTAATGAATTCTTTGCAAAATGAATAAATGAAATTGACAGTTAAATGTTAGAATATAAATTAATGTATTTCCGTGTGAATCTTTAATTTCACACCAAAATTCATCAACATGAACAAGCAAATCGATAACATAAGAAAAACAAGATTGATAATTCTGGAACTTATCAATGATTTAAGTCCGGAACAACTAAACCAGATCCCTGAAGGATTTAACAATAATATTATCTGGAACCTGGGGCACCTGATCGCAGCGCAAGAAGGTGTGTTTTACCTGCGTGGAGGCTTGCCATTAAATTTAGATCAGAAATTTTTCGATTCATTTAAAAATGGGTCCAGACCGGATCATGAATTCAGTACAGAAGAAATCGAATCAATCAAAACACTGCTCATTACTTCCCTGGAACGAGTAGATGCCGATTTAAAAATAGATGCTTTCAATAATTATCAAAGCTGGAAGACCCGGTTTAATGTTGAGATCAGTTCGATTGAGGATGCATTGAACTTTATTCCATTCCATGAAGGCCTGCATATTGGTTGTATGATGGCTTATAAGAAAATGATCATATAATCTATTAGTTTACAGGCAATTAATAAGGTGATAAATTGAATTTTACAAGATTATTCTCTATTAGTATCCCCATTATCAAACTTTTCCGGCGCTAACTCATTCTCTACATTGAATTTTTTATTGGTAAAAATTAGCCCCAGCATCATGATCAGGCCCGATCCTAGAATAACAAAAGATAGAACGCCCTCATTGAATTTATCGGTAGCAAGATGGATTGGAATACTGTAAAAAAGAATAATTGTTATTAAACCACGTGGAGCAATAAACAGTTCAGGAAAAATATTCGTCTTGGATATAAAGCGTAAAAAAACATAACGGAGTAATAATATAACCAATATAACGAGGGTGCCTGTCAGAACAACCGGCTTTAAAACAATTAGTGAAATATCAATACTGTATCCAAACAAAAGGAAAAAGAAGGTCCGTATGAGGAAGGCAAGCTCAGCGGTCATGGTTTTTAGTTCAATATTAACTTCCAAAAGCTTTTCAGGATGAAGATAATCTTTTAACCAACCCCTGAGATATGGTTCAACATTATTAAGTACCAGGCCAAAAACCAGAATAAAAAACAAAGATGGCAGATGCAATTGCTTTGAAAGTGAATAAACCAGGATCAAAATCGAAAGGATAAGAAAAACTTTTATGTGCCCTTTCAGATATTTAAAAAGCAACAATACAAAAAGTGTACATATAATGGATATTACACAGATCAGCACCAGATTTCCCAAAAAAGTGCCAACCGTCATAATGGAAAGCAATTCATTTGAGATCACGTAGTTGAATAGCATGATTCCAATAATATCAGAGAAACTGGATTCATAAATAATAAAATCTTTCTTATTGGGCTCCAGTTTATTGACACTTGGAATGGCAATAGCACTACTGATCACTCCCATTGCAACCGCATAAGGTAATGCTTGCTTAAAAGACATATCTAATGTAAATCCAAGGATAAAAGCAATTGCGATAGTAGTTGAAAACAACATCAGGATAGCTGCCAGCAGTGATCTTTTGATCAGCTGTCGCTTATCAGGAGTAATCTTAAGATCAAGTGATCCTTCTAAAACTATGAGTATCAATCCTACAACTCCCAGTAATTCAAGGACAGTTCTGGAAACAGGGAAAACAAATTGAAAGTAATCACCAATGATCTTAAATAAAATTCCGCAACTGATCAGTAATATAACAGAAGGAACCTTTAAGCGATCTGAGATTATATTAAAAAGGTAGGACATGATCACCAGGATACACAGAACGATCAGTATATAATAAGTATCAAAAATCATGAATATTCAGGTGTTAAAATGGGAGATATTTGCTAAAATAGCAAAACGGATCCATGAAGAATTAAAAATCTATCTTACCTGATTAGTTTTTCTGAATACAGAACTCTTAAAATTCTATTTCTTATACTTTAGTTGAGCAGGAAGAGAATCCAGAGCGAAATATTTATGATCAACTATCTTTCCCTTAACGTTTACAATCCTGAAACCAGAACTGTCTGCACCTAAGGGTCTGCCGACCGGCCCCGTAGTGATCATTTCCATATCACCCGATTTGCCATAGGCATTACGATGATAATGTCCTGCAAAAACCTGTTTAACGCCATATTTTTTGAAAAGTTCAAGGTATATTTTACGTCGCTCCGTGTTGATATTAAAATACTCATCAGCTTCATTTGCATCCCTAAGAAACAAGGAATGATGCATAAATACCATGATATTCTTTGCATTTGATTTTTTTGCATCCTCAAGTACTTCAATCAACCATTCCAACTGGTCTGCAGCTTCAGCAGGTGCCAGCGAAGGATCTTTGATCAGGGATGAATTTATTACGATACCAAAAATATTTCCTGAACGAAAAGTGTAGCGATCACTTCCAAAATGTTGTTTATATAGAGCCAAACTTGCTATTGTGGGTATATTTTCTACATCATGGTTACCAGATACACTATAAATTTTAATAGATGGATCTAATTTAGCCGATATCCTTTTGTATTCGCTGATCTGTGGCAGATCACCCGGTTTATTAACCAGATCACCACAAACAACAACAAATGAGGGCTTCAATCTGTTTGTTTCCGCAATCGCCTTTTCATAATTTACAGTTTCCCTGCTGAATTCTTTATTCGCATTAAAAAATCCAAACTGCGTGTCAGCCATCTGAAAGAAGGTTAGCTTATTTGCAGTTTGTAAAGAAGAGCATCCTGTACTCACAACTAAAAGCAGAATAATGAAGAATTTATTAAGGTTTGAAACGTCTCTGATCATTTATTAAATATCCTCAAAAAGATGAGTTTACCAAAAAAAAATGCATGATCATATTGTTAAATCGATACTACTTTAATAATTAGCTTTGGGTACAAAAATCATTTCATGAAAATCAACTATACAGCCATACTCCTTAGCATCTTACTTTTTATACTTTTCAGTTCATTTAATTTCAAAAGTAGTGCTTCATTTCAAGATGAACCTGCAGGTAAAAACAACCGGAAAGCTAAGGTGCTGAAGATATGTGTTATATCTGATCTAAATTCAAGCTATGGTTCTACAAGTTATAGTGATGATGTAAAAGCAGTTATTAGTCAGTTGGACTTAATAAAACCCGATATCATACTCTGTGCAGGTGATATGGTTGCAGGGCAAAAGGCTTCTTTAAGCGAAGAAAATATCAATGCTATGTGGGATAGCTTTAAAACAACAGTACTAGATCCTGTCCGAAAGTTAAATATACCTTTTGGCTTTACCGTTGGAAACCATGATGCCTCTCCTACCTACCTGACAGACCGTAAATTATCTCAAAAATTCTGGAAGGACAATATCGAAGCTACGGGATTAGATTTTGTTGATTCAAGTCATTATCCTTTTTATTATAGCTATATCAAAAACAATGTTTTTTTCATAAGCTGGGACGCTGCAGGTGCCAAAATTGATCCGGAAGTGTACGACTGGATGAAAAAACAGCTGAATGAAAAACTTGCAAAAAAAGCGAGTTTGAGAATCCTGATTGGGCATTTACCCCTTTATGCTATTGTAGATAGTAAGAACAAAGCGGGGGAAGTAAATTCAGACCCGGAAGCGGCCCTAAGTTTTTTTAATAAAAATGGCATTGACCTCTATATCAGCGGACATCAGCATGCATTCTATCCAGCGGTAAAAGATGGTATACGATTTTTGAATGCAGGTTGTATTGGCGATGGACCAAGAAAACTGATTGGGAATACTACTGAGGCAGTTAAAACCTATACACTGATCGAAGTGCCGAAACGTAAACCGGAAAAATTCAGCTATAAAACTTATATCCCAAATACTAAGGCTGAGATTGACTTAAAAAGCCTTCCTGATTCCATTATTGGATTTAATGGCATATCCATTAAGGAAAAATATTGATTATTAAGTATTTATGTTAATTATTTGAATTTTTAATTGATATATAATCTTGTTGAAATAAGCACATATTACTTTATAGAATTGTTATTATTCAGTAACAAATCTTTTATTATAGCGTTAATTGAATTGCTCTTGCCTGCAAATTCCTAACTTGCAACAACTAATCAATTGTACCAAAATGAAACCATCCTGATTTTGCTAAAACCCGCAGGGCTATGATTATAAAATCATGATCACCCTGCCTACCGTCAGGCTGGTTCATCACCAATAAAAAATTAAATAAAAACAGATGAAAGAAGTTTATATTATATCAGCAGTAAGAACTCCTATTGGAAGTTTCGGAGGTTCTTTGTCTGCACTTACAGCAAGTCAGCTGGGCGCTACTGCCATTAAAGCTGCCGTTGAACGTGCAGGTATTGACCCGGGACAAGTTCAGGAAGTGTTTATGGGTAATGTGCTGTCGGCAAATATCGGGCAGGCTCCAGCAACTCAGGCAGCAAAATTTGCAGGGCTTCCGGATATTCCTGCCACTACGATAAATAAAGTATGTGCATCAGGCACAAAAGCAATTATGTTCGCTGCACAAAGTATTGCAATGGGACAAAATGATATTGTTATTGCAGGAGGAATGGAAAGCATGAGTAATGTTCCCTATTACCTGGATAAGGCCAGAAATGGTTATCGGCTAGGCGATGGAAAGATCATTGATGGCCTGGTAAAGGATGGCCTTTGGGATGTTTATAATGACTACCATATGGGATCGGCAGCTGAACTATGCGCTACAGATTGCAATATTAGCCGTGAAGACCAGGATGCTTATGCAATAGAATCCTATAAAAGGTCTCAGGCTTCACAGGCAGAAGGCAAATTCAAAAATGAGATCACTCCGGTTGAAATAAAAGACAGAAAAGGTGAAATAAGTCTCATTGAGAATGATGAAGAGGTTAATGCCGTTAAATTTGATAAGATTTCTTCATTAAAAACCGTTTTCAAAAAGGACGGGACTGTAACTGCAGCCAATGCATCTACACTAAACGATGGTGCTGCAGCTCTGGTTTTAATGAGTAAAGAAAAAGCAGATGAACTTGGTTTAAAGCCATTGGCCAGGATCATATCTTATGCAGATGCTCAGCAGGCACCTGAATGGTTTACCACCACTCCGTCTAAAGCTATTCCTATTGCTTTAGAACGCGGAGGAATACAAGCCGGTGATGTAGATTATTATGAGATCAATGAAGCTTTTTCAGTTGTATCGCTGGCAAATAACAGAATCTTAAAGCTTGATCCCTCTAAAGTAAATGTTAATGGCGGTGCCGTTTCACTAGGACATCCTCTTGGCGCATCCGGCGCAAGAATAGTTGTTACACTAATCAATGTCCTTAAACAAAATAACGCAAAAATAGGGGTTGCAGCAATTTGTAATGGCGGTGGTGGAGCAAGTGCTATGGTCATTGAAAACCTTCAATAAAAGCACATGAAGCAAGTATTTCTGATCGGTGGCCTTCTCCTTTTAATTCTGACAAAAGCAGAAGGCCAGCCTTCAGGCAATAAAAACCAGCAGCAGCTAATGGCATTTCAGGATAGTCTGAAAGAGCTTAGCTATAAAATGGTGAATGACAGTATTGAGCCTGAACGCTATAATGCAAGTTATAAACTGATTAAAACTCTTGTAACTGCCTTAAAAACACCTTATTCTTTTAATTTTCCTTTTGATTCAGTAAAAGCAATTTCCATTCAGTCGTCATCAGATAAAAGGTTCCGGATTTTCAGTTGGCATGTAATGAATAATGATGGCAGCTACCGATATTATGGAACAGTACAGATGAATAAGCCTGATGGTAGGCTTGAATTGTTTCCATTGATTGATTATACTCCTGCCTTTAAAAGTCCATCTGATAGTACTACAAGCAATGACAGATGGTACGGTGCTCAGTATTACAGGATAATTTCAGTATTGAACAATGTTCCAATCCCCTATTATGTGCTACTTGGATGGAAAGGAAATACGGTTAAATCAACAAAGAAGGTGATCGAAATTCTCTATTTCAAGGATGGGAAGGCACATTTTGGCATGCCTGTATTTGATGGAGACCAGGATAATCCAGGAAAAAAGCGGATAATTTTTGAATATGACCGAAGAGCTTCCATGGTTTTGAATTATGAGCCTTCTACCAATACGATCGTTTTTGACCATCTGGCTCCCCCTGATCCGAAACTGAAAGGGAGGTTTGAACTTTATGGACCTGATTTTTCTTATGATGGTTTTAAACTTCAAAATGGCAGATGGAAATTTGTACCGGACCTTGAATTAAAGAATGATTCAACAGATCAGGATGATAATTTCAATGACCCGAAAAAGATGAATCAGAAGTTTTAAGCTGTAGGTAATATTTGTAAGTCTGAATCTCAGTCAAGCGAATATTTAACAGGCCTGAACAAACAACCAGTAAAACGTAACTCAACACAGATATAGGCATGCAGAACCTTGATGCCTAAGGCGACACTGCCTGCATCATCAAACCACAAACATAGGCTCCGTAAGTACCTATAACATAGCCAAAAACAGCTAATAATACCCCAATGGGAGCTAGTGAAGGATGAAAGGCACTGGCAATTACAGGTGCAGATGCTGGACCTCCGATATTAGCCATACTGCCAACTGCAAGGAAAAAGAATGGAGTTTTAGTAAGCTTGGCAACAATAAAAATCACAATAATATGTATCAGGATCCATACCAATCCAACGATAAGTACACCCGGTTTATTAAAAATAGCCATGATATTCATTTGCATGCCTATAGTTGCGATCAATACATACAATAATACGCTTCCAATTCTTGAAGCCCCTGCTCCTTCAAGATTCCTGAGTCTGGTAAAGGAGAGCACCATGCCTAAAGTCGTAGCTATAATTACAAGCCAGAAAAAACCGGAAGTAAGACTAAATGCGCTCAGATAAGGTGCATTAATAGTTATCCAGGGCGCAATATTATCTGCCCCAAAGTGGGCAATTCCAGTTACGCCAAAGCCAATTCCAAGTATCAGTATGATATCTTCCATTTTAGGAATCCTCATTATACTTAGCTGATATGCTTCGATTTTATCTTTTATTTCTGTAACCGATTGATCATCAGCTTTTAAAAATCTATTTATCAGAACATTTTTACCTGCTCCAAAAAGCAACAAAGCCATCCACAGATAAGAAATAAACACATCAAGGGCAACCATAGCAGAAAAGAGATCGGGACTAGGCTTAAATATCTCATACATTGCTGCCTGATTCGCACCTCCCCCAATCCAGGTTCCGGCGACCGTACTCAATCCTCTCCAAACCTCTTCAGCACCTTCACCACCTACAATTTCAGGTGCAAACAGCGAAACAAGAAAAACTGCTGCAGGCCCGCCAAGCATTATACTGATCGAGGCTGTGATAAACATTAATCCCGCTTTTTTTCTTAATTTCCATATCTCCCTTAAATCAAGACTTAATGTAAACAATACCAGACTGGCAGGTAACAGGTACCTGGATGCCATGGTATAAAGCGATGAAGTTGTACCCGAAATAATCCCCATTGAATTTAATAGACCAGGAAGGAAATAGCACAGAAGTATAGGCGGAATAACAGTATATAGCTTTTTAAAAAAAACAATATTGCTTTCTGATGTCCAGAAGACCAATCCAAGAATACCCATTAGGATTCCTAACACAACAGCATCATTCGTTATCAGGGCAGTCTGTTCAATCATTTAAGAAGATTTTAACATTAAGAATATATAAAGCATCAATTTTAGTAAAATTTAATTATAATTGAACTTTTTACTTCTTTTTAACATTTAAGAAGTAACAAAAGCTAACCAATCAATTATCAATTAAATTATATGGAATTGCAACAAAAACAACTTTTCGGACATCCCAGAGGCTTGTATATACTGTTTCTTACAGAAATGTGGGAAAGGTTTAGTTTCTATGGTATGCGGGCACTCCTCGTGCTTTTTCTTGTTTCATCGGTTAACGGAGAAAACCCTGGTTTTGGCTGGACAAGCAGCGAGGCCTTAAAGTTGTATGGTATTTATACCTTTCTGGTTTATTTATCCTCCATCCCTGGCGGAATCCTTGCAGATAAGTTGATCGGTCAGAAAAAGGCAGTTATTTTAGGTGGAGTCCTGCTGGTAGCCGGGCACAGTATCCTTGCATTCCAGTCATTAATAACATTTTATGTGGGTTTAGGATTAATAATTGCAGGAGTTGGTTGTTTAAAGCCAAACATTTCAACTATGGTTGGCGGACTCTATCCTAAAGGTGATGACCGTCGTGATAAAGGATTTACTATTTTTTATATCGGAATCAATGTTGGAGCATTTCTGGCAGGTATAATCATTGGATACGTTGGCGAGACCATGGGCTGGCATTATGGTTTCGGCCTGGCGGGTATAGGAATGGCGATTGGTTTGGTTATTTTCATATTTGGACAAAAATACCTTCAGGGTGTTGGAGAAGCAACTAAAGAATTATCTGTTGCAGATCAGGAAATAAAAAACAAGCCACTTACAGCGATAGAAAAAGATCGTGTGAAAGTGATGCTTTTATCATTCCTGATGATCATTGTATTCTGGGGAGCATTTGAGCAGGCAGGAGGTTTAATGAACCTTTATGCTGCTGAAAAAACAAATAGGATCATCGGCTTCCTGAACTGGACGGTTCCTGCAACCTGGTTCCAGTCTGTCAATTCATTCTTTATAATAACGCTGGGAATTCCTGTTGCAGCATTCTGGTATAACAGAAAAAGAAGTGGAAAAGAAGCATCATCCATATTTAAGATAGCTATTGGAGTGATAATCATGGGTTGGGGATTTCTTTTTATGACTGCAGCTTCAGCTCAATATCAGAATGAAGGTTCTTCAGCGATGTACTGGCTTGTTCTGGCTTACCTTTTCCATACTATCGGAGAACTAAGTGCATCCCCTGTTGCTCTATCCTATATCACCAAATTGGCTCCCTTGAAATATGCTTCGATCATGATGGGGGTATTTTTCGCGGCAACCGGCCTGGGTAATTATGTTGCTGGATGGGTAGGTGTTTGGTCACAAACTGCAGGAGAATTTGAAATATTTATAGGAATAGCTGTATTCTGCACGCTTATTGGTGGTATTGTAATCTCTATACTTAAACCATTAAAAAGGCTTGCACATGGCGCTGAAGATTTCTCAGCAGAAACTATGGCATCACTCAAAGCAGAATAATATTTTAACACTTTAAAAATACAGATCAGAGAGATGTTAAATACATCTCTCTTTTCGTTTAAAGCAGTATATTCGCAGTTAATAATTTTAGTACGTGTTATCAGACAGCCTTGTCATTATTCCAACCTACAACGAGAAGGAAAATATCGAAAATATCATTCGAAAAGTTTTCTCTCTTCCCGATGTATTCCATATTCTGGTAGTTGATGACGGTTCCCCGGATGGAACAGCAGATATTGTAAAAAGCCTTCAGGAAGAATATGAGGGAATGCTTCATATTGAAGAGCGCAAAGGAAAACTAGGATTAGGAACTGCCTATATTCATGGTTTTAAATGGGCTCTTGAACGACATTACGAATATATTTTCGAAATGGATGCCGATTTTTCACATAATCCGGAAGATCTTGTCAAATTAAAATTCGCATGTATTGATGGTTCTGATCTCGCCATTGGCTCAAGATATATAAAAGGTGTAAATGTAGTAAACTGGCCTATGAGCCGGGTTTTGATGTCATATTTTGCTTCTGTTTATGTTAGATTGGTCACCCGTATCAATATCCAGGATGCTACAGCTGGATTTAAATGTTACAGGCGCATCGTACTGGAAACTATTCCACTCAATAAGATAAAGTTTATTGGATATGCATTCCAGATCGAAATGAAATTTACAACGATCAGGTATGGCTTTGAAGTAGTTGAAGTACCAATCATCTTTACTGACCGTACTGAAGGAACTTCAAAAATGAGCACCAGAATATTCAGAGAAGCCTTTTTAGGTGTTATTCAGATTAAGCTAAGCAGTTTTTTCAGGGATTATTCGAGGAATTTAGATTCCAAAAAATAAGAATTGAATTTTATATTTATCTAAACAAATTAATAAAGACATTCTGGCCTTATGAACGAAAACCTTGACCCCGCCGAAGAAAATCTTTCACCTGTAGAACGGGAGATAGAAAAAGTTCTTCGTCCGCAGGTTTTTGAAGATTTTACAGGGCAACATAAAATACTTGCCAATCTGCGCATATTCGTTCAGGCAGCGAAACTTAGAGGTGAAGCACTCGATCATGTGCTGTTGCATGGACCTCCGGGATTAGGAAAGACTACTCTATCGCATATTATAGCGAATGAAATGGGAGTAAATATCCGTATCACTTCAGGACCTGTTTTAGATAAACCAGGAGATCTTGCAGGTTTACTAACCAATCTGGAAGAGGGTGATATTCTTTTTATTGACGAAATACATCGCTTAAGTCCGCTGGTTGAAGAATACCTGTACTCCGCGATGGAAGATTTCAAGATCGATATCATGCTTGAAACCGGACCCAATGCCCGCTCAGTACAGATCTCATTAAATCCCTTCACACTTGTTGGAGCAACAACGCGCTCAGGACTTCTAACAGCTCCTCTGAGAGCACGATTCGGGATAAACAGCCGTCTTGAATACTACGATGCCAAACTGCTTACAACCATTGTATTGCGCTCTGCAGAAATTCTTAAAACTGAAATTTCAGATGAAGGCGCTTATGAAATAGCCCGGAGGAGTCGTGGTACACCTCGTATTGCAAATGCCCTTTTACGCCGGACTCGTGATTTTGCCCAGATAAAAGGCAATGGCAATATCGATACCGAGATCGCTAAATATGCCCTAAACGCACTGAATGTGGATGAGCATGGTCTGGATGAGATGGATAATAAAATCCTGATAACCATTATTGATAAATTCAAGGGCGGACCAGTAGGCTTAAAAACTATTGCCACTGCCGTTGGAGAAGAAGAAGGTACAATCGAAGAAGTATATGAACCATTCCTCATTCAGGAAGGATACATTATGCGTACTTCAAGGGGAAGAGAATGTACTGAAATTGCCTATAAACATCTCGGCCGACTAAAAACAGGTGGAAATACCTTGTTTTGATCCTTCCTGCGAAATACATTTTTTAAGCTAGATTCAATTTTTATTTTTTTTCATTACCTTATCCTGAATATTAATATTATTAGTTGCATTGCTTAGTATGGTAGTAGCATAACTAAGCATATGTCAGTTATTTTATTGAAAAATATCCGAAATATTCTTTATAGTTAAAATATTTTAATTGAAATTAATTTAAACATAAATCAATATGAATCAGGAAATTATCAATCTCTACGACGAATACACCCATAAACCTTTAAGCCGTAAACAATTCATGAGCCGGCTGGTAAAACTTACCGGAAGTGTAGCAGTTGCAACCTCTGCCCTATCACTATTAGAAGTTGGTTATGCACAGGCTGCCACTGTTTCTGAACAGGATGAAGATCTTATCCTTGAGGATATCAGCTACTCTGGTGATGGCAGCACTATGAAAGGATATCTTGCAAGACCTAAGGGACGTGGCAAATATGGAAGTGTTGTTGTGATTCATGAAAACCGTGGCTTGAACCCTCATATAAAAGATATAACCAGACGAATTGCAAAAGCCGGTTTTATTGCACTGGCTCCCGATGCACTTTCACCTTTTGGCGGGACTCCTGAAAACGTTGATGAAGCCAGAGCCATGTTCAGTAAAATTGAGGCTCCTAAAAATCTGCAAAATTTCCTGAATGCCTTTGATTACCTAAGATCAAGATCAGAAAGTAATGGAAAAACAGCCTGTGTTGGATTTTGCTGGGGTGGTGCCTTAACAAATCGCATGGCAGTAAATTCTCCGGAATTAAAGGCGGCAGTAGCCTATTATGGAGGTCAGCCGGATGCAGCCGATGTACCAAAAATAAAAGCAAAGCTGATGCTGCATTATGCAGGTTTGGATACCCGTGTAAATGCTGGCATTCCGGCTTACGAGGCAGCACTAAAAGCAGCGGGAACAGATTACCAGTTATTTATCTATGATGGAGTTCAGCATGCATTTAATAACGATACAGGTGGTGAACGATATAATCCCGAGGCCGCAAAACTAGCCTGGTCAAGAACACTGGAACTTTTCAATAAAACGATCAAATAAAAAAGGGGGCTGATCCAAATGGATCAGCCCCCTTTTTATTTATTATAATTGGTTCTAGTATAATGTAAATTCTACTCTTCTATTATCCTGACGACCTTTGGCAGTTTTATTAGTAGAGATTGGCTGACTTTCGCCATATCCAACAGCTTCAATGCGTGAAGAATTAGCTCCCTGACTTACCAGATATGATTTCACTGACTCTGCACGATCTTTAGACAGTTTCAAGTTCGCTGCATCACTACCTACATTATCAGTATGACCAGCTAATTTTAAACTAAAGTCTTTAGATTTTAGCAAGTCAGCAACCCTGTTAAGGCTTGGGTATGAAGTTGAACGTAAGGTAGATTTTGCAAAATCAAATTCAAGGTTACGGATTGCTTCAGCAACAACTTTTCTGTCTTCTTCAGTAACTACCACACGAACCGGGTTAACTACTGTTGTATTTGTTGTTACTTTTAATTCACAACCTGCACCATCTACCTGAGTTCCTGCTGGAGTGTTAGGGCATTTATCAAAGTAATCTGATACACCATCTTTATCCGCATCATTCAGATAACGTTTCCAATCAGCATCCATTTGAGCCATATGAGCTGCATGTTTTGCACGATCAGCATCAAGATCTGCCTGTAGCTTAGCATTTCTGGTGATATAATCATCCTCTAATGCAGCAACCGGGTTATAGGTAGATAATTGTCTTTTTGACTTACTCCCCAATGCAAATTCAAGTCCGATATGTGAATAAGAGAACTTATCATTTTGAATACCTGAACGGAATCCATCCATGTTATCACCATCAACAAAGTTCATGGTATAACCAAGATCAAGATTAACATTATTACCTAAGCTGAACTTTAAACCAGCACCAACCGGAATAAATACTTCATTTACATTTTCACCTGAGTTGAATTTAGTTTCTGTACCTGCATTATTCTTTAATACAATGTTATAACTCATTAATCCTGCTCCAGCGCTTAAATAAGGTTGAACCACATTTTGACGGTTCATCCAATAAATATTAGCTAGTGTAAAGTTTGTACTCAAACTTCCTGAATAAGCAAGCTTAGTTTCATAAGAAGAATAAGGGCTTACTGGATCCATTCCATTTCCCCATGCTTTTGAATTATCAGCCTTCAGCTTTCCGGCCAAAAAATCTGCCTGAATACCAAATGCTGGTAAAATTTGTTTTTTGATATAAGCACCATATCCTAATTCAGGCTTCCACTGACTAAAATCGTTTTGTCCGGAAAATATTGTGGGTGCAAGCATGCCACCACTAATTCCTACCGACCATGTATTAAAAGAAGAAGCTGGAGAAAATAATTTGGGACTTTCAGGTTTATCCTGAGCGTTCACTGCAGCAGAAACAACTAAACCAATTGTAAGCGCTGAAAGTTTAAGAAAATGTGTTTTCATAATGAATATTTATTTACACTAGTCTTGCAAATGCTATACCACAAAGGATATTATTTAGATAAACCATACTTGTTCAGGCTTCAAATATTGAATAGCCAGCATTCGTAACAAGCATATTTTTTATCTTTGAATTTCATTATGATCAACAGAGCTCAATATTCACGGTTTATAAAATCAGAGGCATTGAAACTGGGCTTTCTGTTCTGTGGTATATCAAAAGCAGAATTCCTGGAAGAAGAAGCTCCACGACTTGAAAACTGGCTTAAAAAGGGCTATAACGCAGAAATGAGCTATATGGAGAACCATTTCGATAAACGTCTTGACCCATGTAAACTCGTTTATGGAGCTAAATCGGTTATTTCACTTGCATTAAATTATTATACTGATCAGAAACAAAAAGATCCATTTGCACCTAAAATAAGTCAGTATGCATATGGCGATGATTATCATGCAGTAATAAAAGAAAAGCTGAACCAATTGATGCAGTTAATACAGGAGGGGATCGGTGAAGTTAGCGGTCGTTCCTTTGTTGATTCTGCACCTGTACTGGATAAGGTATGGGCAAAAAAAGCAGGATTAGGCTGGATAGGCAAGCATACGAACCTGATCAATAAAAAATCTGGTTCATTTTTCTTTCTGGCAGAATTGATCATTGACCTTGATCTGGAATACGATCTGGCGCCAACAAAAGATCATTGCGGAACCTGTACAAAATGCATAGATGCCTGCCCTACTGATGCCATTGTTGGGCCTTATGTAGTAGATGGAAGCAGATGTATTTCCTACCTGACCATTGAGCTTAAAAATGAACTTCCTACTGAGTTCAAAGGTAAAATGGATAACTGGATGTTCGGCTGCGACATTTGCCAGGATGTTTGTCCCTGGAATAAGTTTTCTGTCCTAAATACTGAACCTTTATTCAATCCACATGATGATCTTTTAGAATTATCGCAGCGTGATTGGCAGGAAATTAATGAAGATACCTTTAAAAAAGTCTTTGAAAACTCAGCCGTTAAAAGAACAAAGTTTAGTGGATTAAAGAGAAATATCGATTTTTTAAGGTCATAATTACAGAGATTCATATCTTAAAACAAATTCATCACATTTTACGGGACTTTCATCACATTTATTAGTTCAAACAGGATGTACAGCTTAACATTGTTCCGTAAACAATAAAATATGAAACAAATTATAAACAAACCGGCTGATATCAATAAGATCGAATTTTGGGCAGTAACCACCATGTTCGTATTTTCAATATTTTTTTTGGTCTCCGGATCAATTAATCAAAACTGGGTACCTAATAAGGGTCTATTCAGGGAATCCTTGCAGCAGTATTCATATTTCGATAACTATTTCATACCAACTTTATTCAGATACGCGGTTTTCTATGGCAGCTATTTATTGCTAACACTACTGATAATACCACCACTCAGTCGAAAAGAAAATATTGCAAAAAACATCATTTATATCCATGTAATATTCTATTTCATAAGTGTTTCTATGGGTACAACGGATACCTGGATAAAAGGATATTTATTCGACCAGTACCCTGATGAAGACCTTTATACCAAGCTCTTTCAGGATAATATCATGTATTCATTCTGGTTGATGATCATGTTTGCATTTTACACTGCAATCAAGTACGTGGCAATCTATCTGTTGGAGAACTCCGACCTGATTCAATCAGAATACCGGGTAATAACCCGGGATGGGATTTATGCCTTTATACTCTGGATGATTGGATTATTTCTACTATTAATTGGAAATGCTGATGAAGGGGCAGTTATTGTTATAGCCATATGCACACTGATGGGAATTACAATTTATTGTTATTCGATTTACAATCTGATTCCGCAAGTCTATAAAAAGGGTAAAACTTTTAAGGCATATTTTTGGAAACTGGCTGGAATAACAGTGATCAGCGTCATTCCTCTTTCACTATTCTCCCTTATTTTCAATCATAGAAATGATCCGGAGATCGCCATTGCAGTCAGTCTTTTCAATATTGCCTTTCAGCTTCTTATCACAGGTCCACTTTCCTGGTACCTCTATAAACAAAGATTAACGGCAAATTATGAAATAATAGGACTGAAAACTGCCCTCGGACATTCAAATGCGAACCTCAATTTCCTTCGTTCTCAGATCAATCCCCATTTTCTGTTTAATATTTTAAACTCATTATATGGTACTGCTTTACAAGAGAGATCAGAGCGGACAGCAGATGGTATACAAAGACTTGGTGACATGATGCGATTCATGCTTCATGAAAATATGCAGGAAAAAATATCATTAACCAGAGAAATCGAGTACCTGAATAATTACATTGCTTTACAAACATTACGCACTCAAACTTCACCTGATATTACCATACAATCAGAAATTGAAGAACATATGGGAAATCTTCAGATCGCACCAATGCTGTTAATTCCTTTTGTTGAAAATGCTTTTAAACATGGAATAAGTCTGAAAGAATCATCCGGTATAAGAATAAGTCTGCTATGTAAAGATAAAAGCCTTTATTTCGATGTTTCCAATTCCATACATGCGAAAAATTCCAATGATCCGGAAAGTGAGAAGAACGGTATAGGACTGAACAATGTTCAGCAAAGACTGCGACTACTTTACCCAGGTAAGCATGAATTAACCATTCGGGAAAATGGGAAAGAGTTTTTCATTCACCTGACTATTCAGCTGGATTAATACTTAATTGTATGAGAAGAGCATTATTAATTCTTTTTCTGGGACTTGTAACTTATTCATGCGAAGAAAAATGCTGTTTTAAGCAGCAATATAGCAGAGAAGAACTCCAACCAGATCTTAAAATAACTCAACAATCCAAACACTCTGTTACCAATAAAAATTGTAATTTAATGCTTGAATGGTTAAACAGAAAAAACATTGGTCACTTCCTGAAAAACCATATTTCACTAGTGCATACTCCTGTTGTTTCAATTGATAAAAACCTTTAAAATCATAACTTATTGATGATAGCTATTGCACTGGATGATGAACCCTTAGCTCTTGAGGTTGTACGGAGTCATTCGTCCAAAGTTCCCTTTCTAAATCTGAAAGCAGAATTTACAGACGCATTTCAGGCTATGGAATATATTCAGAAGGAAAGTATAGACCTGATATTTCTGGATATTAAAATGCCTGATATTTCAGGAATTGACTTTTTAAATAGCCTGAATAAAAAACCTATGGTAATTTTTACAACAGCCTATTCTGAACATGCAGTCGCAAGCTTTGAACTGGATGCAATCGATTACCTGCTCAAACCTTTTTCACTGAGCCGGTTTATAAAAGGATGCAATAAAGCTTATGAATTATATCAGCTAAGGAATAAAAGCGGACAGGCAGATTTCATATTCCTTAAGACCGGATACGAACAGGAAAAGGTCCATTTTTCAGACATTCTATACCTGGAAGCAGCAGGGAACTACGTCAATTTTGTTTTGAAGAATAAAAGTCTGCTGTCCCGAATGACCTTTGCTGAATTAGAAGTAATACTTCCCAGAGATAAATTTATTCGTACTCACCGCTCCTATATCGCTGCATATAAGGCAATTGATAAGATTGAAAGACATCAGGTACACATTCAGGGCAATCAGATCCCTGTTAGTGAATCGTTCATTCAAAATCTGAATAATATTGATAAAAGATAACCTGCTTATTAAATTGATGATGAGATACTTTTTAGTGTTTGCTTTTTTAATTAGTCCGTTCTTTTGTTCAGCACAACGACTTCATATCGCAAAACGAAATATTACATCAAAAAGCGGATTAGAATTCTCAAAAAGCATCCGGGACAGTACCATAAGCATCGATTTAAGAGAAAAGATCATTTTTAGTGAAGTTCGCTCAGGTAATATTCCGGAATTCTACCGCAAATTGATTGAGATCAGAGATACAGTTTTAATAAATAACAAGAATAATACTATTAAATACTTTGTCCTGCCCGACTTTCTGGCCATTGGTAATGATGATGATTATTTTTATTGCCCTATGCGCCCGCAATTAGCTCAGAAAGTAGCTGATCTATTAAAATGCAGCCTTCCCACCCGTAAAATATCGAACAGAATCTATCAAAATGCCGCTGTAAAAATGGTACCACAGCCTATTCCTCCTTCAAAAGCAATGATCACAGTCCCAATTTTTGAAAAACATAATTCGATGGTTCAGGAACAAAGAAAAAATACGCTCAGCCAATTTCCAAATGGGAGCCTTACTGCCGGAAACAAGAAAGATGTGGTGATCTCCAATAAAACATATAACGATAAAGGACTACTTCGTGTGGTGATTTATGGCTGGCATAAGCCGGATGGTAAAGCAATTCAGCCATTATACAACGGACATTCAACAATCCATGTAGATTATAGCCATGGTATCAGGTTTGTTCAGAATAAGGTCTGGGTCAATGGCAAAAAAACAAGTATTCAGAAAATTCTCAAGTCTGAAATTTTGCATCCGCTTTTAAGCGATGAGGGGGTAATTGCAAAGCCGTACTATCCTGTCGGGTTGTACTAGTGTTGTCTGTTGTCTGTTGTCTGTTGTCTGGCTAACGTACCTAAACTGTTAACCCGATCGCTATCGGGTGATAACTCTAATCATTTCCCAAATTTCATCTTTAACTGCTCGAGCATATCCGTATTAATAGGCTTAGCTTCTTCTTTAGGTTTTTGTGGATTTACTGATTCTGGTCTGGGAGCGGTATTTGCAGCTTGCCTTTCATTACGCAATTGCTCTTTTTTAGCATTCATGCGGTTCCATATCTTCTCCAGGCAGCGTTTAGTATAAAGCGGGAAATCACCATTAAGCATCCAGTTATAATAACTTGGTTCAGATTGAAAAACATCTTCAACAGCCCTTCCTTTATGTTTTCCAAAATTGATAACTTCCACACCATCCTCATTATACACCATTCTGGCGGCAAAATCTACCGGTTTATTGAGATTAGTGAATTTATGCAGTGCCTCTATATTATTCTGAACAGGCTTACTGACCAGACCCTTTTTATCTTCCCAGTCTTTATTTTCATATTTCTCGATCTGCGCTTTCAGAACCTCGTAGGTGGCTTTAATATCCGCTTCAGCGGAGTGAGCATTTTCAATATTTTTACCACAATAGAACTGATAAGCAGCCTTTAAGGTACGCTGTTCCATTTGGTGAAAAATATTCTGAACATCCACAAAATGTCTGTTATCTATATCAAAATCGATTCCGGCACGCAGAAACTCTTCCATTAATACAGGAATATCAAAGCGGTTGGAATTATAACCTGCAAGGTCACAATCATCTAAAAATCTGGCCAGCTCCTCACCTGCCTGCTTAAATGTTTGAGCATGTTTTATATCCTCATCGTAGATGCCGTGAATCAGGGATGACTCAAGCGGAATTGGAATTCCGGGATTGATACGCATAGTTTTTACATCTTCTGTACCATCAGGCATCGCCTTAAGGATGGAGATTTCAACGATCCGGTCTGATGCAACATTTACACCGGTAGTTTCCAGATCAAAAAAAGCGAGGGGACGTTTAAGATTTAATTTCATGCGATTAACTAAAGATTATGATACCTGCCAGAATTCCAATGACCATGATCAGATACATCAGTATTTCTGTGCTGGCAAAGCGTTTATATTTCATCCAGAATGTATAGTCGCCTTTCTCCTTGCTCATAAATATTCGGGGGATTAATTATTTGACAAAATTACTGATTAAAAAACAGAAAACATGAATCTATTGAGCCTACGGTTTAACACTTCCTGCTCTGCTGAAATATTTATAATACCAGGGATCTTTCAAATCGCTGATAATAACCCCTTTCGAGGTAGAAGCATGAACAAATTTATTATTATGAAGATAGATCCCAACATGACTAAATTTCTGTCCTTCGAAATCAAAAAAAACAAGATCACCTTCCTTCAGATCCTTTTCAAATTTGCGTTTTACATCATCTGCCATTGATCTTGCAGTACGAGGCAAGGGTTTATTATAGATTTCCTTCGCAAGTAAAATTGTAAAACCAGAGCAGTCCACTCCTCTTTTATCCATCCCACCATTTCTGTATGGAACCCCTAGCCAATTGTCAATAAAACGATAGAGCTTTTCATTATCAAGGTCTTTTTCCTTTACATTCATAATGGAGGCATACCGCTCCTTAATACTTCCTGAAGAGATCACTTTAGCTTTGGAGGCATCAGTAATGATCTTTTTGCTTTTACAGGATGTATAAAAACAAGATAAGATCATTAATCCAAGGCAGAATAAAACACTTCTTGATCTGAGCATAAACCGAAATTGTGTTTATTAAGATTGATATCAAACAACTGTTTTTGCACAGCTGTGAATAAGTAAGTTTCTGAGCTTAGATCCTGGCATATCCCAATGTTTCGATATCTTCCATAGAATTTGTTAAATGTAGCTTCCCATCATTCAATAAGTAAATACTATCTGCTATATCAGTGATATGTCTGAACATATGATCGGAAATAATAAAGCCCTTATTTTCCTTTTCTGTGATGAGCAATTTTTTAATTCTTTCAATCTGCAAAGGACTAATATGGGTAAAAGGCTCATCAAGAAGGGCAAATTTCGATTTACATTTGATTAGTACATAAAGTTCCACCAGTCGCCTTTCTCCACCGGAAAATTCTGAGATCTTTAATTTAGATTTTGTAATAAATTCCGAGAATTGTGTTTCAAACTCAGAAATATCCAGGCTGAAATCTTTGAAAATTCTTTCTAAGGTAAGGAATGAAGGAATAAAATTAAATTGAGGAAGGTATACTAAAAGATCTGATCTTCCTGCCAATTCAAAAACAGTTTTTCCGTCAAATCGAATGGATCTGCTTTCCGCTTTTAAAGTCCCGGAAATGATTTTCATTAAACAAGATTTCCCCTGTCCATTCCTGCCTAAAAGGCCAATGATCTTTCCTGTTTCAGACTTCAAATAAATATCAGAAAGAATCACTCTTCCTGAAAAATTCAAACTCACACCATCAACCTCCAGTATATGCTTCATCTCAATTGATAGACGCCAAAAATTAAAGCCAGAAACAAAACAAAATCAAATACAAGGCTGCCAGTCCACAAAGCAATTTTTGATAAACCCAGATTCTGGTAGTAAAAATATTCTTTACTCCTGTAACTATTTATGAATGTTATGATAAAACCCATCGAAATAAGTTTAAACCAGAAAATAACAACAAAAAAGGACATGCCACTTATCCGGAAAATACCGGCAGATAGTACAGAAATGAGAATACTTGGGATATTGTAAGTATTGTAAAAAGTAAATATTAGCCGAATAGTTCTTGTCATCGATTTTAAAGATAATGAAACCAATAGCTTTAAACCTGATAAATCCATCAGATCAATAATCCTGAATAGTAAAAAAGAGATAAATATTGGCTTAATACCTCAATTTATGCCTTTTAAACCAGGTATATTGCCACTTTCAATTTTACAGATCTCATATCATACATATTGAAAAGACAATAAACTAAAGCTGCTGTAGTTTAAAGGCCATTTTTTCTCCAGGTGAAATAATATTTCAAAATATATAATTCTTTGGCATCATTATTTCATGTACTATAATAACCGTTTTAATGCGGTAAATAAAAAAATTATGAGAAATATACTAATCATGTTTGCATTTGCCGGAATAATTTCTGCATGCAATGGAAATGCTAGTGAGACCGCCAAAATTGATCAGGACTCTATTAGAATGGTTCAGCAATTGGATAGCTTTAAGCGTGTAGCTACTGCAGATTCGATGGCAGCAATTGCTGCAGCTTCAGCAGCAACTCAAAGAAGGAATAATATCAGCAGTACCAGATCTTCAACGGGAACAAGTACTCAAACCTCTACCACTACAACTCAGAAAAAAGGCTGGAGTTCAGCTGCAAAAGGTGCCGTGATCGGTGGTGTTGTTGGTGCTGGAACAGGAATACTGGTTGATAAAAAAGATGGCAGAGGTGCTGCGATCGGTGGTGTTGTTGGCGCTGGGGCCGGATATGTGATTGGAAGAGAACAGGATAAAAAATCAGGAAGAGTTGATCAATAATAATTCCAATTGGAAAGAAAATGTGCCCTGGAAAAACCTTATTCTGGGGCACTTTTTTTTGCATCCAGGCACCATACTCTTAAGTTAACAGTTGGTTAGTTGGTTAGTAATTAGGTGGTTAGTGACATTTGTTGTCAGTTATCTGAGAAATAGTACTAGTGTCATGTCACATATAGTTTGACGAAAACATCTGAATGCTAAGGAGGCTAAAATAATGGCAGTTTAATGTGACGATACCAGGATAAAACCATTAAAACTCTAATCGTCAATTAATTCGTGAGATGACACTTGATGACGGGTAACTGAAATGATTGAATAAAAAATACTGAGCCTAAGGATAGCCATATCGCTCAATAGCCCGGTGCTTTAGCTCCGGGTTAAGATCCGGTTTTCAGACCGGGCTTCAGCCCAAAACCTAAGCGACCGGAACAGAACAAATACTGGTGCTTCAGCGCCGAAATACCGATAACTAAACCACATCTACCATTCCCTAACCCGAATTTTTAGTATTCCAAAATTTTCAAATAGTGCAGTCTAAATACCTGCTATGTCATTTATAATATCTATCGGGCTAAAGCCCAATATATTTTTCCTCACATGTTGCAGAATATTGGGCTGAAGCCCGAAAATAAACAAACTCGTTAACTCCAGCTAAAGCTGGAGCCTATTTAGCGGCCTTACTGGTGTCATGTCATTAATACTTTGACGAACACATCGAAATACCAAGGAGGCTAAAATAAAATGGCGGCATACCTGTGACGATGAGAGGATGAAATTATTGAAACTTTATCCGTCAATTGATGAGTGACATAACACTAGTTTGAAATGAACACTTAATCGTCTTGGCTCCTGGTTCTTGGTTCCTGGCTCAATTCTTAAGTTGTCAGTTATCTGAGAAATAGTGCTGGTTTGAAATGAACACCTAATCGTCCTGGTTCTTGGTTCCAGGTTCTTGATTCCTGGTTCTTGTCTCTATCTTCTCACGATTTCAACACCCTCTGGATCTCATCCAGCTTCATCAATGCCTCTACTGGTGTTAGTGTATTTACTTCAAGGTTATTTAGCATATCCCTGATTTTAACCAATACCGGATCGTCAATAGAGAACATTTGCAGCTGATAAGCCTGTTTTTGCACTTTTTTGATACTATCTTTAATATCTTCCCCGCCAGTCCTTTCCTGCTCAAGTCGTTTCAGGATCTCATTTGCACGACTGACCAATTTTTGAGGCATACCGGCCATCTTTGCAACATGAATACCAAAACTATGCTCACTCCCACCGGGTACCAGCTTGCGAAGGAAAATAACCTTGTTACCCAGCTCTTTTACTGAAACATTAAAATTCTTAATTCTGTTGAATGAATTTGTCAATTCATTCAACTCGTGATAATGGGTTGCAAACAGAGTTTTCGCCTGTGCAGTCGGGTGATTATGAAGATATTCAGCAATGGACCATGCAATGGAGATCCCATCATAGGTACTTGTTCCCCGACCGATCTCATCCATCAGGATCAAGCTTCTTGGCGATAAATTATTCAGAATACTGGCAGTTTCATTCATTTCAACCATGAAGGTTGACTCTCCTGTGGTCAGGTTATCAGAAGCTCCAACACGAGTAAATATCTTATCTACAATTCCAATCTGAGCTTCCTTTGCAGGGACAAAACATCCCATTTGTGCCATCAATACGATCAGGCCGGTTTGCCTCAACAAGGCCGACTTACCCGACATGTTCGGACCGGTAATGATGATGATCTGCTGACTATCACTATCCAGAAATACATCATTAGTGATATATTCCTCGCCGGGAGGAAGATTCTTTTCAATCACAGGATGCCTGCCTCCTTTGATATCGATTATGGTACTATCATCAATAACTGGCTTAACATAATAGTTTTTGATAGCCAGATTTGAGAAATTCAACAGCACGTCAAGCTGTGCTACTAATTGAGCATTAAGCTGTATTGGTTTAATGAATTCGGAAAGTGCATAGGTCAGTTCATTGTATAAGCGGGTTTCCAAAACCTGAATCTTTTCTTCTGCACCCAGAATCTGCTCTTCATATTCTTTTAATTCCGGTGTAATATAGCGTTCGGCATTGACCAGGGTTTGTTTCCTGAGCCATTCTGACGGCACTTTATCCTTGTGAGTATGAGTTACTTCAAGATAATAACCAAAAACATTATTAAATGCTACTTTAAGTGATGGAATACCTGTGATTTCAGCTTCCCGTTTTTGTATTTCAAGCAGATATCCTTTACCACCAAAAGCGATCTTTCTTAAGCGGTCAAGCTCCTCATCTACTCCATCGGCAATAACACTGCCTTTGATCAACATGACCGGAGGATCAGGATTTAATTCCCGTTCGATTTTATCGCGTATAAGCAGACAAGGATTCAACTGCTCTGCAATAGTTTTTAATGCATAATTATCAGAACTCTGGCAAAGTTCTTTCAGATTGAAAATGGCATATAATGCACGTTTCAACTGCATAACTTCCCTTGGATTAGCTTTCTGAAGTCCGATTTTTGAGATTAGTCTTTCCAGATCACCAATCTGTTTCAATTCATGAAGCAGCTTTTCACGCAATTCATCATTATTGACCAGAAATTCAACCACATCCAGGCGTTCCTGTATCGGTTTCAGCTCTTTAAGAGGCATAATGATCCATCGCCTTAGCAAACGGGCTCCCATTGGTGAACAGGTCTTATCCAAAACATCAACAAGACTGACCGCATTTTCATTGGCTGAGCCAATTAATTCTAAATTGCGTATTGTGAAGCGGTCAAGCCACATATAACGATCCTCTTCAATTCTCGAAACCGAAGATATATGCTGAAGATTACGATGCTCCGTCTCATTCAGATAATGCAAAGCAACACCTGCCGCAGTGATGGCCAGGGGGAATTTCTCAATACCAAAACCTTTCAATGATTTAACTTCAAAATGTTTCAAAAGAAATTCAGAGGCATAATCACCGCTGTAAGCCCAATCATCGAGGTTATAGGTATAAAATCTATCGCCAAATGTTTCTACAAAATCACGCTGCCTGCTTTTCTGAAAAATCACTTCACTGGGTTTAAAACTTTGAAGTAACTTATCAATATAATCGGCATTGCCCTGGGCTACTAAAAATTCTCCGGTTGAAATATCTATAAATGCAATACCGAATGAATTTTTTTCGAAATAAAGTGAAGCCAGGTAATTATTGGTGTTCTGCTGGATAATATTATCGCTGTATGAAACTCCGGGAGTGATCAACTCAGTTACTCCACGCTTAACGATCGTTTTTGTTGTTTTAGGATCTTCCAGCTGGTCGCAAATGGCTACCCTTTGTCCTGCTCTGACTAATTTAGGCAGGTAGGTCTCCAAAGAATGATGTGGAAAACCAGCAAGTTCGATATGTGTTCCGGAACCATTTCCACGCTTGGTAAGAACAATTCCAAGGATACCTGATGCCTTTACAGCATCCTGTCCAAAAGTTTCATAAAAATCACCTACACGAAACAATAGCAATGCACCAGGATATTTAGCCTTGATCGTATTGTATTGCAGCATTAAAGGAGTTTCCTTCTGTTCGGTCTTCTTCGACAAATCATTAATTATTAGAAGGATAAAGTTAATGGATTGCTTAGTTTTTAGAAGGTTTGTGGAAAACTGTTTGATGGTGGGAAATTCTTTGAAAATACTTCCTGTCCAATATGTAATTTTTGTTCCTGTAATGTGTCTAATTCAATAGATCATGGTGATCTTTTCTTCCATTCATCTATCTTTGAATTGTGCTATCTAACACCCTTAATATATACAAAAAAGCCTTTTCCGGACTAAGCAGAGAGAACTGGTATCTATCCCTGGTCATGCTTATCAACCGAAGCGGTACCATGGTGGTTCCATTTCTTACCATTTATTGTACTCAGAAACTAAACTTCAGCATTGTTCAGGCAGGAATGATCATGGCTCTGTTCGGCCTTGGTTCTGTTTTCGGGGCATTTATTGGCGGTAAGATAACAGACAGGATCGGTTTTTATTATTTGCAGGTGGGAGCATTAATAAGCGGTGGTTTCATGTTCATGGCTCTCAGCTTCCTCGAAACATTTTTCAGTCTGGCTATCGGAACATTTATACTCAGCATTTGTAATGAAGGATTCAGGCCTGCCAATTCATCTGCTGTTGCTCATTACAGTACAGAAAAAACCCGAACCCGTTCCTATTCGTTAAACAGGATGGCTATCAATCTGGGCTGGTCTTTTGGTGGGGCTATGGGAGGTTTTATTGCCTCCATCGACTATCATTTATTATTCTTTGTTGATGGCTTAACAAATATACTAGCTGCCTTGATCCTGATAAAATTATTGCCGGCAGTAAAAAAAGATAAAATTGATTTTAAAGCTCACGAAAAGCCGGTTGTAAAATCAGCCTACCGTGATAAATTGTACCTCGCTTTTATTGTTTTAAGTACTTTATTCGCATCCTGTTTCTTTCAGCTGTTTACCTTACAACCAGTATTTTTTAAATCAGAATGGAATTTAAGCGAACAATTTATTGGTGGTTTGATGGCAATGAACGGACTGCTTATCGTTGGTGTGGAAATGTTGTTGATCAGCAGGATCGATGGAAAAAAACCTCCATTATATTTTGTAGGGATTGGTATTCTGATTACGGGGTTTGCTTTTTCACTGTTGAATATCCTTCCTGCTATGGCCTGGGTAGCAGTAATCTCTATCATGTTCATTTCCTTTGGTGAAATGTTCTCAATGCCATTCATGAATACCTTCTGGACCAGCAGATCGAATGCAAATAACCGTGGAGAATACGCGGCACTTTATACTATTTCCTGGGCGGTAGCCCAGATCATTGGTCCGCTTTATGGTGCATTCTTAATAGAATACGGTGGTTACTCTCTATTTTGGTGGTGTATTTGCGGTATTTGCATTATTTCAGCAATCGGATTCTTTACCCTTAACCATTTAAATCAAAAGAAAATATTGGCTCAGACAAGAAATCCTATTGACTACTAACGCAATAACCTGTTTTATGCCTGTAAACTTGTTCCGGTCGAAGTATTGTTGAAGGAAATTCAGGAATATTCACAGCATTACAGTGATGCTGTGTTTCGAAACAAAAGCCTGAAAATGGTCCATAAAAAGCTCCATTTCTAGCATCAGCAATCCCAAGATGCTTGCCGGTATAAAAATGAACGGTGGGTTCATCCGTAAAGACTTCCAGTTTAATTCCGCTTTTATCAGAATATGCTGTTGCCGCCTTCCCATAGACTCCGTATTCTTTATCCAATACAAATGATTGGTCATAGCCTGAAACAGGGTCCCAGTCCTCTTTAATTTGCTTAGAACTCTTAAAATCATACTTCGTTCCCAACACGGACAGTATTTCGCCATTCGCCAGATTATCCGGATGCTGACCAAGATAGAATCCGGATGGTATCTGAACCCAATGATCCTCTATCCTGCCTGAACCATGCAGGTTAAAATAGTCATGATGTGTCAGATTGATTGCCGTTGATTTATCTGTTATTGCCTCCGTATCAATGATCAATTCATTTTCATCATTCAGAGAAAAACAAATCGAAACAGTCAGATTTCCAGGATATCCCTCCTCAGCATCTTTACTCAGGTACGACATTTTAAGCTTTCCAACAGATAGATCGTCCGTGTTTTCGACATGCCATACCTTACTGTCAAAGCCTTCATAGCCACCATGGATTTGATGAGGGGACATATTAGAACTCAATTGAAAAGTTTGACCGTCAATTTCAATACAAGCATTTCCTACCCTATTTGCATATCGGCCAACAACGGCTCCCAGGTAAGAGCTGGTATTTAGGTAATCAGACGACAGGTATTGCTCCATTGTATCAAAACCAAGAACTATGTCAATTACATTACCGGTCCGGTCAGGGACTTTAAATGACTGTATAATAGCTCCCAAATTACTGATGCAAACTTCAACTCCTGCTTTATTTTTCAGTGTATAAAGAAAAACATCTGACCCATTATGCTGAAATAAAGCCTTAGACTGTAATATTTTCATCTTTTTATTTTTTTATACTGATGAACCTGCTTTTAGACAGGACGATCATGATTTGATAATCATACCCCTTCCAGGTTTTAGCAAAATGATGATGTTTTCATCGTTTATGTTCAAAGTTATAGACTGATCAAGGTTTATTTTAATCGTTGAAAATAGTGCAAAAACTTGAATAAAATATAAAGCTCTTTCAATTCGAAGAAGCTATTTTTGAACATGCGAAAATTAAAAACGGAGGAACTTGGCCGTGTTGGTATTGAGGACTTTAAAAAGCAGGAAAAATTACCCCTGGTTGTGATTCTTGATAGTGTGAGAAGTATGCATAATATCGGTTCGATCTTTCGTACTTCAGATGGGTTCGCAATTGAGAAGATCTGCCTTTGCGGTATTACTGCTCAACCACCACATAGGGAAATTGAAAAAACAGCACTCGGAGCCACTCAATCCATAGAATGGACCTATTCAGAAGATGTTTGCGATGTAATAAATGAATTGAAATCAGGTGGGTACACGATCATTGCCATAGAACAGGCAGAAAACAGTACCATGCTGAATGATTATCAGCCAGACAATTCAAAAAAATATGCTTTAATATTTGGCAATGAAGTTAATGGTGTAAGCGATCAAGCAATGAAACTGATTGATACCTGCATTGAGATCCCGCAATTTGGGACCAAGCATTCCTTTAATATTGTTGTATCTGCAGGAATTGTGCTATGGGACTTTTTTGCTAAATTGAAGCTATAAAAAAGGCATGTCAAAAAATACTCTTGCGAAAAAATTATTAATTAAATCCGGAAATCAGATATTACTGATAAATTCTCCGGACCAATACCTTTCTCTGCTCGAGCCATTGCCTGAAGGAGTGCGGTTTTATTACGAAAAAGCTGATCACTTTGATTTGCTGCAAGTTTTCGTTTCTAATAAAGCAGCTTTAAAGAAATATTTAATAGAACTTCATTCACATCTTCAACCCGAAACTATCCTTTGGATCTGTTATCCTAAGAAGTCATCAGGCATGCCTTCAGATCTGGAGATGACGGATTCCTGGGATATGACCGCTGAGTTTAACCTTGTTCCAGTATCAGCAGTGTCAATAAATGAAATCTGGACTGCCATAAGACTCAGGCAGAAAGATCAGGTCAGGAGATCTGCTTTAAGCAGTTCTGCCATTAAGGAAAATGATCTTTCCGAATTTATTGATATCAATAATCGTAAGGTAAGGATGCCCTCAATGCTCAGAGAAAAACTTAGCCCAGGGGCCATTCAATTTTTTGAGTCCTTATCCTACACCAATAAAAAAAAATATATTATCTGGATAATGTCTGCAAAACAAGAAAAAACAAGGACAGATAGAATAATGAAGATGGAAGTAAAACTTTGTTCAGAAAGAAAAAACCCATCAGATAAATGAAACCTGCCTATCGCCGGAAGGCTTCATAGCCTTAAAAAAACAATTTTATTCAGATGAAAATTCAAACCATAGATAGCCGGGATATAGATCTTCTTAATATTCTGCAGCCTCAGGGATGGGAGGATATCAGGCCATATTTTTATTATTATATTTCCTCTCCTTCATGCGATCCAATCAAAATAAGTATTGGAAATAAAATTGCGGCTGTTGGTACAACGATCAGGCACCCAGATACTGCATGGCTTGCGCATGTGATCGTTCACCCTGATTTCAGGAACCAGGGACTCGGACAAAAACTGACTGAGGCACTTATTGGCCGATTAGATTATGAAAAGATTAAAACAGTTTACCTGGATGCTACAGATATGGGCTTTCCTGTTTATAGAAAGATTGGTTTTGAAGTTGAAACCGAATACATACATCTGGACGGAGAACTGATCAATCAAAATCTTAAGGATCCTGCAGCAGTTATTCCCTTTCAGGAAAAATACCGGGATAAGATCTTGCAGCTCGATAAACAAACCTCAGGTGAAAACCGGGGTTTAATTATAAATGATCATTTAAAATCATCGCTCATTTACTTAAAGGAAGGAATTGTTAGCGGAGTATATTTTCCTCATTTCTTTGAGCAGGCCATCATTGCCAATGATCCTGAAGCAGGTACCGAGCTCATGAAATTAAGAATGCGCATCAAAAACAAGTTCAGGTTCCCGCTCGGCAATCAAAGCGGAATAAACTTCCTGATTCAAAATAATTATCAGAAAATGAGAACTTCCAGAAAGATGATCCTGGGTTTAAGGCGTGAGTATTTTGGTGAGTTTAATTATAACAGGATAAGCGGCGGACTAGGCTAAAAAAAAAACTCTGCCTTAATCCAAAAGAGGATTAAACCAGAGTGTCCTTAATTTTATAAAAATTATAAACTTACATATTCATTGATTCGGTCCTTGCTTGGCAAGCTGGTTCGTCCCATCAGGAACTCATCTGCTTTGCGGGCAGCTTCCCTGCCCTCAGAAATGGCCCAAACAACCAATGACTGACCACGACGCATATCGCCTGCAGCAAAAACTTTCTGAATATTTGTCTGATATTGCCCTTCAACTGCCTTAACATTTCCTCTGGCGTCAAGTTCAAGTCCTGTATTCTGAACAAGCCCCTGGTGCTGAGGATGCAGGAATCCCATGGCTAATAATATCAGCTGGCAAGGAATTTCCCTTTCAGAACCTTCAACTTCATTGAACTTTACCGGACGGCCCAAAGAATCCAGCTCCCAGCTTACATCAGAAACAAGAATTGCCCTCAAATCACCTTTTTCATCACCTAAAAACTCTTTGGTATTGATACCCCAGAACCTTTCACATCCTTCCTCATGGGAGCTGGTTGTTTTGAGTAACATAGGATAGGTTGGCCAGGGCATGTTTTCATTACGTTGTGCCGGTGGCTGAACCATTAGCTCAAACTGTTTTACAGTATTTGCATGTTGCCTGTTTGATGTTCCTACGCAATCAGAGCCTGTATCACCACCGCCTATTACAACCACATCCTTACCGGTAGCAAGAATACGCTCGCCAGGGATTGCAGAATTACTTACATCTTTATTCTGCTGCTTCAGGAAGTCCATAGCAAAATGAATCCCTTTGAAATCACGGCCTGGAATAGTAAGATTACGCGGAATAGTAGATCCCGCAGCCATAATCACTGCATCATGCTGATCAATAAAGGCTTTCATATCATCTTTCACACCAATTTCGGTATTACATACAAACTTGATTCCTTCTTGTTCCATTACATCCAATCGACGGTCGATTACTGATTTTTCAAGTTTAAAATCAGGAATTCCGTAGCGTAATAAACCACCCGGACGATCATCGCGTTCATATACAGTTACTGTATGTCCAGCCTTATTCATTTGCGCTGCAGCAGCTAATCCTGCAGGACCAGAACCAATGACCGCTACATTCTTTCCCGATCTTTGTAAGGTAGCATTAGGCTTTACAAAACCTTTCGAAAATGCAATCTCAATAATATGTCTTTCAATCTCTTCAATCGCTACAGCGGGTTTATTAATTCCTAATACGCAGGCAGCCTCGCAAGGTGCCGGACAAATACGTCCTGTAAACTCAGGGAAATTATTCGTAGAGGAAAGAATAAGATATGCTTCCTCCCATTTTCCCTGATAAACTGCATCATTGAATTCTGGAATAACGTTGCCAAGAGGGCAACCTGAATGGCAAAAAGGAATTCCACAATTCATGCATCTTGCTGCTTGCTGATTTAATTTTTCAGGTTCATATTCCTGAACAAATTCATTATAATTTTCCAATCGCTCTGCAGGGGCAATTTTGTTAGGAAGCTCCCTGTCATACTCTTTAAATCCTGTAACTTTTCCCATTATCCTGCTGATTGTTGTAATTGTTGTTGCTGTAAAACCCTTTTGTATTCTGATGGGAATACTTTTATAAATGATGCTGAAGCATTATCCCAGTCATCAAGAATATATTTTGCTACCTGGCTCTGGGTAAGCTGGAAGTGCTTGTTTAGCAAGTTTAATATCTCTTCCTCATCTTTAGGAGTAAGAGGATCCAATTCTACCATCTCGGTATTGCAATTACTCACAAATGAATTATCCGGATCATATACCCAGGCAATACCACCGCTCATTCCAGCAGCAAAATTCCGTCCTGTTTTACCAAGGATCAGGGCTCTTCCACCAGTCATGTATTCGCATCCATGATCACCAACACCTTCAACTACCGCTATAGCACCTGAATTCCGTACAGCAAAACGCTCTCCTGCTTGTCCTCTGACAAATAATTCACCCGATGTTGCCCCATAAAGCGCCACATTTCCGATGATGATATTATCCTGAGATAAAACCTTACTCTTTACAGATGGATAGATAACCAATTGAGCACCTGAAAGACCCTTTCCAACGTAATCATTGGCTTCACCAGTCAATTCAAAAGAAATCCCTTTTGTACAGAAGGCTCCAAAACTCTGACCGGCAGAGCCTGTAAACTTATAGTTTATGGTATTCTGAGGTAAACCGGCCGACTGGTATTTCTTAGTTATCTCATTAGAAAGTAGTGTTCCAGTGGTACGATCGGTATTTTTTATATCAAAAGCTGCAAATACTGGTTCTTTTGAGTCTATCGCATTTTTAGCATGCTCTAAAAGCTTCCAGTCAAGTATATTATCCAGATTATGATCCTGTTTCTCACTATTGTAGAGGGTCATGCCTGATGGGTTATCCATTGAGTATAAAATAGCCGACAGATCGATATTTTTAACTTTCCAGTGATCAACATCATCGCGCATTTTAAGAAACTGAACCCTTCCAACCATATCATTAATGGTTCTGAATCCAAGTTCAGCCATGATCTCACGTAATTCCTCAGCAATAAACCTGAAAAGATTAACGATATGCTCAGGCTTGCCTGAAAACAACTTCCTTAATTCAGGGTCCTGAGTAGCAACACCAACAGGGCATGTATTTAGATGACATTTACGCATCATAATACAACCACCAGCAACAAGAGCCGCTGTAGCCACCCCCCACTCCTCTGCACCCAAAAGAGTCGCAATGGCAATATCCTTACCTGTTTTTAATTGTCCGTCAGTCTGAAGTACAACTCTGCTTCTTAGTTTATTCTTTACCAGAGTTTGCTGAGCCTCTGCAAGTCCGAGTTCCCATGGCAATCCTGCATGCTTGATCGATGTAAGCGGAGAAGCCCCGGTTCCACCATCATAACCTGCGATAAGGATCACATCAGCATGTGCTTTTGCCACACCAGCAGCGATTGTACCTACACCTGCTTTAGAAACAAGCTTTACACTTATCCTGGCAGCACGATTGGCATTTTTCAAGTCAAAGATCAACTGAGCAAGATCTTCAATCGAATAGATATCATGATGAGGAGGAGGAGAGATCAATCCTACACCCGGAGTTGCATGCCGAACCTTAGCGATCCATTCATCAACTTTATCTCCGGGTAACTGACCACCTTCACCTGGCTTAGCACCCTGAGCCATTTTTATCTGTAATTCATCGGCATTAGTCAGGTAGTTTGCAGTAACACCAAACCTACCGGATGCGATCTGCTTAATTGCTGAACGCATTGATCCACCATCCGCCAATGGCTCATATCTCAATTCATCCTCTCCGCCTTCACCGGTATTACTTTTTGCCCCGATACTGTTCATTGCAATGGCGAGAGTACTATGCGCTTCATGAGAGATTGAACCGAATGACATCGCACCGGTAGCAAAACGCTTCAGGATAGCTTCAACAGGCTCAACTTCATCCAAAGGAACCGGCTGACGGTGATGTGCAAAGTCCAGTAGTCCGCGGATAGTATACAAGGAATCTGTTTGCTTATTAATATGCTGAGCATACTTTTTATAAACCTCGTAATTATTGGTACGTGTAGAATGCTGCAGTAAATGAACGGTTTCAGGATTAAAAAGATGGGCCTCACCCTTTCTTTTCCATTGATAAACACCACCTTCAGGTAACAATTTTGCTTCCACACCTGTGCGCCTGAAACCAAGGTAATGCTTACGCAATGCTTCCTCTGCCAGGTCGTCAAGGCCCATTCCACTGATGCGCGAAACAGCACCTGTGAAATAATGTTCAATTACATCCTGATTCAATCCGATGATCTCAAATATTTGAGCACCATGATATGACTGAAGTGTAGATATTCCCATTTTAGAAAATATCTTCAGGAGTCCATCGTTAACCGATTTGGTATAATTTTTATATAAAGCCTTCAAATCCAATTGAGTATCCAGCTTTTCATCAGTTTTTAGTTTACGTATGGTTGCAAGAGCAAGGTAAGGATTAACTGCAGTTGCACCGAATGCGATCAGACATGCAAAATGATGAACTTCCCATACATCACCAGCTTCAACCATGATACCAACTGCGCCACGAAGACCTTTTTTGATCAGGTGATGATGTACGGCTGAAACAGCTAACAATGATGGTATCGGAGCATGTTCAGAGTCGATTGCACGATCTGAAAGTATTAATACCTCAAAACCATCATGAACAGCATCTTCTGCATATCTGCACAAACGATCCAGGCCTCTTTGTAAAGAACCTGCTTGTCCGTCGGCTTTAAAATATGTTTGTAATGTTTTTGCCTGAAATGAACCTGTATCAATACTTCTGATCTTTTCAAGTTCTGTATTACTTAATACCGGATGAGGTAATGCCACACAATGACAGTGCATTTCATCCTCATCAAGAATATTACCGTTATTACCCATAAATCCTGCGAGGCTCATTACCAGACGCTCACGGATTGGGTCAATTGGAGGGTTAGTAACCTGCGCAAACAATTGTTTAAAGTAGTTTGCAAGGTGTTGTGGCCTGTCAGAAAACACAGCCAATGGAGTATCAGTCCCCATTGAACCAATAGCTTCTTTACCTGTAAGTGCCATTGGCATGATCAGAGTCTCAATATCTTCACGGGAAAACCCGAAAACTTGCTGATACTTAAATGTTGATTCATTGGATAATTGAGTAAAAGCTACTCTAGGCTCATCCAGATCTTCCAGCCTGATCTTATAATTCTCAAGCCATGTACCGTACGGCTGTTGCGTGGTGATCTCCTTCTTTATCTCGTCATCTTCAATAATTTCGCCCTTAATTGTATCCACAACCAACATCTTACCTGGCTGCAAACGCCCCTTCTTGATTACTTTTGATTCATCTACAGGTAAAACTCCCGCTTCAGAGGCAACAATTATACGATCATCACTAGTGATCACAAAACGCTGAGGACGAAGACCGTTACGGTCAAGTGTGGCACCGATCAAATGACCATCAGTAAATGCAATAGCCGCTGGTCCATCCCAGGGCTCGATCAATGTTGCATGGTATTCATAAAATGCCTTTGTAGCAGGATCCATTTGCTCGTTGCCATCCCATGCTTCGGGAATAAGCATCATCATTACATGAGGCAATGACCGTCCGCAATGGAACAGTAATTCGATCACATTATCAAGACAAGCAGAATCTGATTGATTATTATCAATTACAGGCAAAAGCATATCCATTTCATCTTTGGAGAAAAATGGAGACGCAAATGAGCGTATGCCGGAATAAAACCAGTTTAAATTTCCTTTTAAAGTATTTATCTCACCATTATGGGCTATAAACCTGAATGGTTGTGCAAGCCGCCATGAAGGAAAAGTATTTGTAGAGAAACGTGAATGGATCATACCAAAAGCAGAAGTTAAACCAGCTTCATTCAGATCAGGGAAATAGATCCTTACCTGGCTGCTGGTAAACTCACCTTTATAGATAATAACATTCTGAGAGAGCGAAACAATGTAAAATTGCTGCTCTGCCCCTATCACTGTTTCTCTTACTGATTTGGTGATATAGTTTTTAAGCACATATAATTTTCGCTCAAAATCTTCAGGAGTGTGAATATTTGCAGGTTTAGAAATAAAGACCTGCTCAATATCCGGCTCAGAAGAAAAAGCTGTCTCACCGATTATACCTGCATTAACAGGAACCTTACGATATCCCATTATGGTTAAACCAAGCTTTTCTGCTGCCTTCCCGATCGCTCTGCGGCAAGCCTCTTTGATAGTGGCTTTTTTGGGAAGGAATATCATTCCCACACCATAACTACCTGCCTTATCAAGACTGATATTTACTTTGAGAGCCTCCTGTTTAAAAAAATCATGAGGGATCTGAATTAATATCCCTGCCCCATCACCTGAATCCGGATCACAACCGCATGCACCGCGGTGTTCCATATTTTCTAAAATAGTAAGGGCATCACTAACGATCTGATGCGATTTCCGGCCCTTAATATTTGCAATAAAACCAACTCCACAGGCATCATGCTCCATTGCAGAGTTGTATAAACCTTGTGTTTGGCTGTCAGTATTTGTCATCAAAAATCTAAAATTTATAAGCTGACTAAAGTAACAAAAAGTGGTGTCATTACTTAATTTACAACTATTTTTATCATTCAATCAAAAAATATCATTTTATACCATCAAATTTAGAATATTTATAATTTATTACCAATATTGTTGCCATATTGCTATTTCATACATCATATTTATACCTCAGGGGCATTAATTCCTTTTTTTTTTTACTTTTGTGACGGGCAAGTCTTTTACGACCAGCTCCCTTTGAACTCCCCCAGGGTGGGAACACAGCAAGGGTAGAAGGTTGTAGCGGTGCGATAAAAGGTGCTTGCCCATTTTTTAAAATTGAGTTAATTAGCAAATGAGCTAATTAGCAAATTGCTTCAATATGAGCAGGCTAAAGGCTGATGAAAATCCAATAGTTTTAAAAACATTTTCTTTCGCTGTTAATGCCGCCAAATATTGCCAGGTCCTTCAAAAAAGCAAAGATTTTCCACTTGCCAATCAACTGTTTAAAAGTTCTACTTCTATTGGTGCCAACGTAAGAGAAGCACAGAATGCAGAAAGCAAGGCCGATTTTATTCATAAATTCAAAATTGCAATAAAAGAAGTGGATGAAACTGAATATTGGCTTGCATTGTGCAAAGAATTACATAATCATTCAGAACTACCCGCTTTGAATGAACAGCTAATAGAAATACAAAAAATCATTAATAAAATAATTTCCACTAGCAAGAAAGCATAATTTGCTAATTTGCACATTCACTAATTTGCTAATTCAATTGACATGAAATTCTTTATAGACACTGCAAACCTCGCCCAGATCAAAGAAGCCCAGGCACTCGGAATTTTAGATGGAGTAACCACCAATCCAAGCCTGATGGCTAAAGAAGGAATAACTGGTGATCAGAATGTAATCAATCATTATAAAGCTATATGTGCTTTGGTTGAAGGAGATGTAAGTGCAGAAGTCATTGCTACCGACTTCGAAAACATGGTGAAAGAAGGTGAAATATTAGCTGCACTGGATCCAAAGATCGTTGTAAAAGTACCAATGATCGCTGAGGGTATAAAAGCTATAAAATACTTTAGTTCAAAAGGCATTAAGACCAATTGTACCCTTGTATTTTCTTCAGGCCAGGCTCTTTTAGCTGCTAAAGTTGGTGCTACCTATGTATCTCCTTTTATTGGCCGTCTTGATGATGTTTCTACCGACGGTTTGACCTTAATTGAAGATATACGCCTTATTTATGATAATTATGGTTTCGAAACACAGATACTTGCGGCTTCAGTTCGTCATCCAATGCACATTATTAACTGTGCTAAAATAGGTGCTGATGTGATCACAGGACCACTTTCTGCTATGATCGCTTTATCAAAACATCCATTGACTGACAGCGGACTGGCACAGTTCCTCGCAGATCATGCAAAAGCTGCAGGAAAATAAGAAGAAAGCTTAAAGGTAAAAGATGAAAGAATAAAGGAAAAAGCATAGAGTATAAAACTCTATGCTTTTATCATTTTAAGCCTTCTGTACTTAAGTTAATAGTCATAACGCAATACTCAAAATCTGAAATTGGACAATAAATACGATATTCTGATCATTGGAGGAGGTCCAATAGGACTAACTTGTGGCATCGAAGCTCAGGCTGCAGGACTAAGCTATGTGATCATAGAAAAAGGCTGTATGGTTAATTCTCTTTATAATTATCCTTCAAATATGACCTTCTTCTCTACTTCAGATAAACTGGAAATTGGTGGAGTGCCTTTTGTCAGCAATAATATTAAACCAACACGAAGCGAGGCTTTAGAATATTACAGAAGAGTTGCAGATAAATTTGACTTGAACCTGAATTTATTTGAAAAGGTTGAATCTGTTGACAAAAAGTCGGATGAATACCTTGTACATACCAATAAGGCAGACTATCAGGTTAAAAACATCATTGTTTCTACAGGATTCTATGATATTCCAAATAAATTAAATATTCCGGGAGAAGATCTTCCGAAGGTAAAACACTACTACAAGGACCCTCATTTCTATGCAAAACAGAAAGTTTTGGTAGTTGGGGCCAATAACTCTTCTGTAGATGCTGCTCTGGAAACATATAGAAAAGGTGCTGAAGTCAGTATGGTGATCCGTGAATCGGAGATCGGTGAACGTGTAAAATATTGGGTCAGGCCCGATATTATAAACCGTATCAAAGAAGGAAGCATTAAGGCCTATTTTAATTCAAGCTTAAGCGCAATCAATGAGCATGAAGCAGAAATTATTGGACCGGAAGGCAAAATTACTATTGCCAATGATTTTGTACTGGCGATGACAGGCTATCAGCCTGATTTTTCATTTCTTAGAAAAATCGGTATCAGGATATCTACAGATGAAAAACAAGCTCCTGAACATGATCCAATAACCATGGAAACCAATATGAAAGGAATTTACCTTGCAGGGGTAGTCTGCGGTGGCATGAATACACATATTTGGTTCATTGAAAATTCAAGGGTGCACGCGGAGATAATAATTAATAAAATAATAGCTGAGGAATAAAAGTTATCTGTTATCTGTCTGGGCGGAGAGACTGAATATGTACTAAATATGAGTTTTTCATAGCTGGATTGGCTGATATAAATTTTGAATACAATTAATAATTAGCTGAATATTGCATCCTTTCAGATCCAAACTCGATTTAAATAGTAAAATGCACCACCTTTTTATGCAACCTGCATGTCAACAGATAACTGACCAATTGAGCCAGGAACCAGGATCAAAGAACAAGGACAATTCAGCACTAATTTTAAATTTACAGCTTTTTCCTGACAACAGATAACAGAAAAAAAGCCTAAGCAATTAAACTCAAAATCTCGCTAATCGGCTGATCACTATCGATCAATATCCCGGTCACTCCTGCAGCTTCACCAGCCATAACATCTCTTTCTCTGTCGCCAATAAAATAAGATTGAGAAGCATCAATTCCAAAACGGGCAACAGCTTTCTCAAGCATCAATGAACCCGGCTTACGGCATAAACATTTTCCATTGTATTCGGGATGATGATTACAATAGTAGGCCTCTGATATCAGCACACCCTGTTCTGCATAAGTTCTTTTTAAATGATCATGCATTTTATCAAGTTCTTCAACCGAATACCATCCCTTTGCTAGTCCGCCCTGGTTGGTAATCACGATCAATAGATACCCCCTATTCTGTAATTCCTTTAATGCAGTGAAATTGTGTTCCAATATTTTAAAATCCTCAAACCGACAGACATAATCTCCCAATTCTTTATTTAAAACCCCATCCCTGTCCAGAAAAACAGCTTTTTTCATAATAAAATTCAATTATTCAACCTCTTAAGCAATTTATTTCAAATATCAGTAAAAGAACTATCTTTAATTTAGAAAAAACCAAAAAATCCAATATGTCTGAAACAATTACTAAAAAAGAATTTAAGCCTTATGTGCCATCCAGCAGCTCGGTTGCTGAATTTACTGTAAAATCAGTTCTTTTAGGAGCCGTTTTCGGAATAATTTTTGGTGCCGCAACAGTCTACCTGGCATTGAAAGCAGGATTGACCGTATCAGCATCAATTCCTATTGCTGTTCTTGCCATTTCTATCGGGAGAAAGTTTTTTAAAACCACCATTCTGGAGAACAATATCATACAAACCACTGGTTCTGCAGGCGAGTCTATAGCTGCAGGTGTTGTTTTTACTTTACCCGGGTTCCTTTTTCTATCTGCCGGTAGCAACAGTGAATCATTTTTCTCCTATTGGCCAATCTTCTTCCTTGCCGCTCTGGGAGGTATACTCGGTACATTAATGATGATCCCATTGCGAAAATCATTGATCGTAGACGAACATGAAAGTCTCCCTTACCCGGAAGGTACTGCCTGTGCTTCTGTTTTAATTGCGGGAGAAAAGGGTGGTGATTTTGCAAAAACTGCCTACTACGGCCTTGCCTTTGCTTTCGGTTATGCTATACTCCAAAAGGTATTTCACCTGATCGCTGAGGCACCAACATGGGCAACAAGGCAGACGAACAGATTCTTTCCATCAGCTACAATCAATGGAGAGATTACTCCTGAATACATGGGCGTTGGATATATCATTGGACCTAAAATAGCCGGAGTTCTCGTTGCAGGCGGTGTGCTTGCCTGGTTAGGACTTATACCACTTCTGGCCACATTGGTACCCGCAGAAACAATTGCATATCAATTAGTTAAACTGGGTTATCTAAATAACGTGTATGCTCCGGGAGGCCCGGGAAACTATGACCCATTAAATATGGTATTTGAAAACACTGCAACTGCCATCTATCAGGCATATATTAAACAGATCGGTGCAGGTGCTGTTGCTGCGGGTGGTTTTATTACCCTGTTAAAAACTATCCCAACGATCATTTCTTCGTTTAAGTCGAGCCTGGCTTCAATGAATAAAAGCAGCGCTGAATTAAAAGTGATCAAACGTACAGACAATGATCTTTCCTTCAGGATTGTGATATTTGGCAGTCTGGCTTTGATACTACTCATGGCAATTTTACCTCAAATTCCCGGAGACTCGATCTTAAATAAATTACTAATTGGCGTTTTAGTGATTATTTTCGGCTTTTTCTTTGTCACAGTATCAAGCCGGATAGTTGGTTTGATAGGAACATCCTCGAATCCGGTATCAGGAATGACCATTGCCACTTTGATGGGTACATGCTTAATTTTTATCAGTATTGGATGGACAGGCCTGTCATATGAACCAATGGCTTTGGTTGTTGGTAGTATGATCTGTATAGCGGCAGCCAATGCCGGAGCAACTTCACAGGACCTTAAGACAGGTTATATTGTAGGAGCAACACCCAAATATCAGCAGCTAGCCTTATTTGTTGGAGCTATTGTATCTGCGGTAGTGATCGGTGCAACTTTATCGATACTTGACAGGCCCACAGCCGAAATGGCCGCACAGGGAATTACTCATGCCATTGGAACAGATACCTACCCTGCTCCACAAGGCACACTCATGGCCACTCTGATCAAAGGATTGCTGTCCTTCAACCTCGACTGGCAATTTGTGCTTGTCGGGGTCTTTCTGGCGATAACAGTTGAATTATGCGGTGTAAAATCCCTTTCTTTTGCTGTAGGGGCTTATTTACCGCTTTCCACTACCCTTCCGATCTTCGCAGGAGGTGCTATAAAAGGTTTGGTTGATATGAGATCAAAGAAAAAAGGCAGCAAATCAGATGATGATGAACTGGGACAAGGAAATCTTTTTGCAACCGGTCTTGTTGCTGGTGGTGCTCTCATGGGAGTTATTTATGCGTTTCTGATGGCCTTTGGAAGTACTGCAGGTCCGGTAGGTAAGCTGAATATGGAAGAACATCTTACTTCTTTGCTTGGCTCTGGAGGATATCAGATCATGGGATTTGTGTTCTTTGTAATCATGGGACTTTCATTATATAAGATAGCGGTCGGGAAAAAATAAAGTCCGGATCTAATTTGTTCGCAGACTGAAATAGTTCTAATATTTTTTTTTCTTATATGCAGGTTATGATTGGAATAGATCTTCCAGTAATAACCTGCATATTTTGTTTTTCCCATTTCGAAGAATTTGAAAATCATATTACATCATCGTTTTTTAGAATTCTATTTAAGATTTTTACAAAAAAAGCACAGAAAACATGTCCAGTTTATATCTTCTTGCAATCATTCCACCTCATGACCTGTCCAGGGAGATCCATGAGATAAGATTGCATTGTTCGGAAAAATTTGGCGTTCTGAAAGCTCTTAAACCACCGGTACATATTTCTATCTATCGTCCTTTCAGACTTGAAGAGGATTTTGAAATTAATTTCATCAGAATGATTCAATATGCGTTGGCAGAGCAGGAATCATTTGTACAGGACATTGAAAATTTTGAGGCTTTCAACACCCATGCAATTGTACTTCGGGGATTGATAAACCCCGGGATACTGAAACTTTATAATATCATCAGCGCTACAATGATCGAAAAAGGAATTGATAAACATCCTTCAGATATTTTTCCCTTTCGTCCACATCTGACAATTGCCTACCGGGATATAAAGCCTGAGGTTTTTCCGCTGATATGGGAAGAATACAAAGACAAAAAGTTTACAGCAAGTTTCAAAGTTGATCATTTGAGTCTGCTTAAGCATGACGGGAATCAATGGCTTGTAATCAAAAATTATCCATTCAGGGAAACAAATTCATTATCTGAAACTGGCAAGATCTGAGAGATAGAAAACTAAGATGCAGTTTATCTTAAATTTCATAACTGACTTACCCCACCCGAGACAATAAATTTCATAGCCTCACTTGCACTCATCTTCAAAGGTTTCACCCGGTCAGAACTCACAATGCATAATTGACCTGCAAACGAGTATGATAAAGGAAAATAAACAGCTACTTCACCGGGATAGCCGATCTTGGATAGATCTTTTTGCGTAAGGAAACCTATTTTTTTCAAACCCGTTTCATTCACTTCCACAACCACAGGCTCACTAAATTTTTTGTCGTCACCAACAAATGCCTCTGTGAGATCTTTGAAAGAGGTATAGATCACATTAAAAACAGGTAATCTTTTGAACCAACGGCCAAACCATTTCTTTATTGGGTCAGTTACGAAGTTTGTTACCACAATGCCAACAACAATGAGAAAAACAATAACAGTCAGGATACCAAGACCTGGAATATATATCGGCTTACCCGTTTGATCTACCCAGATCACATCGCTTAAATTAAGTGCAGAGTCCACTTTAGAAACCGCCCAGTAAATAAAAAACAATGCGGCAGCAACAGGCAATATGACCAATGCACCTCTTACCAGGTAATTAAATAAAGCTCTGACAATTCTATTCATAATAATATATTCGTTTTACCCGCTGAGAGATGCCAGTAAGCACTTCATAGGGAATTGTATTCAGCTGTTTTGCAATATCTTCCACACGGATAACATCATTAAATACGACCACCTCATCGCCCTCCTCTGCGTTAATGCCTGTAATATCAATCATACACATGTCCATACAAATTTTACCAATTGTTGGAACTATATTCCCTCTAACAAGCATTTTTCCTTTTCCATTACCTAACCCGCGGTTGTATCCATCGGCATAACCGATTTTTACAGTAGCTATTGTACCCCCATCAGGCATTTTTCCTTCTCTGCTATACCCAACTGTATCTCCCGCAGGAATCTTTTTGATCTGCGAAATGCTGGTTTTCAGCGAAGTTACGGTTTGTAATGGAGATTTATTACCAAATGCAGAATCTATACCGTACAATCCTATACCCAGACGGACCATCTCGAATCGGGCATCCGGCCAGCGACTAATACCAGAGGAATTAGCCAAATGACGAATAAATGAGTATCCCAGTCCTTCTCTGATCTTATCGGATAGTTTTATAAAAAGAGAAATTTGTTGGGATGTGAAATCATCATGCTCAGGATCTTCACTGGCTACCAGATGAGAAAATACACTTTGAACATGCATCAATTTATTCCCATTTAATAATGACAATAGTTGATCAAGCTCCTCTTCCATAAAACCAAGTCTATGCATACCTGTATCCAGTTTTATATGTACAGGATAATTTGAGAGGTTCTTGAGCTTTAAAACCTCTTCAAATTCATTTAAAACGCGAACCGAGTAGATCTCAGGTTCTAATTCATGCTTTATAATGGTATCAAAGGCCCTAGCATCAGGGCTCATGACCATTATAGGAAGACTTGATCCCGCCTTTCTCAATGCAACACCTTCATCGGCATAAGCCACCGCCAAATAATCCACTTTATTAAACTCCAGCAAATTTGCAATTTCAAAACTTCCGCTTCCATAAGAAAAAGCCTTTACCATTGCCATTATTTTGGTACCTGTACCTATTTCAGATTTGTAATAATTAAGATTATGTTCTAATGCATTTAAATTGATCTCAAGAACGGTTTCATGTACCTTTTGGGTTAAAAGCTGACTGATATCTTCAAATCCGAATGTTCTTGCTCCCTTTAACAGGACCGTCTCATTCTGAAATTTTAAAGAGGAAAATTGACTGAGGAGATCTTCAGTCGATTTGAACAATTCAACTTCACAAGGGAAATCTGTGACATATTTAATGATCTTTTCTCCAACCGCGATCAGGCGGTCGACTGATTTATTTACGAGCAAATGCCTGACTTTTTCATAAACAAGCTCAGAATCAACCCCTGGAATATCAGAAAGGATCAATGTTCTGCGTGGATGCTGATTTTGCTGTTTTAAAAAATCTAAAGCAATTGCAAGTGAAGAAAGGTCAAGGCTGTATGAATCGTCAATCACAGAACAATTGTTTATGCCATTTTTTAATTCTAGTCGCATTCCAATTGGAATGAGCTTCTCAAGCCTTATACTAGCTTCTCCGGGTTCATAACCAAGTGCCAGCATGGTCGCCCAGCAAATTACAGCATTTTCTAAGGATGCCTGATCCTTAAAAGGTATGATAGCCTGTATTTCCCTTCCCAAATATTGAGCAAGTAAAACCTGGAATTTATTATCAAGTGACTCAACTTTAATGATTTCCAGATCTGCTTTTTCATAAAAACTCCAGGTGAATTTATTTTCACCTGGCAAGGTACCCTGAAATTCATGCAGGTATTTTCCTGAGTAAATAAAAAGATCTGCAAGCTCGAACAGTTTCAATTTCTCGCTGATCTTTTCTTCATTAGATTCGAAACCTATTTGATGTGCCTCACCAATATTGGTAAGAATACCAATGGTTGGTCTGATAATTTTAGCAAGATTTTCCATCTCCCCTGATTTGGAGATTCCGGCCTCAAAAATCGCAAAATCATACTCTTCATTCATTTCCCAAACAGAAACAGGCACACCGATCTGTGAATTAAAGCTCTTGGGACTTCGAATAATGTTATTTTCGGGAGAAAGTAGCTGATAAAGCCATTCTTTTACAATTGTTTTTCCATTACTTCCTGTTATTCCAATTACAGGATAATCATACCTGCTGCGGTGACTTGCAGACAAGCTCTGAAGAGCCATTAAGGTATCCTGAACCAGGAAAAAATTAGCGTCTTTGAACTGTAAAATGGAAAAGTCAGGATCTGAGATAACAAAGTTTCTTACTCCCTGTTTATAAACCTCTGAAATAAAACTATGACCATCTCTGCGTGACTTCAAAGCAAAGAACAAACCCTTTGCAGGATCATTCAACTTCCTGCTATCTGTGAGTAAGGTTCTGATAACTGATCCCCTATCCCTGACGAATGCTCTGGCATTAAAAATCTCAGTCAATTCTTCAACGCTATAGAGAAGGTGATTCATGACGTAAATTTGAATAATTTTTAAGGAATCCTCTCAAATATTTACGATATTTCAATGCTTTGAGAAATGAAGAACCCAGTCCGAAAATATTTAGCAGAGAACAGGCTAAAGTAAAGGCAGAAAGTTATTGTGCTTATCAGGAAAGATCACAGTTTGAAATTCGCAACAAACTTTATGAATGGGGATTGCATCAAAAAGATGTTGAAGAGATCATATCAGAACTAATAGAACAAAATTTTTTGAATGAAGAACGTTTTGCCCTCGCCTATTCACTGGGTAAATTCAGAATTAAAGGATGGGGTAAGATCAAGATCAGGCAAGGTTTAAAACTGAAACGGATTCCGGACAAGCTGATCCTTAAATCTCTGAAAGCAATTGATGACGATGATTATCTGTCCATGTTAAAGAAAATTCTTGAAAAAAAATCAAAAATGATTTCCGAAAAAGAGCCATTTAAACTAAGATATCTTTTGACGCGCTTTGCTGCAAGCAAGGGATATGAGCTTGACTTGATCACAGACTTACTGATTAACAATAAGTTAGATTAATTGTTGTAAAAAAATTAAAAAATACTTGCCAGAATAGCTTTTCTGCCTATATTTGCACTCACCAAAACGCGAAAGTAGCTCAGTTGGTAGAGCACGACCTTGCCAAGGTCGGGGTCGCGAGTTCGAATCTCGTCTTTCGCTCCAATAAGAAACTCCCTCCTCACAGAGGGAATTTTTGTTTGAAATAGTAAATAATCCACGCTCGGATGGTGGATCCCGATTATTATCGGGAGGTAGACACGAGAACGGTTTCGGTTACCGGAATATAAAATCGAATAACCATCTGCTCGGATGGTGGATCCCGATTATTATCGGGAGGTAGACACGAGAACGGTTTCGGTTACCGGAATATAAAATCGAATAACCATCTGCTCGGATGGTGGATCCCGATTATTATCGGGAGGTAGACACGAGAACGGTTTCGGTTACCGGAATATAAAATCGAATAACCATCTGCTCGGATGGTGGAACTGGTAGACACGCAGGACTTAAAATCCTGTGACCCTTAAAGGTCGTGCGGGTTCGATTCCCGCTCCGAGTACAAAAGCTGATCGATAGATCAGCTTTTGTCATTTTAAGCCTATTCAAAATCATATTAATTTTGGATCTAGTTCAGGCCTTAGAAAAATAATCAAATCATAATCAATAGCTTACAAATTTACAATTGAATAAAACTGATTTTAATCAATTAAAAAATTGATTAAAATCATATAATAAAATAAATATTTTATTGTAAATTTAGTTTGTGGTACTTAAACCTATTATTTCAATTTATAAAAGGAAAAGATTGAAATAGACAAATTCATATATAAAACACTTTTACGGGAACCCCAACAAATTAGTAAAAGAGTAGTATTAAATAATCATAATCATATATAATAAACTATTTGTAATAGTATATTATTTTTTGAGATCAATTTGAATTAATACTACTAAATGAAAAATAATCCTGACCATATAAGCTTTTAAAACATGTCGTGAAGAACTATTAACCTCAGTATTCAGCAAAGTATTAGAAATGAAAAAAATCCTATTGATTGAAGATGATAAATCCTTTAGAGATAAACTGGATCAGTTACTAAGCCTCTCCGGCTACAAAGTACTAAGTTGCGATAATGGCAAGACCGGTATTGAAACTGCTTTAAAAGAAAGCCCCCAATTTATTATATGTGATGTGCAAATGCCGGATATAGACGGCTATGGTGTAATTCATATTTTAAGCAATCATCCTAAAACTTCAGGAACACCCTTTATCTTTCTTTCGGGAAATGCAGATTATGTGAATCAACGAAAAGGAATGAGCCTTGGGGCTGATGACTACCTGGTAAAACCATTTGACAGCAACGATCTGTTAAATACCATAAGATTAAGAATAGACAAAAATGAAAGTTTAAAAAACAAATTTCATTTGACAAGTGATACTGAAAAAGACGATAGTTTTAGTCCTAGTAGTATAGGTAAAGCAAGTTGTCTCATAACAGAAAGGCATGAGACCCAATATTTTAAAAGAAAGCATGTTCTTTATATGCCCGGACAACGACCTTCAGCATTATACTACATTAAATCAGGGAAGGTTAAAGAATTTATTGTTAATGAAGATGGCAAAGAACTAATTACAGGCATATACTCTAAAGGAGATTTCTTTGGATATACCGAAATATTGAAGGAATGCAATTACAGCAAAAATGCCAGACTGATGGAGGATTCTTCAATTGTACTTATTCCAAAGGAAGACTTCCTGCAAAAGATCCATACAAACTCCATTATCGCAAAAGAGTTCATTACTATGTTATCCCAAAACATTAGTGAAAATGAAAAAATAATTATCAATATGGCATATAATTCATTAAGAAAGAAAGTGGCCATAGGAATTGTAAGGCTGATAGACAAATTAAAAGAAAGTAAAAACGGCAAAAGTATTATAAATATTTCCCGTGAAGATCTTGCTCATGTAGTTGGTTCGTCTTTAGAATCAACCATCAGAACCCTTAAAGAATTCAAGACTGAAAAATTGATTGAAGTAGAAGACAATGGAACAATTATAGTTCTTGATGAACAGAAGATCAGGAATCTGAGGCACTAAAAGACCTGGTAATTCTGATAAAAAGTATATCAGTTACATTTTCAAGTAAAAATTGACATAAAACAAAAACACCCTTAAGTTTGATTGAACTTAAGGGTGTTTTTGTTTAGAATGATTTTCAGACCTGCTTTATGGATATTCCGCTCCATAGTACGCCACGATTCCGACACAAAGTACGCCGCCCATTCCGAAGCAAAGTACGCCACGATTCCGAGGGAAAGGTTACC
>NZ_FNHH01000037.1 GCF_900103545.1 Daejeonella rubra
CTGATATTTTTTCTTGCCTTGCATAATACAAAATACTAATAATCAGTTACTTAACAAAGTAATATTTAAAATAAATAAGTTGTGCAACAGCCACTTGATGAAAAAGTATCCAAAAAATCAAGAAAGAACGAAGCTTCCACCGCCGAGGGCAAAACACCTGGCTCGCCGTTCTTTCGTCCCAGCGCTCGGGTATTCTGCTCCATTCGGAATTAATTTTTATTAGTCAAAATCTGACAGGGTACTGAGATCAACGTTATTGGTGAATGAATGTTCTTCCACCAACGGCTGCGTACAGGGCTATGAAAGTTTGTGCTCTGGCAAATTTGGATTTACTGCCCTGTACAATGCCGCGCAAGACGGTTACGAATGTGTAGAACAATTATTTTTATCCGACACCCTTGCAGAACCCTTTAATAACATCAGGCGCAGCGGTGGCGTTTATTCGTTGTTGGTTTATTGCTTTTTACTTGAAATGGGAGTTTCTACACCGAGTTTTCCATAAATAATTTTCATAAATATTAAACAAATCGTTCATTCACTGAACCTCCGTTCACCTCTCTTCCGCCTTGGCTGGTGCGGCACGCACTCAATTAGCCACACCACTGCCTTTCATAGCATCAGACGCAGCGATGTCGTTTTGGTTCTTTTCTGCTACAGGAAAAGAACTAGGCTCCCGCAGCCATAAGTGGGCTGAAAACCATAAGTGGTTGATGGGAAACACCGACCAAAGGAAAATCCCGTAAGAAATCAGAGATAGCGATCAGTAAAAAGAATCTTAAACAAGTAAGGAAGATGCTGGTTGGTAATTACTCCCCTGTACGATCCCTTTTTCTTCCAGGCGTTTATCAATATAACTCTGGATCTGTGATTTTTTCATACCCCAGTTAGGTGCGATCAGCAGATCTAAATCAGCCAGGCCAAAGAGTCGCTGTAAAACAATATCAGGCCGCAAAAGTGGGATGAATTCAGCAATAAAATCGGTGTATTCATCTATCGTAAATACCTTAAATGGATCACGGCTATATTTTGTGCCCATGATAGACCCCTTAACGATATGAAGATGGTGCAGCTTGACAAATTTAATCTGAGGGAACCTGTTTATCTCATCCGCATAGCGAAGCATCATTTCATGAGTTTCCCAGGGGAATCCAAATATAGTATGAACACAAATATCAACCTTTGTATTTTGAGCAAGCTGAACTGCATTAACAAATTCCTGATGACTGCAGCCCCTATTGATCTTTAAAAGAGTTTCATCATAGATCGACTCCATCCCCATCTCAAGATCCACATCAAAACGATCGGAATAGCTTTCGAGCAGGGCAAGTTTTTCAAAGTCGATACAATCAGGTCGGGTGCCTACCGATAAACCAACTATGCTGTCTGTGTTAATACTCAGAGCTTCATCATAAAGCATTTTCAGATAATGCGTTGGCGCATAGGTATTGGTATTGGGCTGAAAATAGATAATGAATTTTTCAGCTCTGTAATTTTTAAATGCCCGCTCCATACCCTGTTCGATCTGCTCACGAATGGTCGGCAATTTTCTTGAAAGCTCAGGTGTGAAAGAATCTACGTTACAATAGGTACAACCACCGTACCCCTTACTTCCATCCCGGTTAGGACAGGTAAATCCGGCATCGGCAATGATCTTATATACACGCTGACCGTCATACTTTTTTTTAAGGTATGCGCCATAATGATTATAATTCTTATGTCCGTAATCTAAAGGTGTTCCCAAAATTCTATTTTTGCAAAGATACAAAATCATTCTTACCCTTAAACTAAGACTATGCTACGGATCTATTATAAGAAAGATAAACGTCTTGCGAAGGAAAGTGACATCACTTTATTGCGGTCAATTCCCCTTAATGACCTGGTTTGGGTAGATCTTCAAAATTCAACGGTAGAAGAGAAGGTCACTATTGAAACCTTTTTCGACATAAAATACTCCTCGGTTGAAGAGTCCACTGAAATTGAGAGTTCTTCACGTTTCAATGAACTGGATGATGAGCTGATCATCAATTCCAACTTTCTATCTTCAAAAGAGCAGGATTTTGACTACTGTCCTGTTTCCATTGTACTGGAAAAAGGCATTCTTTTCACCTATAGAGACGATAACCTTAAAACATTCGGGGAGTCGGTAAAAAAGATCAAATCAAATCCCGGAGCTTTTACGAATGGCTACCAGATTCTGCTTACCATACTTGAAACGGGGATTGAACAGGATGCAGATATCATTGAGGGGCTTGCAAAAGACATTGCCGACCTGAATAAAAAGCTGACTCTGAACAGGAAAAGGTCGGATGAAGAGATCCTTCTAAAAATTGCTTCCTTTCAGAACTATAATATTTTGATGCGTGAGAATATTATTGATAAACAGAGACTGGTATCCTCATTAATGAAGAGCAATCTCTTTCCTGAAGAGTATATGAGTGTTCTGCGGATCATGATCAAAGATATCGGATCATTAATAGAGCACAATAAATTTGCTTTTGAAAGACTGGAATACCTGCAGGACACATTCATGGGTCTGGTGAATATTGAGCAAAACAGGATCATTAAAATATTTACCGTTGCCACAGTTGCTTTTATGCCCCCTACATTAATAGCAAGCATCTATGGAATGAACTTCCGCCTGATGCCTGAACTCAACTGGGATTATGGATACCTATTTGCTATTGGCATTATGGTTCTATCATCGGTATTGACATTAGTTTATTTCAAAAAGAAAAATTGGTTGTAAGCCAGATCATTTTTTACCAGAATTCTTATTCGTATATTGTAAATATAAAGCAATGCATATGCATGCAATAACCTGAAAAAAATAGGAGGGTAATATGAAAACACCGGTGAAAAACAAATCGAACGAAAATCAGCAGGGAGGATCAAAGTCAAATCTGGCATTCAAATCAGGAAATGAGGAGCTGAAAAAAAGAGGCATTTCAAACAGCGGAGGTCAAATGTCTTATCAGACTGATAACAAACAGGCCACAGTTAATAAGGGAAATGAGAACTCTATGGTACAGGGAAAAACAAAAGCACCAAAAATGCCAAGCAAGCATAGTCCCAAAAAAGGCTGAATTATTAAGACAGGAGGGGCACAAATCTCTTCCTGTCTTAAATTCTCATTCAAACTGTCATAAACAATTCGGCACACCAATTATTCTTACCTTTACAGGATAATCAGGACCATAAAATGACCGAAGTTTATAAACCCAAACATAAGATACGTTTTGTTACTGCAGCTGCATTGTTCGATGGACATGATGCTACAATCAATATCATGCGCCGCATATTGCAGTCCTCAGGTGCGGAAGTGATCCATCTGGGACATAACCGCTCAGTACTGGAAGTTGTGAATTGCGCCATTCAGGAAGATGTGCAGGGTATTGCAATGACCTCCTACCAGGGCGGGCATAATGAATACTTCAAATACATGTACGACCTTCTGCAGGAATCAGGAGCCGGACATATCAAAATATTTGCTGGCGGCGGTGGGGTGATCTTACCTGATGAGATCCGTGAACTAAAAGAATATGGCATAACACAGATCTATTCACCTGATGACGGCCGTAAAATGGGCCTCCAGGGAATGATCAATGACATGCTTAAACAATGTGATTTCCTGACAAGAACAAGCCTGAATAATGAACTCCAGGGAATCAGTAAACAAGATAAAAAAGCCATTGCTTCAGCCATAACGCTGGCTGAAAACCATCCGGAGCAGACCGAAAAATTCCTTCAGGAGCTTAAAAAAATCATCGCCGGCAAAATTGTACCCGTTATAGGGATCACTGGTACCGGTGGCGCAGGAAAATCCTCCTTAATTGATGAACTGGTCCGCCGTTTTTTGGTTGAAACCGATAAAAGTATAGCCATCATTTCTGTTGATCCTTCCAAACGTAAAACGGGAGGCGCATTATTAGGCGACCGGATCCGGATGAACTCCATCAATAATTCCCGGGTTTATATGCGATCGCTGGCCACAAGGCAGGCAAACCTCGCACTTTCAAAATATGTTCAGGAATCTATCGACATCTGTAAAGCTGCGGGTTATGACCTGATCATCGTTGAAACATCCGGAATCGGACAATCAGATACCGAGATTACTGAGCACTCTGATGTAGCCTTATATGTGATGACTCCGGAATTTGGTGCAGCAACACAGCTCGAAAAGATCGACATGCTCGATTTCGCAGATATTGTTGCCATCAATAAATTCGATAAACGCGGGGCACTGGATGCGATCAGAGATGTACGTAAGCAATTCAAACGTAATCATCAGCTATTTGACACTCCCGATGAGGATCTTCCCGTGATCGGAACCATGGCTTCCCAGTTCAATGACCCGGGAATGAACAAACTCTTTACAGAGTTAATGGCTTCCATCCTAAAGAAAACAGGCTTTGATTTCCATGCAAAAATGGAAATGAGCTCGCAGCAATCAGAGAAAAGTTATATTATTCCTCCCGACCGAACCCGCTATCTTGCGGAGATCGTGGAGGCAAGCGCTGAATATAATAACTGGGTGAATAAACAATGTAAACTTGCCCAGCAACTCTTCCAGGTACATGGAACATTGGTTATTGCTTCTGAACATAAAAAGGAAGAGTCCATCAAATCGCTTAAAGAAATATACAATACACTGGAGCAAAGTCTGGATCGTGAGTGCAAACGACTGCTGGAAGAATGGCCGGAAACCATTAAAAAATATAAAGCTGACAATTTCGTTTTTAAGGTGCGCGACAAAGAGATCAAACAGTCTCTTTACACAGAATCTTTATCCAAGCTCCGCATTCCAAAGATCTCCCTGCCACGATATGAGGCATGGGGCGATATTTTGAGATGGATCCTTACTGAAAATGTTCCGGGCGAATTTCCATATGCTGCCGGTGTTTTCCCACTGAAACGTGAAGGAGAAGACCCTACCCGTATGTTTGCAGGAGAAGGTGGTCCGGAAAGAACCAATAAACGTTTCCATTATGTGTCATTGGGCCAGCCAGCTCACCGTTTGTCGACCGCTTTCGATTCGGTTACGCTTTATGGCGAAGACCCTGATCTGCGCCCAGATATTTACGGTAAGATCGGGAATTCAGGTGTGAGCATTGCGACACTGGATGATGCAAAAAAATTATACAGCGGATTCGACCTTTGTCATCCTTCTACTTCGGTATCCATGACGATCAACGGTCCGGCGCCTATGCTGCTCGGATTCTTCATGAATGCAGCCATAGACCAGCAATGCGAAAAATACATTCTTGAAAATGATCTGCTGGAAGAAACTAAAGCAAAAATCGATCAGCTATTTAAGTCGCGTGGAATTTCGAAGCCATCCTATCAGGGAGAACTACCTGAAGGAAATAATGGACTGGGATTAATGCTTTTGGGACTAACCGGAGATCAGGTTTTGCCTGCTGATGTTTACGCCAAAATAAAAGCATTTGCCATCGCCAATGTAAGAGGCACCGTGCAGGCTGATATTTTAAAGGAAGATCAGGCACAGAACACCTGTATATTTTCAACAGAATTCGCATTGAGGATGATGGGAGATATCCAGAAATACTTCATTGATAACCTGGTAAGGAACTTCTACTCCGTTTCAATTTCGGGATACCATATTGCCGAAGCTGGTGCTAATCCAATTTCACAATTGGCATTTACCCTGAGTAATGGTTTTACATTCGTTGAATATTACCTGAGCAGAGGGATGCATATTGATGAGTTTGCACCCAACCTGTCCTTCTTTTTCTCCAACGGAATTGATCCGGAATACTCCGTGATCGGACGTGTTGCCAGAAGAATCTGGGCTAAAGCCATCAAACATAAATACAAGGGGAATGATCGCTCACAGAAATTAAAATATCATATTCAAACTTCCGGACGGTCATTGCATGCTCAGGAGATCGATTTCAATGACATCCGTACTACACTGCAGGCATTGTATGCGATCTATGACAATTGCAATTCACTTCATACCAATGCCTATGATGAGGCCATAACCACGCCTACAGAAGAGTCTGTTCGCAGAGCGATGGCTATTCAGCTTATTATCAATCGCGAATTAGGATTGGCGAAAAATGAGAATCCATTACAGGGTGCATTTATAATTGAAGAGCTGACAGAACTGGTAGAAAACGCCGTTCTTGAGGAGTTTAAGCGTATAAACGACCGTGGTGGTGTACTTGGAGCAATGGAAACGATGTACCAGCGAAGCCGCATTCAGGAAGAATCTCTTTATTACGAAACGCTGAAACATGATGGGACTTATCCTATTATTGGGGTTAACACCTTCCTTAACAAGAATGGTTCACCAACGATCATCCCATCAGAGGTGATCAGAGCTACCGAAGAAGAGAAACAATTTCAAATTTCAGCATTGGAGGCCTTTAAAGATCGTAACAATGATCTTTCAGCAGCACTTTTAAAGGATCTTCAGCAAAAAGCTGTTGCCGGTGAAAATATATTCAACAGTCTTATGGAAGTATGCAAGGTTTGTTCTCTTGGGCAGATCTCTCATGCTTTATATGAAGTTGGAGGACAATACAGGAGGAATATGTAATGCTGTTTACCAATCCTGAAATAGATATTTCAACGCTGCCAAAAGCTGAAGAAACCAGGCTGGTACCGGTTGATGAGCGGCATTATACAGTTCTGGTCTATAATCAGGTATTGTATTGGATCATCTTCTTTGTGGCTACCCTTGTCGCCATGATCCTCAACAGAGAATTTCATAGTTGGATGATGACCGGTATAACCCTTCTTGTTTTTGCAACACTCTGCTTTTTACACTTCAGATTCACTTATCTGACTTTTAAGAATAAGGCATATGCGATCAGGGAGCATGACATCCTTTATCAGACGGGCTGGTTACGAAAAAGTCTGCATGTTTGTCCTTATAACAGAATTCAGCATTGCTCTGTGGATGCCGGCGTGTTTGAAAGAAATCTGGGGATCAGCAAACTAAAGATCTATACTGCCGGTGGTGATGCCTCCGATATTGTAATTCCCGGCTTAACACCTGAAGAAGCCAATAGCATGAGAGAACTGATCATTCAGAAAAATCAGCAGGAATGAGTGCCAGTGTGTTGAGCGAATTCAGGCGTCAGCCATTTATGGCCGTAGGGCAGATCCTTTTTAAAACTATTATCCAGCTCCTTAAATCCATCTGGCCTTTTATTCTTTTGGTGCTTGTCAGATCAGACGGGGAAAGGGACACAGCAGGAGAGTTTATTTTGATAGTACTCCCGGCGTTCGCATTAAGTAAGGCTCTGGTCGACTATTTTTTCTTTAAATTCAGGATCACAGAGGAGGAAGTACAGGTAAAAACCGGATTTTTTTCGCGAAAGCAGATCACCCTGCCCCTTCATAAGATCCAGGCGGTACATATCAATCAAAGCTGGATACAAAAGATCTTCAATCTTTCAGAATTGGCCTTTGATACCCCTGGTTCAGGAAAAGCTGAGGTGACTATCCAACTGGAAAAACAACAGGCAGAAGAATTGATGGCTTTTGTCCTTCAAAAAAGCACAGCAGCCGAAAAGACCGAAAACAATGATGACCTGATTGCTGAACTAAGCTTCAGGGATCTCCTCAAGCTAGGCTTAACCTCAAATCACTTTGAAACCCTGCTGATCCTTATCGGACTATTTTTATCGTTCCTGAACAACATAAAAGATATTGTTGACGATTATTTCAATGAGAATCTGCTGGAAGTATCTGCCAATAAGCTCCTGGAAAGCAGCATTCTTTTTATTAGCATGGGTGTGTTCGCTATTCTGATACTATCTGTTGTAGTTTCTTTGATCCGTACCATTCTGGCCTATATAAATTTCCGGATCACGAAAACTGCCCAGGGCTTCAACATCAGCAAAGGCCTGATCAATAGCTCCCAGAAGTTGGTCCCGTTTGAGAAGGTGCAATTTCTATCATGGAAGACGAATTGGCTTAGAAAACAAATTTCCATGTTTCTTTTCGAATTCCATACGATCGGCGGAAAAGAGGTAAAGAATAAGCTGAAAATTAAGATTCCGGTTACATCAGAACTAATACTTCAAAAACTTGCAACGACCTATATCCCCGAAATTCCTGAACATTTTGCGAGTAGTTTAAAGGTACATCCATCCTATTTATTCAGAAATACCTTGTTTTTTGGCATCCTCCCCTCAGTAATACTAGCCATTCCGCTATTTATATTTGCTGATGAAAAGGCCCTTTTACTGTTGCTGCTGCCATTCTATGTATTTCTCTATTTTTGGTTGTACAGCAGAAAATTCCTCTTTTCATGGACGAGCAATCTCATAAATATCAATACGGGTGTTTTTGGCAAACGGACGGTCATATTAAAATGGGAAAAGATCCAGTCGGTAAAGATCTCCCAAAGTCTGTTTCAGCAGCGTAAATCCCTCGCCGACCTGATCGTACACACAGCAGGAGGCACAATTACTGCGCCATATATTCCATTGGAAGCGGCCAGGGAGTTGCAGAATTTTGCCTTGTATAAGGTGGAGAGTAGTGGGGAGGGTTGGTAGCAGAGAATTACAAATCAGCCCAGTTTTTCAATCAGAATACTTCTCAAATGCAGCCTTATGTGCTTCTTTCATTTGATTAATAAGGAAAAGCGGTTCAATTACTTTCAGAGCACTGCCATAGGAAAGAAGTTCCTTCACCAGATCAAAAGCGATATAAACTTTTAGCTGTACCCGAAACTCGGTTTCATTATCAATAAGTATTTTCTGACTGGGATGCAGTTTCTGAGTTTTCACATATTTACCCTGATAGTGATCGAATGACAAGACCACATTTTCAGGAACGGAACCGGATACCGAATTAATGATACCAAAACTATTTCTGAACCTTTCTTTGGGATCAAAGCCTGCCGGATTAGTAAAACGTTTTTTGGTGAATTCCAAACTCCGGACACGATCAAGGGCATAGGTTTTGACCTCCTCCTTATTCAGATCCTCAGCAATCAGGTACCAGCGACCTTTAAACTCTTTCAAAAGGTATGGATTTGTCTTTCTTAAAAAAGCTTCATCCTGCCAGAATGATTGATAAGTAAAATTAAGCTGAAAACGGTTTTTGATGGCATGTAAGATCCCATGAAAATGTTCAAGACCCGATGCTCTTCGCTTTTCAAAGTCCAGAAATCTCGACACCCCCTCATTCAAATGCAGCGCGTTGATTGTATCAAAGGCATCCAGAATACGCTCATTATACTCCTCATTATCAGTATTTTCTATACGATATTTCTTTCCTGAAAAATCATAGCGTATATCGATCTGAAATAATGAGCGTACATCATCCAGGTCACGCTGGAAAGTCCGCAAGGAAGTTTTTAGCTCATAACCCTGCATTTCAGATTCCTTATCCAGATAGGTTTGGATGTCCTTAAAATTTGCCGGACCAGAACGAAGTTTTTTGATGATGGCGCTGTAGCGAAGAAGGGTTTCTCGTTGGGACATAAGTTTTATATTAATACAAAGTCAAACCTGTTATTTAATTAAACATCTGAAATATCCATTTTCCAGTTCAATATTTAAAATGAACCACCCCCTTTAATTCCTCCGCCAGCGGTGGACACTGGGTGGCTATGAAAAATTTACTATAAACTAAAACCCAGTATTAAACCTGATTTTCATATCCGTCATGCTGTCCACCGCTGAGTTAAAGTGCTACCTTAAAAATATAATTCCTGCATCTTCTACTCTTGTTTGTCTATCAAATTTTCTCTGATTGATGTTCTTCCAACCTCAAAAATTTATTCAGATGATTTGCTCACTTATTTGCTAAAAATTCATTAAAAAACAATAAAATCAGCCCTTTTATTCACATTTCAGCGGTGGACACTGGGTAGCTATGAAAAATTTGCTAAAATAAAACCCAGTATTAAACCTAATTTTCTTATCCGTCATGCTGTCCACCGCTGGCGGGGGTAGCACAATGCCTGTGCGCTGGAGGGGGTGGTTTTTGACAATCAGTAGGTTAAAACAATACCTAAAACCCTATTCTCAAAACCCTTAAATCTAATTTAACCTATTTGACTGAAACCCAATAAATCCTCTGCTTTTAACCTGGGCAAACTCCTTCTCCTCCTGGTTATAAATGGCCGTTAGCGTTTGCGGACAATCAATCTCCGATCTATAGCCCAGTTTGTTCGAAAGCACCTGTGCCTTCTCAATTTCCAATTCCTTAAACTCATATTTAGCGATCAGCCTCCCCTTTCTCAATAAAGCACTATCCACCTTCGAAATATCGGTATTGAATGAGCAAATGATTTGGATGTTCAGACAATCAGAAAGTAGTCCGTCGGAAATATTAAGCAAGGTCGAAACCGGTGAATTCCCTTCTTTCTCCCGATCCACAATGATATTTTCAGCATCCTCAATAACAAATATGGAATCAGGGTTTTCTATCAGGATAGAGATAAGGTTCGGATCTGCAATAGCAGCAGCCATATTTGGTGGAAGAAAAATTACTTTCTTCTTGACCGAACCAGCCAGATAGCGGATATAGGATGTCTTGCCCGTGCCCGGCTTACCATGCAATAAAATCAAACCTTTGTCCTTTTTCTTAGAAAGCCTCTTTAAAATAGTCTGGTGGATCTCCAAAAAATCTTCGTTGTAGTTATCCTGAATATTTAATTTGGGTTTGTTAATTTCAAGTGACATGGTTTCAATACCTGAACCTGAAGAAACAATCAGAGAAATTCTGGGATTCCCTTTTGCCTTTTTGAACCTTCTGATTTTTCTGATGATTTCCTCAGCTTTTGAGGAGTCAGTATTTTTAAAAAGTACTCTGACAAAAGAACATTGGGTATCAAACTTAACCATCAAATCTCCAGACAAAAAAAAGTACATATTATCTATTTCCGGACGAGTATTCTTTCCCCACTGATACTTATTAAAATAACTATCAATTATTTCATCATGAAAGATTTTAGTAAACCATTTTATCGCTCTTTTACAATCTATTTCCTTTTCACCAATAACATTTGGAATCCGCTTATAATGTGCCATGAATAGATTGAATTCATTATGATCACTTGGGCCGGCATGAGAGAATATCTTCTCTAAACTTACCGCAGTAGTCGTTTTGCTTAGATCAAAGGCCTGATTTTGTAACTGATTCTGCGCTGTTTCCATAATTTTTTAGGTTTAAAACTCAAATTTAATAGTGAACTAAGACAAAATATGTCGCACTAAAACTTTCTTTGAAAAAGAATACGTTTCTCCAAAACTTAACCGCTAGTCCTGAAAAAATATACTAATTTGGGGTTCAAATAAATAATCCGGCTGAAGTTTTAAGCCCAAATCCATTACCTGAAAATCAATGAATCAAGCAGTACATAATAAATTAGTCTCCTTTATCTGGTCCATTGCTGATGATTGCTTACGCGATGTTTATGTGCGTGGGAAATACCGGGATGTAATCCTTCCCATGGTTGTTCTCCGCCGACTCGATGCCTTGCTCGAACCTAGTAAAGATGCTGTTATGGAAGAGCTTGCCTTCCAGCGAGATGAAGCAAAATTTACAGAGTGGGATGATAGCGGCTTGCGCGAAGCATCCGGATTTGTATTTTATAATACAAGCGAATGGACACTGCAACGCCTGCACGATACCGCCACAAACAGCCAGCAAATATTACAGGCAAATTTTGAAGACTACCTGAACGGTTTCAGTGATAACGTGAAGGAAATCATTGAAAAATTCAAGCTGAAAAGTCAGGTGAGGCACATGGCTCAAAAAGATGTGCTCTTAAATGTGCTGGAGAAATTCACCTCCTCCTACATCAATTTAACGCCATTTTCAAAAGAAGATCCCGAAGGCAGAAAACTTCCACCACTCAGCAACCTCGGTATGGGCTATGTTTTTGAGGAACTGATTCGCAAGTTCAACGAAGAAAATAACGAGGAAGCCGGAGAGCATTTCACCCCGCGCGAAGTGATTGAACTGATGACTCACCTGATCTTTGAGCCGGTTAAGGACAACTTGCCACCCGTAATGACCATTTATGACCCCGCTTGTGGTTCTGGGGGTATGCTCACCGAATCTCAAAACTTTATAAAAGATGAAGACGGACTAATCAAAGCCCGTGGTGATGTCCATTTATATGGCAAGGAGATCAATGATGAAACCTATGCCATCTGTAAATCAGACATGATGATCAAGGGCAATGACCCTGAAAATATTCGTGTCGGATCAACGCTCAGCACGGATGAGTTTGCCGGGCAGCATTTCAACTTCATGCTATCAAACCCACCCTATGGTAAATCATGGGCAAGTGAGCAGAAGTATATAAAAGATGGCAAAGACATTATAGATGCCCGTTTCCAGATCAGGCTGAAAGATTATTGGGGTACGCTGGAAGATGCGGATGCAACACCACGTTCATCCGACGGACAATTACTCTTCCTGATGGAAATGGTAAACAAAATGAAGCCGCTAAGCCAGAGTCCTTCAGGCTCCCGGATTGCATCTGTTCATAATGGATCCAGTCTCTTTACCGGTGATGCCGGAGGTGGCGAAAGTAATATCCGCAGGTATGTCATTGAAAACGACTGGCTGGAAGCGATCATTCAATTACCGAATAACCTATTTTATAATACAGGCATTACAACCTATATCTGGATCTTATCCAACAATAAAACTGCCAATCGCACTGGAAAGGTACAGTTAATAGATGCGGGTCAATTATTCAGAAAGCTCCGCAAGAACCTTGGAAATAAGAACTGCGAATTTGCTCCTGAACATATCCGGGAAATAGTAAAAGTTTATGAGGATCTGCAAACTGCTGAACGCAAGGGCGATGAAGGTATAGCAGCACAGATCTTTGACAACAGCGATTTCGGCTATTATAAAGCGAGTATCGAACGACCAAAACGCCTCAAAGCTCAGTTTACAGAAGAACGGATTGCAGAATTACGCTTCGATAAAAATATGCGAGAGGCGATGCAATGGGCATGGGAAGAATTTGGCGATGAGGTTTACACCAATCTGAAAGCTCATGAAAAAACTATTTCAGACTGGTGCGAAAAAAATGAGCTGAACCTGAATACCAAACAAAGCAAGGCCCTGGTTTCTGAGCAAACCTGGCAAAAAGGTGCAGAACTGATGGCTCTCGCTACATCACTTATGGCTAAGATCGGGCAGGAAGAATACAGCGACTTCAACCGTTTCAGCGAAATGGTAAATGATGCCCTGAAAGAAAGTAAAAGCAAAGCCTCTGCCTCAGAGAAAAATGCGATTCTGAATGCGGTATGCTGGTACGATGAATCTGCCGAAAAAGTAATCAAAGGTATTGTCAAACTCGAAGGACAGAAATTGCAGCAAGTTCTCGAACATTTGAGATGCGAAGAAAGCCAGCTGGCAGATTTCGGTTATTTCCCGACTGATAAAAAAGGACATTACATCCAGTACGAAACAGAAAGCGATCTGCGGGATACCGAAAATGTGCCGTTGAAGGAAAATATCCATAAATATTTTCTGAGGGAAGTTAAGCCCCATGTAGCAGAAGCCTGGATAAATTTAGATGCTACCAAAATCGGTTATGAGATCAGCTTTAACAAGTACTTCTACAAACATAAACCGCTGCGAAGCATTGAGGATGTAAGTGCTGATATTTTAAAGCTGGAAGCGGAGAGCGATGGACTGATCCGGGAGATCTTATCATTGAGTTAACATTGACCATGGAATACAAAATGAATACAAAAATGAATATCAGTCTGCCGAAATATGAGCAGTACAAAGATTCCGGGGTGGAATGGTTGGGGGAGATTCCGGAAGAATGGCAAACAACAAAAGTTAAAAATGTATTTACATTAATAATTGATCCTGCGCCAAAGAATAACGCCTTTGAGTTGTTGTCAGTTTATACTGACATCGGAGTTAAGCCTAGAAGAGAATTGGAAGAAAGAGGAAATAAAGCATCAACCACTGATGGATATTGGTTTGTTAAAAAGGGGGATATTGTTGTGAATAAACTTTTGGCCTGGATGGGTGCCATTGGAGTATCTAACTATGATGGAGTAACAAGTCCAGCATATGATATATTAAGAGCCAAAATTAAGATTGAAAGTAATTTTTTTCATTATTTATTTAGAAATGATGCATGCATTTCTGAGTTAAAAAGACACTCACGAGGGATAATGGATATGAGATTAAGATTATACTTTGACAAATTCGGTGATATTATTATTCCTTTTCCAAAGTATGAAGAACAGCTGAATATTGTTAGTTTCCTCGACCGTAAAACCGCAATAATAGACCAGGCCATAGGCATCAACGAAAAGCAAATTGAATTATTAAAAGAACGCAGGCAAATACTTATCCATAAGGCAGTTACGCGGGGGTTAAACCCTGATGTGAAGATGAAGGATAGTAGGGTGGAATGGATTGGAGAGATACCGGAGGGGTGGGAGGTGAAGAAGCTTAGATATTTGGCTAATTGTTTCCCAAGTAATGTGGATAAACATAGCAAAGTAAATGAAAAAGAAGTTAGGCTTTGCAATTATACAGACGTTTATAAAAATGATTTTATTACTGATGATATGGATTTAATGGTTGCAACCGCATCCGATGAGCAAATCAATAAATTCACACTTAAAAAAGGAGATATTGTAATTACTAAAGATTCTGAAACTGCAAGTGATATTGCAGTACCAACTTACATCAAGGAAAACTTAACAAATGTAATTTGTGGCTATCATCTTGCTATTATTAAAACTTATCAAATTAATTACAGCAAATATCTTTTTCAAGCCCTAAAAACAAAGTTATTCAACACACAATTTGAAATTTGCTCTAATGGAATTACAAGGGTAGGTCTCGGAAATTCGGATTTAAGGAATGGCTATTTTTTATTGCCCTCACCGCAAGAACAGATTGAAATAGCAGAATTTATCGAGAAAGGAACCGCAAAAATAGCAACTGCAATTTCTCTCAAAGAACAAGAAATCGAAAAGTTAAAAGAATACAAAGCCACATTGATCAACAGTGCGGTAACCGGTAAGATTAAAGTTTGTGAACCGATAAATTAAAAATTTATGAAAGATAACATACTATCAGAAATTGAAGATTGTATTGAACGTTTCGATACAATGGGCCTTGCAATGAATGTAGAGATCCTACTCACTTTAACAGATGAAGAGGATGCCTCAAAAGAATTGTCCTTGATTTTATTCAAAAGCTATACTAGCTACAAAGAAGAAGGTACCGCTCAGTTAATGGAAACAATTATTAGGGTCAACCCACAATTAGCTCTGCTCAAATTTCCTGAAAATTATCTCTTTCGTTTAGCTGTTTTAAAAGGATCAATTGAATTATATGAGTGCTACCTAGAAGAGGCCATTGAGCCCTTTCTTACCGATAAAACAGAAGATGAGGTTTTTGAATGCTATTCGGAACTTTATGCCATTGCAGAGAAGATGAATGAAGCCTTCTTTACAAAATATGTAAAGTGCATTAAAGGATTAGATTTTAACGGAGCGGTTAATCATAATGAAGCAAATAGTGGTCCATTGCTAATACATAAGGAGGATTTTGATGTAATGAATGATGCAATAGAAAAATACAATACGATTGTTGGCAGGAGAGATATTTTGGCAGATTTAACTAAGAGGATTTAAATAGGATTATTGATATTCTGGTGCAGAGTATTCATAATAAAATGGAATTATGATTAATCTTATTTGTGGCTGAGATAATCTATATCATATTTTCTCAATCGCAACAAAACAATAGTTTTAGTTAATATAATTCATATTGATAAACCTGTGCGGTAACGGGGAAGTTAAAAGTAAAATAAATATGACCGAATTAATTTTTAGTATAAATGATATATTCAATGATGAAAGTCAGGAAGGTTGTCTTACCCAATACGGTTGTAAGTCATACCATATCCCTGCTTACCAGCGTGGATATAAATGGAGTTCTCAGCCAAATGGAGCAGTAAGTATATTACTAAAAGATCTTTGGAATGCTTTTGAGTCAATCAAAGAGAATCAGCGGAAAGAATTTTACCTGCAATACATCACTGTAAAAAAATGCAAACTAAAAATTGAAGATAAAGAAGATAATTTCCTTGAAGTAATTGATGGTCAGCAACGATTGACCACTCTTTCAATTATTATTTCAGTTTTATCGATGCAATTAGAAGAAAATAATTTTAGTGATGGCAAATTACACTATGCTATTCGACAAAATTTCTTTTCTGAAAACATTTATGAAAAGGAAGATTTACAAAACCTTGTGGAAAAAAAATGGCATGAATTATCAACAAATCCAGATTACAACAAACAGGATATCTACTACCTACATTCAGCAACTTGCAATGCAAATGAGTTTTTCAAAGAAAAAAATTCTGAATTAAGAGGATTCTTTGAATACCTCAAGAACTATGTGAAATTAATTGTGAATTCGGTTGAACCGCATGTTGAAAGTGAGACAGTATTCAAAAATCTTAATAGCAATAAAGTCCCCCTTACCGAAGCAGAATTAATTAAAGGGCTAATTATAACAAAAGTTGGACGAAATAAGCAATTAGAAACAATAAGAAGCTTTAGGGAAATAATTGAGGTAAGAAACACTTTAGGTCGTCGTTGGGATGAAATTAGTAAATGGGCTAATAAACCAGAAATTAAATCCTTTTATTTTAAAGAAGCTGGTGCAGGAGACGGAATATCTAAATTACTTCAACTTGTAGCTATGTGTCTTGAAAACGAGAAAAATAAAGTAGATCACAAATCACCGGCCAAGGAGTACCCTCTATTTAACTTTTACAATAAATTTCAAGATTTTGCACTAATTGGCCAAAAGCTAAATGATATTCAATCAATATTAAATGACTGGCATATAGATGATCATATTCATAATCTTATTGGATTCTGCAGATTTGTAAAAGGAAGCAAATACAATAATTTAGAATTCCTAAAAACCTGCTTAGACTGCGAGGATAAAAGCGCTCTTAAAGTGCATCTAAATAGTACAATAACAGAAATCCTTCCCAAAAAAGAAACCATTCCGGTGCTGAAATATAAGGTTGATGATAATGAATTACATGCTGTCCTTCTTTCCTTAAGTGTATTCGTTAAGGGAATTCAAGTTAGATTTAATTTTCACGAGTTTAGTGAACAAAACTGGTCACTTGAACATATATTCCCGCAAAGTCCTGAAGGTAAAAATGCTATTTTAAATAATGAACAAAAAGAAGCAATAAGGGACATGTTGGGTAAAGAAATCACAAAAGAAATACAAACTGTATTAGATAAACCCCTCAGGACAGATGTTGAAAAATTAGTGTATTACAATGCATTGCAGGAAATGGGTCCTTTGAACTCAATTGGTAACATGTGTTTATTAACTAGTGGAGATAATAGTTCTAATGGTTGCGGCTTTTTTAAAGAAAAACGAATGAATGTACTTAATCTCATTCAAAAGGGGAGTTTTGTTCCAAAACACACATTTGATATTTTTAGCAAAATGTTGCCCAAGCTAGAAAATCATGATCTAAGTTTATGGTCAATGTCAGATATAACTAAACACACAGAGCACATTTTAGAAAATATTATAATTAATCCATCAACAATTGAAAGCAGGAAAATATAGCATCAAAGAACTATTTGTCAATCGCTTCTTAGAGCAAATAGTAATTCCAGAAATTCAAAGGGATTATGTCTGGAAAGAAGAGCAAGTAATAGGCCTATTAAACTCAATTATTCTTGATTTTAAAAATTTCCAAAATGCCAAACCTTCCGTGATTGTGGCAGATAATAAAGAAATAGAAACTGCCTTTCATGAATTTGACAGGAAAAGGAAGTATTCCTCCAACATAGGATTCATTTATGCATATAATGATGAGCAATTACCTGGAAGATATTTCTTGATTGATGGACAACAACGAATCACAACTATATTTCTTACTCTACTTACATTAGCGCATGGCAACAAAAACTTACGTGAACTATTTGTTAGGACATACATAAAAGATAAGAATTTAAAGCTGGATTACAGAGTCCGTGAAGCTTCACATAACTTCTTAATCAAAATGGTTGATTTTGTATTAGGAACATCTGATGAAATTACAGATCAGCATTGGTACTTATCAGATTACAAAACAGACGTTACTATTATAAACCTCTTAAATAACCAAAAAATAATCAATAAGTATCTAAATGAACAATCAATAAATGAAACAGATTTTTTTCATTTTATTGAAGACTATACAGAGTTCTGGTATTTTGACACCAATGTTAGTGAACAAGGTGAGGAACTCTACATTTATATGAATGCAAGAGGAGAACAAATGCAAAGTAATGAAAACATTAAGGCTGATCTCTTAAGTAAATTGAATGATTTAAAACAAAAAAATCAATTTGGAAAAATTTGGGAAGAATGGCAAGATTACTTCTGGTTGAACAAGGATCAGAACGAAAATGCAGATCCAGGTTTCAATGAATTTTTAACTTGTATATCTGGTCTCGAAAACTACAAAATCGGGAATAAAGACCTTTTTTATACTCCAAAAGACTTTAAGGATAATAACGGAATTAAGGCTATTACTCTTATAAGCAACTTAAATCTATCAATCATTGAAAAATACATACAAGGGCTTACTTTCTTAATGGGAAATACCGAGCACTTCAAAGCACTATACAAATATTCAGGATGGCTTGATAAGTCTATAAATTTAATATGGTCAATTTTAAATAACGAAAAAACCAACTGGTATGCTGACTATACCGATAATGACAGATCAACTGAAAGACAAAAAATGGTCTATTTATGGTCTATTCTTAAATATTTATCAGAGGTAGATCTACAAAATGTTTCAATTGAAGAAATCTATAGATTTTTAAGAATGTACTATTTAAGGTATCATAACAACAACAGATCTGTATCCACAATTAATGATACTGTGTCAATAATTTTAATTAATGGCGTTTTTGATTCTACAAATAATGATATTGATGGTGAGTTAGAATCTGATGGAAGCAGAACAATTCAAACTTCCGATGAAGAAACAGATTACAAGAACCGAACACAAGAGGAAATTTTAAAAACTAACCTATATATTAAACACATCTTAAATCCTGAATTATTAAAAGAATACGAAAACCTCATATGGCAAATCGAAGATCACGATTTCAATCTTGAAGGACGTGATGTTGGTGGGAAAAATATCAGTCATTTGGTAGATTTAAATACCGATATAACTTTAAAGGAACTTCAAAAAATTAGAGATAAATTTTATGCAATTTTCCCCGATGGTCAGAAGGCTTATTTAACCGTTCAAAATATTTTGCTCTATTATGATGAATTTTGGTACAGAGCAACTCCTTCATACTATTTCAACTTTGAATTTGATAATTGGAGAAGAATAATCAGGGGAATTGGTAAAGAAAAGAGTGAATTCAGAACAGCATTTAATGACTTCTTTTTAGATTTTGTAAAATTTGATGGAAGCATTAATGAATTTCTTATTGAAAAGAGAAAAATATTGATAGACTTCAAGAATGCAACTGATTTAAGAGAGAAATTATTGTGGTATAACCAATATTTAGGTAATCAGATGTGGTCTCAAGGCAATCACATTGCGTTTTCAAATGGGTGGCAATCTAGTATTCCTGACTGGCAGAATAAAGACAAAGTCTTTCCTGATACTTTTATTCTCTACAATATTAAAGGAGATCTAAAAGGAGGTACACCCAAAGTCCTTTATCAAATTCTTCCTGAGGAGATCAAGAAAGTCATAGATTCTAATTTAGAATAATAAAACATGCCCAGCCAAACCAACGAACAAGCCCTCGAATCGACCATAGAAAAGCGCCTGACAGGTACTTCTACTGAAGAGATCAAAGCTTCCGGAACAAGCGATAGTTTTGCTGAGCGGGCGGACTTGTATCGAACGGGAAAGGGCTATTATACAGGCAGTTCCAGCGATTTTAATCCCAAATATGCCATAGATGAAAAACGTTTCTGGAATTTTCTGGAAACTACCCAGCAGGAGGAATTAGCCAAGCTTCAAAAGCAAAGTGACTGGAAGCTGAAGATCCTGGATCGGCTGGACAAAATGATAAAAAAGTACGGTGTACTCAGACTCTTGCGGAAAGGACTGGAAGTTGATGATGCTGCCTTCACCCTGCTCTATGTTTTGCCTATGGCGAGCAGCAGCGACCTGGTGAAAAAAAATTTTGAATCGAACCAATTCAGCGTAACCCGTCAGGTAAGGTATTCGATCAGTAATCCCGGAGAAGAAATTGACATGGTTCTTTTTGTGAATGGCCTGCCATTTTCGAGCATGGAGCTAAAAAATCATTGGACAGGTCAGAATGCTAAAGTACACGGGCAAAATCAGTACAAATACAAACGGGATATTACCCAGCCCTTATTAAACTTCGGCCGTTGTATTGTCCACTTTGCGGTTGATACGGATGAAGTCTACATGACCACAAAGCTTGATGGGCCCAATACCTTCTTTCTGCCCTTCAACCTTGGCAATAACCATGGAAAAGGGAACCCCATAAACCCAAATGGGCATAAAACTGCTTATTTATGGGATGAAATTTTAACCCGGCAAAGCGTTGCCAATATCATTCAGCATTTTGTACGTTTTGATGGCAAAGAAACAGAGCCGCTGGGTAAAAAGACTTTATATTTCCCGCGTTATCATCAACTGGATGTAGTCCGCCAACTGGTGAAAGACGCCGGCGAAAAGGGCGTGGGTCAATGTTACCTGATCCAGCATTCGGCAGGCTCAGGCAAGTCTAACAGTATTACATGGGCAGCCTACCAGCTGATTGAAACTTATCCAGAGTCTGAAAGCACTCCCGGTGGCAGAGGTATTTCCAATCCGCTTTTTGACTCGGTGATTGTCGTAACTGACCGTAGATTGCTGGATAAGCAACTACGCGAGAATATCAAGGAGTTTTCTGAGGTGAAAAATATTGTTGCCCCTGCCTACTCCTCAAAAGAATTGAAAGCAAGTCTGGAGAGTGGCAAGCGGATCATTATTACCACTATTCAAAAATTTCCGTTCATTGTGGATGGTATCGCCGATCTGAGCACTAAACGATTTGCGGTGATCATTGATGAAGCACATAGCGGTCAGAGTGGCTCGGCATCTGACAATCTGAATAAAGCTATGGGCAACAATGCGGATGAAGATGAGGAAGATCAGGATCCGCAGGATAAAATCCTGGAGGCCATGCGCAACAGAAAAATGCGCGGAAATGCCTCTTACCTGGCATTTACAGCTACACCGAAGAATACTACCCTTGAGAAATTTGGGATAAAAAAGGAAGATGGAAAATTTGAACCTTTCCACTTATATTCCATGAAACAGGCCATTGAAGAAGGCTTTATTCTGGATGTGCTGGCAAACTATACCACCTACAAGAGTTATTATGAGATTGAAAAATCCATTCAGGACAACCCTTTATTTGATACACAGAAGGCTCAGAAAAAGTTAAAAGCCTATGTGGAGATGCATGAGCAAACAATTACCACGAAGTCCGAAATAATGCTTGATCACTTCATCTCAAATGTGGTCAATAAAAAAAGGTTGAAAGGAAAAGCCAAAGCTATTGTTGCTACTCAAAGTATAGCATCGGCTATCCGCTATTTTACTGCATTGAATGAGATCCTGAAAAAAAGAGCCAATCCCTTTAAAATAGCGATCGCATTTTCAGGAAAGAAAACAATCAAAGGCATTGAATATACGGAAGACACGATCAATAATTTCCCTTCCGCATTGGATAAAGGAAAGCAAGGCGACCCCGGCTATATTACCGATAAAATTGCGCGTTACTTCGACATGGATGAATACCGGATCCTGGTAGTAGCCAATAAATACCTCACGGGATTTGATCAGCCAAAGCTAACCGCTATGTATGTCGACAAAAAGCTGCAGGGAGTTATGGCTGTACAAGCTCTGTCCCGCTTAAACCGATCAGCAAATAAACTCGGCAAAAAGACGGAGGACTTGTTTGTGTTAGATTTCTTCAATAATACCGAGGATATAAAAGCCTCTTTTGACCCATTCTATACCGCTACAAGCCTGAGCAAGGCCACCGATGTGAACATTTTGCATGAGCTCAAAGGGATTCTTGACGAAACGGGGGTTTATGAATGGTCTGAAGTTGAGGATTTTACCAATAAATACTTCGAAGGACTGGAAGCTGATGAATTTTTAAGTCCGATCATACAGGTAGCAGAAGAGCGCTTCAATTCAGGTTTGGAACTGGAAGAGAAAGATAAGGTAGATTTTAAAATAAAAGCTAAGCATTTCGTGAAGGTCTACGGACAAATGGCTTCTATTTTACCTTTTGAAATACTGAAATGGGAATATCTGTTCTGGTATCTTAAATTCCTGATTCCCAAGCTGATCATAGCTGATCCCGGCAAAGATATGCTGGATGAATTATTAAATTCGGTAGATCTGTCCACTTACGGACTGGAACGCGTTAAACTGAATGTCTCTATCGGTTTGGATCAGTCGGCAAGCGAGCTTGATCCCCAAAATGCCAATCCCAGAGGTGCCCATATCGGGGTTATTGAAGAAGACCCGCTTGACCTGATCATAAACAGTTTCAACGAACGCTGGTTTCAGGGCTGGGAAGCTACTCCAGAAGATCAGCGGGTGAAAATTGTGAAACTGGCAGATAAGATGAGAGCCCATCCGGATTTCCTGCATAAATATTCAGAGAACACAGATGTTCAGAACCGCGAAATTGCTTTCAAAAAGATATTTGAAGATATCATGTCAAAAGAAAGAAAATCTGAACTTGACCTGTACCGCCTACTGGCAAAAGATGATGCGTTTAAGGTAGCTATGCAGGATACGTTGAAGAGGGTATTGAGGGTTTAATCGCAAATGTCTGAACTGTGATTAAGCTGATTAATTGATTAGTATGATTAGAAAACAAATTATTAATCAGGGTAATCCCTAAATCATACAAATCAGTGGTCCAGACAAGATAAATAATATGATAAAGGAAGAATATAAATACTCAGATCTGACATCTAAAATAATTGGATGTTGTATGACAGTTCATCGGGCTTTGGGGAACGGTTTTCAAGAAGTAATTTATCAGAGAGCATTAAAAATTGAAATGGCAGACAATGGAATTTCTTTTTCAAGGGAACATGAAATGCCCATTTTCTATAAAAACGAACAAATTGGCACACGGAGAGTTGATTTTTTAATTGAAGATATCATTTCAGTTGAATTGAAAGCCGTTAATAAACTGGAAGATGTTCATTTAGCTCAGGGAATCAATTACCTCGAAGCATATGATCTGGAAGTTGGCTTATTAGTCAATTTCGGTTCAAAAAGTTTAGAGTTTAAAAGACTGATAAATAGTAAATTTAAACAGAAGGATCAGGGTAATCCGGCAATCAAATAAATCAGTGGTCCAGACAATTAAAACAATGTCTGAACTGTGATTAAGATGATTAAATGATATGTATGATTATTAAACAGATTAATAATCAGCGCAATCCTCAAATCACCGAAATCAGTGGTCCAGATAATTTAAGTCATATCCTTAATCCTGCATTTCATTCTTTCGATATCATTTTGAAGATCTCTAAGCTGAGCCACATACTCATATTTCTGATTTTCAACGAGACACAATTTTAATATTTGAATTCGCCGCAATTCAGCGTCCAGGCAATTGGTAATGGCATCAAGATGTGGTTTTAAATAAGGCTGAAATAATAAGTTCATCTTTTCAACTTTTTCCTTAACTCCATAAGCATCATTTTCAAGATCTTGCAACCATGGCAGTGCTTTTTCATCCTGGTTAAATTTAGCAAGTCCCCGAAGTTTGATAAAGGATTGAACTATATCAGAAAACGCATAATGCATTTCTTCAAGTCCCTCATTTACTATTTCAAAGGGGGCCTTTCTAAATTTATTTTCTGCCATCTAAAACGAATTATTATTATCAGCGATGATTCAATTAAGATCAACACAAATAAAAACATTGTCAATGCCATACTAGGTCGTGGTGATTAAAATATATGAGTATTTTTTTAATTTTCACAAAAGGGAACAGATAGACCCTACGATATTATTTCGACCTCACATCCTTCGCCCTATCCCCCATCTTCTTCATCATCACATTCAGTCCATCTTTACTATAATCCCAGTTATCTGCCTGCTCCATTGCTATTCCAATACCCTGCGCTTCGCCAAAAGAGTCAATATTTGCTCCGAAAAATTGAAACTCCCAGCCTTTATTCGTTTGTAACTGACTGATCAGTGCGCTAACTTGTGCTCTGTTATACTTAAGACTGGCATTTTCCTGCCCGTCGGTAATAATGAAAACCAAAACTTTATCCGGAGCTTGATTCGCCGGAAGCATAAAATGAGTTTCCATCGCTGTTTTAAGGGTTAGTCCTACTGCATCTAAAAGTGCGGTATAACCATTCGGCTGATAAGATTTACTCGTTAGCTTGCCAACCTGCTGTATTGCCTGCCTTAAAATTGTTGTTTCAAGGCCCTGATTAAATTGAACCAGACTAAAATTACAAAGCCCCGGTTCCAATTTTTGTTCTTCAATAAACTGATTTAGTCCTGAAATAGTTTCAGCCTGTAAAATTTCCATAGATCCTGATTTATCCAGGATGCAAATAATTTCGGTGCTTGTTTCCTTGTTCATAATTCTTAAATTTTATGAATCAAAGGTGGGCTGAAAATTGGGGTTTGGCGAATTTCTACAAGCTTGTAATGAATTCATGCTTTCCACAAGAGAAGCAAATCACTCCTAATTGTCAAAGGACAATAGAAATAAATACAGTGTCTGAGTTGCAGTTGAGCTATACCGACAAACGGTATTCTTCATCAATATGAATATACTCAACTGCCAGCCCTATGCAAAATGCCGATCCGGGTTCTCCCTTGATCGTATAATGAGAGCCCATCTCCTTTCCCAGCAATCCTCTGAGCTTTCTGTTTAATGCAGACTTCTTTTCACTGAATGAATTACTAAATGGGTCAACCAGACTGGTAATTCTTTTTCGAATTTTCTTATCGTCATCATGAACTGAAAACCTTCTGTACAGTGACAGTAATTCGTTTCTATGATCGGATAACTCATTCAGCCGAACCCCTTCTGAATGTAATAAATAAAAAACATAGAGGGTCATTTCGAGCCGTGTAAGCTTTATTTCAAGATTTCCAATATCCGGAAAGACCAGACGCCGCTGATGATTGAGTTTAATTGGAACAAGTTCACAATTACGCTTTAAACTCTTCCTGAATAGAAGCTGCTTCCGCATACCTTCAAAAATATGTAATGCCTGTTCGATAACCTGATCATGGACATGCTCATCTATTAACTTTTGATGACACGACTTACATATATCTGCTGTTTTGAGCTTGAGCAGGACATTGCTTTTTTGAAGGCAAAGATCATTCATGCAACCAATCGGAGGTTCATGAAACCATTCTTCCGGCTTGTTAAAATCAGGCTTCATCAGGCATCGCAAAACATTTGCCATTACTTCGTAGGCTATGGGATATTGAACCGGGGCATCAGTAAACAATTCCCAATCATCGCAATGCACAAAAGCATTCCTTTTCTGCTCAAACATGCTAAACCAGTTCATCGAGTTCATTCGCTCGGTCAGCAGGATTACAAAATCTTCCTTAGGCGGTTTAACAGCATCCCGATAATGATGACATAGCGAGAATAATTCCTTCCAGCTTAATGGCATCTCTATTTCACTTAAGTAGAATCTCTTCTTCTGTGAGTCAAAATCCCTGATATCCCGTGAACGCATTTCCCTGGTAAGAAAGAAAAAGTCCTCTTTTTTAAACTCAATTTGTGAAGAAACAAAGTTGACTGGTCCGCCGAAACTCCGGAGCACATCTATAACTTCTATGAAATTTTCTGCAGGGTAATCGGGACTTTTTATAAGATGTACTTGCATGATTTTGTTCAGAGAATTATTGATTTCAAGGTATAGAAATTATTTGATTGCAAAGGAGCATGTAAAGTATTAAGAAAGATTTTTACAGGAAGTATTCCCTTCGATTTGCTTACAATTGTGCAAGAATTGAATCAGGATTATAATCAGGTATTTGTCAGCGTACTTAAAAAAAACAACACCCTCGTACGCTATCTTGCAATCAATAAATTGAAAGAATCTGTCCAAAATTAAATCCACAACTTGCACTTGATGAAATGAATCAACCTAAACGCAGAAAGTCTGGAACAAAAACCATTTTTAAGTTTCTGGGAATGTTTATACTTTTCTGTAGTTTATGCATTTCGGCTTTAATGCTCTACAAACCTGTACGAAGAAATGTTCAGAATTTTATCAGTTCAATTAATTTTGGAATAAATGACACCCGACCACCTGAAGGCTTTCCTATCCATGGAATAGATGTTTCAATTTACCAGCTCTGGATAGACTGGGAAACAGTTTCCGAGCAAAATCTGATCAAATTTGCCTTTATTAAAGCAACTGAAGGAGAAAATCTTGTTGATAAAGCATTTAAACGCAATTGGAGAAAAAGCAAACAGCACGGAATAAAACGGGGCGCCTACCATTTCTTCCGTCAGGAAAAAGGAGGGAAGGTACAGGCTTTAAATTATCTATCAACTGTCGATTTTGAAAAGGGTGACCTCGCACCTGTGCTCGACATCGAGGTTTTTAATGGTGGTTCAAAAGAAAAGTGGTACCAGGATATTGATACCTGGTTGCGAATAGTAGAAGAAAAAACCGGTAAGAGGCCCATTATCTATAGCGGCGTTGCATTTTACAGGCTGCATTTGGAATCCCGTTATAAAAACTATCCTGTATGGGTGGCGAATTACAACAGAAAAAAACTAAGATCCGGCTTAAAATGGCATTTTTGGCAGCATACCGACCGCGCTAAGATCAAAGGAATAGCTGTACCTGTAGATCACAATGTTTTTAATGGCCCGGAAACAGCAATGAACGAATTGTCGTTTTAATGGCCTTGAAATCATTGTTACTGGTCAAATTTATAAATAGCAAGGAACCTTTTTACTTATAAGTGAGGTAGCAACTAAACCCAAAAAATATTCCTGATCATATCCTGTACAGCTTCAAAATAAATATTCCCAATTTGGGAACTTTCCTTATCTTTGTAACGTGAGAGTAATTGCGAAAAAGACTCTAAGGGAGTTTTGGATGAAACACAGCGATTGTGAAGAACAATTGAAGTCCTGGCATAAGGAAGCTATAGAAGCAAATTGGAATTCACCACAGGATATAAAAAACGATTATCCATCTGCTAGTTTTCTTCAGGATAATAGAGTTGTTTTCAATATCAAAGGAAATAAGTATCGCTTGATTGTGAAGATTAACTATGATTTCACCATGATTTGGATACGATTCATTGGAACTCACGCAGAGTATGACAAAATAAACGCATCAACAATTTGAAGCCATGGTAATGAAAGTAATCAAAACAGAAAAAGAATATCAGGCAGCTATGAGCCGGCTTGAAGAAATTTTTGATAGCAAAAAAGATTCAAAAACAGCCGATGAACTTGAATTACTGTCATTACTGATTGAAAAATATGAGGATGATACAAGTCCAATTGATCTTCCAGACCCAATTGAAGCAATTAAGTTCAGAATGGACCAGCTTGGCTTCAAACAAAAAGATTTAGCTAAAGCAATTGGATTGAAAAGCAGAGTAAGTGAGATTTTGAATAAAAAAAGAAAGCTAACAATTGACATGATAAGAAAACTTCACGATACACTGGGAATTCCAACAGACGTACTGATAAAGGAATATTGATAAAATTTAAGGTACTAATATGCGTCTGGCAGCATAACTACAGCGCTAAGATCAAAGGAATAGCTGTACCTGTAGATCACAATGTTTTTAATGGCCCGGAAACTGCTATGAACGAATTGTCTTTTTAAGGATATTGTTTATTTAGATAATCAGCCAAATTTTGAGATATTCTAAGAAATCAGGACTAAAAACCAAATTTCCACCCATCCCAGACAAAATTACCTCAAAACCAATCTAAAAAGTCAGAGATTTCTCAAAAGTTCGAAAATAATGTAAATTGGTTCTGTAATATCCATAAGGATCAATCCAATTTCGTTAAAATGAGCAATTCTCCATCACGTTTTTTGTCACTTGATGTATTCAGGGGCATGACTGTCTGTTTCATGATTATTGTAAATACTCCGGGAAGCGGTGCCACCCCATTTGCTCCCTTGCTGCATGCGGCATGGCATGGTTTTACGGTAACCGACCTTGTTTTTCCTGCCTTTTTATTTGCTGTTGGCAATGCACTAAGTTTCACAAAGGGAAGACAAGCCAACGAAAGCGGAGTATTTTTAAAGATTCTAAAGCGAACTGCCTGGATCTTCATTTTAGGTTATCTCCTTTATTGGTTTCCTTACTTTAAGGCTGATGAAACGGGTCAATTAATTCTAAAACCAATCAGCGAGACCAGAATATTCGGCGTATTGCAGCGAATTGCCCTATGTTACTTTTTTGCAGCTTTGATGATCCATTATTTATCATCAAAAAAGATCATCATATTAAGTACGCTGTTTCTTTTGGGATACTGGATCATTCTGCTTCTTTTTGGCGACCCGGCCGACCCATACAGCATGCTTGGTAATGCCGGACACTACCTTGATAAATTTTTAATTGGCGAAAGCCATCTTTCAAAAGGCGAGGGAGTGCCATTTGAAGCACAGGGAATTTTAAGTACGATGCCAGCTGTTGTACTGGTTATAATAGGCTATTTCGCAGGAAAATTCATTCAGGAAAAAGGCAAAAATTATGAAAGCATCGCTAAAGTACTATTAGTTGGAGCTGTCATGATATTTATTGCATTATGCTGGGACAGTGTATTACCGATCAATAAAAAACTCTGGACAGGATCATTCATTCTTCTTACAAGCGGCTTAAACCTGGTAATTCTTGCAGGATTACTGTATATCGTAGAAATAAAAACCTGGAATTGGGGTAACTGGACTTATTTTTTTACTGTTTTTGGCAAAAATCCACTCTTTATCTATCTGCTTGCTGAAGTGTTAAGCAGGGTTTTCAGCTTAATAAAGATCGGCGGGGATACCAGTCTCCGTTCGCTACTTAGCAAAAGTATTTTCCAAAATATAGCCCCTGGTCCATTGGGCTCATTATTATTTGCAATTTCATTTATGCTTATGTGCTGGCTGGTGGGATTATGGATGGATAAAAACCGGATCTATATTAAAGTGTAATTTCTATACTACAGGTTTTGAAAACGTTTTTTAAAAACTATATTTATTTATAAATCAAACAAACTATGATGAAGTACGTATTATTAATTTTTTCTTTCTTTTTAATTTCTGCAGGTGCACAGGCACAGAAGACAAAAAAGCTATTTAATGGTAAAGACCTGACAGGATGGACCATTCACGGTACCGAAAAATGGTATGTTGAAAAAGGCTATCTGATCTGCGAGAGTGGCCCCAAAAAGGAATATGGCTACCTGTCAACTAATAAAAACTACAAGAATTTTATCATGGAGTATGATTTCAAGCTTGAAGCCAATGGCAATAGCGGTGTATTTATACGCTCTAATATTGATGGAACAAAGATCAGTGGCTGGCAGGTAGAAGTTGCTCCTCCGGGAAATGGTACAGGAGGAATATACGAATCCTATGGCAGAGGTTGGTTAACAAAACCAACTGCAGAGGAAGAATCAGGACTTAGTCCGGATGGTTGGAACAAAGGAAAGATCGAGGTTAATAATGATGAAATTACTACCTGGCTGAACGGAAAACAAATTTCTCATCTAAAGGATGCTAAAATCGGAGCAGGGAATGGTTTTATCGCATTACAAATCCATTCAGGTGGAGGCATCAAGGTAAGATGGAAAAACATCAAGATAAAAGAATTGAATTAATTTTAATTTAACAGGCTATTAATAGCCTTAATACAAAAGAAAATCCAAGAATGAGCCTGCATTTTGCGGGCTCATTCAACATAAAAGCACTTAAATAAAAATATACAAGAATGAAAACCAGTCCCGAATCGTCCCGCAGAGGCTTTATAAAAAAACTTGCTACGTCTACAGCAGCTGTTGCTGTTGGGAGCAATGTTCTTGCATCAACTACAGAAAGTAACAAAACAATAATCACTATTCCCAACAGGCAAACAATCAGTGCAAATGACAATATTAACATTGCCCTGATCGGTGCCGGAGGAATGGGTACCGGAGACACGGTTACTGCATTGAAAGTACCAGGAGTGAAACTTGTTGCTGTATGTGATCTGTACGATGGTCGTTTAGAGGATGCAAAAAAGCGCTGGGGACAGGATATTTTCACAACAAGATCTTACAAGGAAATATTAAGCCGTTCAGATATTGATGCAGTTATTGTGGCTACTCCGGATCATTGGCATCAGCAAATATCAATCGATGCGATGCGAGCAGGCAAACATGTTTATTGTGAAAAACCAATGGTTCATGATATTACCGAAGGCCCTGCAGTGATCAAAGCACAGAAAGAAACCGGAAAAGTTTTTCAGGTAGGCAGTCAGGGAGTATCCTCACTGGGAAATGAGAAGGCAAAAGAACTATTGAAAGATGGAGCAATCGGTCAGCTTAACTTTGCAGAAGGTTTTTGGGCTCGCCACTCACCTGGAGGAGCATGGTCATACCCGATTCCGGAAGATGCATCAGCTCAAACCGTTGACTGGGAAACCTACCTAAGCAATACTACGAAACGTCCATTTGACGCAAAACGTTTTTTCAGATGGAGAAACTATCGTGATTATGGCACAGGAATGTCAGGAGATCTGTTTGTTCACCTGTTTTCAAGTCTGCATTTTATCACAGACTCATTTGGTCCGAATAAAATATATTCTTCAGGAGGTTTAAGGTATTGGAAGGATGGCAGAGAAGTACCAGATGTACTTTTAGGCATATTTGACTATCCCGAGCAGGCACAAGCTCATCCTGCATTTAACTTATCTTTGAGATGTAATTTCATTGATGGAACCAGTGGAAATACGATCCTTAAGCTAATAGGAAGTGAAGGAGCAATGGATATTGGCTGGGATAGTGTTACTCTTAGAAGAAACAAAAATTTCTCTTCAGATGATCCATTCTTTATTGAAAACATGAAGAAGGCTGGAACACCACTAACTGATAGAAAGAGGATCCTGCCACAGGAAGAATATACATTTGCAGCAGAAAAAGGATACATGGGAGGGCCATATGACCATTTCGTTAATTTCTTTAATGCCATTAAAAACAATGGTAAGGTTGCAGAGGATGCCATTTTCGGATATCGTGCAGCAGCACCTGCATTATTATGTAACGATAGTTATAATAATGACACTGCCATTTTATGGAATCCTGAGAAGATGCAATTAGTTAAGAAATAGTATAGCCTTAAAAGAAAAAACCCGATCAGTTTAAATACAGATCGGGTTTTTTTGAAATATTATATGGGATAATTATCCGGCTATCCAGCTGAACTTATATTCAAGAGAAGGATTTTTCATTCTTTCAGCCACTCTAAGTAAGCGATCAGGTAAATTCATGACATAATCACGCGCCTTTTCACCGGCTTCATTAAGATCACGCACTTTTTCAATATGCCATTCATCAATCAGTTGTTTCATGATCTGTACATAGTCTACTGCGGTATAAACACCTAAACGTTGTGCAGCATCGGTAAAATGACCGAATGTCTGACCCATTTGCAAGCCAACTTCACGAAGGAAGTGTGCAGGCATTACGATCTTATTACGCATCATATCTTCAAAAGCAATCATTGCTTCACTTGGATCCACTTCAAAAATACGGAGCATAAAATCTTTATATGCTTTTGCATGCCTTGCCTCATCAGAAGCAATTACACCGCACATTTTCGACAACAGGGTATCACCATCAGCTTTAGCTAATGAGGCAACCCTTCTGTGTGAAATATTTGTGGCGAGTTCCTGAAAACTGGTATAAATAAAATTACGATAAGGGTCATGTCCTGTACCAATATCAAATCCATCAGCAATAAGATATTGTGTAGAAATTTCCATCTGGCGCATATCTACACGGCCTGACAAATAAAGATATTTATTAAGCAGATCACCATGACGGTTTTCTTCTGCAGTCCAGTGTCTTACCCATTTCATCCAACCACCCTGCTCATCTTTTGATATCCCATCGACCATAGTCAACCAGGACTCATAAGTTGGAAGAGCCTCTTCTGTGATCGTATCACCTATCAGAACAGCAACAAGATCATAAGAAAGAGCCTGTGCATTTTCTTTAAGATCCTTTATCTCTGAATAGAATGTATCACGCGTTGAATCAGGCAAAAAATCAGAAGGCTGCCAGTTAGTTTCAATAGGCTTTAGGTATTCATGCATTTTCTCGAGCATATATTTTTCAATATGCATTAATACCTCTCTACGGGATCCTATATTGATATTCATTTGTATCGGTTATTTTGTAAATATACGGATTAAGGCTGATTTGACGACATGAAAATGTCAAAATCCTTTCTGACTTTCGTCAGAATGACACTCATGACTTTCGTAAGAATGACACTCATGACTTTCATCAGGATGACAAATCCCTACAAAATGAACAGAAAGAGCCCTTGCCATTGAAGAACTAAACGGAATATACTATTAAGCACGCCTTTTGTCAAGCTAGCGAAAGCCTTCTTGTCATACTGAGGTACATCAGGGCAGGAAACAAAAAAAAGCCCAGTACAATGAAGTACTGAGCTTTCGTTTAATCCCGATAGCTATCGGGATGGGCACCGACCCTTGGTAAACTTAGTATAACAAAAAAGCCCCAATCTTACGAAAGGGGCTTTGTTTAAAATTGGGCACCGACCTACTCTCCCACCTGTTACGGCAGTACCATTGGCTCTGGCGGGCTTAACTTCTCTGTTCGGAATGGGAAGAGGTG
>NZ_FNHH01000058.1 GCF_900103545.1 Daejeonella rubra
AAGATTATGTATAAATTATACTAACACTAAAAAGCTAAATCGTAAAACCTAAAACTTTTTAGTAGAATAATCTTAATAGTTGTGCAACAGCCACTCAAGAAAAAAGTATCAAAATCCCATCCGCTGCGTCTGATGCAATAAAAGGCAGTGGTGTGGCTAATTGAGTGCGTGCAGCACCTGCTCCCGATGAAAATCGGGACGGAATAAAGGTGAACGGAGGTTCAGTGAGTGAACGATTTGTTTAATATTCATGAAAATTCTTCATAGGTAACTTGGTATAGAAACCACTATTTTAAATAGAAATTTTCCTGTGGTCAGTTTTCTCACCGTGCCAAAAGCATTAAGGAATGAAAGAATTTCAAGTAAAGACAGGTCTATTCTTAATAAAAAATTAATTTTTGTCTTGAATTTTCATTATTTATTCAATAAATATTCTATTTCCGATTAATTTCTATCTATTTTATTCATTTCTCACTGAATTTAAATAAAATTCAATTCTCGATATAATTTTAAAATGTAAATTGATTGGTTTTATTGAAAATGTTTTAATAATTAGCTGTTTTGTTGAACATAATATATAAAAATTACAAAAATGTTATATTTTTTGTAAAAAATGTATGCATTTTTTCATTTTTTCAATCAATTTATGATATGTTTGTATCTAAATAGTAGAAAAATAGCAAAATATTAAAAATTGCAATCATGAAAATAGACATTAAGCAAATCGCACCATTTTTTATTTTAAGTTGTATCGCAATTGCTTCAATTTTTATAAAATCTGCACCAAATTTTGGCGATACTTCCCAATATAACGGTGCAGATATCGCATGGATGCTGGTTGCAACAGCACTGGTTTTTTTAATGACTCCTGGATTAGCACTTTTTTATGGTGGAATGGTTCATCGTAAAAATGTTATTTCAACCATGATCAAAAGCGTTGTGGCTGCCGGAATAGTAAGTATATTATGGATCACAGTTGGGTTTAGTCTTGCATTTGGGGATTCTTTGGGAGGATTTATTGGAAATCCTATGACCTTCCTTTTCTTTAAAGGAGTAAATTCAGGAGCACCCTGGAGTCTGGCACCTACAATCCCTCTTACCTTGTTTGCAGTTTTTCAGTTAATGTTTGCGATCATAACCCCGGGTTTAGTTGTAGGTGCAGTTGCTGAGCGAATTCGTTTTACCTCCTACATCTTATTTATTTGTCTCTTCAGTTTGCTTGTATATTCTCCACTTGCGCACTGGACCTGGCATCCCGATGGTTTCCTTTTCAAAATGGGATCTTTTGATTTCGCCGGAGGAACGGTAGTTCATATTTCAGCTGGTATGGCTGCGCTGGCCGGAGCACTTGTATTAAAGCGCAGAAGAGTTCATGTTGAACGTCGCGAAATACCCCCTGCAAACATTCCTTATGTATTAATAGGTACCGGTTTATTATGGTTCGGTTGGTTTGGGTTCAATGGTGGTTCAGCTTTTGGTGCTAACGGTCTTGCAGTTTCTGCTTTTGCAACAACAAATGTTGCTGCCGGTTCTGCAGGTTTATCCTGGATGTTCTTTGATGTGGTGAGAGGTAAAAAGCCTTCTGTATTGGGATTTTGTCTCGGGGCCATCATCGGACTGGTTGCAATAACTCCAAGTGCCGGATACGTTGCAATTCCCCAAAGTATATTTATAGGTGCATTTACAGCCTTAATTTCAAATCTTGCAGTTTACTGGAAATCAAAAACTAAACTGGATGATACATTAGATGTTTTTCCTTGTCATGGTGTTGGAGGTATAGTTGGGATGTTGCTGACGGGGGTATTTGCTACAAAAACGGTTAATCCTGATGGTGTTGACGGACTATTATATGGTAACCCCGAGTTTTTCTTTACCCAGGTTAAGGCTCTTGCGATTGTAGTTACATTTAGTTTCACAGCTTCTTTCCTTATTTTTAAATTCATTAATCTTATTCAGCCTATTCGGGTTAGCTCTGAAGATGAAGAAGAAGGTCTTGATGCATCTCAGCATAATGAGAAATATACTCAGGGTACGCTGATCGTTAATAACAATGGTCATGTTTACGAAACAGAGGCGGAGAATGATGTTGAGGAAGATCTGGAAAAGGTAAGGCAGATTGCAGTAGAATATTCAAATGTTAGGGCGCTGTAAATTTAAATTGATATAATAATTTCTTCAGGTGTTTAAGCTATTGAATTATCATTTTGCATCTGCCTGAATCAGAAAGACTCAATTTGGATGAAGATATTTGCCAAAAAATCCAGTCCGTAAAATTTCCATACCAACCAGGGATTACAGGAGGAATGCATTGGCTGTGTTTATATTAAGGATGAACTCCTGTAGCAATAGATAAACAGGTATTCTCAATTTTACTGAACCAGCTTATTTGCACATGTTGAACTGGCAAATGCTTCGGGCTTGGCTTTAAATACAAATCCCATACTTAAAATATATCCCATTGCTTCGTGTAATGCCTGGTTTGACTTGAAATTAGGGTTGGTATTGATGTCGGCATGTACTTCGAGTCCTACATCATAAAGATCCAGAAGGTTACAAAGTGAATAAGCACATTCAATTGATTTTTGGACCTCAGCTAACATTCTTTCTTTAATACTCATCTTAATAGATGATTGCTCCTGATGTATGTACATGAAACCACCTTTTTTCTCCCTTAAAAACACGATTACCGTGGCAAAATCAATAATTGATCCTTTTACCTGGGAATCTGTACCGATACAGACCTTGAGCTTATTTCCCTGATTGTATTCACGTTCTATTGCTGATTCAACTTCGCTGAGGATGGGGCTTTGAATGATCTCTCCATTAAATTTTTTCCAAGTCATAAATTTATATTCATTTTGTGAATTCTATTTAAACCGGTGTATAACAGGATATTATACGATATATTAAAGATAAACTATTATAATCCTTGAAGGATGACCATTTGTGTTATTTATTTGTTAACATATTAACAAACAGGGGGTAGCGGGTTATAGTACGGTGATTTCTGTGACTTAAACAAGGGTAACATCAATTTAAATCGAATGTCATTCCGAAACCTGCCCTTCAGCAGGTGAGGGACCTTCGTAAAAACTAAGAAAAATTTGCTTTTAGGACTAGTCACCTGCTTTAATGTATAGCAGGGTTAAAAGATTTTCAATTAATAGATCAAATGCAAAATGAAGCATAATACCCGTGCGGTTGGATGAAAGAACGGCAGGCCAGGTGTTTTGCCCTCGGCGGTGGAAGCTTCGTTCTTTCTTGATTTTTTGTTTATTTTTTCATCAAGTGGCTGTTGCACAACTTATTTATTTTAAATATTACTTTGTTAAGTAACTGATTATTAGTATTTTGTATTATGCAAGGCAAGAAAAAATATCAG
>NZ_FNHH01000039.1 GCF_900103545.1 Daejeonella rubra
TATTTTAATTCTGTATCGAAGTTTACATCCAATGATGCTGGCTGAGTTACACTAAATGAAAGAACATCAGATAAAGTAATGTTAAGATTTGCAGTCTGTGCAAATGATGCTGTACTTAAGAATGAAACGAATGCGATTAATGCGAATATTTTTTTCATGTTGTTTTTATAGTTAGATTTTTTTTTCCTTGTTTGATCATACTAAGGCAAAGAGTAGTCCAAACCGCTAAACATGCCAAAAACAGGGTTTTTGAGGAAAAAACAAGGTATTATATGGGATAAATTTTCCCGATTGGGGAATTGAGTACTCAAATCAGTGATAATTACCCGGTATAATGTTTTAGACCTGTTCCTGATTTATCTGACCTTAATTACTATATAGAACCCAATAATTCAATACTGGATAAATCATTTGAAAGGTATTCAAGGGTAAAACCTCCGGGATAAAATGTACAAAAAAAGCTCAAACACGAAAAACGTATCTGAGCTATTATAACCTTTATAAAAATGTTCTGCTTATTCTTCTGACTTGAATAGCTTTGCAGTGAAATAATCGCGGTTCATTCTGGCGATATTCGTTATTGATATTTCTTTAGGACATTCAGCTTCACAGGCACCAGTGTTGGTACAACTTCCGAAACCTTCCGCATCCATCTGTGCAACCATAGCCTGCACACGACGATAACGCTCAGGTTGTCCCTGAGGTAATAATGCTAACTGAGAGACCTTTGCAGAGACAAACAGCATTGCAGAGGCATTTTTACATGCAGCTACACAAGCCCCGCATCCGATACAGGTAGCAGAGTTGAATGCCTCATCAGCAATAACCTTTGGTATTGGAATAACATTGGCATCAGGAACTCCACCAGTATTAACCGAAATAAATCCTCCGGCCGCCTGAATACGATCGAATGCAGAACGGTCTGTTGCAAGATCTTTAATTACAGGAAATCCTTCAGCGCGCCATGGCTCAATAACTATGGTATCTTTATCATTGAAACTACGCATATGCAGCTGACAGGTAGTAATTCCTTGCTTCGGACCATGCGGTCTACCATTAATGTGCAATGAACAGGATCCGCAGATACCCTCGCGGCAGTCATGATCGAAGTGAATAGGATCATCACCTTTTTTGATCAACCCTTCGTTTACAACATCAAGCATTTCCAGAAATGACATATCCGGAGAAACATGGTCAGCCTGATATGAAACTAATTCACCTTTTGCTTCAGCATTTTTTTGACGCCAAACCTTTAATGTCAAATTCATATTATTGCTCATTTTTATTGAGATATGAGATGTGAGACATTAGATATGAGATATAAATCTGTACTCTGTGTCTCAATCTTGGTTTTTATTATTGAGATTGATATGAAATTTAAGACGATAGTGTCACAAATCTCATATCTCTTATCTCCTGTCTTATTTATAACTTCTTTGTGTTAATTTAACATTTTCGAAAACCAGCTCTTCTTTGTGCAGGGTTTCTGGTTGATTATCTCCTTTATACTCCCATGCCGCAGCATAAGCGTATTGATCATCATCCCTTAATGCTTCACCTTCAGGGGTTTGACTTTCTAAACGGAAGTGACCACCACAAGATTCTTTCCTGTCAAGAGCGTCATCCACCATCAGTTCTCCAAGCTCAAGGAAATCAGCAACACGGCCAGCATTTTCAAGATTCTGATTAAACTCTTCGTTAACACCGGTAACGATGGCATTCTTCCAGAAATCTTCTCTAAGTTCACGAATAAGGCCTTTCGCTTTGATAAGACCTTCTTCAGTTCTGGCCATTCCACAATATTCCCACATGATATGACCTAACTCACGGTGATACTCACTAACGGTTTTATTACCTTTTAGAGCTAAAAGCTTATTGATTCTATCAACAACGCTCTTTTTAGTTTCTTCAAATGCCGGATGATTTGCGTCAACTGCTTTTGGACCAATGGTAGCAAGATAATCTCCCAAAGTATAAGGGATCACAAAATATCCATCTGCAAGACCCTGCATCAGAGCAGAAGCACCTAAGCGGTTAGCTCCGTGATCTGAGAAGTTAGCTTCTCCCAAACAATAAAGTCCTTTTACCGTAGTTTGTAAGTTATAATCAACCCATAATCCACCCATAGTGTAATGAACAGCAGGGTAAATACGCATAGGTTGCTTGTATGGATTCTCATCTGTGATCTGCTGGTACATATCAAACAGGTTACCATATTTAGCGCGAACAGCATCTTCGCCAAGGCGACTGATAGATTCCGCAAAATCGAGGTATACCGCTATTCCTGAAGCACCAACTCCACGACCATCATCCACCATTTCTTTTGCATTACGGGAAGCAACATCGCGTGGAACAAGGTTACCAAATGCAGGGTATTTTCTTTCCAGGAAATAATCGCGATCATCCTCTTTCAGGTCAGTCACTTTTATTTCTCCCTTGCGAAGTTTTTCTGCTAATTCCTTTGTTTTAGGTGCCCAAACCCGACCATCATTTCTCAATGATTCTGACATTAAGGTCAGCTTTGATTGATGATCACCGGTAACAGGAATACAGGTAGGGTGTATCTGTGTAAAACATGGATTGGCGAAATAAGCGCCACGCTTATGCGCTTTCCATGCTGCAGTTACATTACAACCCATTGCATTTGTAGAAAGGTAGAAGACATTACCATAACCACCGGTACATAATAGCACTGCATGAGCTGAATGAGTTTCAATTGCACCACTGATCAGATCACGGGTTACAATACCTTTTGCCTCACCGTCAATGTTAACCACATCCATCATTTCATGGCGGGTAAACATTTTTACCTTGCCTAAGTTGATCTGGCGGTTCAAAGCTGAATACGCACCTAAAAGAAGCTGCTGTCCTGTTTGTCCTCTTGCGTAGAAAGTACGTGAAACCTGTGAACCACCGAATGAACGGTTATCCAATAAGCCTCCGTATTCACGGGCAAAAGGAACACCCTGTGCTACGCATTGGTCGATAATATTAACCGACACTTCTGCCAAACGGTAAACGTTGCCTTCACGGGCACGGTAGTCACCACCCTTTATAGTATCATAGAATAAACGGTAAACACTGTCGCCGTCATTCTGATAGTTCTTTGCACCATTTATACCACCTTGAGCAGCAATGGAATGTGCTCTTCTGGGACTATCCTGAAAGCAAAAAGCTTTTACATTATAACCCAATTCTGCCAGAGAAGCCGCTGCAGAAGCTCCTGCCAAACCTGTCCCAACTACAATAACCGTGTATTTACGCTTATTAGATGGGTTAACCAGTTTAAGGTTAAATTTGTGTTTGGACCATTTCTCGGCTAAAGGGCCTTGTGGAATTTTAGCATCTAATTTCATCTCAGAAATTTATTTTAACCCCGGTTTCCCGGGTATTGTGTAATCTTATTTGAAGAAAAAGTATAAAGGCATTGCGGCAAAAGCCAATGGAATCAACACTCCAAAAATCCAGACTCCCAAAAAGCGGATAATCGGAAGAAGTTTACTGTTGTTCCATCCAATGGTTTGGAATGCACTTTTGAATCCGTGGATCAGGTGGAATGACAAAGCAGCCATAGCAATGACATATAAAAGAACGTACCACCAGGTTTGGAATGCATTGTTAACGATCTTATACAAATCCTTTGAAATAACGATTTGCTTACCAGCCTGTACGTCAACGATTTCTGAATGTACCAGCCTGTTTGCATCATAGGGCAATTCTGAAACCTGAATATCTTTCGGGTTGTCAAGACTGATCTCATATTTTGCATAAGGCAGTTCAGCATTATGATATTTCCACCAGAAATCACCCATGTGAACCACAATGAATACTAAAAGTATGGTACCTAATATGCCCATGTTTCTTGATGTCCAGGGACTATTCTGACCACCGGCCTGAACGGCGTATGCTACAGGACGCGCTTTTTTGTTACCTGCGGTCAGCATTAATGCATAAACTGCATGAATGATGATTGAAGCATATAACAAATAGGAAACGATCTTTATCGGACCGAAATGCGTCATAAAGTAGGCATAGGCATTGAATGCCTGTCCTGCATCATCCTTAAACAACTGTAAATTTCCTACTAAATGTACAATAAGGAACGTACAGAGGAAAATGCCTGTCAGGGCCATTACCAGTTTTTTTCCCAATGAGGATGAGAACGTTTTTGCGAAATTGCTCATTACCTTGTATTATTTTATTATTCAGGGAGCAAATTTATCATTATATGAGAAAAATCATGCAGTTAAATAGCATGGGGATTAAGAATTTATCTATTTAGAAACAATCTAATCTTAAACCTTAAAATCAGGCAGTTTAAAAGCTTACGATCTTATCCTTTAGAACTGCAAAAATACGGTCTCCCTTAGAATTTTTCATTCTGACCTTACCTGTAAATTTTCCGAAAGCCGGCAGAATGGCTTGTCTCTTCCCAAAATGAAAACATGGGAGCGTAAGTATTTGCCTTCCGGCACCTTCCAAAACAACACCCGGATGAATATGACCGCTGATCACATATAAACCAGCTTTTGCCAAAAGACCCTTTTCCATAGGCTCATGAGAAAAACGAAAGGGACCTGCATCTAAATACCCGTACAATTCAAATTTGAGATCAGAATATAATGCCTTGTTCAGGATATCATGATTACCGAGTACCAGGATCATCCGAAGATCACTGAATAAAGAGCGCCAAAGTACCAGCCAATCCCAGTCATTGTTCAAGTCGCTATGAAAAAGATCTCCGAGTAGTAAAATGGTTTTAGGGCTGTACCGATGAATGAGGTCTGATAATTCGGCAAGGTCATCCTGCTCCATCATTTTTGGAATGGCTATACCTGCCTTTCTAAAATGTCCAACCTTCCCAAGATGAATGTCTGCGACAATGAGAGTCTGTTGTTCCTTCCAATAAATGGCCTTTTCAGGCAGGAGTAAAAGGTTCTGATCAAGAAAAGTTAAAGCATAGGGAACTGAAGCCATCTCACAAAAATAAGAAAGCCTCCCCAAATTATCGGGAAGGCTTTCTAAAAGAATTAATAGATGAAAAATTATCTCACCTGAAACTGATATCTGATCTGCATACCATCCGGACTGATCGCATTAACAGTTGCCATATTGTTTCTGCCTGAAGAAATAGCCGTTTCTATGTCATCTGCATTAGTGATAGGACGACCGTTAATTGAGGTGATTATTGTACCCTGAACAACATCCAGCTGATCAAAGAAGCCTCCTGGCTTAACATTACTAACTACAACTCCAGAACTGATCTTATATTTCTTCTTAAGTACATCACTGGCTGGTGCAAAGCTTGCACCAAGGTTCTTAGTTACTGCACTATTCGTACTGTTATTTGCTGTTCGAACTGATTCTTCACCTTTAAGGGTGACATTGGTCACTAATAGTTTGCCAGCTCTTAAATAAGATAACTGAACTTTATCGCCAGGGCCAAGGCGGCCAATACGTTCCTGCAGATCAGAGGGTGAAAAAATCTGATTTCCATCTACTTTAGTGATGATATCACCCTCTTTCAATCCGCTTTGAGCAGCACCGCTGCCGGGAATAACTTCATTAATATACAGACCGTTAATTTCTGAAACTCCAAGTCGTTTAGATTGTTCAGCATCAAGTCCGGTGAAATTAACTCCTATATAACCTCTGCGAACAGAACCAAATTCCTTGAAATCATTTAAAACTTTCTTTGCAAGATTGATAGGAATAGCAAAGCCATACCCCTCATAACTACCACTCTGAGAAGCAATTGCAGCGTTCACTCCAATAAGTTCACCCTTGGTATTTACCAGTGCACCTCCGCTATTACCACGATTAATTGCCGCATCAGTTTGAATGAAGGATTCGATTGCTGTTCTTGCCTGAGGCTCTCCATCCGTACTCTGATTATTCCCCTGATCCAGAATACCTATCTGTCTGCCCTTTGCACTAACGATACCCGCTGTTACAGTGGTATTAAGAGCAAAAGGATAACCTACTGCAAGAACCCATTCACCAACACGTACATTATCAGAATTTCCCAATTTCACTATCGGAAAACCAGAACCTTCAATTTTTAATAAGGCAAGATCGGTATTGGCATCCCTTCCAATCACTTTTGCCACGAGAGAGCGTTTATCAGGCAGGATCACATCGATCTTGTCCGCATTATCAACAACATGATTGTTTGTTACGATATATCCATCATCAGAAATGATCACACCTGATCCTGAACCCTGAGCCGGACCCTGAGAACGTCTTCGTCCTCCAAAAAAATCTTCAAAAAGATCCTGCATCTGTTTATCACGACCAGAATTACCCTCACCAGAGTCATTATTATAGGTAGTCTTGATATGCACCACAGCAGGAGTAACAGAAGCTGCAGCCTGAGTAAAGTCAAGTTCACCGGATGATGAATTTATAGTAGGAGAAGGATTATTTGTAAAATAAACTTTTTGTTTGTCTTCAAAAGAACTTCCATCCTGTAATTTACTTTCGATCAACTTATACGATCCGATAGCAACTGCCCCACCAAGGCATGCTGTTAAAAAAGTTACACCAATCTTGTTCATATGTTCAAATTTTCTTTTTTTAAAATAGTAATAATTCTTTCTCAAAATTAATACCAGTTAAACGCAATACCAGTAATTCCAATATCCTTTTTATGTTAAAAAATGTTAAATGTATATTTAACGAAAGCTGTCATTAATAATCTGAATTAAAGCAATTTCAAATTAAATACCGAAATTTAAAAAATGTTTTACCACGCATCAATCACTGATCTGGTAAAACCTATTTATTACACTCAATTTATGAAGTTAGATTTTTTAAAATACGAAGGTGCGGGAAATGATTTTATCCTTATTGACAACAGAAACGAAACATTTTCTTTAGTTGACGATACGGAAACCATTAAAAAACTATGCGACCGTCACTTTGGTATTGGGGCTGATGGATTAATGGTGCTGCAGATGAAAAATGGTTTTGATTTCGAAATGCTTTATTTCAATGCAGATGGCAGGGAAGGAAGTATGTGCGGCAACGGCGGAAGATGTATTGTTGCATTTGCAAATCACCTGAAAGTTATTGAAGGAGAAACTAACTTTTTGGCAGTCGATGGTCCTCATTATGCCACAATTTCAGAAAATGGCAATTGGGTAAGCTTACAAATGATTGATGTTCAGGACATCAAAACAGATGGCGATGCATTTGTTCTGAACACCGGATCACCACATTATGTATTAGAAGTTGAGGATCTTGCTTCTAAAGATGTTTATCAGGATGGAAAGACCATCAGATATAATGAAACCTACTCTGCCAAAGGAATCAATGTAAACTTCGTTGAAGACCTTGGCGATCATTACTTTGTAAGAACATACGAAAGAGGAGTTGAGAATGAAACATTTGCCTGTGGCACCGGTGTAACAGCTGTGAGCATGGCGATGGCAAAGAAAAAAGGATTGACTGGCAGGATTAAGAATTCAATCAGAGTACCGGGGGGAAATCTGAATGTTAACTTCAATTATGATGGAAATTCATTCAATAATGTATTCCTGGAAGGTCCGGCAACATTTGTATTTGAGGGTTCAATAAACATCTAAGACTGGATAATTTTCGGGTTCAAGGTTTCTTTGGGTTAATTATTCTACGATCATTCCAAAATCCACAAAAAAAAGAGAACATAGCTATATTTTATTGTTATTTTTTTATTCCAAGTGCCTTTTCTATCAAAAATTAGCATTTTTTTTAGGGTGTTCCCTAAAAAATGAAAATTCTGTTTAGATTTAGAATTTTTTATTGGTGAGCTTGCCAATATTTTTTCTAAATCCCTATGTTAAGAGTTGACAGCGAAAAGCCATGTAAAATTGTATACTCCATCTGCAAACATGAGTTTTTAGGCTTTCTGATCGAACCTCATATTGTACAGTTAAATTCAGATGAGGGATTCTCTCTTACCTACCAAAGGTTATTCAGCACAACTGCGCTTGAGTTCTCATCCATTCTGGATGAAACGGACATGAAGCTGATTAAACTTCTGGAGGAAACTGAACAGGGCCATATTATCAAGCGATATCATAAAAAGGCTATCAGACCGGTTGAATATTTCAGTACCATATTTGATGAAAAGATCTACGACACGTTAAGACCAAAGATCGAAAAGAAAATAGTGGAGGCCTTAAAACTTATTGGCAACAGAAACCTCTACCTGATGAGCAAAGAAGGCTGGCCGGTTGAAAGGAAGCTTAGTATTGCAACAGAGCCATCATCTGTTTTATTTCATTTCAGACGCAATCTAACAGAAACACGATATTTTCCAACCATTAAATTCCAGGGGCAGCGCATTGAGTTTATGTTCAAAGAGGCACAAATCATTTGCAATCAGCCCGCCTGGTTATTACTTGATGAGGTTCTCTACTATTTCGAGGAAGATGTAGAAGGAAAAAAATTACAACCCTTTCTAAATAAACGCTTTATATCCATTCCAAAATCGTCTGAGAAAACATACTTTGAAAAATTTGTCGCACCGCTAATTGAAAAACATGCAGTTTATGCTGAGGGATTTGAAATCAGGACAGAGAAGTTTGAGGCTATACCTGTTCTGAAGTTACTTCATTCAGATAGTGAGGCCCCTCAGCTGCAATTGTATTTCAGATATGGCGATTATATATTCCCCTCAGGAAGTGACAGGAGGGTAACTGTGCGAACTGAGAAGCGCGACAATGACTATATCTTCCACCGAATAAAACGATCACTAAGCTGGGAAAAGAATAAGATAAATATATTACAGGAGCTTGGCTTAAGCTCTTCCGGAACAGTTTTTTCAAATGTTTACAATCCAGTTAGCCAGGATAAGGATTCTGAAGATTCTCCTTTTAGTGTTATCAATTGGTTGAATGAGCATCATGATGACCTTGAAACTAAAGGCTTTTTGTTTGAACAAACCGAAGGCAATAAACGATATGTTATTGGTCGAAGCAAAGTGGATCTGGAGATCAGAGAAAACAATGATTGGTTTGATATCCATGCTGTGGTTCACTTCGGTCCTTATCAGATTCCATTTATTGACCTAAAAAATCATATCCTCAATAAGATACGCGAGTTTAAGCTTCCATCAGGAGAAATTGCAGTTATACCGGAACAATGGTTTGCACAATACAGTAATCTGCTGCAATTTTCAGAAGGCAGCAAGCATCTGAAACTTAAAAAACACCATATTGGGCTTGTCAATGATTTCAGCAATAGTGATTTGGCGATCGTTAGTATGGACAGGAAGCTTAAAAAGCTGGCTGATTTTGAAGAAATCGAAGAAATTGATGTTCCGAAAGCTTTTCATGGAATATTAAGACCGTACCAGAAAGCTGGCTATAACTGGTTTCATTTCCTGAGAAAATATAATTTCGGAGGTTGTCTGGCAGACGATATGGGTCTCGGTAAAACGGTACAGACCCTTGCATTGCTTCAAAAGGTTAAGGAAGAGAACCATGATATCGGAATACACACCACATCGCTGATAATTATGCCAACCTCATTGGTCTATAACTGGCTGAATGAGGCTAAAAAATTCGCTCCAAAACTTAAGATCCATGCACATACCGGCAGTTTTAGGAATAAAGACATAGAAATATTTGCAAATTATGACGTGGTAATTACTACTTATGGAATAAGCAGGGTTGACGTTGAGATTTTAAAAACGTTTTTCTATGAGTATATTATTCTTGATGAAAGCCAGAACATCAAAAATCCTGCATCGAAATCATTTAAATCAGTAAAAACACTTAAATCAAAACATAAGCTGATCCTGAGTGGCACTCCGGTTGAAAATACGGTGAATGATCTCTGGACACAGATGTCTTTTATCAATCCGGGTTTATTAGGCAGTCAGAGCCTGTTTTATACTGAATTTGTTATCCCCATTGAAAAGAAAAAGGATGAAGAAAAAGCTTCCAAACTTCAGGCATTAATAAAACCATTTGTATTAAGGAGAACCAAAACTCAGGTGGCCACCGAATTGCCTCCAAAGACTGAAAATCTGTTTTACTGCCAAATGAGTGAAGAACAGAAAGAGTATTATGAAGAGATAAAATCAGAATATCGCAATGCATTACTTCTGAATCTGGAGGATGGTTCATTTAAAAAATCTCAGATCCAGGTATTACAGGGTTTAACCAAACTCCGGCAGATCGCAAATCACCCGGGAATGATCGATGAAGGCTATGCAGGTGATTCGGGAAAATTCGAAAACGTGATCCATACCCTTGAAAATGTGCTTTCCAGAGGGCATAAGGTTCTCGTATTCTCACAATTTGTCAAGCATCTTGATATTTACCGGAAGTATTTTAATGCAGAAAAAACTCCTTATGCTTATTTAGACGGGGCAACAGCCAAACGTGGAGAGGTTGTTAAAGAGTTTCAGTCCAATAAAGATATCAAGCTCTTCCTGATCTCCATTAAGGCAGGTGGAGTCGGATTAAATCTTACAGAGGCAGATTATGTATTCATTCTGGATCCATGGTGGAATCCTGCTGTAGAGCAACAGGCAATTGACCGGACCCACCGGATAGGTCAAAATAAGAATGTTTTCATCTATAAATTTATAACCAAAGACACAGTTGAAGAAAAAATCCTTGCATTACAGAACCGAAAACGTAAGGTTGCTGAATCATTGATCACTACAGAAGAAAGTTTTGTTAAATCATTAACTGCCAGAGATATTGAGGATATCCTGAGTTGATCATCTGGAACCTATCTTAGGAAGTGTAAGCTTATATTTAACAGCAATTGTTCGTATAAGTATGATAATGAATACACTGATGAAGGAGTTTATATTATCATCAATTTCAAGCAACTTCAGCAAAACAAATACTGCTGCTCCAGACAGACAAGCGGTGGCATAGATCTCCTTCTTGAAAATTAGTGGGATCTCATTAATTAGCGTATCTCTGATCACTCCGCCCATTACTGCTGAAAACATTCCCATAATTATCGCTGCCAGTGGAGAAACTCCATATTCCAGAGATTTCTGCACCCCAACAACTGTATAAAGAGCTATACCCAATGTATCAAAAAGAAAGAATGTTCGTCTGTATTTCAGGATATAGTACTTAAAGAAAATAGCAAATAATACCCCTATTGTTATTGCGATCAGGTAATTTCCATCAGCAACCCAGGCAGGACGGGTGCCAAGGATCATGTCTCTGAGTGTACCTCCTCCAACTGCTGTTACAAAACCGGTAAAAGTAACCCCAAAGATATCACGGTACATATTCTTATCCGAAGCCGCTAATGCTCCTGAAGTTGCAAACACCAGAGTGCCGAGTAAATCGATATAATAAGGTAACTGCATCGTTTGTTTTGAAAAACCAGGATTAATTTAGTGATTTTTTATTCATCGTCTCATTATTTTGGATCGGAATTCAGATAAGCTAGATATTGGCTCATACTTATAAACCCCGCTCCCAGACTTTCGAGATGGCTGGTGTGAACCTGACAATCAATGAGCGTAAAACTCTTGTTTTGACATAGCCAGATCAATGCTGCCTTAGAGGCATTGCTAACCTTGCTGAACATACTCTCGCCACAGAAGACAGAATTTATATGGATACCGTACAAGCCTCCAACAAGCTGATCATTTTCCCAAACCTCTACAGAATGAGCAAGACCTAATCGAAATAAATTAATGTAAGCCTCCTGCATATCACCAGTTATCCAGGTTCCTTCCTGATCTTCACGGCTGATGCTGGCGCAGGCATTTATAACCTCAGGAAATGCTTTATCAAATGTAATCCTAAATTTATCTGAGTTCATAAGCTTGCGCATTGTTTTAGAAACCTTTAATTGATCAGGAAACAATACAAACCGCTCATGGGGAGCATACCATAAAATTGGAGTATCATCAGAAAACCAGGGAAAAATTCCACTCTGGTAGGCAAGAATTAATCTTTCAGCAGAAAGGTCGCCTCCAATTGCCAGAAGTCCGTCTTCATCTGCCAGCTCAGGTTCAGGAAACCATAGTTCATCTTCAGATAACTGAAAGATCATGAATAATAGATTGTCATTAACTTCAATTCAGAAACATCAGCAAAATAACCGGTGATAATACCAGAACCGAATATAGTGCCATTGATCTCAGATTAAATCTGTCTTTGACCAATAAGACAATGGAGATAACCGGCAGAAATACGATCAATGCAAGCATTGGAAGCCAGAGCAATTCAAAAACTGCACCGGTAAACGCATAATAATATACATCCACAGTATTTCCAATGATCCAGTAAAGCGCCACAAAAATGCTGATTACAAGCACTCTTTTATTATTAACTGAATTTTGAAATGCGGTTGAATTTTCTGTCATTATATCTTTAATAGAGGCAAATCATATCTATTTACAGTGTTGTTCAATGAAAGTGGCCGATCTGCTGCTTCCCAGCATTCTGATAATTTGAAAATCTTCACAGGCACCCTGCGAATCTCCTTGCTTAAGTTTACGCTGAGCCTGTTTTAATAATCGCTCAATGAATTTATCGTCATAACCTAACTGCATCTTGATGGCTTCAATACGGGCTTCATCAGCAGGGTTGTAATTCCCTTCAGATTTTTTATCATAGTAATTGAAGATTACCATACTCAGTCCTTCTCTGGCATGATAGGCATTAATTGCAGCATTAATTTCGTCTTTGGAACGCTGCTCACATTTATAATCCCTAAGAGTAAAATTAACTGGCAGTACCATCGAAACCAGGGTATCATGATTAGCCGGCATGATCCACTTACCGGAAGTTAGACGCACTACCCGTAAAGCCTCTTTATCAAGATCTATCCCAAATCCTTTTGTTACCTCTGAGTAGTATATCTTCCCCTGCTGGTTAAGCTTAAAGCTAACCTGAACAGTACCCTGCAGGCAATTATCACGGGAATATTCAGGATAGATCAGATTATTGTAGATAAAGCTTGCCAAATTCTTCTGCCCACCTTTAAATACAGGTTGTTCATCAGCAAAAAGAGATGTGATAGTGGATAATATAATGAATAGCAAATTCATGGACATTCTCTAAATTAAGTAAATTAAAGAAGAATACTTAGCTGAAAGTTCGATTTAATAAAATATCAGGGTCCGGGCAATTACCAAGAAATTTCAGCTTTTCAGAAAATTGACATACGCCCGGGTAATCACCTTCATGGCCCTGCATGTCTAAGATCAGCTGAAAATGCAGGTGCGGAGGCCAGTTTCCATTTTCTGAAAAAATACCAAATTCAGCGATCTTTTCACCCTGCTTCACTATTGCACCCTTTTGTAGTCCTGAAATGCTGCTCAAGCTCAAATGCCCATATAAAGAATAGAAAATCAAACCATCCAGGTCATGTTCAAGTATCAAAGTGGCACCATAATCGCCAAAGGCATCATTAAACCTGAAACTATGTATTTGACCTGAAAGAGGTGCATATACAGGTGTTCCCGCCTCTGCCCATATATCAACACCCAGGTGTAAACGTCGTGGTTCCTCTGAATTATTAAACAATTCGCTTCTGGAATAAAGCATACGACGTTCATTATATCCACCTAAACCGTAACGGCAATTATTGACTTGTAATTTATTGGATATCCAGGATGAAAAAAGTGAAGTATCCGCAACAGTTTGCGGGCTTAGCTCCTGATTAGAAGAGCTGAAGTCAAATGGAAATAATTTATCGGTTTGTGAATCGAAATCAACCAGTGGAGAAACATGTTCAGGATGATCCTTCAGATAAAGCTCCAGCTGAGTCAGCCTGCTCATGCGAAAAGAAAGTAATAATTATAAATATAATGCGACAAGGCACCGGCTACAACGAATAAATGCCATATCTCATGACTATGAAAAGTGTTGCCCATAGGCTTATCTTTATAATAAAAGAAGGTACCACCTATATAAAAAATGCCTCCCAGAACCATCCAGGCAATTGCTGAAAGGGGCAACTTTTCGGCCATCTCTTCCATTAATGGCACGATCAGTGCGCCCATGGAAATGTATATGGCCAATGAAAGGCCGGTATGCTTCAAGCGATTGAATATTTTTAGCAGACAACCTGCAAGTGCAATTGTCCAGATCATGCCGAACAGGGTCCAGCGGATCCATCCATCAAAAACAAGTAAAGCTGTTGGAGTATAGGAACCGGCAATCATCAGGTAGATACAGCAATGATCAAATTTCTGCCAGAAGCGGATCTCTCTTTCAGTATTGGGATAGCTATGATAAGTTGAACTTATGCCAAACAGGACAAAAGTACAAATGCCATATACCCATGCGGCTGTGTATTCTATTTGAAGATCCGCACGGCTTAGCAATAGAAATGTACCCGGAATAGCCAGAATAGCAGGAAATAAATGGGTATAAAAGTTTACGGGCTCTCTTATAGTCCTCATACTGCTTAATCTTCGCTTTCTGAATCTTCAGCCTGACGAGGTTCTTTACTGATTTTATCAAAGATCTTATCCATGCGCTCCACATATTCACTGGTATCGTCCAGAAAAAATTCAAGATGTGGTACTATTCTAACCTGATCCTTAATACGATTACCCAATTTATACCTGATCTCATTTGCATGAGATTTAATGGTATTGACAGCAAGTGTATTATTGGTACTATTAAAAAAGCTCAGGTAAACACGGGCTATTGCAAGATCCGGTGATACCCTCACCCTGGTAATGGTCACCATTATATTAGGCAGAAAATTCATTCCTTCCCTCTGAAATATTTCAGCAAGATCTTTTTGAATTACTCCTGCAAACTTTTGTTGACGTTTTGATTCCATAACATGGGGAAATAGAAGGCGTGATTTACAAATTAACTAAAATTAGACGTGAATGTAAAAAGCCGGGGTTAAAGATGACCTCCATTCAATAAAAAGAAGGTCAGCATCAATTCAAAAATGCTTTTATTTCACAAGTGGCAAAAATTACTAGTAGAGCAATTTATCGTATGGAAATCGTTTTGTATGAAGCGCCTTCACCTTTTCATACAATACAGACCTGAACTCCTCCACATTTTCTTTATTCAGTGCTGAGATGAAAATTGCAGGGTTTCTATCCTTACTCATCCAGCTATTTTTAAAATCAGCCAGACTCATTGGCGGATGCTCCTCCTGCGGATCATATTCGGCTGGCTTATAAGCATCTATTTTATTAAAAACAGTGATTATTTCTTTATCTATAGCTCCCATTTCCTTTAATGTTTCATTGACCGTGTTGATCTGATCTTCAAAATTAGGATGAGATATATCCACAACATGGATCAGGATGTCTGCTTCACGCACTTCATCCAGGGTAGATTTGAAACACTCAATCAGGTGATGCGGCAGTTTGCGGATAAAACCAACAGTATCAGATAACAGAAAAGGCAAATTTTCAATCACAACTTTTCTAACTGTTGTATCAAGGGTAGCAAAAAGCTTATTTTCAGCAAAGACCTCAGATTTTGAGATCATATTCATGATGGTTGATTTACCAACGTTGGTATAGCCAACCAGAGATACCCTTATCAACTGGCTTCTGTTTTTACGCTGAGTTTCGTTTTGCTTATCAATTTCTTTCAGGCGTTCCTTAAGTACAGATATTTTATTGAGGATCAAACGACGGTCAGTCTCGATCTGGCTCTCACCAGGTCCGCGCATTCCGATTCCACCCTTCTGACGCTCAAGGTGAGTCCATAAACGTGTTAATCTTGGTAAGAGATACTGAAGTTGTGCAAGCTCAACCTGGGTTTTTGCCTGCGATGTCTGGGCCCTTCTGGCAAAAATATCAAGGATAAGGTTGCTTCTGTCAAGAATCTTTACCTGAAGTTCATTTTCAATATTTCGCAGTTGTGAAGGAGAAAGTTCATCATCGAAAATGACCATATCTATCTCTTCCGATTTCACATAGGCATTTATCTCTTCCAGTTTTCCGGTACCTACAAAGGTTGCTCTATCAGGACGCTGCATCCTTTGTGTAAATGCCTTTTGCGTATCACCACCGGCAGTTTCAACCAGAAATTTTAATTCATCCAGATATTCCCGGGTTTGCTCTTCAGTTTCTCCAGGTTTAATTATCCCTACAAGAACTGCTCTTTCCGGTTTTACTGTGGTATCATGAAATTTTAGTCTAGGCATCTATTAATATTAACAAAGTACAAAGATAATGGTTTGAAACGGTCAAATTGATCTTACCCTGTCAGATTATCCCTGAATAACGTTTTTAAAAAGATCAGGGCTTATATTTGAGCTACAAACTCTTTCATTGCTTTCCCCGGATCCACTTCTTTCATAAAGTTCTCTCCAATCAGGAAGCCATTAAATCCCGCTCTTTTGAGTTCTACAATTTTCTTAGGATCACTTATTCCACTTTCTGAGATTTTCAAAAACTCAGATGGAATATGATCCACCAGATCATGAGAATGCTGTATAGAAACAGAAAAATCACCCAAATTCCGGTTATTCACTCCTACCGCATCTAAATCCTCACATAGACTCCGGTTTAATTCTTCCAGATTATGAACTTCCAGCAATACATTCATGCCCAATGATTTGGCAAGCTTTGAAAGATTTTGAATTTCCAAGGGAGATAATATGGAGGCAATAAGCAGGATAATATCTGCCCCCAGAGCCTTTGCTTCAATGATCTGAAACTCATCCAGCATAAAGTCTTTCCTTAATATCGGAATACTATTCACTTTTCTTGCCGCGATAAGATCCTTGTTAGTTCCTCCAAAGAAACTTTCATCTGTTAAAACAGAAAGTGCAGATGCACCTGCTGCAACATAGCCATTTGTAACTTCCTCTACACTCAGTTTATCATTGATGATCCCCTTTGAAGGTGATTTACGCTTGAACTCTGCGATTATACCCGTAAGGGCAGGATTTAAAATAAAATCAGGCAAAGAAAAACACGCTCTTGAAAAAAAATCACTCTGCTCCAGCTTAATAAGCGGTGTTTTAAGCTTTGAAAGTGCTATTTCCTCTCTTTTTTTTTCAACTATCTTATCAAGGATATTTCCCTTGGCACTCTGTGAAGATTTCATATCCGTTTTATTCATATTAATTTGAACTATGAAGCTTAGCTCAGCCAGTTTGTAATCAGTAATTTACCATGTTCGGTGAGTACAGATTCCGGATGAAACTGAACACCTCTTACATCAAGAGTACGATGTCTTAAAGCCATTATTACTCCATCAGAGTCAACCGCAGTTACTTTGATCGCCTCAGGTACATTGTCATTGCGCACTGCCCATGAATGGTAGCGGCCAACATTGAAATTTTTTGGACAATTAAAGAATAGCTTCTCCTGATCATCAAGAACAGTGATCTCTGTGGCCCTTCCATGAACCGGACGGGTAAGATTATATAACTCACCTCCAAAGACCTCTGCAATTGCCTGTAATCCGAGACATATCCCAAGAATACTCTTACTTTCTGAATATGTACGGATCACATCAAGCAATAATCCTGATTCAGAGGGTATACCGGGGCCAGGTGAAAGAAGGATCTTTTCAAATGCATTGACATCGGCCAGTTGAAACTTATCATTGCGCCAAACTGTAGCTTCATGGCCAGTTTCATTCAGCAGATGCACCAGGTTAAAGGTAAATGAGTCGTAATTATCTATTACTAATATGTTCATATTCTATTTTTTCAATTAAAACTATCAATTCTATTGAGGACGGAGGTATGAGGTCAGAGGTCGGAAGTATGAAGTATGAGGTCGGAGGTCAGATAACTGATAACTGACAACAAATTTCAGACATCAGACTTCATACCTCCTATATCTCCCCCGCCATTTCCAAAGCCTTCCTCAAAGCCATGATCTTGTTATTTACTTCATTCAACTCGCTTTGCGGATCAGAATCAGCCACAATACCTGCACCCGCCTGATAATGAAGTACATTATTCTGACTCATAAATGAGCGGATCATAATGGCATGATTAAAGTCGCCATTAAATCCCATATAGCCTATTGCTCCGCTATAAAAACCGCGTTTTTGCTTTTCAAACCTGTCAATTAGCTGCATTGCCATGTATTTTGGAGCACCGCTGAGGGTTCCTGCCGGATAAGTGTCGCCAACAACATCAAAAGGATCAACTGAATCCTGCAATTGCCCGGTTACCTTAGAAACCATATGGATCAAGTGAGAGTAATACTGGATCTCTTTGAAAGACCTTACTTCAACCTTATCGCAATGCCTGCTCAGATCATTCCTGGCAAGATCCACTAACATAACATGCTCTGCATTTTCTTTCACATCCTTTTTCAGATTCTCAGCCAACTCTGCGTCCAGGAGGTCGTTACCTGTTCTTTTAAACGTACCTGCAATAGGATAAATGGTTGCCTGATTATTCTTGATGGTGAGCTGTGCTTCGGGTGATGACCCAAAAAGTTTAAAATCACCGTAATCAAAATAGAATAGATAAGGTGATGGGTTGATTGAACGCAAAGAGCGGTACACATTAAATTCATCCCCTAAAAATGGCTTGGAAAAAGCACGGGAAGGAACGATCTGGAATACATCCCCGCGATAAACATGTTTCTTTACATTTTCGACCAGTTCAATAAACTGTTCATCCGTGAAATTCGATTTCTCCTCCCCGTTTAAACTGAATTTATATTCAGGGAAATTTTTATTCTGAATGAGATACTGGATTTTTTCAAGCCCGTCAGGAGCATTCTTATCCATTCGGTGTTCAAGCAGATAGAGCTCATTCTTGAAATGATCAATTACAATAATATACCTGTAAACATGATACTGCATGAGTGGGATATCTCTCCCCTCCGCCGGACCAGATTGCAGCTTGATATCTTCAAAATGCTCTACGGTTTCATATGCAAAATATCCGAAAAGGCCGTTTGAGATGAATTTAAAATCATTATCGGAAGTCGACTCAAACTGCTTCCTGAAATCAGAAACATGCTTTTTCAGGTCAAGATCGCCTAATGGATATTGCTCTCTATTACCGTCAGGAAAATAGGTCTCCAGTTTATCACCATTCAGCACAATTCCGGCTATCGGATCACAACATACATAGCTTAAGCTATTTTCCCTGCTATGATAATCAGAGCTCTCCAGTAAGATACTGTTCGGAAAAACATCTCTCAAGCGCAGGTATATGCTTACCGGAGTTGTTGTATCCGCCAGGAGTCTTTTGTGGGAGGTGTGTAATTTATAATTCTTCATAATAAAATTTTAACCGGTCATATAATTTTCGGGGGATCACTGACCATAAAAAAACCCGACGATTTATGGCGCCGGGTTGTATATTGTTTAGATTTTGCTTGACTATGCTATCACTTCAAAATACCTGTTCCCTGCGCTACTTTTAAGGTGCGCCACCAATTGCCAGTATTTTGTTTCATCTTCATCGTTCACAAAAATATAAAGAAATTTGAGAATGCAAATTTTTTCGCTGAGTTTATGACATTCCCAGTAGAGGGCGTCCGCTTTGATAAATTGCAACAATAATTACCAATACTGCCAAACCATAGTATAAAGCAATAGCCCTGTGTTTATTCATGGCATCTTTTGCCTTTTTAGAGCGTGAATGGCCTACTGTGATCAAGATTATGGCAAACAACATCATAACTGAATGCTCTACCGTCCAGTAACGGGTCATAGCATCTTTCATAGCCACAGCCATGTTGGAATAGTTGACCACCGGACTGAAAAAATACAATATCAGTCCCACCAGAAACTGAGTGTGAGTAAAGATCATCGCAAACAGGTTCACTTTACGATTAGTTTCGGAATAGGATTTTTTACCAAATAACCCAATAATTGCCATTAATAATGCCAGGGCTAATAATAATAGGACGATATATCGCAGTCCGGAATGCAGGCCTAATAAAGTTGAATACATATCTTTTTTATTTTATATCAAAGTAAAGCAAAAAGTATCATTAATAACAATCCTAAATATTGTTAACGCGCGTCCAGATATATGGCCTCAGGACTACTTGTTAGAACGGCAATTGCAGCCGGTTTTACGTTTCCGCTATCTGCAAATTTAAAAGTCAGGATCTTACGCCCCGCCTTTTCAGCAACATAGATCAGATCTTTTGATGTTCTGTCATCCCAGGCAATATCAACAGGATTTCCCATTCCGGTATTCAGACCTTTAATCGTGGTTTTGGGGCTAACTGCTTTACCTGCTACTGTGAATTCTGCATTTGCATCTTTGATAATATAAATTGCTCCATCTGTATCAAATCCAGCAGAGCTAGCTTCTGCAATATCTGTTAAAAGCAGTACATCCCGATCAGCAGAATAAGTTATTCCATGAAGCCGGGTAGCTCCGGTAATTGTTATTTTCTTTGATGGAGTGATATTTCCTACGGCAAGTTCAGATACTTCTTCAAACAATTGAACCTCTGCACGAGCCAGATCAATTACAACAAAAAGCCTGTTATTATCCAGATGTATACCCCATGGCTGTCCATTAAGCTTCAATTTTTTAAAGGCAGCTGCCGTTCCTGTTAAAGTACTGGCTTTGGTATACACATAAATTGCGCTGTCGATATTGCTGGAAACATATAAAACATCGCGTGTACGATCGTAGGCCATTTCTCTGGCACTAAGCAGGCCTTCGTCAACAAATGAGTTACCAGTTGAGAGGCTACCATCAGTATTCACTTTAAAAGTCCTGATATTCTGATTCTTTCTGCTTACCTGGAAAACAGTGCCGGAAAATGGGTTAAAAAGGATTCCGTTTCCATCGGGCAATTTTGAATCGAATTTATAGGGTTCTGTAAATGCCGTCTGATCCGCAGGATCAAAGATCATTGTATTTGCTATAGCTGCGTCTGTATCTGCATTTGAAACATATAATCTGGAGACCGTACTTTGTGGCATCGGTTCATTATCATCTTTTGTACATGCAGACAAAATGAATAACGGAAGCAGATATAAGGCCTGAAGAATGATTCTCTTTTTCATATTCAGCTTCAAAGTTAAGAGTTGAAATGGATAAATGCTCACCCTATTTTTCAGCATCCGGATCAAACCGGCTGGGCCCTCATAATAATGTAACAGCAATGTTATATTTCGACTATAATGACTAGCTGAATATCAACTACATTCGAACTCCTAAAACCAAAATAGTAATGAGATATTTTCTTCTTTTATGTTTACTGATCGCACAGGTCTGCGACGCAGCTGCACAGGTAACTTACCCTGTGAACGGCTCACATGATAAACGACCGGGCCTGTATGCCTTTATCAATGCTACAATAGTTGTCAGTTCAGAACAGACAATAAGCAATGGTGTATTATTGGTCAAAAATCAAAAAATAGAAGCCGTAGGTCAGGGATTGACTATTCCTGATGGATACATTAAGATTGATCTGAAAGGTAAATTTATTTATCCTTCATTTGTTGATGCCTATACAAGCTATGGCTTAGCAGCCGGGCCAGGTATCCGACAAGGAGGTGGTTTTGGACGAAGCCAGGTATTTACCTCCACCAAAGCAGGTGCCTATTCATGGAATGAGGCGATCAGGCCGGAAATTGCAGTCAGATCAATTTTTGCTGTCGATGCGAAGAAAGCAGAAGACTATAAAAAAGCAGGTTTTGGCACCGTGCAATCTGTTAGCCGTGATGGAATTGCAAGAGGTGTATCTCTTATTTCAACTTTAAATGATAATGATGAAAGCACCGTGATCCTGAAAGATCAGGCGGCAGCCCATTACTCATTCAGCAAAGGAAGTTCTACCAACAGCTATCCAACTTCCCTGATGGGTTCTATCGCATTGTTGCGCCAAACATATCTGGATGCTGCCTGGTATAAGAATCAAAAAGATGAATATAATATCTCATTGGATGAATTCAATAAAACGCAATCACTTTCACAGATATTTGAGGTAAGTGATGTTTTAAGTGTACTTAGGGCTGATAAGATCGGTGATGAATTTGGTAAGCAATATGTATTCAAAACAGACGGCAAGGAATATCAGCGTTTGACTGAAGCAAAAGCAACAGGAGGAAGTTTCATTATCCCTTTAAACTTCCCAAAACCTTTTGATATTGAAGATCCGGCTGATGCAAGAAATATTAGCTATACCCAATTAAAAGACTGGGAGCTGGCACCATCAAATCCATCTGCACTTGAAAAAGCAGGAATAAAATTCGCAATAACCAGCTTCGGCCTGGAAGCAGCCCCGAAAGATTTCTGGACCAACCTTCGTACTGCGATTGATCACGGATTGACCGAGAAGCAAGCTTTAAAGTCATTAACCGAAGTACCGGCAGAAATGTTGGGTGTATCTGAACTGGTTGGAACATTGAGTAAAGGAAAACTCGCAAACTTTATCATCACATCGGACAATATCTTCAAAAAAGATAATATCATTTATGAGAACTGGGTACAGGGCAATCAATATGTTGTTACAAAAATGGATATCGCCGATCTAAGAGGCACCTATACCTTAGATATGGAAGGAAGCTCTGATCTTGAAATTAAGATTGGCGGAACAACAGGCTCTTATGACCTTAAAGTAGAGCGAAAAGGAATAGACAGTATCAAGGTAAAAGGTAATATTACCCGGACTGGTGATCTCTTAAGTATGAACTTCGATCTGAAGAAGAATCCTGCAGGAACTACCAGATTAAACGGGTACATCAGCTCAGTATCACCAATAACTTTCAAAGGTGAGGCTATTTTAACTGATGGCACAAGCAAAAAATGGACTGCTTCATATAAAGAAGCCTTTAAGGATCAGGCAAAAAAGGAGAGCCCGAAACCCGTAATTGCCAGCGGTCCGGTTATTTATCCATTTATGGCCTACGGCTATACTGAAGCCCCCAAAAAAGAAGTTGTTTTGTTTAAAAATGCTACGGTCTGGACCAATGAGAAAGAAGGAAAGTTAATCAATACAGACGTTCTGATAGAAGGCGGTAAAATAAAATCGATCGGCAAAAACCTAAGTGCAGGTTCTGCGAAAGTGATCGATGCAAGTGGAAAGCATCTTACTCCCGGCATCATTGATGAGCATTCACATATTGGCGGAAGCGGCGGTATTAATGAAGGGGCACAGTCTGTCAGCTCGGAAGTCAGAATCGCTGATATCATTACTTCAGAGGATATCAATATTTACCGTCAGCTGGCTGGAGGAGTTACATCCTCACAGATCCTTCATGGTTCAGCAAATGCAATTGGCGGACAATCACAGCTTATTAAACTAAGATGGGGCAAAAACCCTGAAGAACTTAAGTTTGAAGGCAGTGATGGCTTCATCAAATTTGCTTTAGGTGAAAATGTGAAACAAAGTAATTTTCAGATTCCGGGAGGAAATTTACGCTTCCCTCAATCAAGAATGGGTGTTGAACAAGTATTTATTGATGCCTTTACCCGTGCCAAAGAGTATAAAACAGCAAGGGCAGTGAAAGGAAATAATGTAAGACGCGACCTGGAGTTGGATGCACTGGTAGAAATACTGGACAATAAGCGTTTTATTACCTGTCACTCTTATGTTCAGTCGGAAATTAACATGCTGATGCATGTAGCTGATTCTATGGGCTTTAAGATCAATACCTTTACCCACATACTGGAAGGTTATAAAGTTGCTGATGGAATGAAGAAACGTGGAATTGCTGGCTCTACTTTCAGTGATTGGTGGGCTTATAAAAACGAAGTTGCTGAGGCTATTCCTTACAATGGAAAGCTCATGCATGACGTAGGTGTTTTAACCGGTTTCAACTCGGATGATGCCGAGATGGCCAGACGTTTGAATCAGGAAGCTGCAAAAGCGATCACCTATGGTGGGATGAGCGAAGAAGACGCATTGAAACTAGTCACTTTAAATCCTGCTAAAATGCTGCATATAGATAACAGGGTAGGAAGTGTGAAAGTTGGAAAAGATGCAGATCTGGTTCTATGGTCTGACAATCCATTGTCCATTTATGCAAAAGCTGAAAAAACATTTGTAGATGGTATTGCTTATTGGGATATAGATCAGGACGCACAAAAGCAAAAGGAATTAAAAGCAGACCAGGGAAGGATCATTCAGAAAATGATCGAAGCCAAGAGCAGCGGAACGGTAACTGCCCGCCCAAGCCTGCAGCGTCAGCGTCTTTACGAGTGTGAAACTATGGAGAACCTCGACCTTTCTGCACAAAATCAATAATCATCACAAAATGAAGATCAACATGAAAAAATATACAGGCTTTGCGGGTCTAATGCTTTATGCAGGATTCGCCTTCGGACAAGCTACAATTATACCTTCTAAAGCACAGTCAAAACCGGTAGCAATTATTGGTGCCACAATCCATACAGGAAACGGGCAGGTCATAGAAAATGGCTATATCAGCTTTGATAAAGGGAAGATCACCGGAATAGGCAATGCAGGTGGAATGGATTTCAACTCAGGAACCACCAATATTATTAATGCAAAAGGTAAACATGTTTACCCTGGTTTCATTGCAGCGAATACATCACTGGGATTGATAGAAGTTGAATCAGGAGCAAGAGGTACAGATGACCAGGGAGACGTTGGTGAAATCAATCCGCATATCCGTTCAATAATCGCCTACAATACTGATTCAAAGGTTATCCCAACCTTGCGTTCAAACGGAGTATTAATGGCGCAGCCAACTCCTGCAGGCGGATTAGTATCGGGTCAGTCGTCAGTTGTAGTATTAGATGGATGGAATTGGGAAGATGCTTCTTATAAGAATGATATTGGCATCCATATCAATTGGCCGGTAGTTAGAACCCGCGGTGGGTTTTTCGGGCAGAATGCTGCGGCACCAGCAGGTGATCCTAAAGAGGCTCAACAAAAACAGATCTCTGAGTTAGAAAGCTATTTTACTATAGCCAAAGCTTATTCTGAATTGTCAAAGCCAGCTGAATTCAACGCCCGGTTTGATGCCATGAAGGGCCTGTTCAAAGGCAGCAAAAAATTATTTATCCATGTAAATACTGCAAAAGACATCATCATGGCAGTTAATCTGGCTAAGAAATTCAATGTAAAACCTGTGATCGTAGGAGGTACAGAATCTTACCTGGTGACAGATCTTCTTCGTGATAACCAGGTACCTGTAATTCTTGTTGAAACGCAAACCTTACCAGACAGAACTGAGGACGATGTTTATCTTCCTTATAAGCTTCCAAAATTACTACAGGATGGTGGAGTTCTCTATTCACTGACAGGTACGGGATACTGGCGTCAGCGTAATCTTCCATTCGAAGCAGGCACAGCGGTTGCTTATGGCTTGACAAGAGAACAGGCATTATCAATGATCAGCCTGAATACAGCCAAAATACTGGGGATCGATAAAACAACAGGAAGTCTGGAAAAAGGAAAAGATGCAACTCTGTTCATTTCAGATGGCGATGCGCTGGACATGCTGGGCAATAAGGTAGAATCGGCTTTTATTCAAGGCCGAACCATTAGTTTGGATAACCTTCATAAGCAGTTGTTTAAACGATATGCTGATAAATATGAACTGAAATAGTTCAAAACGGGTATTCTGAATTTTACGAATTTGTTTTAATAAAATAAGCTCCTGATGGGCAGGAGCTTATTTAAACTAACCAATTATAAACCTGTTGAATAAGGTTTGCTGTAAGGGAAGGAGTCGAACCTTCACGAAGCAGTTATTTCCCTGTTACGGTATTTCCCAGATCTTCGCCACCGAGACGAGGAGGTGTGTCTGCCAAATTTCACCACCTTACAGTGTGTAAGCAATTATTTTCCGATTGCTTGATACAAATGTAAATATAAGGTTTGTTTCTTGCAAATATTTTAATAATATATTTTAATTTTTGCTAAATAATTAAATATTATATCATTTTGATACCAAATTAATAATTGACTGTCGCCTTTTGTGTATAAAATTTCCAACCTGGCAAAATTCTGATACGGAAGAAAGGGATATTTAATGGAATTGGGATTGTTTTAAACAAAATAAGCTCCTGATGAGCAGGAGCTTACCAAGGTCATAGCTTAAGGTAGCGCAACAGGAACTATATACGGGAAAAGAGTTTTCAAACTTATTTGGACAATAATATTCTTCCCCCTAAATCTGCCTGAGGAGGAATAAATGGGAGTGGTCCCAGAATCGTTCAACTCTAAAATCAAAGCCTTCAGGGCACAGTATCGAAGTGTGGGTAACGTGAATTTCTTTCTCTTTAGGTTAGCTAAACTTTATGCCTGGTACACAAATTTGGGTGTGATCCATTATTATGAAGAATTTACGAAATTTTTAAAGCGCCTGCTTAAAACCAAATTGCTATTAAATAAATAAGCTCCTGATGGGCAGGAGCTTATCTAAACTAACCAATTATAAACCTGTTGAATAAGGTTTGCTGTAGGGGAAGGATTCGAACCTCCACGAAGCAGTTATTTCCCTTTTACGGTATTTCCCAAATCTTCGCCACCGAGACGAGGAGGTGTGTCTGCCAAATTTCACCACCCTACAGTGTGTAAGCAATTATTTTCTGATTGCTTGATACAAATGTAAGTAAACGAGCCATTTCTTGGATCAAGCATAATTCTTGGGGGATAAATAAAAAAAGAGTTGCTTTGTGTTTACTCAACCGAACATCACATTGCAAGACACTTACCAAACCCTCG
>NZ_FNHH01000040.1 GCF_900103545.1 Daejeonella rubra
ACAAGTTAGTTCATAGGATATTTGCTGTTGTAAGAAATGGGGCTCCTTATCAACAAAATTATAAAAACCACTTGTTTATGTCATAGAAATCACCGACCACAGGACCTTAATTTCACTATCTTAGCTCTCAGTTGATTGGTGGAAGAGTGGTTGGTGATCACACCAACCAAAGGGCAAATAAATAGCAATCAGCATTTTTCCACATTGAATGTCCAAAATTTTTTTTGCAGTATATTAGAAAAAAAAAGGAAATAAATATGTCTGATACCAAAATTTTTGAATCTGGATCATATCGTTATCTTCGAGGCGTAAGGCAGTATTCTGCGGGTATAACGGCACTGGATGGTTATAGATTAGAACGTGTACGATTCAATCGGCCGCTTCCACTAATAGAGGGCTTCTTACGCATCCGACAACATCTCGACTCTTTAGGTCGTCCACTCGCTGCATTTGGAGCCTGCGAATTACGTTCACCCGAGCCATTTACCGAACAAGGCTTTGTTGACTTTAATAACCTTTATATAGATACTTTAAAAGCGTGGGGTATTTACGAAGAGGGTGGTGACAATCCCGTAGCTCGCTCAAATGTCATTCCAGAGTTGAATAAACCATTGAGTCCGAGTATTCATGCTTTTTCTTACACAATGCCTGATGCTAATGCAAAACCCTCTTTTGTAATCGCTGGTAGTGCTGAAGCTCCAGAGGGTATGAGTGATTATCGTACTCACAGTATTAGTCTTGGTGACATATCCCAAGAGGGCTTAATGAAAAAGGGACGCTGGGTGCTTAATGAGATGGAACGTCGGATGGCTGGTCTTGGCTTTACTTGGGCAGATTCTACGGCAACCCAGTTGTATACTATCCATAACATTCACCACATAATGGTTAACGAAATTGTAAAGCGTGGCGCAGCATTAAGTGGTATTGACTGGCATTACAATCGGCCTCCAGTACAAGATTTAGAGTTTGAAATGGACTGTCGCGGAGTTTATGCTGAAATCGTTATTGATACAAGGTAGTCCACTTTTTATATCTCCTAAATAATGGAGGATGCTGAACTTTGTATCTTCTTTTGTTTCTCTGTTATGTCCAATGATTGGTAGAGATCTTTAAGAACTTTATCAATCAAACAGTCGAGGGGAAAGTATAAAAATGTAGCACCAATTTTCTGGAAATGTTCCGGTTTCAACCAGTATGCAGGCATGCAAAATATTTTTTTGCTAATCGAAGTCTTTCACTAACTTGAGCTATCACGTTGGGAACTTCAGGTGTACTGGGCAAACACTGGGCACAGTTAAACCATATTATCTAAATTTTATGAAAAAAATAGTTTTATTACTTTTCCTCATAATTATCACTAATTCAGGTTTTGCTCAAAAAGGCTGGATCAATCTTTTCAATGGTAAAGACCTCAAAGACTGGAAAGTTAAGATCAACGGCCATCCATTAAACGATAACTATGAAAATACTTTTCGCGTGGAAGATCATGTCATGAAAGTTTCCTACGATGGTTATAATGAATGGAAAGAGCGCTACGGACATATTTTTTATAAAAAACCTTATTCAGCCTATGTTTTAGTCGTTGAATATCGATTTACAGGTGATCAGATTCCTGGCGGACCGGGATGGGCAACTAGAAATAGCGGTGCCATGCTGCATGGACAATCACCTGAAAGTATGGGACTTAACCAGGATTTTCCAATCTCTCTTGAAACCCAGTTTCTGGGCGGCGACGGGACGAATGAAAGAACAACATTAAACCTTTGTACTCCTGGCACCAATGTATTCCTCAATGGGAAATTATTTACGCCGCATTGCGTGAATTCCACATCAAAAACTTATCATGGTGATCAATGGGTGCGAGCGGAAATCGTTGTTCTTGCCGACTCATTAATTCAGCATCGCCTGGAAGGAAAAACAGTTTTCGAATATACTAAACCACAGATCGGAGGAGGCAACGTAGGAAATTTTGATCCGGCAGTTAAGATTGATGGCAAAGCCCTGAAAGAAGGATATATTTCATTACAAAGTGAAAGCCATCCAGTGGAGTTCAGAAAAGTAGAACTGTTTGATCTGAAAAAATACATGAAGAACCCAGCTAAACTGGAGAAGGTATTGAGCAGTATCTTGCAGAAATAAACTTTATTCTGTTGTCACCCGATAGCTATCGGGTTATCAGACTACAGGTAACAGACCAATAGAGCCAAGAACCAGGAGCCAGGAGCCAGGACAAAGGATCAAAGAACAAGGACAAATTCAGTGGTAATTTGAAATTTACTGCTATAATGCAGCTCAGAAAACCGACAACAGATAACAGACAACAAACGAATGGAGCCAGGAACCATGATTGAGCACTCTCACTACTAACCAACCAACCACTAACCAACTATTAGTTATCAGCAAACAGATAAAGACAACAGACAACTGATTCCTCAATTCCCCATCGGCCTCCCTGTTGGGAATATGATAGGTACCCTATCTGCTTTGGCTTTATTCTTCCTGGCGGTAAAAGAGGCCGTCAGAAATTCTCCCATATCGATCTTACCTGAAATAATATCTCCGTCCAAAGTCCCAGAAAAAGTATAACTTACTGCTGGCCTGCGCCCCGGACTCAGGAATTTAATTTCATTCCCTTCAATACTTCCAGAAATTTCACGTGTCGAAAAATCTGTCTTATGAATTCCTTTGATCCAGTTTCCATCCTGCTCAATATAAAGCATATGATCACTTTTACTGCTAAAATAATCCACTACCAGATCCCAGCGACCATTTATCAAAGCCGCCGGAGTATTCATCTCTGATCCGGTTTTCGGACTCCGCTTTTTGGTGAGCAACTCAAAAATTCTATCCCCAACAATTTTATCCTGACCCACCTGCATTTGTGAAGCATTGATGGAAATGGAAGTCATCCCATTATCTGTATTTCTGCCGGCTCCAACTGTAATTCTCGGCTTGGAATTGATCAGTTCCTGAATTAAATCGGAACTACTAAGATGTAGTTTCAGGGGATCCCAGGAAATGGTCAGGGAAGCGCTGCGGTTATTGATTCCCTTCGGCTCCATAATCATCGTTTTTACATGCTCAATGGCTGACATTCTGCTTGCAATAGCATTCACCCAGGTCATCCAGTTCTTTTCACGGCCCGCATGATCCATTTTAACCCATGTTTCAACAGCTGCCAGCATTCCAAGAGTCTCTTCACGACCCACCTTATTATCGCGGCCGGGTCCGTGGTGAGGTGAACTTGCCTGCCAGGCAGACATCAGGATATTTTTTGGGCCCAGCAATAATCCGGCGCATTGCGGACCACAAATTGCCTTGCCTCCACTGTAAGCAACCATTGTAGCCCCATTTTGAAGATGTACGTTCGGAATGGTCAATATTTCAGCGGCAGCATCCGCCAGGATTGGAATATTCATTGGTTTGGCTAATGCAGCAATTGCTTCCAGGCCCATCGGTCCGGGGACCAGATTACCTCCGCTGAGTTTGATCATTGCAGTTTTGGAACTTAATGCATCCCTTAACTCTTCAAGAGTATTGACCCGAATGATCTTCACCCCAATATTTTGTATGGCAAAATCATAGGCACTAAAAGATTCTGCAGGTATGATCACTTCATTCTTTTCCAAACCAGAAAGATCCGGAATACGATGAAGTTTCTCTGGGTTACCCCCGGCAACACAAGCCGCTGTAGCCATTTTCAGGGCCGCAGCGCATCCTGCAGTAACCATTCCCCATTCTGCACCAGTTAATTGAGCAAGCCGCTTGCCAACCGCATCTGCCAGCTCATCCATTTGTACAAAATGTCTGGACGCAGAATCCATTGCTGCCCTAACCTCTGCTAATTCAATTGATCCGCCAATAATAGTGAACGTTCCACGGCAATTGATTACAGGCTCCACCCCTATTGACTGGTAAATTGCAGGCCCCGGCTTTAATGATCCATCAAAAATTGCTGATGATCCTTCAGAATTTACATTCCCGGTTATATCATTTATTGCAGATGCGAGCAATGAATCTGAATTCCCGGCCACAACTCCTGCCAGTGGCAGAATAGTCAGGCCTTTGATAAGTTCTCTTCTTTTCATAGGTATAGAATATTGTTCAAGCTTATGGGCTGAACACCAACAGCAATTTCATGTAATTTTCAGAAAATACCAAACAGGGATATATAACAAATCTGGTACAGGAGTTTCATGGATGTCAGCATCAGATTACCTGGTAAAAAATTAAGCAATAAAAAATTATTTATTTGATTTACAGTAACTTACAATATTTATAGTTTTAAAACTAATAAATTAGTTGAATAACTAAATATTTAGTTTTAGATTTATATCACCGGTTCGAATCAGGTACAAACAATATTATCAGGCATTTAAAAAGAATAGTATGGAGATAAAGGAATTAACAAAAGCAGAAGAGCAGATCATGCAGGTATTGTGGGATCTGAAGAAAGGTTTCGTAAAAGACGTGGTTGATCTGCTGCCAGAACCAAAACCAGCTTATAATACTGTTTCGACAATCATCCGTATTCTGGAAACCAAGGGTTTTATAGACCATGAGGCTTTCGGGAAAAGCCATCGCTATTTCCCCCTGATCGGCATTGAAGAATACAAGAGCTTTGCCACAGAGAAATTATTGAGTGGCTACTTTGATAACTCAGTAGAGAACATGTTTTCCTTCTTCGTCAAAGAGAAAAAACTGGATCTGAAGGAAGCTGATGAAATACTTAAACTGATAGAGAAACTAAAAAACAAGTAATTATGAACAGCCTGAATTATCTTTTACAGACAAACCTGTATCTGATCCTATTCATGGGATTCTATACATTGGTTTTAAGAAATGAAACCTTTTTCAGACAGAACAGGATCTTTCTGAATGCGAGTATTATTTTATCATTTACCATTCCATTCATCAATTCTCCATGGTTCAATGAGCTGTTTATAACTCAAAAGATCCGAGAGTCAGGTATTATACCTGTAAACTTCAATTATGATACGGTTGTAGTAGGAGTAATTGAAGAGTCAAACGCCTGGTCCATGGCAGATCTGCTCCTCTGGACCTATATCGGTGGTGCAACACTGTTCCTTGTAAGATTTATGTTCAGAATTTTCATGCTCCGGTCAAATCTTAAAGTAGAGAAAGGCTCAGCCTTTTCATTTTTTAATAAACTGGTGGTTGACAAAGATCTTCCAAATTCAGAAACCATTATTGATCATGAAAAGGTTCATATCAGAGAATTACACTCCGCCGATATTCTATTAATTGAACTGTCTACGATCATTAACTGGTTCAATCCGGTGATTTACCTGTATAAAAAAGAGATCAGGCATATTCATGAGTTCATCGCTGATGAAGAAGCCTCAAATCTGATGCAGAGTAAATCAAGTTATGCAATGCTCCTGTTCAGTAATACCATGGGTATTAACCCCAGCCAATTAAGTAATAATTTTTTTAATAACTCACTTTTAAAAAGACGAATCACTATGCTTTACAAAACTAAATCACGCAGAACCGGCCTTTGGAAATATGGTTTTTCTGCCCCACTTTTTGCTATTATGCTGATATACTCGGCAGCAAGTGCAAATTCAGATAACAATGTTCTACAGCCAGCTGCAGAAAAAGTATTATTAGTTATTGCCGAATCAAAACCAGCTCAGAAAATAAAAGAATCAACGATTTTAATCGAAAAACAGGGTTCAATCGCTGAAACATCCGGACTGGAAATTAAAAGCACAAAGATTAATTCTGAAAATTCAACAAATGAATTAATTTCAGAATCCATCGAACTTCCTTCTATAAATTCCGAGCATGGAATAATTGATACAATAATTGTTCAACCAGAATTTCCAGGAGGCATAAATGGATGGTCACAATATCTTAGCTCTACCATAAAATATCCTGCGGAGGCAAAGAAAAATAATGTCCAGGGAAGGGTTATAGTAAGCTTTATTATACAAAAAGATGGAAGTTTGGCTGATATCAAAGTCTTGAGAGGAGTTGGAAGCGGACTTGATGAAGAAGCCGTCAGAGTGATAAGCGAGAGCCCTAAATGGAAACCAGGCACAAAGGATAGAGAACCGGTAAATGTTGCTTTCACTATTCCAATTCAATTCAAATTACCAGCACCCCAATCAGTAGTACCGGGAAAAAATTAGAACTGTTCTGCGAGTTATGGGCATCAATTGTCCATAACTCCTAAACAGAACTCATAACAACCTATCCTTTATCACCACAGTTCCTGCGATCCTGTCATGTAAACACTGTTGCCGTTTATCAAAAAAGCCCATCAGATAGCCAAATCCAAGAGTGCCTGTACTAAGTATTTTACTCAGGTTTCTAACTAAAGAGCGACTGAAGGTTATGGGATTACCCTTTTCGTCGCTAACCTTCAATCCCATTAAAACCTTACCCCAGGTACCTTGCCGCACTGAAGATTCCATCACTATACTGTAGATAAACTTTGCTTCAGGAATGATGGCAAGGCCGGCCAGTGATACAATAATGCGTAATTGCTTTTCATCGATAAAAAGCACTACTGCAGTAGCGATAACACAATATATTGCAAAAATGATAAAATAGTCGATGATCACTGCCAGCAGTCTTACATCCAGAGTTGCAAAATACTGGGGAAGACTAACATGAGCTTTTAGCCCCAGAAATTCACACAATTCAGGAATCTCATGTGCTTCTTTGTAATCATCCATATCCTCTGTTTTCACAAAGGTCCCGGCTTTGATCTTTAGTCCCTTTAATTCCTCTGGAGAATACGGACCACTAGGTTTTCCTTTGATAACTACAATATATTGCTTCATTTTATTATACAGAAAAACCCCGGATTAAATCCGGGGTAAATTTGATAGATTCCGAAGTCACCCCGGATTTACTCCGGGGTTACTCCGGGGTTAATACTTTCTAACTTCAAAAGAAGAGAGTCCGCCTTTCAGACTAATATTGATCTTATTTGCTGCTGTACTGTAATTACTGGTCTCGTAAGTTCCATCAGACTGTTTGATAAAGCCTATAAAATCTTTGGATGAAAGTCCGCTATCTACTACAATACGGCAACCTGATTCAGTTGGTACCTCGATCTCAACATTTGCTACTCCTGTTTCAACAGTTACATTTGTAAGAGCTTCTAATGTTCCGATCTTTGCTTCAAAAGAAGCTGCGCCACCCTCAAATTTCAGAGAGCTTACTTTATAAGGTCTCAGATCGAAAATAGCTTCACCAGCACCCATTTCAACCTTAATATCCCAAACCGGAGACAAATTCATGCGAATGTTAGTCTCATTACCTTCCATTTCATCAAAATTCCATTTTTGCTTACCGCTACGCATCCGGAAATTTAAAACTTCCACAGAATCGTTCATGCTTTTTGTCAGGGTATATCTGGCGAATTGTCTTTTAACATCTGCTTCAAAAAGGCTCGAGGTAGTATCCTGAAGTTTAAAGCTTGTAGCTCCACCCTGAATCCTTAATTCTGCTTTCTTTGCACCACCATAAGGCTCGATGAAATAACTTGGCACATTGCGGGATGAATCACCATCTCTGTCGTCATGCTCATAGTTAAAGTTCATCCATCCCCTGTTATTGTTTGGACGTGAACCCTGATACCCGATAAGTGCTAAGCTCACAAGTGTGATTCCTGCAATCATGGCTGGAACTGCTTTTTTATTTCCAAACCTGCTCAGGAGCATGTTGGCACCGATCAGGATAAAGATCACTGGCCAGAAACGCCATACTGAACCCCAGTAAAAATCAATTACATTAAAGTTGTCAAGCAGGAAGATCGTTCCTATAAAAATGAGGATCATTCCCCAAACAATTTTTTCGGTTTTCATATTTGCTTATTTGTAGAATCGTCAGTACTTGGGTTAGTTTCTTCAGTGCTTACATTTTCGGAAGCATCCGTCTTAATAGTATCAGGCTTAGCAGCATCAGGCTTAACTTCCGGCTCACTAAATGTTGTAGTTTGAGTCAGATCATCTTTCCAATTATTATCCTTATTTACAGCTCCTGAAAGGGTATATATTCCCATTCCAATTAATATCAAAGGCCATAGATTGTGAAACTCTACCCAATCAGGTATCAAATTAAACTCATTTAAAAGGAAGAATGTTCCAAAGAAAATAAAAATAGCCCCTGCTATTAACCTTCCGCTACCATTATCCTTTTTCTTAGGTGCTGCATAGGGAAATGGATTGACAGGATTGCCCGGGTCATTTACTTTATAATCTGCGGTAAACTGACCGTAATCAGGCACATAAGGCTTTCTTGGGACAGCGATCCAAAGTACAATGTATGCCAGCAGACCTGAAGCACCTGCCATAACAGCTACCACAAAAGCGATCCTAACCCAGGTTACATCCACATCAAAGTAATCTGCCAGTCCGGAGCAAACACCAGCAATCATTTTATCCTGTTGGTTGCGTTGAAGTTTCTTTTCCATTTTCTTAGAGTTTAAATATTCAGCTAGTTTTAGTTTTAATGATCAATTTTTCTTTTTTGTTTGAATTGATAGATCAAAACTAAGCCATAAGCCTAATGCTGGAAACACCAATTAGGTAGGTTATCCAAAGTTCTCGGTAAAGTCCCGTAAAATGTCGGTGAAAAATCCATTTTTAAATTTCACCTTTCAAAGGCCTGATAATAAGCTCGTCAATATTTGCTCCTGCACTCATTTGCAGGCAATTTATGATGCTTGCTGCAACATCATCAGAAGAAACAAACCTTTCGGAAGGCAAGGTAGTTCCCGACCATGAATCTGTAAGGGTTGCTCCCGGCAAAATAGCAGTTACCTTTATCCCAAAAGGCATTAATGTTTCTCTTAATACTTTAGTAAGACTTAGCAGTGCAGCTTTACTTATACTGTATGAGCCTGCACTGATCACAGGATTAATACTTGCAATAGAGCAAATATTAATAATATGACCTGAAGACTTTAATTTCATGTTCTCTGCAATAAATTTACTTAAATAATGCGGTGCGTAAACGTTGACTTTCATCTGCCTTTCCAGGGATGACTCTTCCTCCTGCAATAACTCAGATGGAATATATAAACCCGCATTATTTACCAAAACATCTGCAGATCCCAGACATTTTATTGAAAAGTCTGCAAATTCTTTCACCTCAGACATGTGTTCCATATCGGCCTTCATCCCATAAAAACTGAGTTTGGGATAGGTTTTTCTTAGTTCATCGATGAGTGCATCAAGTTCTTTTTCATTTCTTGCACACAAAACGACATTATAATTGTTAGCAGCAAGATGCTTGACAACAGCCCTTCCTATTCCTTTAGTTGCACCTGTTACAATAGCATTCATAAGTTAAATTTAAGAAAATCAATCATCGTGGCCCATTTAATTTAAGGCATAATGTCAATTGATTACCTTTGCAAAATTATTAATCATCTGTAAGCGGATGATAATTTTATATTAATATTGTATAATCCGTAAAAAAACAATTATCAAATGATATTTCACCCCTTAGGTAAATATATTTTATTGCTAAAAGCTGTGTTCCGCAGACCTGAAAAATGGAATATTTATCGAAGGGAGATCTTTCATGAAATGGTTTCCATAGGCGTTGGCTCCTTAGGGATAATCGCTATTATCTCTTTATTCCTGGGTGCAGTAACAACCGTCCAGACCGCTTTTCAGCTGGTAAGTGATTTCATTCCAAAATCTGTGATCGGATTGATCGTACGTGATTCGGCTATCCTGGAACTTAGTCCTACGATCTCTGCTATCGTACTTGCAGGTAAGGTAGGGTCAAGCGTCGCATCACAGATCGGCACTATGCGGGTTACTGAGCAGATCGATGCACTTGAAATAATGGGAATAAACTCTCCCGGCTTTCTGATTCTGCCAAAGATAATTGCTGCAGTTACTACTATCCCCTTGCTGGTGATCATTTCAATCGGATTAACCATTACCGGAGGATATATAGCTGGTACCGCCTCAGGAGCAGTTACAGCTCAGGATTTCATTACAGGGATCACTACAGATTTTATCCCCTTTACCTTTACGGTGTCGATGATTAAAGCCGTAATGTTTGCTTTTATCATTACTTCAGTTTCAGCCTATCAGGGCTTTTACACAGATGGAGGTGCTCTTGAAGTTGGCCGGTCAAGTACCAAGGCCGTAGTAATTAGTTGCATTGCCATACTTTTCACTGATTACGTTATCGCCCAGTTATTGCTATGATAGAGATCAGAAACATACATAAAACATTCGGCGAAAATCATGTCCTGAAAGGCATTTCAGCAGAATTTAAAGAAGGAATGTGTAACCTGATCATTGGTGGATCCGGATCAGGGAAAACAACTTTATTGAAATGCATGGTTGGCTTACATGAGCCGGAAGAAGGATCTGTTATTTACGATGGCAGAGATTTTACCCGCATGAACTTCCAGTCCCGAATTGAAATTCGTACCGAAATCGGAATGCTTTTTCAGGGTTCTGCCTTGTTCGATTCTATGAATGTGGAGGATAATATCATGTTTCCTATAAACATGTTCACCGATCAGAATCACAAAGAAAAGCTGGAACGTGCCAATTTCTGTCTGGAAAGAGTAAATCTGGCAGGCAAAAACAAATTATTTCCTGCTGAGCTTTCCGGAGGAATGAAAAAAAGGGTTGGCATAGCCAGGGCAATAGCCATGAATCCAAAATATCTTTTTGTGGATGAACCCAATTCAGGTCTCGACCCTAAAACAGCCATCGTTATTGATGATCTTATTCAGGAATTAACGGAAGAATATAAAACAACAACTGTTGTTGTAACCCACGATATGAATTCTGTTATGGGTATCGGTGAAAATATTATTTTTCTGCATGAAGGAAAAAAATGGTGGGAAGGATCGAATAAAGAAATTTCACAAACTGACAACGCAGAACTAAATGAATTTGTTTTTGCCAGCAAATTCATGCAAGCATTACAAAAAAAATAATATTGACCGGATAAAAATATTGATCCGGACAGATCAAAAAAATAGTACATGATTCAACTGTTAACCCCTAAAAACTGGAAAGATTACGAGCTGATAGATTGTGGCGATTTTGAAAAACTGGAACGATTTGGGAATGTGATCCTGATCCGTCCTGAACCACAGGCAGTTTGGGGAAAGGGCCTTCCTGAGAGCGACTGGACTAAATTGCACCATATCCGGTTTAAGGGCCGTTCAGCAACCTCAGGAGAGTGGATCAAGAAAGATCAGAAAACACCCGACAGGTGGCATATCAATTATAAAAACGGAGATATCACTTTAAAGTTCAGACTCGCCCTCACTTCATTCAAGCATTTGGGTATTTTTCCGGAGCAGGCTGTCAACTGGGACTATATTATCAAGTGTATAGGCAGTTTCAAAACCAAACAGCCAAAAGTATTGAACCTATTCGCATATACCGGTGGTGCCTCGTTGGCAGCCTGTGCGGCAGGAGCCGAAACTACCCATGTAGATTCTATCAAACAGGTAGTGAGCTGGGCAAATGAAAACCAGACATTATCGGGATTAGAAAACATTCGATGGACAGTAGAGGATGCTCTTAAATTCGTTAAAAGAGAGGTTAAAAGAGGCCGCAAATACAATGGGATCATACTCGATCCACCGGCTTACGGACATGGCCCAAATGGTGAAAAATGGAAACTTGAAGACAATATTAAGGAGATGATGGAGGATGTGGTAAAATTACTGGATGAGGATGAACATTTTCTTATTTTGAACACATACTCTCTTGGCTTTTCTTCCGTTATAGTCGAAAATCTAATTCGTTCATCTTTCCCGGAAGTACAAAACCTGGAAAGTGGCGAGCTCTACCTTCAGGCAAGTTCAGGATACAAATTACCCCTGGGTGTCTTTGGTAAATTCTGTAAGATCTAAGAAAAATATATTTGTCAATAATAGAATCATGTATTAATTTAATGCATTGAGAATACCAAAAACCGAAATCCAAAAACCATAATGATAAAACCAAAATTATTTATAACGAGTGTAGCATTTCTTGCTTTTGCAGGTTTCTTCACAAGCTGTTCGGAGTCAAACAGCAAAACAGGAGGAGATAAATCAGCCATCAAAGCTAATGGAGCTGTGGAAAATACAGATTCAGAGATTGAAGAAGATTCAGCTGCTGAACTTGTGCCCATAGATACTGCTCTTTATAATAAAAAGATCAAAGAATTAGCCAATGGTGATACAACCGGAAAATGGCCGGTAAAAAAGCAACCATATCCTCTGGCAGGAGCCATTTTACCATACAAAAGAGTTGTTACCTATTATGGAAACCTCTATTCTAAAAAAATGGGAGCTCTGGGCGAATATGCACCAAAAGAAATGCTTCGTATGCTTTATGCTGAAGTCAGCAAATGGGAAAAAGTAGACCCTCAAACACCTGTACAACCCGCATTGCATTATATTGCTGTGGTAGCAGCAGGCGATCCCGGAAAAGATGGAAAATACAGGAACAGAATGCCTGATAAGCAGATCGACTCCGTATTAACCATTGCCAGAATGAAAAAAGGCATGATCGTTTTTCTTGATATTCAGGTTGCCTTAAGCACAATCAGAGAGGAACTTCCACGCCTTGAAAAATATCTAAAAATGCCGAATGTGCATTTGGGAATAGACCCGGAATTTTCCATGAAAGGCGGAGTTTTACCAGGAAGAAAGATAGGTACTTATGATGCTTCAGAAATCAATTATGTTTCTGACTATCTGGCCAATCTGGTTAAAACAAACAATTTGCCTCCGAAGATCTTTGTTGTACATCGCTTTACCGGAAAGATGGTAACAAACTACAAAAATATTAAATTAAGACCTGAAGTTCAGTTAGTTATGCATATGGATGGCTGGGGTGAACCTGAACTAAAAAGAGGAACACACCGTCACTTCATCTACTCAGAACCAGTACAATTTACAGGCTTCAAGATTTTTTATAAAAACGACTTAAAAAAGGCTCCAAACCGCTTAATGACCCCGGAGGACCTAATGAAACTTAAACCTCGCCCAAGCTATATCCAATACCAATAATAGTATAACAAAATCTAAAAAAGAGGATGCACAGCTGTGACATCCTCTTTTTTCTTTACCATAAGCTTATAATACTTTCAAAATAAATCTTGAAATTGCATTAAAAAAAAATGGAGCAGGCAACATTTGGAGGAGGTTGTTTCTGGTGTACAGAAGCAGTTTTTCAGAATTTAAAAGGTGTTTCTAAGGTAGTATCAGGCTATATGGGAGGCCATAAACTTAATCCTACCTATGAAGATATCTGCGAGGGCAATACCGGTCATGCAGAAATAATCCGCATCGATTATGATCCTGCAGAAATTTCATTTGAGGATCTTTTATTGGTCTTTTTTAAAACCCATGATCCTACAACCCTAAACAGGCAGGGAAATGATATGGGTAACCAATATCGCTCGGTAGTATTCTATGAAAATCAGGAACAGAAGAAAGCTGCAGAAAACATGATCGATAATTTGGAAAAGGCCATGGTTTTTGAACAACCTATCGTAACTGAAGTAAGCCCGGTTTCAAAATTCTATGAAGCCGAAGATTATCATCAGGATTACTTTAATAATAACGCTAATAAAGCCTACTGTGTGCATGTCATTCAGCCAAAACTTGCAAAATTTACACGCGATTTTTGGGATAAGTTAAAATAAGACAGTAAGAATATACCAAGGCAGGCAGGTATCAAAATCTGACTGCCTTTTTATTTCAATCTTTGACTCCTAAACCGGCCAGAATATTATCCATCAAACACCATTTCGTAAGGGATGATTGAAGCAAGTTTGCACCTACAAAGGCGGTAAACCATAAGAAATTAATATTCATGTAGACGGCCAAAAGTAAGCTGATCAGCACAAAACTTCCTGCAATAGCCCTTATTAATCTATTTTTCATTTTTTTATAAATTTTATTGTCAAATAATTAAATAACAGCCGAGAACTTTATTAGGCTGCATCATTAGAGTTTTCAATGTTTAGCACCGCAATATGAACCCTTGATGCATTATGCTGTTCAGCATTGAAAACTTCAACCAGGTTGAAGAACATATCTACATTTTCCTTTTTAACAAAAGCATAAAATAAGATTGATTCACTTTCATTCATCTCAGAAGCAAACCAATTAGAAGCTACCGCATCCTGGGTACTATCCCGATAGCCAGTTACCTCTCTGAAACTAAAATTCTTTACCTCAGCTTTTCTAAGCATCAGAAGGATGTCTTTTTTAAATTCTTTTATTGCCGTTATAACAAGAAGTTTCATGTCTTTGTATTTTAGTATGCGTTAATTATAATTCTAACACTATTTGCTTTCCCATTTCTTTCTTTCTGTGATATAGTAGATCAGAGGAACCACGATCAAAGTCAGTAAAGTAGAAACTATGGCTCCTGCAACTAATGAAATTGCAAGTCCCTGAAAGATCGGATCGAATAAAATGATGGATGCACCAATAACTACTGCACCAGTGGTCAGCAGAATCGGAGTGGTCCTTACTGCTCCTGCTTCAATAATTGCCTGCTTAAGCGGAACCCCATCATTCAATCTTATCTCTATAAAGTCAATCAGTAAAACTGAATTTCTCACCATTACTCCGGCGAGTGCGATCATACCTATAAAGGACGTCGCAGTAAAGAAAGCACCTAAAACCCAATGTCCGAATACGATTCCAATTAATGAAAGCGGGATAGCCAGCATCATTACTATCGGTGTCTTAAAATTCTGGAACCAACCCACGATCAGCATATAAATAACAATGATTACCACCAGAAATGCAGCTCCAAGATCTCTGAAAACCTCCAGCGTAACCTGCCACTCTCCATCCCACTTCACGGTAAAATCACTTTCATCTGAAGGTTGTTCCATGTACAGCTCATTAACTTTATACCCCTGAGGCAATTTAATTTTCTGAAGCTTTTCGTTCATTCCCAGGATAGCGTAAACAGGGCTTTCCAATGATCCGGCCATATCTGCCGTAACATAAACGACCCTTTTCTGATCCTTACGATGGATGGTCTTTTGCAGTGTATCTTTCTTAACCTTCACCAGGTCGCTCACCGGCACTACATTGCCCTGACTACCCTTTATCTTAAGATTTAATATATCCTCCAGACTGGATTTGTCTGAATCTTCAAGTGAAAGCACAATCCCGATCTGATCATTAGACTTTTCATCATACAGGTTAGAAACCGGATACTCCTTTAAAAGATAGGTCAGGTTACCAACGATCTGATTGGATGCGACCCCATTCAGCATAGCCCTTTCTTTATCTACCTCCAGACGATATTCGGTCTGCTCATCTTCAACCATCCAGTCTATATCAACAATATCAGGTGTGCTTTGCAAAATATCCTTAACCTGCTTTGCAACCTTGATCTGTTCAGAATAATCGGGACCATAGATCTCTGCAACCAAAGTTGAAAGAACCGGCGGACCCGGTGGAACTTCAATGATCTTCACATTAGCTCCATATTTTTTAGCGATCTTTTGAATTTCCGGACGCACAACTTTTGCGATTTCGTGACTTTGCTTGTCCCTGTCCTCTTTGTGCAATAGATTCACCTGAATATCCGCCATATTACTACCCCCGCGAAGATCATAATGACGTACCAGACCATTGAAGGTAATGGGTGCAGACGTTCCTATATAATTCTGATAATTAACCACTTCTGGTACAGTGGAAAGATATTGTGCAATTTCCTGAGTTACTGAAGCTGTTCTTTCTAAGGTTGTTCCCTCAGGCATATCAATTACAACCTGAAACTCATTTTTATTGTCAAAAGGAAGCATTTTTACCACAACTGATTTAGTAAAGAACATCCCTACTGAAACAAAAAGCAAGATCATGGTAAGGCCCAGCATCCAACGACGCTTCGCTGAACTTTCCAGCAATGGACGCTCCATCTTATTATACATGCGGTAAATAAAACTGGTCTCTATGCCCTGTTCTTCTTTATGCTTTTGTTCATCCTTTTCCATTAATAAATGGTATCCCAGGTATGGAGTTACGGTTAAAGCCACAAACAATGATAAGATCATGGCAATGGATGCACCAATTGGCATCGGACTCATATAAGGTCCCATCATCCCGGAAACAAATGCCATTGGAAGAATTGCAGCAATTACCGTGAATGTTGCCAGAATGGTCGGATTTCCCACCTCGTTAATTGCAAAGATCGCAGCCTGTTTAAAAGGAAGCCGTTTCATCTTAAAATGCCTGTGCATATTCTCTGCAATAATAATACTATCATCGACCACAATACCGACCACAAAAACCAATGCAAAAAGGGTAATCCGGTTTAAGGTATAGTCCAGCATATAATAGCTGAATAAGGTTAAGGCAAAGGTCAGAGGTACAGAAAAGAATACTACCAATCCACCACGCCATCCCATTGCCAGCATCACCAGGAAGGTAACCGCCACAATGGCTATTCCCAGGTGCAGTAATAATTCACCTACTTTATCTGAAGCTGTTTCGCCGTAGTTACGGGTAATTTCAACATGAAGATCAGCAGGGATAATATTCTGCTTGAGATTTTCAACTTTCTCCAGAATTTTCTCAGAGATCTTCATCGCATCAGCACCCTTCACTTTACCAATAGAAATAGTTACTGCAGGATACTCGGAGCGGGCAGATTTAAACCCCTCACTGGACTGACCATAACCAAAAGAAACATAGCTTTTTGGAGTTGATGGTCCATCCTGAACAGAAGCTACCTGCTTTAGATAAACAGGCATATTGTTATTTATGCCAACAACCAGATTTTCTACATCTTCAGCTGTTGACAAAAACTGACCGGTAGAAACCAAATATTCCTGATCATTATTAACAAAACTTCCTGATTGAGAACTTCCATTATTAACTTGTATCATTTGCATGATTCCCATTGCATCGACACCACTCTCAGCCATTTTATCTTTGTCTAAAACAACTTTTACCTCCCTGTTCCTTCCGCCGATCTCTTTTGTAGCTGCAACATCTTTGATCTTTTCAATTTCTGATGTTACCTCTTCAGCGATCTGACGAATCTGGAAATCATCATACTTCTCGCTCCAAAGTGTTATTCCAAGCATAGGAACATCATCAATTGATCGCGTTTTAACCATCGGTTTGTAAACTCCTGCAGGAAATATATCCTGATACTTCATCAGCTCGTCATAGAGCTTAACATAGGAACGTTCTACATCCTCACCAACATAAAACTGTATGATCATCATCGCCTGACCGTTCATAGCCATACTATGAACATGTTCCACACCCTTAATATTGGAAATTACCTTTTCAAGGGGTTTTATTACCCTGCTTTCAACTTCAGCCGGACTTGCACCCGGATATCCAACCATGACATCGGCCATCGGAACATTGATCTGAGGTTCTTCCTCTCTCGGGATAAGAAATGAACTGTACACCCCGATGATCATGAGCACCGACATCAATAATATGGTGAGTTTGGAGTTGATGAAAAACTGAGCTATTTTTCCTGATATACCTTCTTGCATGACGCTATATTTTAATTCTTAACCCTCAAAGGATTTAGATCTATGAATAATTTATTAAAAGCTTACTGGATACTGACCTTCGCGCCATTATATAATTTACCCTCAGAGGAGACTATATATTGTTCTTCAGAGGTTAAACCCGATAAAACCTCTACCTGATCCCCAATCTTTCTGCCTGTTCTTAACCATCTTAGAATTGCAGTATTCTCACTTCCAACAGTATAAATTCCTGTTAGCTGACCCTGATGAACTAATGCTGTTTCTGGTATCAGTACCTTCTCTGATTTCGCTACCCTTTCAACCGGAAATTGAACATTGACAAACATACCGGCAAGTATGGAGGGCTCAACTTTATCCAGATCGAGCTTAACTAAATACTGACTTCCTGTATTTTTTGCCGATAAGCTCACCTCTGATACCCTGGCGTCAACCTCCTTATTAATTGATTTAATCAGAATTTTAGCGAGCATTCCCTTCTTAATCTCTGCGATATCATTCTCAGAAACCATCGCAGTTACCTGTAAGCGTGAAGCACCTTCAATACTTAGGAGGGGCATTCCAGGATTAGCCATTGCGCCTTCTTTAACAAAAGTATTAGTGACAATTCCGGCGAAAGGAGCCGTAATATTGGAGTAAGAAAACTGAGCCATTACTTCTTTTTTCATCTCTCTGGCACCTTCCAGTGCAGCCTTTGTCATCTCAAATCGTGCTGAAATATCATCGAGCTCCTTTTGAGATGCACTTTGATCTTTATAAAGATTAACAAAACGGTCATGATCCTTTTTAGCATTATTATAAGCTGCATTAGCCTGTAATATCCCGGCGTCAACCTGAGCTTTTTTTGCTAACAGATCTGTATTATTTATACTAACAAGCAATTGGCCCTGCTTAACTGCTTGTCCGACTTTAACATGAATTTTAGTGATGAAACCCATCATTCTGGTGCTTATTTCAGCACTTTTTTCTGCTTCAGTCTTTCCACTGGCGGTAATGAAAGAACCTGACTGTCCGGCACTGGCCCCTCCAAGCTTAACCACAATTGCCGGCGTTGCTTCAACTTTTTCTTTTTTATCGCTGCTGCATGATGCTAATAGTGAAAAAACTATCATGACTGCTGGTATGTATATATTTTTCATGATTCTTATTTATTTAAAAACTGTAAATATTGTTGTGTGAAATTGTACTCGAAAACTGCCTGCAAATGCTCCAACTCTTTTTGAAACATCTGTGTTTCTGAAACAAGCAGATCAGTGGTTTTCTCCAGACCTTGCTTAAAACGATTATTCCGAATGCGGTAAGCTTCCTGGGATTGCTCCAGGGCCAATTTGGCAAGCCCAACCTTGTTTGCCGAATCATTTAATTGACGATTAGTTTTATTTAGCTCAAGCTGACTCTTGGCCTTATACTGTTCTGTTTCAACTTCTGATCTGTAAACTTCTGCCTGAGCCTTCTGTCTTTTTCCGATTGATTTATAGCCATCGAAAATATTCCAGGATAACTGAGCCCCGATGAGATAGCCCTTAGCACTGGCCCCCATAAATTTTTTATCGTATAATTCATAGGTCCCGAAGGCATTAAGCCTGGGTAGAAAATTCATTTTGCTTGATTTCAACATAAGCTGATAGGCTTCAGTTGACTTTGTCATTGCTTGAATGTCTTTACGTGCATCTGTAATCAGGGAGATGGGCTCAGTTACACTGATCGTACTTTCAAGTTCTTCTGCCGGCAGATAAACCTTCCCTGTAATATCTTCCTGCATAAGGAAGGCGAGATAATCGGAAGCATTTTGAACATTGCTCTTTGCCAGCGAATACTGATTTTTAATTTCGTTTACCCTAACCTGCACTGAAAGCAGATCGGTCTTCTGCAGAATTCCCTGTTTAAAATAATTATCTACAAGCTTCAGATTGGCATCAGCTGTTTTTGTTGCATTATCTAAAACTTCCACAGCTTTATAAGCTAATTGCAATTGCATAAATGCTTTATTCACTTCTAACTCCAGGTACTCCCGTGTGCGCCCTGATTGAAGCTGAATGGCTTCCATTTTCACTTTGGCTGCCTGTCTGCCATAGATCCCATCCGGATTGATCAGGGGTTGTAAAATCTGAAATTTGGTTGCAAAATTTCCTGTAACTTTTGGATCATGTGGCTGTTGCACAACTTATTTATTTTAAATATTACTTTGTTAAGTAACTGATTATTAGTATTTTGTATTATGCAAGGCAAGAAAAAATATCAGG
>NZ_FNHH01000066.1 GCF_900103545.1 Daejeonella rubra
GTGGCTGTTGCACAACTTATTTATTTTAAATATTACTTTGTTAAGTAACTGATTATTAGTATTTTGTATTATGCAAGGCAAGAAAAAATATCAGGAAAAGCTCTTCTTAAATTTCCAGCTTTCATCAGCTGTTCCCGAAGACAATTTTTACAGGAGATTAAACCAAATAATAGATTTCACTTTTTTATATAAAGCCACTTCCAAATATTATGGATCGGAGGGTCAGCGAAGTATTGATCCGGTTGTATTTATGAAGTTGATGCTGGTTGGTTATCTTGAGAACTGCAACAGTGATCGTCGCATTATTGCTATTTCTAAAATGCGTCTGGATATCCTTTATTTTATTGGCTACGATATCGATGAAGAACTTCCCTGGCACAGTACCTTAAGTCGGACGCGACAATTATATGGACAGGATATTTTTACCGAATTATTTAAAAAAGTATTGAAACAATGTATTGATCAGGGAATGATTTCAGGTCGAAGACAAGCAATAGATGGTGTTTTTATTAAAGCAAATGCATCCTTAGATAGCCTGATTGAGAAGGATATCCTTGCCGATGCAGATACTTACAGGGAAGAACTGCTCTCTAATGAGGAAGAAACTACCACTCCCGTTGTTAAACTAGAAGCTACTCTTGTTAGGGAATATAACGAACTTAAACCCAAAAAGAACCCGAGTAATAAAACACATTTCAGTCCCACAGATCCTGATGCAAAAATGTCGGTTAAGCCTGGAAAAGCTGCTGCATTGAATTATTTAGGTCAGGTTAGTGTCGATACAGCCAGCCATATGATCACCCATGTTCAGGCATTTACAGCAGATCAACGAGATAGTCAATGCTTGACTTCGGTATTGACTAATTTAAATCAGACATTAAAAGAAAACGATCTTCATTTAGAAGAAGTGGTAGCCGATACGGGATACAGTAGCGGGGAAGCACTAAAGGCACTGGAAGAAAATAATATTACGGGCTATATTCCTAATCGGCCTCAGTTTAACTATGAAAAGGAAGGCTTTACATTCGAACCAGAGGGCAATTACTTTGTATGTCAAAACGGCAAGAGGTTAACCCATAGAGGTTTGTTTTTGGCTGGTAATTACTGGAATAATGAATACCGTATTAATAAAAAAGAATGTGAGGGATGCCCATTAAAAAATCAATGTAGAGGTAGCAATAAAAATGGAGCATTGATACGCGAAACCGTTGATAAGCCTTATTATGATCGTATGCACATCCGTATGCAGAGCCGCAAAGCCAGGATACTTATGAAAAAACGACAAAGTACCGTCGAGCCAGTAATAGGTACGCTCGTGAATTATCTTGGATTAAAAAGAGTTAATACCAGGGGCATACAACAGGTAAATAAATGCATCACATTGGCAGCTATTGCTTATAATTTAAAGAAGCTAATCAAACATAAAGCAAAGCTTCTAAATGATAAATTGAGCACTATCCAAGACATCTTTAATCAACCGAATAAAGGAATAAATTGGAAGCTACATAGCTTATGTATCACAACAAAGATTATGTATAAATTATACTAACACTAAAAAGCTAAATCGTAAAACCTAAAACTTTTTAGTAGAATAATCTTAATAGTTGTGCAACAGCCACT
>NZ_FNHH01000043.1 GCF_900103545.1 Daejeonella rubra
GTGATGTTACAGGCCGGTCTGCCTGGCGTACTTTGCTCCGGAATAAATGGGGTACTTTGTCGCGGAACACTGGCGTACTTTCGTCGGAATATCTAGGCAGCACCATAAACAACAGGTTTTTTCAAAAAGTTAAAATTGAATTTTAGTTTCATTCTCAGGAAGCGGTTTTAGCGATATTCTTATTCAGGATATTCAAAAGTAAATATGCGAAAAAAGCTGTTTGGATTCAAGTGATCAGGGCTTTGTAAGGTCTGATTTTGTAACAATATTGAATCAGAAAGGGGAGAAAATTTCGTAAAACTTAAAGGTTTTATAATGATTTTTTGAATAAAATCTGTCGTTTAAACAACAGTCCGAATTAGGGGAGGGTTACAGGGAGGGTTACAATTGCATATCGAAGCCAAAATCAACCAGTTTAATGGAAGCGACAAACAAGTCGATCAGCCGTACTTCATTATCCTGGGCAATGGTCTGCTCTAAACAGAAAAACTCAGTCTGATTTCTGTCTTTTCCGGTGATGAATTTCATATCTTAATATACCCATAACCGCAAAAATCAAGGATCAATACTTATTGAAAAATGTGGAAAACAAGGAGGGGTTTTTAGACAGTTTGACGGTTCGGGTATTGCCGCAGTGGGGGATTATTAGCACTAAAGTTCATTAGAAGCACAACTGTTTGTTTAACCACAAATGTGTCATAGAAGCACGAAACCCGCTTTTTTGCCAAACCGTTGTTAGCACTTCGCCCTTCTTTTCTGTCGTGTTGTTGTCTGTCCATTTTGGTCTGTCTTGGTGGCTCTTTTGCTGTTTTTTGCTCGGCTTTGTGCGGTTGGAAAAACTGCAAATGTGCCACCAAAAGCGTTGGCTTATGTGTCTTTAAATAATTGTCCGTTAGTAAATAATTTTGTTAAGTCAATTGGTTTAATGTTTGTCAAGTCTGATTTGAATTTAACTTCTGAAACTCTTTCAGGAATATTAATTCTCTCAACCTTTGAAATGTCTTGATGTCTGTAAAAACGCAATGAATTTTTAGCTAAGTCGTAGTCGTATTTTATTTTCGTTGTCTGTTCAAAAGTGTTTCCAAGTGTTTTTGAAACAATTAGGTAAACTTTTTCTTTAAGTTCATTTTCTGTAATTCTATTGTCGATTTTGTCCAACAGATTTAACACGTTCAAACCATTTGAAACTTGTTTGGTAAAAATCGAAGCAATGATTACTTGACTGTCATTTGTTGGATTTAGCTGTTCAGCAGTAAAAATATGAACCCTTTCTAAATTACTACTGCTTTTAACTTCTATCTTTTCGCTGTCTGCATTAAAGTCAAATTTTTCTTCTGGTATGTTATGCCAATAATTAAGTAATGTTTCAGGGTTCTTACTTTGTTCAACTAAGATAAGTTCAGCCCAAAGCCCTTGTATTGTTTTAGTTGGCGTTTGTGTTAATGACCTAAATATTTCAACGAAATTTTTAAATGTTTCAAAAACTTCTTTTTGGGTTGGCTTCTTTGAAAGTGAGTTTAAAAGTGACTGTGTAATTCCAAGAAAATAGTTTTGCAAAGTTTCTTCATCGCTTTTAAATATGATTACCGAGTAATTGTCAATTTTCGATTTTCCATTTTCCCAAACTTTACATTCAAGATTATGTGTAAGTTCAATATATTTTAGCTTGATGTTTTTTTGTGATAAATGGGTTTGGTCAAATTTTGAGGAAATTAATATTACAGGAAATCCAAGATAGTTTACTGCAATTTTAGAAAATGGAAAATCACTCAATGCATTAGCATGGAATAATTTTGGATTTTCCGTTTGAGGAATTTCTATCTCTAAAAAAACATCTATCAAACTCATATATTGTCGGGTTGTCTGATGATATCTTTGCCAATTGTTTCAGGTATCCAAATGGCAACACTTACCAAATCATTGTAAAGTACATTCCCATTTTCATCTAAAATTGGATTACCACTTACGTCTGTTAGATTTAATTTGTGAATTTGTATTGTAACCTTATCTTGATTTTTAATATTTCTGTCACCAATGTAAACTTCGCCTTTTCTTAATCTACCGTTTGAAGTAGGTTGTTCCCCTTGAAATAGTTGCTGAATATTGTCGTTTTGGTTTAATCTACGTTGCCTTGTTGTTTGGATAATTGCATTATTTTCAATTTTTGAACTCATCAAATAAATCAAGCAAGTTTCATTTTGGTTTTCTTGTAAGTAAGAATTTAATAACCCTCTTAAACTTGAATAAGTTTGGCTATCAGTTTCTCTAGTAAACTTTAGTCTGTTCAAGAGTTGCTTTAAACTTTCTTCTAGTGATAATTCTGCTTCTAAATGTTTTTGCAAATCGGTTCTTTCTGTATGACCTTGATTAGTTGCAAAACTATTAATGTGATTATTTGTAAACTCAGCAACAACACTCTTGTTATATGGGATTAAATTTTCTGTGTCGTGTGGTGCTCCAACAATAAACCATTCTTGTCCAAAATAATCTCTATCAATATCATTGTATAAAATATTTGGTCTTGTAAGTCTTAACATTTGGTCTAAAACTGCTTCTCTGTCCCATTCGTTTAAATGTTTGTTATTTACATCAAATTCTTCTAAACGCTGTCTAACATCTTCTTCGTGTTCAATGATTGCTCTAAAAGCTTCAATGTTTGGGTTGTCTAACCAAACTCGGCAAATTCCTAAATACGAACCTTTGTAACCAAAAAACCTTGCTCTTTGTAAAGTTGTATCAACTTGTCCTGTTGCCAATGGTCTTGGCATATACGAAACTGTCAAGCCTTCAACTGTAAAACCTCTGTCCATTGCTTGACCGCCAACTAAAATATGAGAATAAAAATCACTCCAACGAATTTCAGGCGTTCTTCCTCGACTTGCATTAATTTCCATAATTCTTGTATTTTTTATGGAATGTAAAAGTCTTGTGTTTGTTAGCTCTTCAAAAGCTGGCAAATCGTTTACAGTTAAATTCAAATCATCATAAGCCTCTTTAAATTCTCTCAATAACTCGTTTCTTTCTTCTTCGTCTGCTGGAGAATTGCTTTGCAATAATGTTTTCCAACTTTCGCAGACATTTCTTATCCAAGTAAAAAATATATTTTGTGAGTTAGTTAATCGTGATGGGTGAACCATCATAGAACGATTGCGTTGGTCTCTTTTCATTTCACCTGCAACAACTCCCAAGAAAAATATTTTTAAAGCAAAAAGTAAACTTTCTGGTGGTTCGTGAACAGGATTGTGATTTGATGGAATTTCATTATCGGGAATACGTCTAACAAGATGTGGATTTTGAACAAAAAAAGCGTTGCCACCTGTATATCCATTTCCTGGCGTTAATAGTTTTATGAAATTTGGTGAAAGCCTATCCATAATATTTATGAATAGATTGGCTTGTGGTGTTGCTGTATATTGTAAAAAAGTATGATGTGGAAACACACTTCTTAATTCATTAATTCTTCTGTAAATTGTTGAAACTTCACCCTCATTTACATCTTCACCTGCATTTGAATTGGCTCTTGCTCTGGTATTTAAACTTGCTTGGTCGCTTTCATCATCTATAATTAGAGTTGGTACACCATTAAGATTTAAGTCTCTTAAAAGATTAGTAAGATTTCTTAACCGACTACCGTTCTTCATTACAGTAATCAACAAAGTTGAGCAATTTTCTCTTGGGAAAGTTTGGTCTGCCCATTGCTCCAGTTTCATTTCAATTGTGTCTCTGTCTTCTTGTGTTCCTGCATTTTTTATGATTGTCCATTTGCGGTCAAATCTTGTATCAACTCGCAAATCCTTTTTCATTCTTTCAAAAGACTGTTCAGAAAGTGGAATTGAAGTTCCTGCAATGATTATTACAATTTGATATTGATTGTCGTTGGCTAAAGCTGCTACAGAAGTAAATGAAAGTGTTTTACCGCTTTGAACATAACCAATTACTAAACCTGTTTCAACATTTTGTTGTTCGGTTGGGTCGCCACACATTTCCAAAATTTTGAAAGTTTCTTCAATAACACGGTCGCCAGTCTCATTGATATTTCCTGTGTTATCGGTAAACCCTTTGTGTTTTAATAACCCTTCAATTTCTTCTCCTTGATAAGGTTGCCATTTAGAATTGTTAGGATTTGTGCTACCAGTTATTTCTATTATTTCTGCCATAATTAACTTTGAGAGATTTTTGTAATTAGTTGATTGAAATTTCTTCGAATTTCTCCTTGGGTTTTCGCTCCACTTTCCTTTGCAATTATTTCTGCCAAACCCATTGCAGCTGCCATTTTTAAAATCGGTTCGATTTTACCGTTTTCAGTTCCTGCATACTCAACCATAAATGGATGAGTAAGAGAAAGGCGAATTCCAATTTGTTTCACATTAGGTTCAGATGAAGGTTCTTTTATTAAATGCGGACCAACTTCAAGTAAATCATTTAATGATGTGTCGTATGAAAGTTCAATTGAAATAAGCCAATTAATTTTATTGAAATTTACTTTGAATGATTTGTAAATTCTTTTTTCAGTTTTAGGCAATTCAATCTCAACGTCACTTTCAACCATAGGGTTTTCAAAAGTTTCTTTTATAGCTTCAGGTGCTTTCTGTTCAAAATCAGAAACAGTATGGCTCAATGCTTTGATACCTGAATTTCTATAATCAGTATCATTTGCCCTTGCTCTAAATTTCTCAGCTTGTGCTAATAATGGGAAGTTTTCGTGTGATAGTTCGTCTTTTAAGCATTGCAAAAAAACATCAAGATTTTCATCCCATTGTATTCCTTTTTTTGTGAAAGAAACATCAAATCCTTCTAAATGAAGCTCACCAAAAACCCTTTGAAAACGATAACTATTAGGTGCACCAAAGATAAATTCAGGCCTAAAACCATTATCAAAACTTCCTTCAATTACTCTTCCTCTTCTAAATAATGCAAATCCCGCTTCTGCTGTAGAACCTGTTTCTCTAATTCCAACAAAACCTGTAACGGATAAACCATCTTCTAATCCAAAATTAATTTCTCTTTTCCATTTTATTTGTTCTCCGTTTGGGTCATTATAGCTAGGTGCAACAAGTATGTTTGGTTCAGCAAATTGTAATTCAGTATTATCAACTATTAATTTTAAAATTCCTTTGCGTAGAAATTCTCTATAAATACTTGCTAAATGTGATTTTACTTTACCAAGCCCTTTCCGTCTTGGCATTTTGTTCACGTTTAGTAGTTCGATAATTGTGTAATGATGATTTTTATCTGTCGTTTTAGTTGTGAATTCTAATTCTTCAAGTTTGTCCTCAAAGATTTTATTCATATCGAATTTTACTGTTTTCTCAACTATTTCATTAAGTGCTTTTGTTCTAACAGTCCAGTAATCAGAAAACCAACAAGAAGCAGACTTCATTCCCATTCCAAATTCAGATAGTCCAGAAGTGTCTGCTGGAATTTCGGCAGCTCTAAAAGCTCGGCTATAGTTTGCTTTTTCTATTCCACCTGCATTATCACGAATTGTTATTTTGTTTTCAGGGTCGTTAATCTCTATTATAACTTCTAATTGAAAATCATCTCCATGGAGTTGTTTTAATGTTTTTTCATTATTCAAATAACTTGCAATTGCATTGTCTACAAATTCTGCTAAAGCAAACCAAGTTTCATATTCTAAAAATTTTAGAACAGAAAGCATAGAAACATTTGGTCTAATATTTATTTTGTTCTCACTCATACTGATAAAGATTGCGTTACTTTATTCCCATTTAATTTTTTCGCCTTTTCTGTCGGCAAATTGTTAACTGGGTCTATAATTAATTGCTTTGCAATTAATTCAACGATATGAGAATTTACTGCGTTGCCTAATGCTTTGAAAGCTGCATTATCATTTTCAGGCAATTTTATACCTGATAAAGATTGAAGTTTTAAACCTTCCTTTTTTGTTATGTATCTTTTTTCCCAACCAATTATTGGAATTTGTGTATTTGTGCAAACTAATGAAGGAAAAAAATCTGCTTTTTTTATTCTAATTCCTGATGCTCTGAATTGTAAAATGTAGTCTGTAATTTTTCTTTTATTATCGCCAACATTCCATTCTAGTTTTTGCCAACTTTGAGAAGGCAATTCAGAAATACGTCTCACAACATCTTCAACAAAGATTTTATTCTCCTTGTAAAATTGTCTATTGTATTTTATATAGCGTTGTTTCCAGTCAGGAAATTTTGTTTCAACTCTTGCATAACTTGGAAGATTTGCCAACTGTTCTTCTTTAGTCATTCCTTTTAAACTTATGCCAAAATTCCCTTTATATTTTGAAAGTTCATTTGCTGAAAGCAAATGAGGGAATTCGTCCATAAAAGGATAGGTTGCACCAAACTCCATTCCCCAAATAGGAAATCCGGGAAGTTTAACGTCTTTCGGAATATTAGAAATAAATTCCTGCCAAAGTTTTATACAGTCTTGATTGGTTTTAGGAAGTTTTTTCGCATCCGCTGGTTCTACTTCAATGAATTTATGAATATCAATTTTATTTGTTTTCTTCTTATCGACTTCATCAAAACTGAAATGGTCTAAACCTATTCTAGAGCCAACTATAAATATTCTTTTTCTGTGTTGCGGAATTCCAAAGTCTTGTGGCGAATAGATATTATGGTCAACGTTGTAACCAATTCTATCTAATTCACTTTTCATAAATTCCCAAGTTGCTTCATTGTCGTGTTTTGCAATGAAAGGAACATTTTCTAGTATGAAAAAAGTAGGTTTTCTAAATTCAAGAATTTTTACAATTTCATCAAATAAAGTTCCTCTGTCGTCATCACGTCCAAGTTGTTTTCCCGCTTTTGAGAACGGTTGACAAGGAAATCCGCCACATAAAATATCGTGTTCAGGGATTGTTTCAATTTCCTTTTCAACAATTTTTTTAATATCACCATGAACTTCAATTCCCCAATTCTTCTCATAAACTTGCCTCAGAATTGGGTCAAGTTCACTAACAAAAACACATTCGTGTCCTAGTTTGTGAAGAGCTTTGTGAAAACCGCCAAGTCCAGCGAATAAGTCTATAAATTTCATTTATTATATTTTCTATTTTAAAAGTGTCAAATTTACAATTTATGGTTTTGTTGTTGTCAAAAGTTGCCATCAAACTGTCAACCGTCCACTGGTTGGGTGGTGGGCATTGGGTGCGGTTGGGCAAAATTAAATGTGCTGTGAAAGCGTTGGTTTGTGTTTCGGCTTGCAGCTCTTTTAATTTGCAAAGAGTTGGCCTTTTGTCTGTCATTATTCTGTTCCTTTGTTATTGGTCGTGTCGCTTTTTAGGGTGAGTGCTAACGGTTTGCAGCTACAAGAAGTTGTCGATTTCGAAGCACAAAACTGTCTGCCACCACTGAACTTGATACGAAGCACAAAGCTACATTTGAGCAATGAACCGCCAATTTCTTGTAGCTGCTGTTACAAGCTGGGCTTTTTCTCTCGGTCAACTGTTTGCTGTTTTTACACATTCTGCTCTCAGATCTGATAATTGTTTTAAAGCGAATGGGTTCTTTGCTAAATTTAAAAGTGGTAAATGTCTTTGTATTATACCTGTCTCAACGCTTTCAAAATCACCATTAAACTCAACCCAATTAATGATCAAGTTTGCGTTAATCCATTCAATAATTTTCTGTTCGTCTTTCGTTGGAAATGTATAATTTCTTTTATTGGCTTTTGATAATAATGAACCTTTTTCTGGTTTGTGTCCTAGAACGGCTCCAATACTTCTGAAGAAAGTCCCGTGTCCGTTTGCTCTTAACTCTTGGTTTAAAAATCGTTTGCTTAAACTCTGTGAGGCAATTCCAATGTATAAGATATTATGTTTTCTGTCTTTTGCAATTGTGTCAAAAGGTTTGGGCAGTTTCATAATATCTTTGATTCGAATACAGTATAGACCAGGATTTTCAGGCACTAAATTGTCAATTGTTGCGGCACTTTTAAAATTTATCTCATTCATCAAAACTTTTTCAAGTAGAGCTATGTCTATCGATAATTCTGTGAGTTTTGGTTTCTGTTTAGTAGTCGGTTCTTTCGGAGTGCCAACTTTTACATTAGATTGTCCATTTAGGGAAACGGTTGAATCATTGCGATTAAAAATATTAGGGTAATTTTTAGTCCGACCATGAATTTGAAAAGGATCAATAGTTGAGCCGTCTTTTTTTTGATACCATTTATTTTTATTCAGCCCATTTGCAATTTCAGTTGTCGTCATAGGTCGTCCGGTCTGCTTTAAAAGTTGTTCTATCGCTTCGTGTAGTGTCATATGTTGTCTGTTTTGTAGCCTTGCTTGTAACTTGTATATACTGATGATAAATATGCAACAAGCCGCCCAAATCCTGATGGCTTGTTCAATGTTTATCAGGCTTATTAAATTTGTTTAATAGAAAATCTTTATTCGGCATATGCAAATACCTATCCTCATATAAACGAATATACCCGTTTATTTTAATCAAAAATTAAATAATTTCAACTAAAGGAGGCCGCGAAATAACTCATTATTGATCCGCATTTACTTCTATTTATCAAGGCTGGTATACCTATTACAAGGCACTCTGTAACCTTATAGTACATACAGAATAATAGCATTAACCTGGCATTTTGCTTAAAACTTCTTTTGAATAAAATTTCCGTTCCCTAAATTCTTTTTAATTGTGTAGAATACCTTACGGGAAACCGGAAATGATGTATTTGTTAATTAAATTTCTGAAAGCAAACCAGGTTTAAAGAAATTAGGTTCATGCTTGTTTTCATTCAAACAGGTTTCAACAGAATATCTAAGCAAGGAACTTGAGTTAAAATCTTGCTTTTTATACCCTAATTAATAAGGCATAAAATTAGCTTTCAGGAAAAAAAAACGGAATGTTTTGTTGTTTAAGCGAGTCGGAAGACTCTTTTTTATCGTACATCGGAAGAGGCGCTGCGCTTAAACTGTACAACAGCTAATGAATGTTGCGCTAAAACATCAATTTTTTAATCAATAGAAACTCTCCAGACAGTTGATAGATTCCAACTATCGGGCTAAAGCCCCAAAATGAGCAAAATCTTAGCCCCAGCTAAAGCTGGAGCCTATTGAATAACCTTACTAGTGGATGTCATAAACTGTACACAGCTAATGAATGTTGTGCTAAAAAATCAATTTTTTAATCAATGGAAACTCTACGGATAGTAGAGCTTAAACTACCAATGGTAGATATATTCAATAAAACTGATGGCCTTTTTGGATTCGGAATTTAACTAAAACGAAAATACAGGGACGGTTTCGGGCCGGTTTCTCAGCCTTTTACTGTCTTTTATAAGCCTTCTGCCAGACTGAAGGATACCAAATTCGAGACAGGTTATTACCAGATTCGATAATTCACGTGTAGTTTTCCTGGAGTTCTTCGGGATGTGTTCGCTTGCCGCCAATACCCAATCGAACAAGTCCTGAACCAGTCCTGAATCTGTCTCGCTTTTGTCTCGCTTTTGTCTCGCTTCTGTCTCCCGGCAGACTCGAAGACGAGTCGAACAGCAGTCGAACACTTGTCGAAGCGCACCCGAAGAAATAGTGTATTTTCCCGAAGTTTATGAAGAAAAACGCGGTTTTAAGCTAATTGACCGAACAAAATGTATATTCTTCCGAAGCAGGACGCTGGAAACGCATTGTTTCCTTTTAAGGCCGGAATAAAGGATTCTGCTGAGTTATACCGGTCGGGTGATATTTGTATTGTCAGGATTGAGAACTGGTCTCAGGTAGCCTTAATTTGGCCTGAAATTGAAAAATAATTCCAGGGTTCAGCTTGGTGGTGAAATACTCGATACTTACAAAAGATCTCCGGTTTTTTTATACAGATTGTTCTTCTGCCGAAGATTGCCGGTCGGGAAGAATCAGCCTTGTCATGTGGTACTGAATTTTTTTCCTGAGATCTATCCTAAATGAGAAGAAGCAGGGGAGGAATTTTGATGAAGCTTTACCAACTTCAAATACACCAGGGCGGAGGAGGTGTTGGCATACTGCTGATCAGGTTTATTGAAATTTACTTTATAGTTAAAATGTGAAAGCTGAAAGCCGAAAGGTGAAAGCTGAAAGTACAAAGGAAATGACGTTGATTTGTCAACATTTCGCAATCTGCCTGCGCCCAATTTCATTATTTAAGAGTCCGGTTAGTTTCTTTAGGACAAGACACTTTGACGTCAGAGTTTTATTGATAGTTCTAAGTGTCCGCCAAGTCCAAGTTCAACTATTTTTTGAAGTGTAGAAATACGGACTTCTTTAATGTTGTTCTCAATTTTCGAAATGTAGCCTTTGTTAGTTCCGCATTTTTTTGCAAGTTCTTCTTGTGTCAATCCTTTTTCAAGTCGGGCTTGCTGAATGAGAAAACCAAGTTTAAAGGTTTCATATCCTTTTTCAAAATTGTCACGTTTGGCAGCCCCTTCCTTGCCGTATTGTTCGTCAACAAATTGGTCAAGTGTCTTTAAATTATTTTTCTTGCTCATAATCTTTTTTAATTTTTAATGCCTTTTCAATTTCGGATTTCGGGGTCTTCTGAGTCTTCTTTTGAAAGCCGTTTGCCAAAATCACAAGTTTACCTTCGTCAAAAAAGCAGAAAATGCGAAAAATGTCGCTGCCCTGCTGAACCCTGATTTCATAAAGCCCATCCGTTCCTTCCATATGTTTTAAATAGTCGGTCGGGATTTGTTTTTGAGTTTCGATGATTCTAAAAGTCCATAAAATCTTGTCTTTTACTTTCTGCTTCTGTTTGTAGTAGAATTCAGAAAAGTAGTCTTTATACAAGGTTACAGTTCTTAGTTTTATTTCACTCATACCTTGCAAAGATAGGCAATGTTATCTGAATGGACAACATTGTTTTTTTGGAAGACTCTTTTTTATTGATCCGTAAACGTAGTACGTGTGGTTGGATTTCAGAAACAAGAAATCTTAATTCTACAGTTTTTTCGGCTCTGCTGCCAGTCTGCCTGCCAAATATCCCATCGGAATGTAAGCTAAACCAAGATCCAGAACAGTGTACCATAATGGAGATGGAAGCATAAAAACACTGGCAATTCCTCCAATTAAGAAAAACACTCCGATGCCCATTGCAAATTTCATTTTTTGGTTTGCTGCAATCAAAGCTGCAAAGAAAGCACCGGTAAAAGTACCCAGAGCGTGAGCCAGAAATGGGAAAATAAAATGCCTGGGTTCGAATAAGTGCATGGATGCTTTTAGTCCTTCTGTAGTAGTAACATCTGAACCAGTGGGTGGAGGAATAATTGAACCGCTTATCGTAATAATGCCCATGTTTATGGCACTTCCAAGGATTACTCCTGTAATTATTGCCAGTATGTTTTTAATAACAGGATTCATAATATGTTGATTTTTAATGTGATATAAATTATTTAATTACAATGTCTTTTCGAAACAAATGCTATTCTCAATTCCCTCATATTGTCCGTAATTCGGAATAAGAATGAAGCCCGTTTTATTGTAAAGAGACACTGCTTCTTTTTGTCTTATCCCTGTTTCAAGAATACATCTTTTATAATCCATTTCTTTCGCCCAGTTCTGAAGCTCAGCAAGGATCATGCTGGCTAGCCCTTTGCCTCTGCTCTCAGGTGAAGTAAACATCCGTTTTACCTCCATGGTATTTTCATCATATTTTTTTATCGCACCACAAGCCACAGCCTTTGAGTTTTCGTAAGCGATGATCACATATTTGATATGGTCGACTTTATTGAACTGAGAATAAAAGGTATGGTCTTCTCCATCGGTTATGGCTAAACCGGCATCCAGTAAAATGATGAGCTCCTTGAAATCGGGATTGTTTGCGTCGGTTCTAAGCAGTTTGATCATTATTTTTTATTGAAATATTTTGGGATATATTGATGCTCTTAAGATATTATTTTGTTGCCAGATATAGTTTTGTATTTCTATTTTAATTTAGCAATTCATGCTGCTATTAAATGGCCGCAGTTGAGGGAAGCTTTTAGTTTTACATTATAAAACACTAATGTCCGGATAAAAATGTAAATCAATTAAAATTAAAATCATCCCGCTCCTGCCGCGGGAGAGGGCACTTACTTTTCCCTTCAGCTGGAAAAGTAAGCAATGCCGATCCGCCCAAGGCGGAGAGACCACGAATGCAAAAAAAACAATAAAAAATTGAGTAACAGCCGCGGCTTCCCGGTATTTATTGTAAATCCACGCTTTATCCTATCAGTGTAATCCAAGCCGTGTTTATGGTTTGAAATATATGAACGGATCTGCAACACTTCTCCGGATTAATAAAGGCAGTGATTTATGATTGTTAATGCAAGGATAAAGCACGCCTTTACTGCCAAATCCCAGGAGGCCGATCTCTGCAGTCAGCAATACCGGTAATTTATGAACGGTTGTTACCCATCGCACTGCCCCAGCTACCATTCATATCAGATAAACGGAACCGAAGGACGATTCTCCCGGTGTAAAACCGGGACAAAGTGCCAGCTAAATCAAAAAACAGTTGCAGTTTCTTTCAAATAGCACTTCCGAGCATTAGATTTTGGGATCATATCCGGACGGCTCTCATATTTTAGTATCCCCCAAAAGCAGCGATCGCTTTTTTTTGATGTGTGGTGGTCTTGTGGCAAAAGGCACCTAGGGATTGAAGAAGGCTTTTGGGCACTTTTGGCCTTCAAACCTGAGCCGCCCTTCTGCGGCGAAAGCATGAACACCTTTAAAAAACAATAAAAAAACCTGTGAATAACTCCGAGCCCACCCGGCGATAGAGGGTGGCAAGGTTACAGGGGGCTTGCTTTTCGAAATTTTTAATAATGCCCCCCTTTTAATAAAGTAAATGAAGATTTCTTGTTACTCCTTAATTTAACCGGACAGTTATAATCATAAAATTATGTCTTTGTGTCTTTGAGAAGCTACTCTTTATAATTTCTTTACACCCGGTACCAAACTCGTCAGATCTCCAATCTTAACTGGTTTTCCACTATCGATACTGTTCCGGGCTGCAATTCCGGTTAGGATGGCAAATGCTCCATCTCTTAATCCTGCGGCCTGCCTGTAAGGATCCGTTTGATTGGGTAAAAATATATGCTGCTTCATCCGGTCATCACCACCTCCATGCCCGCCTTCTGTATTGGAGATCTTAATGATCTCACGTTTACCGAAATTGCTGGTTATCTGTATCTCATCGAAGCCTTCATCATCCCATGGTTGTCTTTCTTTGATCCATGCGTCCATTTTTCCCTTGGTTCCGTTAAAGGATATCCTGTATCCTTCATAAGGTGAATAGGCTGTCAATGAATAACTTACCTGGACTTTATTGGCATATTTTATTTGTACTGCCATTTTATCGAATATGTCGATATCTTCCTTCCACACACAGCCATCGCGTAAATAGCCGTCGTATTTTTCATTTTCAACATAGAGTTTCATCATAGTGGAACTCTTTGTGATATCCCAATAGAAATCGCATTGTTTGGTATGCGGACAGGTGCGGCAATGGGTATGCCTGAATGAATTATTCTTTCCGTAAAAATCCAATGAACCGTAAGCAAAAACTTCTTCCGGATCTGAATCGATCCACCAGTTCAGCAGATCAAAATGATGGGATGCTTTGTGTACCAGCAAACTGCCGCCTTTTTCTCTTAATCGATGCCAGCGTCTGAAATAATCAGCTCCATGGCTGGTATCCAGGTACCAGTGAAAATCGACCGATGTGATCTTGCCGATAGTATTTGCACGCAGGATCTCATATATTTTAGCACGATGGGGAGAATATCTGTAATTAAAAGTCACGCGCACTTTCTTACCTGTACGCTTTTCGGCATCCAGAATAGCCTGACATTTATCTTCATCGGTAGTCAGTGGTTTTTCTGTGATGATATCAGCGCCCATTTCCATTCCTTTGATAATAAATTCATGGTGCGTATTATCCACAGTGGTAACCATGAGGATCTCAGGTTTGGTTTCGCGCATCATTTGATCGAAATCAGTGAAAGTAGGGCAGGATACACCCATATCTGATTTTAAAAATCGCAGACGACCTTCATTGATATCACAAAGCCCGACAAATTCAACTTCATTTCCGAATTTTTCAACCACCGATTTACCCCACATGCCTAATGCCCGGACACCCAGTCCAACCATGGCAATTCTTTTTTTGGCTTTTGTTTTCAAAAATGCTTCGGCTGAAGATGCTGGCAATAGTGTGGAGCCGGCCAGGATTGTACCGGTTTGCAGGATAAATTTCCTTCTTTTCATACAAAGAGATAAGATTTACTAATTCAGGAAATTAAGTTAAGTATATTCCTTTATAAATAGGCAATACTGAATGGAAGGTTAATGAAACTTTAACTCAGATAAAAATTGCTAGGCCTTCATGGCCAGGAGTTTTAAATCCTTTGGCATTTTCTCAATGGCATACCTCAATGCAGTCCGCGGCATGTTTGATTTGTTTTCCATTACAAAATCAAAGATCTCTTTTTGATGAGATTGGCTGGCGACTTTTAGCATCCAGCCATATCCTTTTTGAACCAGATCGTCTTTGTCGTCTAATAAAATGGTGGCTATTTCCAGGATGTCATTTAAGAATAATCCTTTTCTGGCCGGAATGATCAAAGAAACAGCAGCAGCACGTCGCATCCATCTGTTTTCAGATTTTGCAAATGTTTTCAATCCGGGTAAATATTCCGGATACATTTCTAAAAATGCACCCATTGTATGATTGCAAAAGGTATCACAGGATGCCCAATTGTTAACATAGGTTTTTATCCAATTCTCAAAAATCTGAAAATCAGCAGGTTCATATTTTTTATGAATGGAATAGGACCAGTCGCATGCTATGAATGATTCTTCCATATATCCTGATTTCCAAAGCTCTTCACATAATTCGAAAACTTCAGATTTTGACCGGGACTTAAGTATTTTAAATTCGTTTTTACTGATCTTTCGGACGGTTTCAGTTTTAACCCCATAACGTTTGACCTCTTCCTTGAAAAATATCTGGCCTGTCGCTAAAGTCTTTTCATCAATATTGTTTTTTAGCTCAGCGCGAATTATATTGATGACAGTATTCATATTTCAAATCGCTAGTATCCTCATAAAAATGTAAATGATCAATTAAAATTTAAATCATCCCACTCATGCCGTGGGAGAGGGCACTTACTTTTCCCTTCAGCTGGAAAAGTAAGCAAAAGAGCCGCGACTTCCCGGTATTTCTTGTAAATCCACACTTTATCCTATTGGCGTAATCCAAGCCGTGCTTATGGTCTGAAATATATGAATGGATATGCAACACTTCTCCGGATTACTTGAATGCAGTGATTTATGATTGTTAATGCAAGGATAAAGTACGCCTTTACTGCCAAATCCCAGGAGGCCGATTTCTGCAATAAGCAATACCGGTAATTTATGAACGGTTGTTACCCATCGCACTGTCCCAGCTACCATTCATAACAGATAAACGGAACCGAAGGACGATTCTCCCGGTGTAAAACCGGGACAAGGTGCCGGAAAAATCAAAGAACAGATGCAGTTCATTCATACAGCACCTCCGAGCATTAGATTTTGGGATCATATCCGGACGGCTTTCATATTTTGATATCCCCCAAAAGCAGCGATCCCTGTTTTTTGATGTGTGGTGGTCTTGTGGCAAAGGGCACCTAGGGATTGAGGTCCCGATTGCCATCGGGATTGGGCACTTTTGGCCTTCAAACCTGAGCCGCCCTTCAGCGGCGAAAGCATGAACACCTTTAAAAAACAATAAAAAACCTGTGAATAACTCAGAGCTCACCCGGCGATAGAGGGTGGCAAGGTTACAGGGGGGCTTGCTTTTCGAAATTTTAAATAATGCACTCCATTTATTAGTGTAAATGAATTTTTCTTGTTATTCCTTAATTTATCAGGATAAAATTTTTATTTTATTGGCTTTGTCTGAAATCCTTAAACAATTTGATTTATTTTAACAGCATCAGCGATCCCATAGTTTCTATTCCATCAAAGAAATTGCCAATACGAAGATTTTCATTTTCAGCATGCTGGTTATTATCGTGATTCACTACAGGGATAGTAATGGTTTTCGCATTCAGATGCTTTTCAAACAAATAGAGTGGGAGACTTCCGCCCATAGTGGGTTGCAAAACTACCTGGCCGGTGGTTGTGGTTTTGATGGCTGCAATGATCTTTTGAACGATTGGAAGATCCATTGTAGTGCGTTGGGCGTTATAGCCTTCTTCAGGCACTATTTTAATTATTTTGCCATGGTCTTTTCGTTCCTCATCGATAGGATCTTTATCAGTCACATAATATCCCTGAGCTTTTATATGATCAATTACTTTTTGTTGCTGCCTTTTCCAGTCGTTACCCAAAACCAGTCTCAGATCAATAACAGCAGTCGCAGTGGTTGGGATCTGGTTAGTTGCCAGCTTCCCTACATTGCCGCTTTGTATTCCATTGATATTGAGTGAAGGCAGATTGATCGCTTCGCTCAGACTTGTTCCCGGTATTTCAACAGCGCTGATTCCCAGTTCATTTTTCATTTGCTGATCTACTGAAGGGACTTCTAAAAGAGCTTTTCGCTCTGCGGGACTTAATGCGATCACATCATCGTAAAATCCTTTGATCGTCACTTTGCCATTCTCATCTTTCATAGAAGCCAAAAGGCGGGCTAACATCATGGCAGGATTTGGTGCCCAATTACCATATTGGCCACTGTGCAAGGGCCTTTTTGAAGCGTATACGGTAAGGTCCAGATGCGTATCCCCGCGAACACCGAAAACGACCTGTTTTTTTCCGGATTGATGGACGGGTCCATCACAAATGATCCAGAGGTCAGACTTTAACAAAGACTTATGTTTATCGAGTATTTCGTTGAGATGTGTTGAACCTTCTTCCTCTTCTCCTTCAAAGAAGAATTTAATATTAGAGCCCGGTTTTAATCCGCTTTTTATGAGGGCATCGTAGGCATTCAGGATTGCAGCAACTCCAGCTTTATCATCAGATGATCCGCGTGCATAGATTCGCCAGTCGCGTTCAAATTTTCCATTAGCTGGAAAAGAAATGAGACTTCCGCCATTTTGAAGGGCATTTGTAAATAAGGCAGGCTTAAACGGTTCAAGTCCTTTTGCCCATTGGGATGGGTTTACCGGCTGACCGTCATAATGTGCATAAAATATCAGCGTTTGAGTGGCTCCAGGAACGATCACTTCCCCATAAACTGCAGGAGGGACATTAGCAGTGCCTGCATTTAAGAGCTGTACGTTTTTGATTCCTCTTTGATCCATCATTTTCATAATAAATGCGGCATTCTTCTGCAGATTAACCGGGTCTGCAGCCACATTTGGCAATGAAAGAAATTCGGAATATTCAGTCATTATTTTTCCGGCATTTTGCAGAACCTGCTTTCGGATGCTTAATATCTCCGGCGATTGTGCTGAAACTGTCTGAATGATCAATGTGCAAAGGAGAAAAATGTTAAGGGTCTTTTTCATTAAGTTCATGTTTATCAAATTGAAATTAGGAAAAAGGATTGGGTTATATGGGATTTTTATCCTGTGGTTGGTGTTATCCACCAACCACCTATGATGATTTGCCCGCTCATAGCCGCGGGGGCCTATTCACTTTTTCCTTGAGTGGCTGTTGCACAACTTATTTATTTTAAATATTACTTTGTTAAGTAACTGATTATTAGTATTTTGTATTATGCAAGGCAAGAAAAAATA
>NZ_FNHH01000044.1 GCF_900103545.1 Daejeonella rubra
GTGATGTTACAGGCCGGTCTGCCTGGCGTACTTTGCTCCGGAATAAATGGGGTACTTTGTCGCGGAACACTGGCGTACTTTCGTCGGAATATCTATACTTTTAAAGACTACAGGGTTTCTTGCTGCAAATGCACTATCGAGATTACTATTTGCCTGAATTGCTTTGTATTTAACAAATAAGCTGTCATCAGAGCTTGGAGCCCTTAATAAATCGATAGTTGTATGAAGTTTGTTTTTTACATAACCCTCCGCATATAACGTCATAAATACATTTGATGCTCTTTCATTAACAACCCTTGATTCGAGTTTTAATACTTGTAAAATAATACTATCCTTACTTAAATGTTTAACACGGAACCAGTTTCGTGCAAAATGAAATAGGTCTTTATGACTATGAAAAATTCGATAAGATGTGAACTGTTGTTTATCAGAATTAAAAATTTTTAATGAATCGTCTCCTGTAAAATAGATATGCCACTCTGGTTCCAGTTGGAAACCGTGATCATCAATTGACAAACCATTGCTGAATTTTCGGTGAATTTCTGAATATCTGATTCCTTTGATTTTTTCGAAGGAAGGTACAGGCTCTTCATTTATTTTATTAATAAAGTAACATGATGAAAAGAAGAGCACGAAAAAAAACATCACGGTATTGATAATTAATTTCATGACTATTTTTTTAAGATGTATACATAATATTAATCCAGATTACTTATCAGAATTAATTCGTTTTCTAACGTAGTCATTATCGCCATCCAAACCGTATTTTAACCCATAAACTTTATTTTCATCATCCTTTAAAAATTCAATTTCTGCGTTAAAATCTTTAGCGAAAAATTTGCTTTCTGTTTCTGGAAACACTTCAAATTCTTTAAATCCCGTAGCTTTTGCCTTTAAATGATTCCCTACTTTTGTGATGGTTAAAATCACATTTGGCGCAAACTCATAATTGCCTGCATAGCTTTCAAGAACCGTCTCTACTACAGGATTAAGGGTTTTTATTATAGGTGTATAGAAGCCATCCCAGTCATACACTTGTGAAACACTATTTACAACTTCCTGTAAAATCTTATCATTGTTTGAGTTAATCATAACAGCAACTCCCTTACCGCCTTCCATGCTGCCATAATAGATACAGACGAAGCCGACATTGCCTCCTTTATGCAAAAAGTACCTTTTTCCATTTTTCTCGTCTATAAATACACCTAAGCTGCCATTTTTCGGCAAAGCCGAGTTATTAGTGACTATGTAGGGGTCAAGCATCAATCTGGCAGACTCCTTTGAAAGGATCTTATTAGATCTTCCTTCATAAGACAGCTGGCTCTCTACAATAAATTTCGATATATCTGATGGAGTAGTCCATAGTCCTGCAGCCGCCATTTCAGGATGGATTTTATATTTGCCGGGTAACTCTGCTCCTGTAGGAGAATATGCAGTAGCAAGTGCTTGTATCTTATTAATCTTAACTGGAGTACCAAAAAAACTGTTTGTCATTCCTATAGGTTTAAGGACATTATCCAGCATAAATTTATCATAGTTCATTTTGGCTATATCAGCAATCATTAGTTGTGAAACTGTACTACCTCCACCGGAGTACTGAAACTTAAGACCCGGCTCAAATATTGAATATATTGGTGGTGAATTTGCTGGCTTCTTTCCTTCAAGAATTTCTATTATGGTGGGGATAGTATCTCCACGGTCATAACCATCGAAGCCCCAAATTGATAAACCTGAAGTATGACTTATTAATTGAATGGGTGTAATTTTCTTTCCATTGGAGATCGAATCATAGTTAAATTTCCAGCTTTCTAGATAATTATTAATGTCGGTATTCAGGTCAATTTTCTTATCATTTACCAATTTTAAAACTCCAAGGGCATTCAAAGATTTACTTACAGATCCGGCTTGAAATAGTGTATTAGCAGTTACAGGGCGTTTTTCTGTAGTATCCGCATATCCATATCCTTTAGCCCATTCGATTTGGTAATTATTAACTACTGCTATGCTCAGCCCCATAACCTTATAATACTGCATCCTGTCTATTAAGGACCACGGCTGCTCACCCTTAATCCAAATACTGCCTGCTAAACTTTTCTCAACCCTTAGAATTCTTTCTTGCACTTCCGGAGAATAACTATTGGATTGCCCGTAAACTTTAACTTGAATAAGTATTATTAGAGGAAATACTATTAGAAGACTTAAATTTGGTTTTCTCATGTTTGGAAGGAATAAACCATAATAAATATATAAAATACATCTGAAAATCTGAAATGAATATACAGAAATGAACTTGGTTGAAGTCCTAAAAAATCTGAGACGAGGTTTGTGTCCTATACAGAGGGTCCGTAGAATATTTTAGACACTTAAGATTTTCAATTTTGTCGAGGTTACTCTCCTCATGCTGACGCGAACTTAACTCGTGCCTTTTCTTAACAGACAATGCTCCCCGTCCCATCTTCAATCTCTACCACATAAGCCAGCATTTCAGTACCCGTTTGGTCGCGGTAAGCATCACCCACTTTTTTGATGAGTGCATCAACCGCTTCAGTCTTTACCAGGTTAATGGTACAGCCTCCAAAACCACCGCCCATCATGCGGGCACCGATCACATCCGGATCATTTTTAACCAGGTCGACCAATAGATCCAGTTCATTACAACTAACCTCATACAGATCTTTCAATCCGGCATGAGTTTCAAACATGCGTTTCCCAAAAGTTTGCATATCCTTGTTTTCCAGATCATTACATGCATTGAGCAGTCGCTGAATTTCTGCAACAATAAAGGTACATCTCGTATAAACGATCTCACTAACAGGCTTAACAAGCTCCAATAACATTTCTTCTGTGGCATCCCGTAAACTCAATACATCCGGATGGACCGCCTGAATTAATTTTACCCCAGCTTCGCATTGCTCCCGGCGTTCATTATAGGCTGAAGAAGCGAGTGAATGCTTCACGCGGGTATCGAGCAATACAATTTTGATGTTATTGGCATGAAAGGGAACAAAGGCATATTCCAGACTTCGGCAATCCAGACGGATGAGCTGACCTTTTTTACCAAACATGCTGGCAAACTGGTCCATGATACCGCATTTTACACCAACAAACTCATTTTCTGCAGCCTGTGCCAACCGGACAAGCGCCATTTTTTCATAATTGAGATTAAAAATGGTATTCAGCGCATAAGCTGTTGCACATTCAAGTGCCGCTGATGATGATAGTCCCGCGCCAGGAGGAATATCCCCGCCAAACACAATATTGAAACCATGATCAAGGGAATGACTCTTCTGAATCTGTTCCACAACTCCCAAAAGGTAATCGGGCCAGAGCTTACCGCTGCGTTTTATAGAATCAAGATTAGTTTGATAATCATACTGATAATCAAGTGAGTACAAGCTAATCAGCCGGTCTTCACGAGGATGAATACCCAGATAGATCGCTTTATTGATCGCTGCGGGTAGTACAAATCCCATATTATAATCTGTATGCTCCCCGATCAGGTTGATCCTGCCGGGTGAACGGATGATTAAAGCTTCCTGCGCAAAGAGTTGCTGGAATTTTTCGCGGATTATTGTCGGGTAATCGGAGATGTTGTGAGTCATTTTTTGTTTGGTGTTCTTTTTCAAACATCCTGATTTATTTGGATTTTTTTGTAGGGAGAAGTGGGATTTATTAGATTGAATAGAAAAAATATAGTTATTAATTCATAAATAGTTTTTTCCGCTCTTGCCGGGAGAGGGCAATCCTTTTCCCATCAGCCCCTCCGAATGGCTTTAGCCGTGCGGGCTGGGAATTAAGTAATGCCGACAGCGGTGAGTAACAGCCGCGTCTTCCTGGTATTTCTTGTAAATCCACGCTTTATTCTATCAGTGCAATCCAAGCCGTGTTAGTGGAAGTGTAAGAGATGAATGGATTTAAAGCACTTCTCAGGATTGCTTAACTGCAGTGATTTATGAAACGTCATTGCATGAATAAAGCGCGCCTTTACTACGAAATCCCAGGAGGCCGGTCCCTGCAATTGGCAATAGCTTTTATATATGAAAGGGTGTTACCCACCGAAAGTGATAGATGGTATTATGTCTGTGATAAAAGGCTTAGTTTTTCTATGGAAAACTCAATTTTATTCCGGATAGACAGTTATTTGACCCTAAATACCCAACCTAAAACAAGAATATTACCTCCATCAACCAATATTTCCTATTTTGAGCGTTTAATATTTTTAATTTTGCGATATCATCCTTAGAAGCATATACATGAGATACATACCGATAATTTTTTTATTCTTTTTGTTGATAAGTCCGGTTTTGGGCTTAGCACAGCAGGGCACTTATACCATCAGCGGAACGGTGAGTAAGCCCGAAATAAAAACCCTTTACTTTACTCAAACTTCATTTTTTGATGCTAATGCGAAGGGAAATGTTCAGAAAATTGAAGTTGTAAACGGTAAATTCAGCATCAATGGAATGATAGATGAACCTGTTCCAGCATTTCTTTCGCTGTCCGAAGATTATAAAAAAATTGGTTCGCGGCCCAAAGAGTTTATCCTCGATAAGGGGACTATTTCCGTGGAAATCACCTCCGATCTGGCCGATGCTTTGGTTAAAGGTTCAAAAGCTCAGGATGATCTCTTTCAGTACAATGTTGAAAATGCACCCTATTCTGCGAAGGTAAATGCCATCAACGAAGAGGCGCAACGACTATCCATCGGGGGAATAGCAGCTGATTCCATTGGCCGACTGTTTCGCATTCCTTTCCGCGATGCAGGCAGAGAGCTGGCAAATTTTCAAAAGAAATTCGTGCAAAAGAATTCCTCTGCTTTTGTTTCCTTATTGCTGATCCCCAATATTGCCGGAGCTACCAATAATTATATTGAGGCCGATAATCTGTTTTCGGGACTGAGTGGTGAAATTCAATCAGGCGCTACCGCAAAAGCCATCCGGGAATACATAAACAGTCAGAAAAAAACCTCAGTAGGTGCAATGGCCCCTGATTTTGCGCTCGCTGATACTTCAGGAAAGAAGTTGGCTTTATCTAAGCTAAAAGGGAAATATGTACTTCTTGATTTCTGGGCGGCCTGGTGTGCGCCATGCAGGCAGGAAAACCCCAATGTGGTTCAGGCGTTCAAGACCTATAAGAATAATGGATTTACCGTCTTTGGCGTCTCCCTCGATAAGGAAAAAAAGAGCTGGCTAAAGGCTATTCAGGATGATAAACTGCAATGGCAGCATGTTTCCGACCTTAAATTCTGGGGAAGTGAAGCCGCAGCATTATATGGGATCACCAGTATCCCGCGTAATTTTTTACTGGATCCCAATGGAATGATCATCGGGCGTGATCTCCGCGGAGAAGAACTGCTGGATAAATTGGAAGAGCTATTTCCCTCGAAGAAAATAAATTAATATCTAAGAAATCCCCATCAGATCGACGCCAATATCCGGACGGAAATAACGTCCGTCAAAATAGATCCTTCCTGCATCAGCAGTGGCATTTTGCACGGCATCAAAGAGGTTATCCTGCAGGGAGGTGATAGCGATTACCCGCCCTCCATTAGATTTGATAACCCCATTATCGAGTTCCGTACCCGCATGAAAAGCAATGGAATGTCGAAGGTTTTCTATGCCTGTGATGGTTTTTCCTTTGGAATATTCACCCGGATATCCACCGGCAACGATCATGACTGTGGCAGCCGTTTTCGGTGAAATCAGTAATTCCTTCTCTGACAGATTTTCATTGGCAACGCCCAGAAAAAGATCGACCAGGTCACTTTCAATTCTTGGGATCACACTTTCAGTCTCCGGATCACCCATGCGCACATTGTATTCAATCACATAAGGTTCCCTTCCCTGAGGATTGTTTGAGGCCATCAGACCTATAAAAATGAATCCTTTATACGGAATATTATCTTTTTTTAACCCCTCTATGGTAGGAATGATCACCCGGTCTTCTACTTTTTTCATGAATTCGGCATCCGCAAAAGAAACAGGAGAAACAGATCCCATTCCACCGGTATTCAAGCCCGTATCACCTTCTCCAATACGTTTATAATCTTTCGCTTCAGGCAGGATCTTATAGCTTTTTCCATCCGTTAACACAAAGACAGAAAGTTCAATTCCGGTTAAAAACTCTTCAATAACCACGGTGCTGCTGGCTTCTCCGAACTTTGCATCAGAAATCATGGCTTTCAGTTCAGTTTTGGCATCCTCCAGGCTTTCGCAGATCAAAACCCCCTTTCCGGCAGCCAGGCCATCAGCCTTTAAAACGATCGGGAGTTTCTGTGTCTCCAGGTATGTTAAGCCTTCTTCCAGATTTGCTTTATTGAATGATCTGAAGGCCGCGGTTGGGATCCCATGGCGGATCATAAACTGCTTTGAAAAATCCTTGCTGCCTTCCAGTTGTGCTCCATGCATCTGTGGACCGATCACCGGGATATGTTTAAGATCCTCGCGATCAAGAAAAAAATCATGAATTCCTTTTACCAGCGGTTCTTCAGGCCCTACCACCACCAACTGCACATTGTTCTTCAGCACAAATTCAGCAATGCCTTCAAAATCTGTTGGTTTTAGGTTTACATTTTTACCATAAGCCGATGTTCCGGCATTTCCGGGTGCAATATAAAGTTGCGATAAAAGACTGCTTTGAGCCATTTTTGAGGCGAAAGCACTTTCACGTCCACCCGAGCCGAGTATTAGGATATTCATTCTGTAAAGATAGGCTGAATTAACAAATGAACAAGGGAATTGTCAATTTGTAAAGTATACATTTTGGGATGGATGGGAAATGGTTTTTGGTGGGATAGATGAGAAATAGGAGCCGCTTGATCATTTAACTGATTACTATCCGAAGTTTTACTGTAGCGGCTCCCTAAGATGTGCAATAAATAAGAGTCTTCTGACTAGTTTAAACAACAAAATAATCTTTTATTACTATCCTGAATTCAATTTTTGTCTTGTTCACGAAGTTCCCTCACCTGCTGAAGGGCAGGTTTCAGGATGACATTTGCTTTAAATTCGAATTATTTTTTTTGCTAAATGCAGCTTTTTATTTCCAACTACAAGGAGGCAGTCTCGCAAAGACGCTAAGGCGCAAATAGTTAGGGGCTATTTAGGAATATTCGTTTCAACTATGCAATTGCGTCTCTGCGTCTTTGCGCGAGTTAATTTGTCATTGCACTGCGTGGCAATCTCAAAATCAATTGAAAGCTAATCAGGAGATTGCTTCATCGTGCCTCTTCGCAATGACAAGAAAATGGTGCTCCTCTCATCGTAAACTAAGAATTCCAATCATACGCCTCCAACAATTAAACCACATCCCCATCACTCAATTGAGCTCATTGCTAACAATCAAACCATTGAAAGAATTGAAATATACACCACAAGGCTGATTCGATCTGCCCTCTCATTATCCTCCTGTAGGTTAGCAGAGAATAATCAGTTTATTTACCGCATTCTTGCGGAGAATAATCGTAATTTTGCACGCCAATTGTGCCATTCTGGCTAATTATTAGCTGTGGCGTAGTTGTTGTATATAATTGATTTTAATCTTTCGAATACACATGTTAGCACTTATTAGTAAGCTTTTCGGTAGCAAATCAAACCGTGATATAAAGTTAATTCAGCCATTGGTTGAAAAGACCAAAGAAGAATACGCTAAATTATCTGCTTTAAGCAATGATGAATTAAGGCAGAAAACCCTTGATTTTAAGGCCCGCATTAAAGAATTTCTTGCCGCAATAGATGTGGAGATCGCCGAAGTAAAGGCTAAAGCTGAATCTGAAGATCTTCCGATCAATGAGAAGACCGCATTATATGATCAGCTGGATAAACTTCAGAAGGATCGCGATGCAGAGCTTGAAAAAGTGCTGATGGAAATTTTGCCGGAAGCCTTTGCTGTGATGAAAGACACCGCTCGTCGTTTCACTGAAAATAAAACGATTGAGGTTACTGCAACGCAGGCCGACCGTGAACTGGCTGCCCGTAAGAAGAATGTTATTATTAATGGCGATAAGGCTACGCACCATAATACATGGCTTGCTGCAGGTACCGAAGTGACCTGGAACATGGTCCATTACGATGTTCAGCTCATCGGTGGTATTGTATTGCACCAGGGAAAGATCGCCGAAATGGCAACTGGTGAAGGTAAAACTCTTGTTGGTACTTTGCCGGCCTACCTGAACGCATTATCAGGACAGGGAGTTCATATCGTAACCGTGAATGATTACCTGGCCCGACGTGACTCAGAATGGAACGGACCGCTGTTCGAATTTCACGGATTAACGGTTGATTGTATCGATAAGCACCAGCCAAATTCGGAAGAGAGACGCAAAGCCTACCTTGCAGATATCACATTCGGTACCAATAATGAGTTTGGTTTCGACTACCTGCGTGACAATATGACATTGAACCCGGAAAGTCTGGTTCAGCGTAAATTGCACTTCGCCATGGTGGATGAGGTGGATTCGGTTTTGATCGATGATGCAAGAACGCCATTGATCATTTCTGGTCCGATTCCCCGCGGTGATGAGCATGAATTTTATGATCTGAAACCACGCATTGAGCGTTTGGTAACTGCACAGAAAAATTTCATAAACAGTGTATTGAATGAGGCTAAAAAATCAATCAATGAGGGCCATGGCGGTCCGCAGGAAGGTGGTTTAGCCTTATTGAGAGCTTACCGTGGTTTACCAAAAAGTAAGGCGCTGATCAAATTTTTGAGTGAGCCTGGTATGAAACAGGTGCTTACAAAATCGGAGCACTATTACATGGAAAACCAAAACAAGGAGATGCCTAAGGTAGATTCTGAGCTTTTCTTTGTGATCGATGAAAAAAATAACCAGGTTGAATTAACTGAAAAAGGTATCGAGCTGATCACCAGCTCTGGTGAAGATCAGAGTTTCTTTGTGATGCCCGATGTTGGGACTGAGATCGCTGAGCTCGAAAAATCAACTCTTTCAACAGAAGAGAAAGTTGAAACGAAAGATGCGCTGATGCGCGATTTTTCAATCAAATCTGAACGTATCCATTCCGTAAATCAGCTGTTAAAAGCTTATACGCTCTTTGAAATTGATGTGGAATACATCGTTGACGAGGGTAAAATTAAACTAGTTGATGAGCAAACCGGCCGTATCATGGATGGACGCCGTTATTCTGACGGATTACATCAGGCGATCGAGGCGAAAGAAAATGTGAAGGTGGAAGATGCCACACAAACCTATGCAACCATCACCCTGCAGAACTTCTTCAGAATGTACCATAAGCTTTGTGGTATGACTGGTACTGCGGTGACTGAGGCTGGCGAATTATGGCAGATCTACAAACTGGATGTGGTTGAAATTCCTACCAATGTGGTCGCTAAGCGTAAGGATGAGGAAGACATGGTTTACCGCACCGTTCGTGAGAAATACAATGCTGTTGCGGATGAAATTACCAGATTAACACAGGCTGGCCGACCGGTATTGGTGGGTACAACCTCTGTGGAGATCTCGGAGCTGTTAAGCAGAATGCTGAAACTCAGAGGTATCAAACATAATGTACTGAATGCAAAACTTCACCAGAAGGAAGCGGATATTGTTGCAGAAGCTGGACAGGCAGGAACGGTAACCATTGCTACCAATATGGCGGGTCGTGGTACGGATATCAAGCTTGGCCCAGGTGTGAAGGAAGCAGGTGGTTTGGCAATTGTGGGTACTGAGCGACATGAATCCCGTCGTGTCGACAGGCAGCTGCGTGGTCGTGCTGGTCGCCAGGGTGATCCGGGTTCAAGTCAGTTCTTCGTTTCATTGGAAGATAACCTGATGCGTTTATTCGGTTCAGAGCGTATCTCCAATATCATGCTGAGAATGGGTATTGAAGATGGTGAAGTAATTCAGCATTCCATGATCACCAAATCCATTGAGCGTGCACAGCGTAAAGTGGAAGAGAACAACTTTGGTGTTCGTAAGCGTTTACTGGAGTATGATGACGTAATGAACTCTCAGCGTTCGGTTATCTATGCGAAGCGTAAAAATGCTTTGTTTGGAGAGCGTCTGGATGTGGATCTGAATAATACCATTTTTGATGTGGTGGAAGATATTTGCACTGAATACAAAGAACAGGGCAATTTCGAAGGTTTCGAAATGGAGATCATCCGTATCTTCTCGGTAGATCCCGAATTGACTGAAAAACAATTTGCAGAAACCAATATTCATAATCTTACAGACAGGATCTTTGAAAAGATCGAGAGTTTCTATCACCGTAAGCTGGAAGCAATTGCCCAGCAAACCTACCCGGTTCTTCGGGATGTGTTGAAGGAGCGTGGCGATCAGATTGAAAATATAGTGGTTCCTTTCTCTGATGGTGTTCGCTCGGTTCAGGTGGCTGCCAATCTTAAAAAAGCAGTCGACAGCAATGGTCATGAAGTATTCAAAGCCTTCGAAAAAACGGTTGTTTTAGCGCTGATCGATGATGCCTGGAAGGAACATTTACGTGAGATGGATGAGCTGAAGCAGTCTGTTCAGAATGCTGTTTATGAGCAGAAAGATCCATTGATTGTGTATAAAATGGAAGCATTCAATATGTTCAAGCAAATGCTTGCTACGGTTAATAAAGATATTGTCAGCTTCCTCTTTAAAGGCAATATACCATCGCAAGACCCTGATCAGGTTCGTGAGGCTCGTCCTCAGCCACGTCAGGATCTGAGTAAACTAAAGGTTTCAAAGCCTGAGCTTGGGCAGACTGCAGGTGGGATGCCTGTAGATGATACCAGGGAATTGCAAAAGACCCAGCCTATTCGTGTTGAGAACAAGATCGGAAGAAATGATCCTTGTCCTTGCGGAAGCGGCAAGAAGTACAAGAACTGTCATGGTGTAGGAGTAGAATAGGATAATGAATTGGAAAAGTTTCATCGGATTTATTTTTCTTATCATTTGCATCCATAGCGTTTCAGCTCAGGAGCGGGGGAAGGTGCTGGTCATAAAAGATCCGCAGATAGACAGCCTGATCGCTAAACGTTTGGAACTGAGTAAAGACAGCAGATCCGGAAGCAGTATTTCAGTATCCGGTTTCAGGGTACAGATATTTTCCGGTTTGGAGCGTCAGCAGGCATATGCTGAACAATCAAAATTTAAAATACGCTTTCCAGCACATAGCAGTTATATCAGTTATGTCCAGCCAAATTACCGGGTCAGAGTTGGTGATTTCCGGACAAGGCTCGAAGCTGAAAAATTTATGAATGAACTGAAAAGGTATTATTCCTCACTGTTCATTTTCTCTGAAATGATAATTCTTCGATAATGTTAAAAGATAAAATTACCCTCCTTGCCAATCAGATTCACAGTGATGTAGTAGCAAACCGCCGTCATTTACATGCCAATCCTGAGCTTTCTTTTCATGAGTATGAAACTTCAGCTTATGTAGCCCAAAAGCTGGATGAACTGGGTATTGAATACAAGAAGATGGCTAACACCGGATTGGTAGCCTTGATCAAGGGAGCAAAGCAATCTGATTCTGTGGTAGCTCTCAGGGCCGATATGGATGCCTTGCCGATCGTGGAAGCAAACGATGTGGTGTATAAGTCAAAAAATCCTGGGGTTATGCATGCCTGCGGACATGATGTTCATACCTCATCACTTCTGGGAACAGCGAAGATCCTGACTGAGCTGCAGAATGAATTTGGCGGGACAGTAAAGTTAATATTTCAGCCTGCCGAAGAAAAATTACCCGGTGGTGCAAGTATGATGATCAAAGAAGGCGTATTGGAAAATCCAAAGCCAGATGCAGTAGTTGGTCAGCATGTGATGCCATTGATCGAGACAGGTAAGGTTGGTTTCCGCTCCGGAAAATATATGGCTTCTACCGATGAGATCTATGTAACAGTGCATGGAAAAGGTGGTCATGGGGCTCAGCCTCAGCAGAATATCGATCCTGTAGTGATCACTTCACATATTATTATTGCTTTACAGCAGATCGTTAGCCGCGTAGCTGATCCGAAAACACCATCCGTTTTATCATTCGGGAAGGTGATTGCCAATGGTGCGACCAATGTGATCCCAAATGAGGTTTATCTGGAAGGCACTTTTCGCACCATGGATGAAGACTGGAGAGCTAAGGCACACGAAAAAATGAAAAAAATGGCCGAAGGTATTGCTGAAGCAATGGGTGGAAGCTGTGATTTTAATATTGTTCGCGGATATCCTTTTCTGATCAATGAAGAGGTGCTTACTGCGGATGTTCGCGCCTATGCCGAAGACTATTTAGGAAAAGAGAACGTTCTTGACCTGGATATCTGGATGGCTGCTGAAGACTTTGCGTATTATTCGCAGGTTTCTGATGCTTGTTTCTACCGACTGGGAACAGGTAATGTTTCACGCGGGATCACATCCTCAGTACATACACCAACATTTGATGTGGATGAAGATTCACTCAGATTAAGCACTGGTTTAATGACCTATATTGCCCTGAAGCAGTTAGGGAATTGATCGGCTGCTGATCCTGCCAAAGAGGTACAATTTATGATAAAGAGACTATATTTATTTCTGAGCCTGATGAGCATATGTGGATACAGTTTCGCTCAGCAGATTCCTCGTTTTAACCCCGATACTGTTTTAACGGTCACCATTGATTCGGCAATTACCGTTACTTCAACACGCTTAACCGTTGAGAGTTTCATCAATGAAATTATCAATGATACAAGCTTCTATGCGGCTTTCCGTAACATGAAGAAGTACACGTTCACTGCTGAAAACAGGGTTTTTACTTATGATAAGCAGAATGCGGTAGAAGGAAAGATCTACCGCAGGATCTATCATAATAATGATGGTCCTTATAAAATGCAGTTCCTTGACAAGAAGGACGAAGGGAAGGTCTACAAAAAGAACGGGAAATTTTCGCTCTACACCGTAGAGATGTTTGACTATATCTTCATGAATGCCTATAACTCTGATTTTGTCCCTTCAGCGCCCATAACCGGAGCCAAAGGTGAAAGCAATGAGTCGTATAAGGATAAGCTGAAGACCTTGATATTCAGTCCGGGGCGACCGATCAAAGGGGTTCCCTTCATCGGGAGCAAGACTCAGATCTTCACTCCGAACATGAGGCAGTATTATGATTATTCCTTTTTCAGAGGAACCTACCTGGATTCCATTCCGGTATACCGTTTTAAGGTTGCGATGAAGCCGGGCCTATCCAACTGGACTAAAGATGGATTAATGATCAAGGAACTGACCACGATCTTTGATATGCGCAATTTTCAGATCCTTGGCCGTTATGTGGATATGAAATATGATAATCTGGCCTTCGATTTTGATGTACAGATGAATATTGAATTGGGCTATTTTGGTGAAGACCAAACCCTCTTACCAACTAAGGTTACCTACCAGGGTAATTGGGATATTCCTTTTAAAAGAGAGGAAAGAGCCAGTTTTTTAATCCTGCATAAGGGTTATAAATAGGGGAATGGTCAGCGTAGAAAATGATTAATTAATTGATATATTAATTCGCAAATGAGATAATCAGCAAATGAGCAAATGTGCTCGAGAGTACAGTTCGCCCTCGCTAAGTGTCACACTGCAAATATGTCTTGTGTAATAAATTTATCATCCTTTGACGCTTTTTCGAACTAAATTTATCTTTCGTTCCTGAAGACGAATAGTTTCACTAATTTTAATTCCCAGTTTAAAAATTTTGATTCCTAAAGAGACCGTAGACAAGATCATTGAAACTTCCCGTATTGAGGAAGTCGTAGGCGATTTTGTGTCCTTAAAAAGGCGCGGTACAAGTATGATCGGACTCTGTCCTTTTCATAATGAAAGAACTCCTTCCTTCCATGTATCAGTTGGCAAGGGCATTTTTAAGTGTTTTGGGTGCGGTCAGGGTGGTGATTCTGTCCGTTTTATCATGGAACATGAGAAGGCGACCTATCCGGAAGCACTCCGTTACCTGGCAAATAAATACAGCATTGAGATTGAGGAGGTTGAAAACTCGCCGGAGGAGCAGGCGGTCAACGACCGCCGTGAAAGTTTATACATCGTTTCAGGATGGGCTGCTAAATTTTTCCATCAGCAAATGATGGAAACGGATGAGGGGAAAAGTATCGGACTCAGCTACTTCAAGGAGAGGGGTTTCCGTGATGATATCATTAAAAAATTCGAATTAGGCTATTCTCCGGATGTGTGGGATGCTTTAACCCAGCAGGGAATAAAAGAAGGCTATAATATTCAATTCCTGGAAGATACCGGTTTAACTATCCGCAAGGATAATGAAAAATTATATGATCGTTTCCGTGGCAGGGTCATGTTCCCGATCCATAGTTTTACCGGAAGGGTCATTGGTTTTGGCGGTCGTACCTTAAAGACAGATAAGGCGGTTCCTAAATATGTCAATTCTCCCGAAAGTGATATTTACCATAAGTCGAATGTGCTTTATGGCTTGTTCTTCGCCAAAAAATCAATGCGCGATGAAGACAATTGCTATCTGGTTGAAGGATACGCTGATGTGTTGTCAGTCCACCAGGCAGGTGTAGAAAATGTGGTTGCTTCCTCAGGCACATCACTGACGATCGAGCAGATCCGTATGATTGGCCGCTTCACGAAAAATATTACTATTCTTTATGATGGGGATGAGGCTGGTATTAAAGCTTCGTTAAGAGGATTGGATATGATCCTTGAAGAGGGACTGAATGTGAAAGTGGTAAACTTTCCGGATAGCCATGACCCTGATTCCTATGTGCAGAAATTCGGTAGTGCTGCCTTTAAAACCCATATTGATCAGAATAAAAAGGATTTTATTTTATACAAGACCGGAATTCTTTTAAAAGATGCCGGAAATGACCCGATCAAACGGGCTGGGATCATCCGTGAGGTTGTAGAGAGTATTGCGAAGATCCCTGATGGTATCAAGGCCTCAGTTTTTGTTCGTGAGTGCAGCTCTTTGCTTCAAATCGAAGAAAGAGTACTTATCTCAGAATTAAATAAGATACGACTCGGGAAAATTAAGAAGGATAACAACAGCTATACACCCCAGAATCAGCCTGATAATATCCCTGAACCTTTAGCGCCTGAACTTCCCGGAATATCAGACACTGATGAAAATCAGGAAAAGGAAATTGTTCGTCTTTTATTAAACTATGGGCATGAATTGGTTCATTGGGATGATATTACCGACACCTATATTGCACCTTATATCATTGCCAACCTGGCTGATGTCAGTTTCGAAAATACCCTTTGCACCCGTGTTATTGATGAATATAAAAAGCAGCTCGAAAACGGTGCGCTGCCTTCGGAACAAGATTTCATAAAACATGCAGATCATGAGATCGCTGATCTAGCCATATCTATGGTATCTTCACCTTATATTTTAAGTGAGAACTGGTATGCAAAAAGGAAGATCTACGTAAGAAATGAAAGTGAAAACTTGAGATCTACGATCCTGGGGGGCATTTTTCATTTGAAAAAGCGTAAGGTCGACCGTATCCTCAAGAAAATTCGTGATGATATTCAGGCTGAGACCGATATAGATAATCAGAATATCCTGATGCGCCATTACCTGCAGGTGAAAGAGGTTGAAAAGGGGATCTCCATTTTTCTGGGTTCTGTGATCGTTAAGTAATGGCCGGGCATAATATCTTAGGCACAGATGGAGAAAAGCTGGCAAAGGGATATCTGGAAGAGTTAGGGTTTGAGATCCTGGAAGAAAATTGGGTATTTAAGAAGTCTGAGATCGACCTGATTGCCTATAAAAACTCCACCATTGTTTTTGTTGAAGTAAAAACACGCAGGAATAATACTTTTGCAGAGCCTGAAGATTTTGTAAGTCCTGATAAACAAAAACTTATGGCGCTTGCTGCGGATGAGTACATTCATTTAATGGGCCATCAGCATGAAATAAGATTTGATATAATTTCAGTTTTGTTTGATAATTTTGGCAAGCCGGTTATCAATCATATAGAAGATGCGTTCTGGCCCTGAGACTGACCTTGAATTTTATAAATGCAACCATGAGATCTAAACTAATATACTTTTCACTTTGTACACTTTTCTTATTTGCGCAATGCTCGAATGAGCCTAAAGAAAACAGCAGCTCAGCTTCTACATGGGTAAGTCCGGAGGCCGGGACTTCTGTAAACCTTGGTGATTCAGTAAATCTGGAGCTTAGTCTGAAGGCTAAGGCTGATTCTGTCGTGTATTTTGCGGATGGAGTCAAATTACAAAAGGCGGCAGGAGAAAAGCCTGTTAGTGTGCCAACAAATGAACTTCCATTGGGTATTAAATCGATAACTGCAAAGATCTACCGTGGCAATGCGGAGCCTGAAGAGATCAGTACTAATATTGTAGTGAAATCTACATTGGTTCCTCAAAAATTCAGTTATATAGTTCAGCAGACTTTCAAGCATGATACCAGCTCGTATACACAGGGATTAGAATATCACAAAGGGTTTTTATATGAAAGTGATGGTTTGTTAGGGGAGTCTAGTCTCCGGAAGACAGATCCTGCTACAGGGAAAGTTTTGCAGGTAACGAAGGTCAGAGATGAGATATTCTCAGAGGGAATAACCATTGTGGGCGATAAGATCCTGATGTTGACCTACCAGAATAATCTGAACCTGGAATTTGATTTGAATTCGTTTAAATTACTCCGTGAATTTCCGGGCCAGTACCAGAGAGAAGGCTGGGGATTGTGTAATGATGGGAAAGTTATTTACAGTACCAATGGCAGTAATTCAATCTTTATTTTGAATAAGGATACCTATATGCAGGAAGGTTCAATTGAAGTTTATGATCAAAATGGACCTGTGAATGAACTTAATGAGCTTGAATTTATTGATGGAAGAATTTTTGCGAATATTTATAATTCCAATCGGATAGTTATGATTGATCCTGCCAATGGCCAGGTTACAGGCGAGGTTGATCTTTCAGATCTTTATCCGGATGCAGACAGAACAATGAAGGATTTTGATGGATTTGTACTCAACGGTATTGCCTGGGATAGCAAAGGGAAGCGTTTGTTTGTTACCGGTAAGAAATGGGATAAATTGTTTCAGATTAAATTGAGCCCGCAGTAAGATTGTGTTTGCCTGTTATTTCGAATGCCTGCCTGCCGGTAGGTATGAAGGAACAAAGAAAAATTCGTCAATAAAGTCAGTGCTTTGATCAACAGATTTCTCCACCGCCCAAGGGTAACTTTCAATTAAAATATAGCTAGGGTGTTCGTATTCTAGGTTTAACTTATTTCCAAATTTAATTTAAAAAAGATTTTCTTCAGGCTGCTCTCTTATAGTTTTCCACATACATTTCCCCTCTTT